>NZ_CP099391.1:3309978-3971974 GCF_023913515.1 Natronococcus sp. CG52
CCGACGAACTTCCCGTACTTCGTGGCGAAAGCGGGCGTACTCATGTTCACGCGGATGCTCGCGGCCGACACGCGGGACGACGGGATCACGGTCAACGCCATCTCGCCGTACGTCGTCGAGAACTCCGACGAGTTCCCCGAGGAACTCCCCCGGGATCGACCTGCCTCGTTCGAGGACCTGATCAATCCGCTGCTGTTCTTCCTCGATCCCGACAGCGGGTACGTCAGCGGGGAGAACGTGGAGGTCGACGGCGGGTGGTTGCCCGAGACGGTGTGAGCCGGTACGAGCGGTCGGACCGCGGCGCGTCGCGCCGCGGGATGTTTTTGGTCCAGATTTTTCCGAGGAGCGGGTCTCGAGCGGTGCGCGGCGCTTGCGCCGAGCGAGCGAGAGGCCTCGACGAAGTAAAAAGGTGGGTGCAGAACGTGGAGGTCGACGGCGGGTGGTTGCCCGAGACGGTGTGAGCCGGTACGAGCGGACGGACCGCAACGGACCGTCTCGTGTTGCGCGGACTCGAGCGCGAGATAACTCCGCGGACGAAAGGCATCACGAGTCGATTACAGCGGCGGGAACGGCGCGGTTATTCGGACGGGGCTGACAGCGCGAGCTCGAGGTAGGGGACCAGCGAGTCGGACTCGACCTGCAGCGACACCGTCTCGCGGTCGACATCGTACCGGAGGAGTCCGGCGTCGGTCAGGTGCGGAACGTGGGTGTGACAGAGACCGGTGAGAAGCCGTTCGTAGCGGTCCCGCGTCAGCTCTCCCTCCTCGATGGCGATGTATTCGGCGACGTCCCCGAGGGCGACCGCACCCGGTTTCTGGACGAGATACCGCAGCAGGTGCTGACGGCGTGAATGGGATAGCGCCTTGAACACGGTCGTCGGGGAAACTCCTTCGGAAGTACTACGAGCGTCGGGGTCGATTACGTTGGACTTCATGACATTTTCCGGCTCGGCTTACGGCAGCGAATACCGACTCGTTCGTCTCGTCCCACGACTTCAGCAGAGTCCGGCTACTCCGATGCAGGGTACGCTCTTAAGTCCACCGGAGTAGTTAACTATGTGATATTACGAGTGTCCCGCGGGGATCACTATCCAGAAATTAATTCTGAAACGACGGATTCTCACGCTCGGTGTCTCGACGGAGCGGCCGATCAGTTACTCGTCGATGAGTTCGGGCTCGTACGGCGACTCGTCGTCGGAGTAGGTCCGTTGAACCGTGACCGTCCAATCCGGCGCATCGGCGACGGGAACGGTGATCTCCCACGTACGTTCGACGGTCGCACCGCGGGCAAACGCGCTCGCAATCAGGTCCGTGAGTTCGCGCTCGAAGTCGGCAGTCAGTTCCGCTCTGGAGGGGGCGTCAGTTGGTGACATGGGGTGATCGAGTGGGAGTCGTCGTACAGAGACGTGGCGTTCAGACGGCCGAACCGCACGTACGGGCTCCGTTCCCTTCATGAGTAACGAGTGAGTATAACCGACTCGTTTTATGTCAATACTTCTACATGGGTCCCAGAGCGGACGCTCGAGGACGAGCCGACGTTCGCGAAGGACGTCAGCAGCGCGTTCGTCGGGACGGAGCTCGAGCCGTGACTCCGCGAACGGGGCCTCGAGCGACTCGTCGTCGTCGGCTCACGACGGACCACTGCGTCTCGACGACGACCCGGATGGCCGAGAACCTGGGGTTCGGCGTAACCGTCGCCGCCGACGCGACGGCGACCTTCGGCCGCGAGTTCGACGGCGAGCGCTTCGACGCCGAGACGATCCACCGAACCGCGCTGGCGCAGCTCGAGGGCGAGTTTGCGACGGTCGCGACCAGCGCAGAGCTGTTAGCTGCGAACGAGTGACGTCGAGAGCACGGGACGGCGGCGTCCGATTCGAGTTCGCCGAGTCCGATCAAAAGAAGGCGAGCGGAGCCATGACCAGCGCGCCAGTAAGGATCCCGGCCACCAGCTCCGGCTTCCCGCCGCGAGGAAGCTCGCGACCGACGTCCAGCGCTTCGGGGATGAACTCCGAGAGAACGAGATAGATCATCGCACCCGCGGCGAAGCCGAAGCCGAACGGGAGCAATTCGCGGGCGTACCGGACGAACGCGAACGCGAGGACGGCGCCGATCGGCTGCGGGAGACTCGAGAACACCGCCCACCAGACCAGCTTCCAGTTGGCGACGCCCAGCGACGACAGCGGGATCGAAATCGCCGTCCCCTCCGGAACGTTGTGAATCGAGATCGCGACCGTCATGAAGATCGCGAGCAGCGGGACCGTGACGCCGAAGAACGGTACCCCGTCCTCGAGACCGAGGTCGGCGAAGGAGACGCCGATAGCGACTCCCTCCGGAAAGCTGTGGACGGTCAGGATTCCGAGGATGAGGACGAGTTTCTTGAAATCCGCCTCCTCGTACTCGCGGGGGTCGATGTCGGTATCGAAGAGGATGTCTCGCGCGACGACGACGAGCGCGACACCGACGAGGACGCCGGCGAGGAGTTGTAGCGCCGTTCCCTCGGCCACCCCCTCATCCAGAAGGCCGAACACCGACGCTGAGATCATGATCCCCGACGCGAGCCCCCAGAGAACGACGTTTCGACGATCGCTGATCCCGTCGAAGAAGAAGAACGGAAGCGCGCCGATCCCGGTTGCGAGCGCCGTCACGAGTCCGGCGACGAACACCAGCGCGAGGTGTTGGTGAAGGGACATCGCTGTCGTCCTGTCGATCCAACGAGGTAAATCAGCAGCGGCCCGACCCGAGGGTCGGGCGCCGGAACGGCGCACCGCGCCCGGCTTCGAATCGGACCGAGTCGGTTCGGCGTCGACGGGCGGTCAGCGGACGGTTACCACGGTAGCTCGAGGTCGAGTTGCTGTTTCGCGAAGCGGGCCAGCAGCGAGGCGTCCTCGAGACCGAACAGCTTCGCAATCGCCAGCGGGTTGCCGGCGTTCGCCCTCGCCAGCGTCTCCTCGTCGAGGCGGTGGAGGTCGGCCATGAACTTGTCGTAGCGGTCGTTCTCCGCCAGATAGAGCAGTTGCGTCATCAGCAGCCGCCGCTTGACGTTCGGGGCGACCTTCTTGTGCCAGAGCGAGTCGTACACGTCGAGGTTCTCGGCGGTCGGCTCGACGTTGCCGTGTTTCAGACAGCTGTCGGCGGCGGCCGCGGCCATCCGGCCGGACTTCATGCACGTGTGGATCCCCTCGCCCCACAGCGGGTCGACCGTCGGGACGGTGTCACCGATCGCCATGAAGCGGTCGGTGTGAATTCGTCCCGGCATCTGGAGGTGGGCCGAACCGCGGTGTTGCTTGCCCTCGATTCGCGACGCGTTTCGGAATCGGGGGTCGGTGTCGAGCCAGTGAGTGAGGTAGTCGTCGATACTGAAATCGTCTCGAGCGTACTGTTCGTGGCTGTCGTTCTGCAGGTAACAGACGCCGACCTTGGCGGTGTCCTCGCCCGTGTGGAAGATCCAGGAGTAGCCGCCGGGCGCGATGTTGTGATCCAGCCGGAGCATCATGGCGTCGTGGAGGTCTGCGAAGCCGGGGCGGTCGACCTCGATCCCCTCCAGTTCGTACTCGATGCCGATGGCGTGGTTCTCCCGCCGGAGGTCGCTGACGTCGAGTTTCTTCGCGATCGGCGCGGCCGGTCCGGTCGCGTCGACGACGATCTCGCCGTAGATCTCCTCGTCGCCGTTGTAGGTGACGCCGACGGGTTCGTCGTCCTCGACGATCGGGGCAGTCGCACGGGCGTCGAACCGGTACTCCGCGCCGTCTTCGCGACCGTCTTCGACGAGGAATCGCTTGAAGTCCGCGAACTCGAGGACCGCGCCCGACTGTTCCTGGACGTAGTGGTTCGAGGGCGACTCGAGGACGACCTTGTCGGTGTACTGCATCACGACGTCGTCGGGAATACCGAACGAGGCCATCATCGACGGGAACGTCCCCGCCGTCGACTTGTTGCTCTGGCGCGGGAACTCGTCTTCCGACTCCGTCTCGAGGACCACAACGTCGTAGCCTCTCGTCGCGAGGTCGCGGGCGCACTGGGCACCGGCGGGACCGGCCCCGGCGATTACTACATCGTAACGCTCGTTCATGGTCTCGAAACTGTCTCGCCCCCTAATGAGTTTGTCCAAGCAGTTGCGCACCCGTGTGGGTCCCCCACAACCGTTCGATCCGCCCCGAAAGCGCCTCTCGGTCCGGCTTAATCGGTTTCAGGGCCATCGCGTCGTCTCGGCGTGTTCGCCCCGGTACCGACGGAGTCGCGGGATCCGTGGATGTGATCGTCGGTCATTCGGAGTAGCCCTCCTGCATGAACGTCCCTTCGGTCTCGTAGATCGAGACGAGTTCTTCGACGAACTCCTCGCGGGACTGTCCTTCCTCGCGGTGGCTGTCGAGTCGTTCCATGAGGTGGTCGCTGATCTCGAGTGTACTGGTCATGGGAGTGCGGAATCGAACTGCTAGCAGTACTCACGCCGGCGAACGCTAAATAACCCGGGCCGCGTGTGCAGCTACCGTGGCCGGCACGAGACGGCACCGCGATTATCCCCCCTCCTCTCGAAGGATCGCGATATGGTAGCCACACTGACTGACGACGAAGTTGGCAAGAAAGTGATTGACAGCGAGGGAAAAGAGCTCGGAATCGTCGCGAAAGTCGAGGGCAAGCGCGCGTCCGTCGACCCCAATCCGAGCGTCGCGGAACACCTGCTCGCCAAGGTCGGCTGGGAAGGCGAGGACGAGGAGGACTACCTCGTGACGGAGGACATGGTCGCGACGATCGACGACGACAACGTAATCCTCCGGGGAGATCTCTGAACGCGAGCCGAATTAGCCGAGTTCGGACCGAAGCTCCTCGTACAACCGCGTCTCGCGATCCGCGATCTCGCGGATCGACTCGCTGGCATCGACCAGCGCCCGCTCCATCGCGTCGGGATCGTCTCGCTCGCTCGCCGTCTCGAGCGTCTCCCCGACGGCGGTCCAGTCGGCTGCAATGGCGTGCATTCGCGACGGCGCATCGTCCGGCAGCGCCGGTGCCGCGTCGATCACGCGGTCGAGGAAATCGGCGTACAGCCGGCGGAACGCGCCCCCGCCGGTTCCCCGCCGCTCGACGTTCTGGTAGGCGAAGCGGGCCGTCCACTGCGGGTCCTCGAGGGCGGTCCACGACGGAAGGTCGTCGGCGAGTCGGCGAATCGACTCGATCCCCTGCGTACCGAAGGCGACGCCCCGATCCCGCTCGCTCGGCTCGAGCATCGAACGGGCCATCTCGGCGACCGCCTCGGGTGCGGCGTCCGCCACGGTGCGATCCGGTTCGGGATCGGTGACCACGAGGTGACGGTTCCGAAGCGGGAGGACGTGATCCGACGTCATCGCCGCGCGGAGTCGCTCGAGGGGGACCTCCTGTAGCTCGTCGAACTCGCTGTCCGAGAGCAGTGCCGTTCCCCGCTCCTCGTCGACACCGACGCAGAGCAGCGCGTGGGGCGCGAAGTGGGTGTCCGTCCCGAAGTAATCGAGGTAGTAGATGTCGGTGAAGACCAGCACCGGATCGTCGGCGGTGACGGCGGCGCGAATCCGCTCGAGCGTCGTCTCCCAGCCGTCGCCCTCGTGGGACTCGACGTCGATCGCGAGTCGGTCGAAGAAGGCGGGCTCGAGGCGCGGCGGTCGGCCGAAGAACGCCCGGTGCGGGCTCTCGGGGAGTTCGAAGTACGTGAAGCCGAGTCCGGCGGCGAGCCCGAAGCAGGTCTCCTCGTCGTAGCCCCAGCCGTAGTGGCCGGAGAGGTTCCGAAGCGACGTCGAGCCACAGTGGCGGCCGGTGTGGTGAGTGTAGTCGTCGACGCGGACCATACTATCGGTCCCGTCGGTGAGCCGATAACGGTTCGGGTTCCGTCGGCCGAGAGGGCGTCCAAACGAGGGTGTTGCCGGTGATAGATGTCCGCCAGTGGCGATACGGACGGGTGGGATACTGATCGGAGCGAGAGTCGGCGAAATATAGTAGCTACTGAAAGTCAATGCACACTCGATCGCGCGACGGGAGCGCGGTTCGGAGCCAGCGAAGCAAGCGAGAACCGCGGACAGTGCGATCGGCGTGTAAATCGTTTCAGTTGGTACTATAGGGAGACGGTGTCGCTCGATCCGACGCACTCATCCGCGATGTATCAGGCCCTGTATCCGGTCTCGGACGTCGGTAGCGGAGTCGTACCGTTCGTTATCGACCGGTTCGAGCACCTCGCCGATGGATTTCCACCCCTCTCGCGTTTCGATCTCGTGTTCGCCGTGGGACTCTATCACTTCGTCCGTCGTCGTCGGATATTCCTGGTTCTCGAGAACTTCGTCGAAGCTCCCGAGCCTATCGCCGGTTTCGTCGTGTACCGGTTCGGGTTCGTCGGCCCGGTCACGCGCTTCCTCGAGTTCCCGCTCTCGCTGGCGCCGCTCTTCGTCGTCCGCTTGCTTGTCTCGGCCCTTTTTGTCGTCTGCCATCAGCCGCTCTAGGTGAGCGGGCGGAATAATCCTGTGGGCGGTTATTGCGACGACTCCTTCGAACGCACCTACCGGCTACGGGAGAACTGGACGGCTCGAGAACGCTTCTCGAGACGGCGGCGACTCGAGTCGCGCGACGGTCCGTCAGGACGGGTGCTGATGGCTGAGCCGCTCGGCAACTACACCGGGAACCGGCGTCCCGCAGTCCTTGCACTTCCAGTTGCGGCGGACGCCGCCCCGTTCTTTCGCCATGTCCTGTCTGAACCGGAGCGTCGCGCCACAGGTGCACCTGTGGGTCGTCGGGGACATACGAGACGGTTCGCGTGCTCGAGTAAAAGACGTTGTCGACGGTCGCGACGAGCGGTCGAACGCCTGGCGATACCGGAACCAGAGTCCGGAGGACGCCGCGATCGGGCCTACTCCTCCGCGTCGTCGCGCGCCTCGAGGGCCGCCTCGCACACCGTCTGCCGGTCGTCGAAGTACGCCGGGGCGTCGGCCTCGGCCTCGAACTCGACGACGCGAGTCAGCGCCTGCTGACCGTCCTCGACGTCGGCTTGCAGCTCCTCGGCGAGGTCGGTGTACTCCGCCGCGAGTTCCTGGAAGGCCCGAATCCGCGCCTGCTTGGCGTCGACCAGCAGCTGTTTCTCCTCTACGTCCCGGCCGGTCGCCTCGAGGGCGTCGACGTCGGGCTCCTCGTCCGGACCGGTCGCCGACGGCGGACGGGCCGTTCGCGGCGTGTCTCCCGACTGGTCCTCGAGCTCCGAGCGGAGTTCGGCGAGCTCCTCGTCGATCTCGTCGAGCAACGCGTTCGCCTCGTCGGTCATCGTCTCGACGCGTCCCGAGAGCAGGCCGGCCTGCGTCCGGCAGTACTCGACGAACTCCCCGACGGAGAGCGCGGTTCCGGTGTCGTCGCTCATACCGAACCGTTAGGGCTTCTGACCGAAGTCACTTGGGTCACCATCAGCTGCTCGCTGTTAGCACGCCCCACGCCATTGGGCTTTCAGACGCGTTAAGTTCCTCCAACCCTTGACTCGGGTATAATGAACCGACTGTCAGATCGATCACCGGTCCGTGCCATCGTTCGGGGCTACACATGAGTCAGGAGCACATCGAGGTTCGAGGGGCAGAGGAGCACAACCTCAAGGATCTCGACGTCACGATTCCCCGCGAGGAGTTCACCGTCGTCACCGGACTCTCCGGGTCCGGGAAGTCCTCGCTGGCGTTCGAGACGATCTACGCCGAGGGCCAGCGCCGCTACATCGAGAGCCTCTCGGCGTACGCCCGGAACTTCCTCGGACAGATGGACAAGCCCCAGGTCGAGACCGTCGAGGGGCTCTCCCCGGCGATCTCGATCGACCAGAAGAACGCCGCGAACAACCCCCGCTCGACGGTGGGGACGGTGACCGAATTACACGACTATCTCCGCCTCCTCTACGCCCGCGTCGGGACGCCCCACTGTCCAGAGTGTGGCCGCGAGGTCGGCGAACAGTCGGCCCAGAACATGGTCGAACGCATCCTCGAGCTTCCCGAGGGGACGAAGGCCAAACTCGCCGCGCCGGTCGTCCGCGACCAGAAGGGCGCCTTCGAGGACCTGTTCGACGAGCTCGTGTCTGAGGGGTACGCTCGAGTGGAGGTCGACGGCGAGGAACACGACCTCACGCTCGACAGGCCGGAGCTCGACGAGAACTTCGACCACACGATCGACGTGATCGTCGACCGCGTGAAGGTCTCGACCGAGGCCCGGCCGCGGATCATCGACAGCGTCGAGACCGCGCTCGACGAGGCCGAGGGGGTTCTGAAGGCCATCCTCCCGGACGTCTCCGAGGAGGTTGCCGCGGGACTGGGCGAGGTGTCCCGCAGCACGGGCGCACTCGGCGACGAGACCGAAGCGGACGACCGCTTCGTCGTCGAGTTCTCGAAGGACCTCGCCTGCACCCACTGCGGAATCGACGTGCCGGAGATCGAGACGCGCTCGTTCTCCTTCAACTCGCCCCATGGCGCCTGTCCCGAGTGCGAGGGGCTGGGCGAGACCAAGGAGGTCGACGAGGAGCTCGTCGTCCAGGACGAGTCCAAACCGCTCAAACACGTCTTCGAGGCCTGGAGCTACAACCGCTCGTACTACAAGACCCGCCTCGACGCCGTCGCGGAGCACTTCGACGTCTCCCTGTCGACGCCGTTCGCGGAGCTCGACGAGGACGTTCAGGACGCGTTCCTCTACGGCACCAGCGGGCAGGTGCTGTTCAAGCGCCACACGAAGAACGGCACCCGCCGGAAGCGCAAGCGCTTCGAGGGCGTCATTCCGAACCTCGAGCGTCGCTACCTCGAGACCGACTCCGACTCGACCCGCGACCACATCGAGGACTACATGTCGGTCACCGAGTGTCCGGCCTGCGACGGCACCCGTCTCAAGCCCGCCTCCAGGGCCGTGCTCGTCGACGGCACCGCCATCACCGAGATCAACGCGATGAGCATCGGCGACGCACTCGAGCACTTCGAGTCGATGGAAGCCGACCTCACCGAGCGCGAGAAGGTGATCGCCGAGGAGATCCTCAAGGAGATCCGTGCGCGACTCGGCTTCATGTGCGAGGTCGGCCTCGAGTACCTCACGCTCGACCGCGAGGCCTCGACCCTGTCGGGCGGCGAGAGCCAGCGCATCCGACTCGCCACGCAGATCGGTTCGGGCCTCGTCGGCGTGCTGTACGTGCTCGACGAGCCCTCGATCGGGCTCCACCAGCGGGACAACGACCGCCTGCTCGACACCTTAGAGGAGCTTCGGGACCTCGGTAACACCCTGATCGTCGTCGAACACGACGAGGAGACGATGCGCCGCGCGGACAACGTCATCGACATGGGGCCCGGGCCCGGCAAGCGCGGCGGCGAGGTCGTCGTCAACGGCTCCGTCGACGAGGTCAAAGCCTGCGAGGAGTCGGTCACCGGCGACTACCTCTCCGGACGCCGGCAGATCCCGGTCCCGGACGAGCGGCGAGATCCGGACGGCGCGCTCACGATCCAGGGCGCTCGCCAGCACAACCTCGCAGACCTCGACGTCGACATCCCGCTCGGCTGCTTTACGGCGATCACGGGCGTCTCGGGCTCGGGCAAGTCCACGCTCATGCACGAGGTGCTCTATAAGGGACTGGCTCGCGAGATGAACGACAACACGAGCGTCATCCCGGGCGACCACGACAGCCTCGAGGGACTGGACCAGATCGAGACCGTCCGGCTGATCGACCAGTCGCCGATCGGGCGGACGCCGCGCTCGAACCCGGCGACGTACACCAACGTCTTCGACTACATCCGAGAGCTGTTCGCCTCGACGAAGCTGGCCAAACAGCGCGGCTACGAGAAGGGCCGGTTCTCGTTCAACGTCAAGGGCGGCCGCTGCGAGGAGTGCGGCGGCCAGGGTACGGTGAAGATCGAGATGAACTTCCTCTCGGACGTGTACGTCCCCTGCGAGGAGTGCGACGGCGCCCGCTACAACGACGCCACGCTCGACGTCACCTACAAGGGCAAGACCATCGCCGACGTCCTCGACATGAACGTCGAGGAGGCCTACGAGTTCTTCGAGTCCTCGAGCCAGATCCGCCGTCGACTCCAGTTGCTGAAGGACGTCGGCCTCGACTACATGACGCTCGGCCAGCCCTCGACCACCCTTTCGGGCGGTGAGGCTCAGCGGGTCAAGCTCGCCGAGGAGCTCGGGAAGAAGGACTCCGGAAACACGCTCTACCTGCTCGACGAGCCGACGACGGGGCTCCACAGCGAGGACGAGCGCAAGCTGATCGACGTCCTCCACCGGCTGACCGACAACGACAACACCGTCGTCGTCATCGAACACGAACTCGACCTCGTGAAGAACGCCGACCGCGTCGTCGACCTCGGCCCCGAGGGCGGCGAGAACGGCGGGGAGATCGTCGCGACCGGAACCCCCGAGGACGTCGCGCGCCTCGAGGACTCCCACACCGGTCGCTACCTGCGGGATCTGCTCCCCGGCGTCGACCTCGAGGGGCCGCGCGGCGAGCGCGTCGATCCCGTCACCGCGCCGATGGACGACGACTGACTCGCCGAATCCGCCACCCGGACGGTTGCGGGCTTTTTACGCCGAAATCGGAACCGTTACCGGATCCACACGTGTAGTGGATCCAATAGATGAGCGAACGGAAGGAAACCGTCCGACACGGCTTCACCGGCGCCGGGATCGTCACGATGCTGCTCGCGGTCGGACTCGTCGCGTTCGGAGGAGTGACACCCGTAACGGGGTTTCTGGCCGGGTGGCTCGCGATCGTCGGAACGCTCCTGTTCGTCGCCGGCGTTCGCGAGCGCGTCTCGGTCGGCGGGGCGACGGTCGGCTGGCCCCGAATCGGCGCGGTCGGTATGGCGGCGCTCGCGCTCGGGTCGACGACGCTCGGGTTCGCACAGCTCCTGACCGGATCCGGCGGCTGGCAGTTGTTCAACGGGATCGCCATGCTGTTCGTCGGCCTCTACCTGGTCTGGGTCGCCCTCGAGTGCTGGCTCGGCGGGGTGCGGATGGATCAGGAGACGTTCGCCGTCGAATGAGGACGAGGCGGCTACCCCTTCTTCGGCCGAACGGTGCTCCGGATATAAGGTCTCGAGGCGCGACGCTTCGAACGTGACCGACGCGAACACGCCGCCGATCGAGGTCTCGGGATTGACGAAGTACTACGGCGACGTTCGCGGCGCCGAGGACGTCACCTTCGACGTCGATCGCGGGGAGATTTTCGGCTTCCTGGGACCGAACGGAGCGGGAAAGTCGACGCTGATCCGCGTGCTGCTCGGCCTCCTCGAGCCGACCCGCGGCGAGGCCCGCCTCCTCGGCTACGACGTGACCGCCCGCGACGAACTGCTCGAGGCGAAACGCAACCTGGGCTACCTGCCGAGCGACGTCGCCTTCTACGACCGCGTGACCGGAAGCGAGATCCTCGACTACTTCGGCCGCATCCGCGGCGAGGAGCGCCGCGCCGAACTGCTCGAGCGCTTTCCGGTTCCGCTCGACCGGAACGTGAAGGCCTACTCGAGCGGTAACCGCCAGAAGCTCGCGATCGTCGCGACGTTCATGCACGATCCGGATCTCGTCATCATGGACGAGCCGACGTCGGGGCTCGATCCGCTGGTCCAGAACGAGTTCTACGACCTGCTCGAGGAGCAACGCGAGCGGGGGCGGACGGCGTTCTTCTCGTCGCACATCCTGAGCGAGGTCCGCCGCGTCTGTGACCGCGTCGGGATCATCCGCGACGGCCGGCTGATTGAACTCGACACGGTCGAGGGGCTCCTCGCGGAGAGCGGGACCGTCGTCCGGGTTCATCTCGCGGAGACGCCCGATCCGAAGGCGCTTCGGGTTCCGGGCGTCTCGAGCGTCGAGCGCGTCGACAGCGCCGACGAGCCGGATCTCGAAACGGACGGCGGCACCTACCACCTCGTGTTCTCCCGGGAGTTCGACGCGCTGATCGATCGCCTCTCGGAGTACACGGTCGAGGACCTCGAGATTCGCGACGCGTCCCTCGAGGACGTCTTCATGCACTTCTACGACGGGACGGACGCGGAGGCGCCCCAACCGACGCTCCCCGGGGGTGACGCCTGATGCTCGAGATCGCTCGATTCGAGTGGGGACGACGCGTTCGCGGGACGGCACTGCTGTCGGTCGCCCTCCTCGCGCTGGTCGCGCTCACGATCGGGCTGTTCCCGTCGATCCGCGAGACCGGGGCGGAACTCGACGCCTACCTCGAGACGCTGCCGCCGGAGGTGGCCCGCGCGTTCGTCGGCGACGTGACGACGCTGACGACCATCGAGGGCTACCTCGTCTCGCAGCTCTACCAGTTCGCCTGGGTGATCCTCCTCGGGATCTACTTCGCCTACGCCGCGGGGTCGACGGTCGCGGGCGAGGTCGAGCGGGGCCGGGCCGACATGCTGCTGTCGTTACCGATCACTCGCGCCAGGTTCGTCGTCGAGAAGTTTCTCGCATTCGTTCCCGCGATCGTCGCGCTCAACGCCGTCACGTTCGCGGGTATCTACGCGGGGATCGTGCTGGTCGACGAGTCGATCGATCTGGCCGACATAGTCGCAGTTCACGGGGTTTCCGTCCTCTACCTGCTCGCCTGCGCGGGCGTCGGGCTGCTCGCATCGGTCAGCTTCGACTCGATCCGACGGGCCCAGGTCGTCGGCGCCGGCGTCGTCTTCGGCACCTTCCTCCTCGACTCGATCACCTACGACACGGACTACGAGTGGATCGGCGCCCTCTCCGTCTCGCGATACTTCGACCCCGCGGAGATCCTCGTCGCGGGCGACCTCGAGTGGACCGGCGTCCTCGTCCTCGCCGCCGTCACCGTCGGCCTCGTCGCCGCGAGCGCGATCGTCTTCGAACGGAAGGACATCGAATGAGGCCGGTGCGCAAACGGAAAGCGATTTGGAGACCGCAACGCGACAGACGACCGAATGGGTTCTCACACGGGCGAGGAACGGTGCCAGATGGGGGGCTGTACGCGACCCGCCGAGCGCACGATGACGTTCGATCGACACGAGGACGTCGCCGTCTGTGAGACACACTACAAGCGCAACGTTGCGATCAAGTACGGCGTGCTGGTAGGGATCCCGGTCCTCCTCGCGGGGCTCGGGCTGGCCGCCTACTGGCTCATCGTCTGATTTCGACCCGCCCGACGAACGGTTCCGGGGAAAAGGTTCTGGGCACGAGCGATCTATACTCGCGTATGACGACGATCCACGTCGCGATGCGCGATCGACTGCTCCTCTGCGAGGGCGACGGCGAGGACTGGGAGACGACGGAGCGCCTCGAAGGACGCGACCTCGAGTGCGTCGCCGCCTCGCCGGAGGCGCCCGAACGCGTCTTCGTCGGGACGTTCGAGAACGGCCTCTTCCGCTCGACCGACGGCGGCGACTCGTTCGAATCCCTCGAGACGAACTTTACGACCGAACTCGAGGAGGGGTACGGCGACGCCGAGGACGTCGAGAGCGACGCCGTGATGTCGGTGACGATCAGTCCCCACGATCCGGACGTCGTCTACGCCGGGACCGAGCCGAGTCGCGTCTATCGCTCCGACGACGGCGGCGACTCCTGGGAGCACCTCGAGGGGCTGGTCGACCTCCCCTCCGCCGACGACTGGTTCTTCCCGCCGCGGCCGCACACCCACCACGTCCGCTGGCTCGAGGTCGATCCGTTCGATCCCGACCGGCTCTACGTCGGGATCGAGGCCGGCGCGTTCGTACTCAGCACGAACGGCGGCGAGAGCTGGCAGGAGCGGCCGCCGAAATCGCGCCGGGACAACCACAGTCTGGCGACCCACGCCGACCGCGAGGGCCTCGTCTACTCCGCGGCCGGCGACGGTTTCGCCGTCTCCACGGACGGCGGCGAGTCGTGGGACCACCCCCAGGAGGGCCTCGAGCACACCTACTGCTGGAGCGTCGCGCCCGATCCCGGCGACCCCGAGTCGGTGCTCCTCTCGAGCGCCAGCGGCGCAGGGTCGGCCCACACGGCCGGCTCCGCGGAGTCGTACGTCTACCGGAAATCGGGCGAGGACGCCTGGAAACGCCTCGACGACAGCGGTATTCCGACTGGCGAGGGCGTCGTCCGCGCCGTCTTCGCGTCAGGAGCCGACGCCAGAGTCGTCTACGGCGTGAACAATCAGGGGCTGTTCGTAACGCGTGACTTCGGCGACTCCTGGGAGCGCGTGGAGATCGACTGGGCGGAGGGACTCGAGGCCCAGGCGCCGCGCGGACTGGCCGTTCTACCCGAGTAGTCGGACGCAGCAACCGTTCGTCCCCGTCCCGTCCGACGTCCGCTCGCTCGAGTTCGAGGAGCGGGATCGGATCGCCGCGACGGAGCCAGCCGACGACCGAGAGGACGAATCCGGCGACGAGAAACGGGACGATCAGAATCGGATCGAGACGGAGTCGGCCCATCGTCCGTGGGATGGTCCCGGTGGGGAGGGGCGCGTCCGGTCGCCGACCGCGTCCCGGGGCAGGTGTCTCGCCGGTCATCGTTCCTCCCCGAGCGCGGCGACGGTATCGGTTCCGACGGCGTACGCCACTCCGTCGTCGACGATCGGCCTGAAAATGCAACGTCGTCTCTCGCCCGCAAGGACGATCGTTCAAGCTTCGACAGAGAGCCACTCGTAGGCGAGCTGTTTGGCGCCTTCCGCCGTTCGGACGCCGTCGTGGTCGGCGTTCAGCACGACGTTCTCCGCCCCCTCGAGCGTCGGGCTCTCCGGGCGGAGTGCGAAGAACTCGTCGTAGCGGCCGCGGATCGTGTAGTAGTCGATCGCGTCGTCGTTGGGCGTCTCGTCGGGCGCGTTGAGTTCGTACAGCGGCTCGCCCAGCGTATCCGCACACGCGTGGGAGATGAACTGACAGACCCGGGTCGTCCCCGGCCCTTCCTCGCAGCCCGACCCGCAGGTCCAGGTGCCGTGGTTCGCACCCGCGAGGCCGACGACCGTCTCGACGCGATCATAGCGGTCGGGATGGTCGTCGAGGCCGTCCATCCAGTACCGCAGTCCCGTCACGCCGAGGCTGTGGCCGACGACCTGGACGCCGTCGGCGCCAGTATACTCGAGGACGTTATCGACGAAGTCGTCCAGCTGCGCGCGCATCTCCTCGTGGGTGCTCCCCTCGCGGCCGAAGGTGATCGCCCACAGGTCGTCGCCGACGAAGCCGCGCTCGAGGAGGTAGTCGGCGTGCTCGAGGAAGTCGCAGGCGTCGCGGGTGTTGCCGTGCGCGAAGACGACGGGTACGTGCTCGAGGTCGGGATCCGTGCCGTGGAACTCGTGGCCGCCCCAGCCGCCGTAGCCGTCGGTGTCGAAGGTAAGCTGCGAGTCGTCGGTTCGGTCCCACTCGCAGGGATCGCCGGTTTCGACGCGGAGTCCTGCGCGGTCGTCGTCTCCCTCGAGGGGGTCGTCCGCGGCGACGGGTGCGGTTCCCGCGACACCGGCGGCGGTGGCTGCCCCCAGCGCGCCGAGAACGCGTCGTCGGCTCGGTTTCGAGGGGGCGTTCGAACCGGACTCGTCCGCGTGCTCGTTCTGTCGCATATGCTGACGGTTCGACGTGTCGGACCTAAACCGTTGTCACGCCGTGACACTGCTGGGGCAGCGCTCGTCGATCCGACGCAGCGACCGTTAGTCCCGAAAACGGGACCTCGAGACGCCGACGGCGTCATTCGATCGAGGGGCAGTCGGCGTCACCCGCTTCGAAATCCTTTTAGGCGCTACACGGGGATAGTAGTGTAACTGAGTGATATCATGGACGTCGACATCATTTCCGAAGAGGAAAACCCCATGTTGCACCGATCGGACGTCACGTTCGAACTGGTCCACGAGGACGCCACGCCCTCCCGTCTGCAGGTGCGTGACAGCCTCGCCGCGAAGCTGAACAAGGACGCCGCCGAAGTCGTCATTCGCCAGCTCGACACCAAGTTCGGGATGCGAAAGACCGTCGGTTACGCCAAGGTTTACGAGTCGGCCGACCACGCCCGCGACGTCGAGCAGGACCACATGCTCGAGCGAAACAAGATCGGCGCCGACGAGGCCGAGACGGAAGCCGAAGCGGAGGAGGCCTAAATGTCCCGTCACGAACTCTACGGCGAGGACGGCACCACGGACCGCGAACAGTGTCCCCGCTGTGGCGACGCCTTCCTCGCCGACCACGGCGACCGCACCCATTGCGGCAAGTGCGGTTACACCGAGTGGGAGTAGCGAGGGCTCGAGCGAAGCGAGAGGCCTCGAAATATGCGAACGGCGAACAACGAGAGCCGTGAGCAAACGGGGCGTCTGATCGCCTCACGCATAACGTGTCTCTCTCGCCCGTTCTGTCACACAACTTCAAAACGATAGTATCCTACCAGCCGTGAGTTCTCATACCCGCGTTCTCGGCATCGAGGGCACCGCCTGGGCGGCCAGCGCAGCCTGCTACGACTCCGGGACCGACGACGTCTTCATCGAGAGCGACGCCTACCAGCCCGACAGCGGCGGGATCCATCCTCGCGAGGCGGCCGAACACATGCACGACGCGATTCCGCGCGTCGTGGAGACGGCACTCGAGCACGCTCGCGAGACCCACGACGGACCCGAGACGGAGCCGCCCGTCGACGCGATTGCCTTCTCCCGCGGCCCCGGTCTCGGACCCTGTCTGCGAGTCGTCGGCACGGCCGCACGAGCGCTGAGCCAGTCGCTCGACGTTCCACTGGTCGGGGTGAACCACATGGTCGCTCACCTCGAGATCGGTCGTCACACCTCCGGCTTCGACTCGCCGGTCTGTCTGAACGCCAGCGGCGCGAACGCCCACCTGCTGGCCTACCGGAACGGCCGCTACCGCGTGCTCGGGGAGACGATGGACACCGGCGTCGGCAACGCGATCGACAAGTTCACGCGTCACGTCGGCTGGTCCCATCCCGGCGGACCGAAGGTCGAGGCGGCGGCGGAAGACGGCGAGTACGTCGACCTCCCCTACGTGGTCAAGGGGATGGACTTCTCGTTCTCGGGGATCATGAGTGCCGCAAAACAGCGGTACGACGGCGACGTACCGGTCGAGGACATCTGTTACTCCCTGCAGGAGAACGTCTTCGGGATGCTCACGGAAGTCTCCGAGCGCGCGCTCTCGCTGACCGGCAGCGACGAACTCGTGCTGGGCGGCGGCGTCGGCCAGAACGCGCGCCTGCGCGAGATGCTCGAGGAGATGTGCGCCCAGCGCGGGGCCAGCTTCCACGCTCCCGAGCCCCGATTTCTGCGGGACAACGCCGGAATGATCGCCGTTCTCGGCGCGAAGATGTACGACGCCGGCGACACGATCGCGCTCGAGGAGTCGCGAGTCGATCCGGACTTTCGACCGGATCAGGTGCCGGTTACCTGGCGGACCGAGGAGGCGAACCTCGCGCTCGGTCGCGAGGAAGGGAGCGTCCGCGGTGCCGAGGCGGTCGTCGACCTCGATCCCGACGCGGGTTCCGTGACGAAGCGCCGCGAGCGCAAGGAGTACCGACACCCCGAACTCGACGAGCGGCTCCGTCGCGAGCGGACCCGAATCGAAGCCCGACTGACGAGCCTGGCTCGTCGTGAGGGCGTACCGACGCCGGTCCTGTGCGATATCGATCCTCAGGAGGCGCGCCTCGAACTCGAGCACGTCGGTCGGCAGGATCTCCGCGCGTCGCTTTCCGTCGACCGGGTCCGCGAGGTGAGCCGACACCTGGCGCGACTCCACCGGGCCGGGTTCGTCCACGGTGACCTGACGACGCGAAACGTTCGGGTGGGGCGAGCGGAACGCGACGCGCCGCCGAACGAGCGAACGGACGGAGTCCGTGACAGGGACGGCTCGCGAACGTACCTCATCGACTTCGGCCTCGGCTATCACACGGACCACGTCGAGGACTACGCGATGGACCTGCACGTCTTCGACCAGAGCCTCGTCGGTACCGCGGACGATCCCGACCCGCTTCGGGAGGCCCTTCGGGAGGGATACCGGGAGGTCGGCGAGGAACGCGTCCTCGAGCGGCTTACGGACGTCGAAGGCAGGGGTCGGTACGTCGGCGACGAATCGTAATCCGGCGGTCGGTACGACGGCGACGCGCTCGCGGTCAGCGGTCGACGCCGAGCGGCCGCTTGCAGTTCTTACAGAGGAACAGGTTTCGATTTCCGTAGAGGCTGATCCCGTCGTCTTCGAACGCGAGTTCGGAGACCTCGTGGCCCTCCTCGAGTTGGTCTTTCGATCGAATAGCCGTCTCGCACTCCGGACAGTTCAACTCGCTCTCCATCGTTTCTCCTACGCAAACGCGACCTAAAAGCCTATCATACGCGCTGCAAGCGGCGTTTCCGTCCGATCGAACGGAGGGTCCCGTTCGACGGACGATCGAAAGCGCGGCCGTACTTCGAACGCCCCTGCTCGATCCCGATCGCGCTCTGATCCACGGCTCGTCTCGAGTTCTGCCGGCAGCGTACGGCCGGTACGACGCGAGTGTGAATCGGAGACCGAACCCGTTTACCCCCGCTGACGACTGGTGAAAGAGTACGCCAGAAATCGAGACACTCTTGATCGGACGAGATCAGTTCCGGTCGATGGGCGACATTCTGCTCACCGGCTACGGACCGTTCGGCGAGTTCGAGACGAACCCCTCGAGCCGACTCGCGACGCGACTCGACGGCGCCGGTATCGGCGGCGCTGGCGTCGTTGGAGTCGAACTCCCCGTCGTCTTCGATCGCGCGGCGCCACGGCTCGAGGCCGCCGTCGACGAACACGACCCCGACGTCGTCTGCGCGCTCGGTCTCGCGGGCGGACGACCCGCGCTCTCGCTCGAGCGGGTCGGGATCAACCTCCGCGATACGAAGGGTGTCCCGGACAACGAGGACCGCGAGGTCGTCGACGAGCGGGTCGCCGAAAACGGCCCCGACGCCTACTTCGCGACGCTGCCGTGCCGGGAGATGAAGGCGGCGATGCGAGACGCCGGCGTTCCGACGCGGCTCTCGACCGCCGCCGGCACGCACTGCTGTAACAATCTGCTGTACGCCGCCCGTCACCTCGTCGAAACGACCGATGCGGAATTTCGAGTCGGCTTCATCCACATCCCCTTCTCCCACGAACAGGCCGCGGCCCGCGACGAGGGCGAACCGAGTATGGCACTCGAGGCGATGAAACGCGGACTTCGCGCGGGACTCGAGACGGTTCTGTCGGAACCCGCGCGACGCTGAGGGCGTGCTATAGCGCTGAGCGGGTCACACTCGACCGGACAGCCGTCGTGACAGACCAATTTCCAGAACCGAGAGAAGCACACAATACTCTTACTTGTGGACGACGTGCGTTCGCGCATGGTAGACAAGCCAACTTCCGGTGAGGTTCTCGGCGTACCGTACAACTTCGAGCGACCGAGTATGGGTCGGATGCTCTCGTCGTACTGGCAGCCCGGCGAGGGGATGCTCGTCGAGAAGCCGTTCGGCGTCGGCTACACCCTGAATCTCGCCAACTGGCGCTCCTGGATCGTCGTCGCCGTCGCCGGAGCCCTCCTCTGGCAACAGGAGACGGGCAAGACGGAAGGCGCCGACGGCACCGAGGACGAGCCGGTCGAAGTCATCGTCGACGACGAGTAACCGTCTGCGAGCGGGGCGATCACCCGTCGAATTCGGACCGACTCGAGGACCGATCACGTGGTCGCAACGCGAATCCTTTTTCGCCGAATGTGAAATATACGGAGTATGGCATCGGATAGCGGCACCGTCTGGGAGTACGAGACAGTTCGACCACCCCGCGGACCGGCGATGGAGGAGGCCGACGATCCGAAAGAGACGCTGAACGAACTCGGCCGGGAGGGATGGGAACTCGTCGAGACGATCGACTACTCCGGCGGCGGGACGAAGTATCTGGTCTTCAGGCGACCCGCACAGGGTGACGGCGATGAGTGAGGACGAGATCGGTACCGAGAACACGATGCGCGAGCGGGCCGACGAGAGTCGGATCAAACTCTGGCTGCTCGTCGGGGCGAACCGGCTGATCGTCACCGGCGTCATCTCGGTCGTCTTCTTCGGGCTGTTCATGCTCGGGGGACTCCTCGATCCGACCCTGGCGGAACTGCTCGAGGACCGCGGCGTGATCGAGTCGATGTTCGCGTCGATGATCAGCGCGCTCGTCACGGGCGTCACCCTCGTCGTCACCATCAGCCAGCTCATCGTCTCCCAGGAGAACGGTCCGCTCGGCGAGCAGCGGACGCGAATGAGCGAGACGATGGACTTTCGCAGCTACATCACGGAGCTCACCGACAAACCCTCACCGGCCGATCCGTCGGCGTTTCTGCGAGAGATCGTCGACGCGACGGAAGTACGGGCCAACGCCCTTCGCGAAGTCGTCGCGAAGACGGACGATCAGGATCTTCGACAGGAGGTCGACGAGTTCGTCGGCAGCATCACGGGCAACTCCGAGACGGTCCGCGAGAAACTCGACGGCGCCAAGTTCGGGACGTTCGACGTCGTCTACGCTTCGATGGACTACAACTACTCCTGGAAGATCTTCCAGATCGAGCGCCTCGAAGACGACTACCAGGAGTCGCTCGAGGAGGACCAGTTCGAGGCGCTCGACGATCTCCGCACCTCGCTGGTCATGTTCGGCCCCGCTCGAGAGCACATCAAGACGCTGTACTTCCAGTGGGAGCTGATCGACCTCTCGCGGCTGATCCTCTACATCGCGATTCCCGCGTTGCTCGTCTCGGGAATGATGATGACGTTCGTCGACGAGACGACGATCGTCGGAACGCTGCTCGGCGTCGAGATCCTGGTCTGGCTCGTCGCCGTGACGTTTACGTTCACGCTCACGCCGTTTTTCATGCTGACCGCGTACGTCATGCGGATCGCGACGGCCGCGAAACGGACGCTCGCGATCGGGCCGCTGATCCTGCGCGACTCCCAGCGCTGAGCGCGAAACGTTCGCGGCGGACGGGCGTTTCTACTCGACGGCGATCGAAGAGCCGTCCTCGTCCGACCGGTAGATCGCGTCGATCACGCGCTGAACGGTCAGGGCCTGCTCGACGGTGTTCAGGTCGGGCGCCTCGCCGGCTTCGACGGCCTCGAGGAACCGCTTGTCGCTTCCCTCCCAGCCGGTGTGATCGACCGAGCCGTCGGTGAGCTCGGAGTCGAGGAGGTGGTCGGTCCCCTGCTTGCCGGCCTGGTACATCGTCAGTTCCTCGCCCCCGAGTTCGAGTTCCGCACCGGCGTCGGTGCCGCGGACGATGAAGTCGTTCGTCTCCGCCTGGTTCGCGGCCCACGTGACCTCGAGCGAGACCGTCCGGTCGTCGGCACACCGGATCATCGCCGTCGCAGAGTCCTCGACGTCGAAGACGGCCTCCTCGGTCTCGTCGTACCAGTCGCCCGGATCCACGTACTCGTCGCGGTGGCCGAACTCCGTCCGCGTGGTTGCGAAGACCTCCTCGACGGAGGGGTAGTCCATCAGGTAGAGCGCGAAGTCGATCGCGTGGACGCCGATGTCGACCACGGCACCGCCGCCGGCCAGTTCCTGGTTCGTGAACCACGAGCCGACGCCGGGGATTCCGCGCCGGCGGACGTAGTTCGCGTCGACGTGGGTGATCTCGCCGAAGAAGCCCTCCGACTGGTAGTCCTTGAAGACCTCCGCCGCGGTCGAGACGCGGTTGTGGAAGTTCACCATGCAGAAGCCGTCGGCGTCGGCCGCGGCCGCGGCGATCCGTTCGGCACTCGCGAGGTCGTTTGCGAGCGGCTTCTCGCAGAAGACGTCGTACCCGTGCTCGAGGGCGGCGATGACGGCCGGTTCGTGGAACGCGTTCGGCGTCGAGACCGCGACGGCGTCGAGTTCCTCGGCCTCGTACATCGCCTCGAACTCCTCGTAGACCGCCGCGTCGTACGTTCGCGCGAACTCCTCGCGCGTATTGGCGACGAGATCGGCGCCCGCGACGACGTCGTGGTCGAACGTCTCGGCGTTCGTAGCGTGGGTCTGTCCCATGAATCCGAGTCCGACTACACCGAGTCGAACGCTACCCGCTGAATTACTCATCAGTTCGTGTGAGTGGGTACACCACGGAAAGCGTTGGCGTTGCGGCGAACACGGCGCTCCCTTCGGAGTCGCAACCGACGACGCTTTGCCTCCGGTGGACGGTCCCTGGCACATGGCCATTCGATTCGTCACGAGCAACGAAGGGAAGGTCGGGGAGGCCCGCGAGTACCTCGAGGGGATCGACTCCGTCGAACAGGTCGACTACGACTACGCCGAACTTCAGAGCGACTCGCTCGAGGAGATCGTCACCCGCGGCGCTCGCGAGGCCGTCGATGCGCTCGGCAGCGAGGAGCCGGTGCTGGTCGACGACACGGGGCTGTTCGTCGACGCACTGGGCGGCTTTCCGGGGCCGTACTCGGCGTACGTCGAGGACACCGTCGGCGTCGAGCGCCTCTGGCGGCTCGCGAGCGAGGAGGAGAACAAACGAGCGCGGTTCCGGACCGTGATGGCGTACGCCGACGCCGACGGCACCGAGACGTTCGAGGGGTCGGTCGCCGGCACCCTCGTCGCCCCTCGCGGTGAGGGTGGCTTCGGCTACGATCCGATCTTCGAGTACAACGGGCGGACGATGGCCGAGATGGACACCGCGGAGAAGAACGCAATCTCGCACCGCGGCCGGGCGCTGGCCGCGTTCGCGGAGTGGTACGCCAACCAGCAGTAGCAGTAGTTGGTAATACGGTTTCTTTATCCAGTCTTCGTTCCGGATCTGAGCCGGTCGGATCGTTACGTAGAGATGCACAACGAACTTTTTCCGCCTCGGGTTCGCTCGCTGTGCTCGCTCACCCTCGGCGCAAAAACTTCGATGAAAAAGGCCGCTCGCTCGCTTCGCTCGTTCGCGGGTGCTGCGCTCGAGCGGCTACCGCAGCGTTACCTACTCCGCCTGTACGTAACAGCGGTTACACGAGATTTTCTGAAGAAAGAAACCGTGCTACTATCTACTGGTAGCGGCGTCGACAACCGATCGGCCGTCAGCGCTAGTGGATATCTCGCACGCTACGCAAAGATTGAACAACTCTGGTTCGGTAGCCGACGGTAATGGTCGAGAAGGATGCCGTTCGTCGGTCGTACGACGAGTTGGCGGAGACGTACGCTGCACAACGATCCGAGAACGGACGGGGAACGCAGATTCTGGAGGGGTTTCTCGAGTCGCTGTCGGATCCGTCCCGCGTCCTCGACGCCGGCTGTGGACAGGGAACGCCGGTGCTCTCCCGGCTGAGCGACTCGACGAGGGCGTTCGGCGTCGATTTTTCGCGCGAACAGCTAAAACTGGCCGCGGGGAACGCACCCGACGCAGTCCTCGTGCAGGGCGATATGACGACGCTCCCGTTCGAGCGGTCGACGTTCGACGCCGTCGTCGCCTACTGGTCGCTGATCCACGTGCCGATGGACGACCACCAGGCGGTCATCGACGAGTTCGCGCGCGTCTTGCGTCCGGGCGGTCGAATACTCCTGTGCGAGGGAACGAACCGGTGGGCCGGCGAGAACCCGGACTGGCTCGAGAGCGGCGTCAAAATGGAGTGGAACATCGCCGGAGCGGAAACCACGCGGGACCAGTTACGGAACGCCGGCTTCGAGATCGTCGACGAGTGGGGCGTCCCCGACGAACCGGACGAAGACAGCGCCGACGAAGAAGCTGACGATGCCGACGAAGAAGTCGACGAGGATGCTGACGAACACCCGTGGACGTTCTTCTCCGCCCGACTCGAGGCGCAGAGTCCGTAGCGAGCACTTCTCTCGAGAGACCCGACGGACGGTTCTCACGCCGCGCTCGAGCGCTCACCGAGGTCGCGGAGAGGTGTGCCAGTACGATCGGTAAAATCGGTAATTTTCGATTTGTATTGTGAGCAGGTCCGGAAGAAGACTAATTGATTGATCTGACGATACCGATCTCGATGCACCCTAGAACTATATAGCGGACGGTGACCAACGTACGAACGAGGACACAGATAGATCGAAAATTCACAATATGTCTGAGACCAACGAAACGCTCGAGGAAGCCTGTCGAACGCTCGAGCGACTGTACGACGACGAGGATCCGATCGCGGGGCTCGAACAGCGACGGCCCGACGGCGACACGGTGGAAACGCAGGCGACCGTCTTCGGAGCGCTCGCGAACGAACACCGGATTCGCACGCTCGAGGCGCTCCGCGAGGGCGAGCTGTGTGCCTGTGAGGTACAGGTCGTCCTCGAGGCCCCGCAGTCGACGGTCGCGAGTCATCTGCGGACGCTCCGGGATGCCGGGCTGGTCAACTCTCGAAAAAAGGGGAAGTGGACGTACTACCGGATCGCGGACACCGCGGTCTTCGAGTTGCTCGACCTCGCCGCCGCCGCGGACGTTCCGGACGACGACTGATTTGACACGACAACCATGACGGACACCGACAGCAAACCAACCGACGACAGATCGACTGACGACATACCAACCGATGCGGCGGCCCCCGACCAGCGAACGGGCGTTCGCGAGGAGTACGCCGAAATCGCTAGCACCGACGGGAGCTGTTGCGGTTCGAACGCCGAGATCACCGGGAGCGACGAGGGCTGTTGCGGGTCGAACGACGAGGAGACGGAGCCGACACCGACCACCGATCGAACGCGTTCGCTCGGCTACGACCGAAGCGACCTCGAGGACGCCCCCGACGGCTCGAACCTCGGACTCGGCTGCGGCAACCCGGTCGCGATCTCGCAGCTCGGGGCCGGCGAAACGGTACTCGACCTCGGCTCCGGCGGCGGGTTCGACTGCTTCCTCGCGGCGCGCGAGGTCGGCCCCGAGGGACACGTCATCGGCGTCGACATGACGCCGGAGATGCTCGACCGCGCCAGGGAGAACGCCTGGGAGAGCGACCTCGAGAACGTCGAGTTCCGCCTCGGCGAGATCGAACACCTGCCCGTCGCGGACGGATCGGTCGACGCGATCATCTCGAACTGCGTCGTCAACCTCTCTCCGGCGAAGCCGAGGGTGCTTTCCGAGGCGTTCAGGGTGCTTCGACCGGGCGGTAGGCTCGCGATTTCCGATCTAGTCGCGACCGAACCGCTCCCTCGAGAGCTTCGAGAGAACCCCGATGCCGTTTCGGCCTGCGTCGGGGGGGCCGCGACGATATCCGAGATGGAGACCTGGCTCGACGAGGCGGGGTTCGTCGACGGCTCGATCACGGTCGAAGGCGAGTGGTCCGACGGGGAGCTTCCGATCGTCTCCGCTCGGATCGAGGGTCGTAAACCAGCGTAGAGCGCCGAAGGCGGGAGAACAGCTACGCTCGCGGGTCGCGATCCGGCCCCGGATACTCGCCGCCGCCGGCCGCCGCGTAGAGACTCTCGGGGTCGAACAGACGCGCGAAGGCGTCCGGCGGACGCACGCTCACCGAGACGCGAGGCTGGAGCGACAGCCCCGCCTTCGCGGAGCTAAGCCGCTCGTCGTAGGAAAGCAGGTGCGCCGCCTCCCCCTGGTAGGCGGACGCGAGCGCGGGGTGGTCGTCCGCCGGGTGGTCGACCGCGACGCGGTCGGTCTCGAGCCGCTCCCGGTGGTCGGCTGCGAGCCCTTCGTCGGCGAGGGAGGCGACGAGTCGTTCGGTATCCTCGAGCAGGTGATCGCTCGCGACGAGTTCGACCCAGGAGTGGCGGCGGACGTGATCGAGCGCCTCGCGGGCGTCACCGCCGACGAGCAGATCGGCGGCGAGCACCGCCGGATCGGCGACGACTCGAGTCGGATCGGGCTGGTCGGTTCGCTCACTCATCGTCCCCCTCCGCCCGAGCGTCGTACGCTTCCCGGACCTCCTCGAGCGAGAGGTCGTACTCCGTCGCCCGGTTGAACAGCTCGCTCCATCGCGCAGTCATCGACGAACGTTAGATGAGGAGCGTGAAAACGGCACCGGGAATCGACGCGACCGCTGGCGCCGGGCCGAATCCGTTTCGCGACTAGACGTCGCCTCAGGCGTGCTCGAGGTACCGTTCGACGCACCAGACCCACTCACCGTAGCTTGGGTAGTGGATTCCCCACCAAGTGTAGCCGTCGTTGGTTTCGGGGCCGTTCATGATCTCGCCTTCCGTCCCCTCGGGATACGTCCGGACGACGTCGTAGTGGAGGCCGGGACCTTCGCGGCCGTTGAGATCGGTCGTGGTTCGGATCCGATCGCCGTCTTCGAACGTGTGACCGCCGCCCCCGCCGCCTCCACCGCCGTCGCCCTCGAGGAAGTCCATGTACCGACTGTTGTCCCAGTCGGGACCGGGACAGCTCTTGTTCGGGTGTTGGGTACACGTCCCGTTAGACGTGTAGTCCTGGGGCGCGTTCCGGTGAGTGATGATCCCGCCGCTGTGGTCACACATCGCGCTCGGATGGTCGTAGTAGTTCAACGGAATGTCGTAGTGGTGGGCCAGATAGTGGACGAGATCGGCCGACGTCTGGTAACACTCGTCCGTGAAGTAATTCCCGTAGTCGTCGTGCCACTCGTGTTCGATGCCGATCGAGTTGGCGTTCGACCCGCGCGCGTGGTGGGCGATGTCGGCGTGATTGACCATCTGCGTACAGTGGCCTGGCGCGCCCGCCGTGTGATCGTAGTTGCTGACCACGTAGTGGGCGCTGACGTTACGGTCGTTATCCCGCTCGAAGTAGTCGATACAGCCCTGGTACGTGGTCACCGCACAGTGGACGACGATCCAGTTGATGTCCGCCGCGCTGCGACTCGCCGAGGTGTAGTTGTTCCAGTGAGCCGAGACGTACTGGTCCGACGGATGATCGTCCCGGTGGTGTGCGCTCGCCGGTATCGATGCGCCGCCGGCGATCCCGGTCACTGCAAGACCGGATGCGGCCGTCTTCTTCAGCAAACTCCGCCGTGAGTTCGAGTTGACTTCGGAATCTCGAGGGCGATCGTCCCCGTCCGCGCCGCAGTTGCTCTCGGTAGGTCGAACGTCGCTGTAGTTGTCGGTCGGTTCCGCCGTCTCGTTCGGTTCGTGATATCGACACATTGTTCGGTGTTGTTGATCGTCCCGGCGGATGCCGCCGCCAGCCCGTTGGCTACCCTGTCCGCCAAATTTCATTCCCGACTGCTATTTTCCTATCTCAATGTGTATATAACAATAATGCACATAAAATGTATTGTAAGTATTAATATGAGAGTAATTAGAGAGTCGGTTGAACTTATAATCGTAAATCGCCTTCGTATCGAGGGATCGAGTAAGGAAGGTGAACGGGGCCGGCGACCAACACTGGTTATCTGCCGACTCCAGCGAGGCGGACGCGGTTCAGTAGCGTACGATACCGCGCGCGGGTACGTCTCGATGCTGCACCATCTCGGCGTAGTGAGCGACGCGGCGCCAGAGACACCACGATCTCTCGCCGCGTCAATCAAGACGCGAAACGGCCCAGAACGCGACGGCGCCGAGCACGAACGCGACGCCGACGTTGATCGCGAGGCCGACGACCCCGACGCCGACGACGAGCGCGAGCGAGCGACCGTCCGTCACTGGCTCGAACGCCGCCCTGCCGAGCTCGAGCGCGACGACGACCAGCAGGACGCCGAGTAGAGCGAGCGGGAACGCGGCGAGCAGTGCGCCGGCGGCGACCAGCGCGAGCGCGAGGTAGCCGATTCCGAGAAGGACGTTCGCGCCGCCGGTTCGCGCGCCGAAGGCGTACTTACCGGCCAGCCCGCCGCTGCCGTGGCACATCGGTACGCCGCCGATCGGGATCGCGGCGAGGCAGGTAACGCCCATGCTCTGGGAGAGGTCGTCGGCTTCGACGTCCCTGTCGTAGAGGTCGCCACAGAGCAGCGCCGTCGCGATCGCCGCGTTGCCGATCGTCATCCCGAGCTGGGCGACGGTTCCCTCGATCGCGGTCGTCGTGAACGCCGGCGTGCCGGCGGGAAAGAGTGCCGGCTCGGGGACTCGAGGCGCGGGAACGCCGGTCGTCGCGACGGCTGCGGTCGCGCCGACCGCGAGGACGACTAGCACGCTCACTCGTCGGTAGCCGACGAGCGCGAACGCGGCGACGACGGCGAGTCCGGCGACCGCGACGGGCGCGTTCCCCGCCGAGAGTTCGACGGCCGCCTCGAGCAACAGCAGGGAGACGGCGAACTGGACGCCTCGAATCACGGGTTCGCCGACGACGCGCTGGAGGTGGCCGACGAAGCCGAGTCGGCCGACCGCGAGCAGGACGGCGCCCGCGAGCAGTCCGGCGGCCGCGAGTTCGGGATACGAAAGGGAGCCAACGATCGCCAGCCCGACGAGGGCCTTCATCGGCTCGACGGAGAGGGGGATCCCGTAGTAGAACCCCCAGACGATCTGGAACACCCCGAAGCCGACGAGGACGTGGGGCAGGGAGACGGCGGTCGTCGCAGCCAGCGCGACCAGCAGCGGGAGGACCGTAATGGAATCACCTAGCGCACCCGTCAGCTCACCCGTCGTGAACTCGAGGTCGGGCCACGTCTCAAAACTGACCGAATACGCCATCTATAGCCGATTGAACGCCGATAGACTTCACCCTTGTCAGTAACCGTTCGCGATTCAACCGACTGCGGGGAGAAAACGAATTTGGTTACGCGTCGAGCGTCCGTTCGAGGATCGACTCGAGTTCGGCTTCCTCGTCGGCCTCGAGCGGCCGGAGCGGCGAGCGGAGCCGACCGGCGGGCTGATCGCGGAGGGCGAGGGCAGCCTTGACGCCCGGCACGCCGAACCGCGCGGTGACCGCGTGGTCGAGTTCGACGAACGCGGCGTTGCGGTCGCGTGCCTCGGCGGCCCGGCCTTCTTGGTGGAGTCGGAAGACGTCGCTCGCCCGCCCGGGAACCACGTTCGCGACCGCGAGCACGCCGCCGTCGGCGCCGGCCGCGAGCCCGGCCGCGTAGGTGCTCCCGCTGCCGACCAGCACCGAGAACGACTCGTCGGCACTGTGGCGAACGATCCGCTGGATCGAGCCGAGGCTGCCGCTCGAGTCCTTGATGCCGGCGATATTCTCGTGGCTCGCGAGCGAGCCCGCGGTTCGCGGCGAGAGCGCGTGGTCCGTGAACTTGGGCACGCTGTAGAGGTAGATCGGAATCCGCGACGCGTCGGCGACGTCCCGGTAGTAGGCGGCGAGGTCCGCGTCGTCGGCACCGTAGTAGGACGGCGTGATCACGAGCGCCGCGTCGGCGCCCGCCTCGGCGGCGCGTTCGGTGGTCTCGAGCGTCGGCTCGAGCCCCTCCTGGCCGGTGCCCACGAGCACCGGGAGGTCGGTCGCCTCGGCGACGGTCTCGACGACCGCAACGCGCTCGTCGATCGTCAGCGACGGCGCCTCGCCGGTCGACCCGCAGGGGACGATGAAGTCGACGCCGGACGCCTCGAGCCACTCGACGAGCGACGTCAGTCGCTCGTGATCGATCGTCCCGTCGGCGAAGGGGGTGACGATGGGAACGCCAGTTCCGTGCATGGGACGCGTTACGGAGAGCGCCGTCAAGGAAGGTGCGGTTCGGGCAGGTTACCTCGCGTCGGGTGCGACGCCACCCCGGGTGGCACCGGGTGGCACGGCACCCGAGGTATTTTATCGAGTGTCAGCGAGGTGCCAGTATGGAGATCCGGCGATTGGACGTCGAGGGAACGGCCGACGCACGCGCGATCGCTCGCATCAACGCGCTGGCCTGGCGCGAGGCCTACGCCGACCTGCTTCCAGAGGAAGTGATCGCGCGGTTCGAGGCCGATCCGTCCGACGAACAGCGACGCGAGTACGCCGACCGACTGCGCGACGATCGGGACGGAATCTTCCTCGCGGAGATTGACGGCGCCGCTCGAGGCTACAGCTACGTCCGGTGGAGCGAGGAGACGAAGGACTTCGTCGGCGAGAACGAGGCCGGACTCAAAGAGATCTACGTCGAACCAGAGTACTGGGGCCAGGGGATCGGCACGGCGCTGCTCGAGCGCGGCCTCGAGCGAGTTCCGGACGATATCGAACGGGTGCGACTCGAGATGCTCGAAGGGAACGAGACCGGCCACCGCTTCTACGCGGCTCGCGGCTTCGCCCGCACCGGGAGTTCGGAGTTCGAGATAGCCGGCGAGGCGTACCCGACGGCTATCTACACGCTCGAACTGTAACGGGTTCGTTCGTACGACCTATCACTCCGACGGATCATGCACAGAGCTTTTTCGGCGGCCGGGATGGGAACCACACGTGAACGTACTCGTAGCGGGCGCCCACGGCCAGGTCGGACAGCACGTGACGGAACTGCTCGCGGAGAGCGAGCACGACGTACACGGGATGGTCCGCGACGAGGAACAACTGGAGGATATCGAATCCCTCGGCGCCGAACCGGTCCTCGGCGATCTGACCGAGGACGTCACGCACGCCGTCGAAGGGCGCGACGCGATCGTCTTCGCCGCCGGATCCGGCGGCGACGACGTGTGGGGCGTCGATCGCGACGGGGCGATCAACATCATCGACGCCGCGGAAGCCGAGGGCGTCGACCGCTTCGTGATGTTGAGTTCGATCAACGCGGATCAGCCGGAGAACAGCCCCGAAGCGCTCCGGGAGTACCTCCGGGCGAAGGGCGAGGCCGACGAGTACCTCCGCGAGAGCGACCTAACGTACACCGTCGTCCGCCCCGGGCCGCTGACGAACGAGGACGGGACCGGAGAGATCCGGACCGGCGCGGACCTCGACCGCGACGACGTCGAAATCCCGCGCGAGGACGTCGCTCAGGCGCTCGTCGCGGCGCTCACGGTGGCGAGCACCCACGGGACGACGTTCGAACTCGCGGCCGGCGACGAATCGATCGACCGAGCGCTTCGCGATCCGCTGTAGGACTGGCGTCGCCCGCTACAGTACGGGCGAGTCGGCCTCACCGTTACAGAGAGACGGACCATCCCTCACCGATGCTATAGTTCGATCGATAATATAATGACAGTGTCAATCAGATTCTTAAGTATTAATAGCTAGCTACCTGAATAGATGCATGAAAAAACAGAGCCTCGTCCACGTGCACGGACTCCTCACCCAGATCCGCAGCGAACTCCAGAACTGTGGGGAAGTTCCCGGGGATGCGTACAGAGGGTACGAGGAGCGGAACGTCTCCCCGATGTCGATCCACCGCGGAAAGGACGCTCATCGAGAAGCGATCGACCTGCTGGGAGATGGAATTCTTCGAACGATAGACCACCAACGCGACGGGAACGAACCCGAGAAAACGGACCTGTCCCTCCCTTCCGGGGTGGACGACTGGAAATTCCCCGACCGGTGAGGGGACGCGAAGGCACAGATCCGACCGCTCGACGAGGGTCCCGGAGTCGCCGTGTCGGCGATCGAAGTCCCGGGACGGCCGTGCGCCGCGCCCTCCGCACTCGAGTTCCCGGCCCGGCCGAACCGAGCGAATAGGGAGAATTACAGCCGGCGTGTTCGTTCGTCAGTCCTATCGAACGAACGCCCGAGCGTTCGGGATCGTCTCGACCGACCGACGGTGAGCCCGGCCGCAACCGAACGATAACGCGGACGAGATCGACGTCGAGGCCGGTTGCGCGAGGGAGACGGACGGGCGACGAGCGACTGAATTTGGCCACTCAACCGGACTGAGCCGGCGGCGGGACCGTCCCGTCGGCTGCTGATGTGTGCAGAAAACGGCCGCCGGCGAGGACCAGCACCGCTAAGAGGACGTGACCGAATTCACCGGCCGTGAGCGACCTCGGCAAGATCGATCGACAGTTCTTCGAGCGCCGCATCGCGCCGAACCTCGGCGCCGATCGGGAGGACGTCGCCCTTGGCCCCAGTCACGGCGTCGACTTCGGCGTCCTCGACGTCGGCGGACAGGCGCTGGTCACCGCGACCGACCCGCTCTCGATCCTCCCCGAGATCGGCCTCGAGCGCGCCGCCCGATTCGCGCTCGACCTCGTCCTCGCGGACGTCGCCGTCAGCGGCATTCCGCCGTCACACCTCTCGATCTGTTTTACCCTGCCCGAGACGATGAGCGACGACGAGTTCGCGACCGTCTGGGAGACGATCCACGCGGGGTGTGCCGATCTCGGCGTCGCCGTCGCGACGGGCCACACGGCCCGGTATTCCGGACAGACCCATCCGTGGGTCGGCGCCGCGACAGCGATGGCCGTCGGCGAGCACGACGACGTCGTCCGCCCGGACGGCGCGCGCGAGGGTGATCGGCTCCTCCTGACGACCGGCCCCGCCGTCGAGTCGGTCGGTCTCCTGAGCACGCTCTTTCCCGACCAGCTGGCGCTCCCGGATGCGACGATCGCAGACGCCCGGGAGCGACTCGAGGAAGTCCACTGCGTCCGCGACGCCCTCACGGCCGCCGCCGCGGGACCCGTGACGGCAATGCACGACGTAACGGAGGGCGGACTTGCCGGCGCGCTCAACGAGATGGCTGCCGGCGCGGACGCCCGGTTCGCCGTCGACCGTGCGGCCGTTCCGATGCGCCCCGGCGTCGCCGAGGTCTGTTCCCACCTCGAGATCGATCCCTGGGCGGCGACCAGCTGCGGTTCGCTCGTGATCGCGGTCGATCCGTCGGGAGTCGACGCGGTCCGCGAGGCGCTCGAGGCGCGCGAAACCGTCGCGGCCGAGATCGGCCGCGTCGAGGCGAGCGAGGACGATCGCGGGACGGTAGTCGTGGACGGTGAGCGACTCGAGCACCCGCGAGTCGACCCCTCGTGGGACGCCTACGCGAAACTGGCCGACGAGTAGCTCGGGCCGAAGTACGACCGTCCGCGTCGCCGTTATCGTCGACGTTCATCGTTCCGGACGGCTTGATGGAGCTTTACGCTTCGCAGCCGTGTTTGACTACATGCACACGGTGGACGCGATTCTGGGACTTGCTGACTCGCCGATTATCCTCCAGGCGCTATCGCGGGAAACGATCACCATCCTCGGCGTGGTCGCGATCGGCGCGCTGATCGGACTTTCGGCGTTCTTTTCGTCCTCGGAGATCGCCATCTTCTCGCTCGTCGACCACCGAATCGGCACGCTGGTCGAGGACGGCGTCTCCGGCGCCGGAACCCTCGCGGAGCTGAAAGCGAACCCGCGGCGGTTGCTGGTCACGATCCTCGTCGGAAACAACATCGCGAACATCGCCATGTCGAGCATCGCGACCGGACTGCTCGGAATGTACTTCGACGCCGGCGAAGCCGTGCTCATCGCGACCTTCGGCGTCACCTCGATCGTGTTGCTGTTCGGAGAGAGCGCACCCAAGTCGTACGCCGTCGAGAACAGCGAGTCGTGGGCGCTGCGGATCGCGGGCCCGCTCCGACTCTCGCAGTACCTGCTCTATCCGCTCGTCGCCGTGTTCGACGTGCTCACCCGGAGCGTCAACAAGATCGTGGGAAGCGAAGGGGACTTCGAGAGCGCGTACGTCACCCGCTCGGAAATCGGCGACGTGATCCAGGCGGGCCAGCGAGACGGCGCCTTAGAGGAGGAAGAACACCGGATGCTCCAGCGCATCCTCCGGTTCCGGAACCGGACCGCCAAGGAAACGATGGTGCCCCGGCTGGACGTAGTCGCGGTGGCCGCGGACGAGGACCTGTCGACGGCGATCGAAACGTGTATCGACAGCGGGTTCCGGCGACTGCCGGTCTACGAGGGGACGCTCGACGAGATCGTCGGCGTCGTCGACGCGATCGACCTGCTGGCGGCCCGGGAACGCGATCCGGACGCGTCGCTTCGGTCCCTCGCAGCCGAACCGTACGTCGTCCCCGAGACGAAAGACGTCGACGAGATACTGGAAGAGCTTCGAGAGGAGCGCCGAAATATCGCCATCGTCGTCGACGAGTTCGGCACGACGGCCGGCGTCCTGACGATCGAGAACATCGTCGAGGAGATCATCGGCGAGGTGCTCAGGGAGATGGAACGCGTTCCGATCCGATGGATCGACGACGGGACGGCCCTCGTCCGCGGCGAAGTGAACGTCCACGAGGTAAACGAAGCGCTCGAGACCGCCCTGCCCGAAACGGGCGAGTTCGAGTCCATCGCGGGGTTCATCTTCGACAGGGCCGGGCGCATCGTCGAGGAGGGCGAATCGGTCACCTACGACGACGTGCGACTCGTCGTCGAAACCGCGGAGAACAACCGCATCCTCGAGGTCCGCATCGAGACGCTCGCGGAGGAACCGGTGTCGTAAGACCGAGTTCGATCGAGTCGTCGTTCGTCATCGAGACGGACACTCCGACCGTGCGACCACTACCGATTAGTACAACGGGGCGATAGCCACACCTATGAGAACGCCAGCACCCGACGCGCGTCCCGTCGCCCTCACGATCGCGGGCAGCGACTCCGGCGGCGGAGCCGGTATCCAGGCGGATCTCGCAACGATGACCGCTCACGGCGTCTTCGGGACGTCGGCGATCACCGCCGTCACCGCCCAGCACACCCGCGGCGTCGAGTCCTCGTTCGTACTGCCGATAGCGGAGGTCGAGGCCCAGATCGAGGCCGTCACCGGCGATTTCGCGGTCGGCGCGGCGAAGACCGGCATGCTCGCGACGACCGACGTCGTCCGGCTAGTCGCCGACCGGGCACCGGCGTTCGAGTTCCCGCTGGTCGTCGACCCCGTTATGGTCGCGTCCTCCGGCGACCGGCTGCTCGAGCCCGAGGCCGAACGCGCCTACGAAGACCTGCTCGGGGAGGCGACGCTCGCGACGCCGAACGCCGACGAGGCCGAGGTACTGGCGGGTATCGAGGTCACGGATCCGGAGAGCGCACGGACGGCGGCCGAGACGGTCCTCGAGACGGGCGTCGACGCGGTGCTCCTCAAGGGCGGTCACGTCCCCGGCGAGACGGTCCGGGACGTACTCGTCACCAGGGACGACGTCAGGACGTTCGAACATCCGCGAATCGGAACCGACGCGACCCACGGCTCCGGCTGCACGCTGGCCTCGGCGATCACGGCCCGCCTGGCGAAGGGAGAGCCGCTCGAGACCGCAGTGGAAGCTGCGACCGACTTCCTCGCCCGCGCCGTTCGCTACTACTACGACGTCGGGGAGGGCCACGGCGCGGTCAACCACGCCGTCGAACTCCGGAGCGCGGCCGCCCGCGAGCCGACCGCCGAGGCGGTCCAGGCGGTCGTCGACCGGCTCGTTGCGGCGGACGTGTCGGGGCTCGTCCCCGAGGTCGGGATGAACGTCGTCGGCGCGACCCCCTACGCCGAATCGATCGCCGAGACGGCCGCCGTCGAGGGGCGGATCACGCGCGTGCTGGACGGCGTCCAGCCCAATCGCGGCGTCCGGTTCGGCGCCTCGAGCCACCTCGCCGGCTTCCTCGTCTCGACTCGGGAGTACGCCCCCGACCTGCGCTTCGCCGTCAACTGCCGCTTCGACGAAGAGGTCGAGCGCGCCCTCGAGCGTCTCGAGTGGCCGGTCGCCGAGGACGATCGATCGACCTGCCCGGCGGACGCGTTCGGCGTCCGAGAGACGACACCCGTCGCGGTGATCGACCGCGGCGACGTCGGGAGGGAAGCGATGACTCGGCTCGTCGCCGAGGAGCCGGAGACGCTGGCCGACCGCCTCCTGGCGCTCGATGCGGAGGTGGCCGAGTGAACGCCCTCGACGCCGACGTCGGCGTGATACTGCCCCAGTACGGAACCGATCTCGAGACGATTCGACGCGTCGCGACCGACGCCGAGTCGCTCGGCTACGACGCCGTCTGGCTCGAGGATCACCTCCAGTCCTGGATCGGCGACCCGCGCCGGGAGACCGCCGAGTGCTGGACGACCCTCGCCGCGGTCGCCGAGGCGACCGAACGGATCCGCCTCGGCTCGCTCGTCACCAGCCAGTCCTATCGCCACCCGTCGCTGCTGGCGAAGATGGCGGCGACGGTCGATCGCGTCAGCGACGGCCGACTCGAACTCGGCCTCGGCGCGGGCTGGTACGCGGACGAGTACGATCGCTTCGGCTACGAGTTCCGGAAACCGCCCGCCGAGCGAATTCGACGGCTTCGCGAGACGGTCGAGATCCTGCAGGGGTTGTGGACGAACGAGACCTTCAGCTACGAGGGCGACGCGCTCGACGTCACGCTCGAGGACGCGTTCTGCGAACCGCAGCCGGTACAGGACCCACACCCGCCGATCTGGATCGGCGGCGGCGGGGAGAAGTTTACGCTGCGGTACGCCGCCGAACTGGCCGACGGCTGGAACTACGGCACCCTCGAGCCCGAGGGGTTCGCCGAAAAGCTCGCGGTCCTGCGCGAGCACTGCGAGAGCGAGGAGCGCTACGAGGCGATCGACAGATCCGCCGAGCTGTTCGTCTTCGTCGACGAGACGGACGAGGCCGCCGAGCGCAAACGCTCGCAGTTCGCGGAGAACTACCTGCCCGACGAGCCGTCCGAACCGCGGGAGTTCTTCCTCTCGGCGTACGTCGAGACGGCCCCGACGGGATCGCCGGAGACGATCCGCGAGCGCCTCGAGGAGTACGAGGACGTCGGCATCGAGACGTTCATGCTCGCGGTTCCGAGCGCGGTCGACGACGACAGTCTCGCGCTGCTACGCGACGCGCTGCTCGAGTAGCGGGACCGACGGAATGCGCGAACGTGCGCGCGTACCGTTTTCGGTCTCGCAGTTGAGGACGATCCTCTCGAGCGAAGGAACGAGAACACGACGGTCAGGCTGCGGACCGGGATCACAACCTATTCCGTCGAACGGGCTTCGACGGAGACCGTGCCGTCGCTCGCGACCGTCACGTCGTATCCGCAGTAGGCGAAACTCACGCTGCCGCCGACTTCGTGCCGAGCAGCGCTCGACGATCCCCAGAGCCGATCCAGCGTTTCGGGATCGATGACGCTGTAGAGCGGCGGCCGGAGCTCCGACGGCTGACAGTCCTCGCGGTCGGCAACCGTCGAGATCACCTCGAGACTCGGTCGGTCGAATTCGGCGCCGTTCTCCATCGGTACTATCTCAGACATCGTCTCTAGTCTCCAGAGAGAGACGGTTCGGTTTACCGTCTAATAATCAGGCGTCTTATACCGGGTGGAATACACAGGTGGAGGGAGACTACTACAGGTAGACCCGTGGGTTTTCCACGAAGAGTTCGTCGTACACCTTGTTCGTGATGAGCCGAAGATGGCCCGAAAGGGTCGATCTGGAGATGTCGAGTTCGTCGGCTACTTCGTCAGCCGCTGCGCCCTCGGGATCGAAGTAGCCCATCGCCGCCGCCGTCGTCGCGACCTCCCGCTGTCGGTCCGTCAGGTCCAGGTCGAGACGAGCCTCGGACTGCAGATCGGCGTACGTTTCGACGGGGTACAACCGCTTCAACTGATACGTGATCCCCGCTCGGTCGCAGTGTTCGGTCAGTCCCGTGAGGATGTCCCTATCGCTGATGTACAGCAGATACGTCCAGACACCCTCGTAGCTACTGGCAGCGAGAACACAGCCGTCGAGATCCGAGATTATCGGCGAGACCGTCCGGACGTCCGGATCCGTGGTTACCCGGTAGAGCGCGGTATCGTCTACCTCGAGGAGTTGATCCCGGTCGGTGACCGAACCGGTTTCGTCGCACGCGGACTCGAACGCGTCCGTGTCGACGTTCGTGACGGAGTAGAACACCGTCGGTTCGGTCAGATCAGTCACCGGTTGCGGTTTGATCTCGGCGACGGCCTCCGGAAGCGACTCGAGCACCGCACCCAGATGCAGTCTGGGATGCGTGAACGAAACTTCGGCGATATAACTCATTGCGTCGCACCGTCTATTGTACCCCTGTTCGAACGCGATTTACATAAATCAACTATTAATATTCCTGGAGTAGCCGAAAGGGATTAACGGACGAATCGAGCCGTTACGCGTCAGCGAACGGCTCAAACCCTGCTGCGACGATCGGTTTTTTGGCGTGGCGATCGGAAACGTGAACTATGGCAGAGATCGAAAGCCCGTTCGACGTCGAGATCCGCGTCGGGGAAGTACTCGAGGCGGAGTCGTTTCCGGAGACGAACAAGCCGAAGATGACGAAACTCCGGATCGATCTCGGGGAGGACCGCGGCGAGATCCGGTCCGCCGCACAGCTGGACCACCACTACGACCCCGACGAACTCGAGGGGCGACAGGTGCTGTGTGCGACGAACCTCGGCTCGGTCCGGATCGCCGGCTTCAAATCCGAGGCGCTGACCGTCGGCGTCCCGGACGAGGAGGGGTATCCGGTGCTCGTGGAGCCGAACGAGGACGTGCCGCTCGGCGGAGTACTGTTCTGAGCGGTAGCGGCGATCACGTGGGGTTGACGGCGATCGCTCGCATTACCAATATACGTCCAGCCGGAGTCACGCCCACTATGGACGGCCCATCGTCGTCGGCCGGGGGAACCAACGTCGAGGGAGAGGCGCCACAGATCGAACCGACGATCGAAACCGACGACGCGACGATCACCGACGACGCCGAACTCGAGCGAACGCTCGGGCTCTCCGGCGGACTCGCTATCGGGATCGGGACGATGATCGGCGCCGGCATCTTCGTCTTCCCGGGACTCGCGGCCGGGAGAGCGGGTCCCGCTGCGGCGGCGTCGTTCGCGATCGGCGCCGTCGTCGCGTTGCTGGTCGCGCTTCCCGCCTCCGAACTCGCGACGGCGATGCCGAAGAGCGGCGGTGGCTACTACTTCATCTCGCGCGGGCTGGGCACGCTCGCCGGGGCCGTCGTCGGACTCTCGTTGTGGTTCGGGCTGGTGTTCGCGACGGCCTTCTATCTCGTCGGATTCGGCTACTACGCCGTCGATACGCTCGCCGAACTCGGGCTCGCGGTCGGCGGGGGGCTCGTCATCCCGCTGGCGCTGTTGTTCGGCGCGGGCTTTACCGTCCTGAACGTCACGGGGACGGAAAACGCGGCGAAGCTCCAGAACGGGATCGTCGCGCTGTTGCTGTCGATTCTGGTGTGTTTCCTCGCGTACGGCGGCCTCGATGCGGCCGGACTGGTTGGCGAGCCGATGGCACCCGAGCAGTTCGCCCCGCTCGGGACGATGCCGATCCTGACGACGGCGGCGCTCGTCTTCACCTCGTATCTCGGCTTCGCGCAGGTGGCGACCGTCGCCGGGGAGATGAAAGAACCCGGCCGGAACCTGCCGCTGGCGATGGTCGGCTCGGTGCTCGTCGTCGGCGTCCTCTACGTGTTGACGATCTTCGTCGCGACGAGCGCGTTCGGGAGCGAGCAGCTCTCGCGGTTCGGCGAGACCGCGATGGTCGAGGTCGGCCGCCACTACCTCGGCGCCGTCGGCGCGTTCGCGATCGTCTTCGGCGGCCTGCTCGCGACGATGTCGAGCGCCAACGCGTCGGTTCTCAGCACGTCTCGGGCGATCTACGCCGTCTCGAAGGACGCCCTGTTACCGCGGCAGGCGAGCCGCATCAACCTCCGGTACGGCACGCCACACGTCGCGCTGGGGATGGCCGGCGGGCCGATTCTCGTCCTGACCGCGACCGGCCGCGTGGAGCTCCTCGCCGAGGTCGCGTCGTTCCTGCACCTCATCATGTACGGACTGATCTGCGTGGCGCTGCTCGCACTGCGTCGAGACGAGCCGGAGTGGTACGACCCCGACTTCCGGGTGCCCGGCTACCCCGTCGTTCCGGTGCTCGGGGCGATCGCCAGCTTCGCGCTGATCGGGTTCATGCAGCTCGCGTCCCAGCTCGTCGGCGTCGGTATCATGATCGCGACCGCCGGGTGGTACGCCTACTACGCCCGGGACGTAACCCTGAAGGGGGCACTCTAATGACACGCGTACTCGTTCCACTGGCGATCCTGGAGGGTGAATCGGTTTCGACCGGATTGACGGCGCTGCTCGGGCCGATGGACGTCACCGTCCTCGGCTACCACGTCCTCCCCGAGCAGACGCCGCCGGATCAGGCACGGATGCAGTACGAGGACAGGGCGACAGCCGCCCTCACCGACCTCGCCACGGAGTTTCGGACGGCCGGCGAGGGCGCGGATCATCGCCTCGTGTTCACCCACGACCGGGAGCAAACGGTCGATCGGGTCGCCGAAGAAACGGCGGCGGGCGCCTACGCCATCACGGGCGCGACCGGACCGGTCGATCGCCTCCTCGTGGCGCTGACGGGCGACGTCGCCGTCGAACGGATCTGCTCGTTCGTCACGGAGTTAGTCGGCGGCCGCGGTATCGGCGTCACGCTCTTTCTCGCCACCGACGACGAGGCCGGCGGCCGGGAACTGCTCGAGGCGGCCGGCGCGGCGCTCTCCGGACGCGGAATCGACGTTCGAACCGAACTCGCAGCTAACGAGCCCCCGTTCGAGGCGCTCATCGAGGCCGCGACCGACCACGACGCCATCGTTATGGGCGAACGGGCTCCGTCGCTTCGGTCGCTCGTCTTCGGCGAGGAGGCCGAGCGCGTCGCCGCCGGATCGGTCGGACCGGTACTCGTCGTCCGGAACGTCGAGGAAAGCGACGGCGCGGAAGCGAACGCCGATCGACTGCCGCCGTCCAACGCGACCGCCGATCGTCCCGCGACCGACGACTCGTGATCGGAACTCGCGTCCCTCGGTTCGATCGGACGTGAACTGAGCCGATCAGGCGCGCCTCTCGGACGGTAACCGTGCGGGCTCGTCTGACGCTGCCACGACCGACGACCGAGCGTCGGTTACGTGGTGTCGTCCCCGTCGACCGTGTCGCCGTCACCGGTTCCCTCGCTCTCGTCCTCGGCAGTTCCCGCTTCGTCCGCCTCGAGATACTCCCCGCGGATAACGAGGACCGGATCGACCGTGTCCCTGGCCAACGTCTTCGCCCGATCCCGGAAGATGAGTCGGCGGACCGACGGACGGCTCTCGCCGACGACGAGCAGGTCGTGATCGGTCGCGGCCTCGAGAATCTCCCGCGTCGGCGAGCCGTCGACGACGAGCGAGGTGTCGATCCGATCGCGGTCGACGCCGACGTCGGCCAGCGCGGAGACGGCAGCGTCGAGGAGTTCGGACCCGCGTTCCCGCTCGTCCTCGTCGGGAACGACGTGGAAGAACGTCACCTCGAGATCGGTGTCGGTGAGCAGCGCGCCGAGCAGCCGGGCGATGTGATCGAGGTTGACGTCGCCGCGAATCGCGACGAGCACCGTCTCGAGAACGGGTGCGGGGTTGAGCAGTAAGACCGCGTCACACGACGCTTCGACCGCGACGCGTTCGAACGTCTTCAGCCGGTTGTGCGTGAAGACGAGCCGCGACGAGACGTCGAGACAGCCGGCGTCTTCGAACACGTCGTGGAGCTCCTCGAGTTCGGAACGAACACGCGCTCCGTACTGGTCGCGCGCCTGGTCCGGCGGCGTCTGGTCGGGGAGGACGCGGTAGCCGAGCAGAACGACCGGAACCGACGCGAACGCGTCGATAACCGTCTGTGGGACGCTCTCTCCGCCGAGGACGTCGACCGGAACGAGCACACGATGGTCGCGGGGAGCAGCCATTGTGGGGGTGTGTCACGTACGACAGCGATCGTAATAGAACCCCTACTGGAGAACCCCGTCGCCGGAAGACAGTACGAATCGTTACCACGGGTCGATCACTTTCACCGCGGATCCCGCAGGGTTTTTGTCGTGGCCCGCCAGTCACCGCGTATGACCGAGGCGACGGGCATCGTCGGAGAATTCTTCTCGCTCAAAGAGGACACCGACGCCGACCTGCTGGCGATGCAGTGTGGCGACTTCTACGAGTTCTTCGGCGAGGACGCCGAGATGGTTAGCGAGGAACTCGATCTCAAGGTCTCCCAGAAGTCCTCGCACGGCTCGTCGTACCCGATGGCCGGCGTGCCGATCGACGATCTGACGCCCTACCTGAAGGCGCTGGTCGAGCGCGGCTACCGGGTCGCCGTCGCCGACCAGTACGAGACCGACTCCGGTCACGCACGCGAAATCGTCCGGGTCGTCACCCCTGGAACCTTGCTCGAGACGAGCGACGCCGACGCGCAGTATCTGGCCGCGATCGTCGCCGACTCGAGGGGCAGTTCGACGGACGACCCCGCGTACGGTCTCGCCTTCGCCGACGTGACGACCGGCCGCTTCCTCGTCGCGACGGCCGAGGGCGTCGACGAGACGTTGACGGAACTGTACCGGTTCGACCCCGTCGAGGTGTTGCCGGGGCCGGAGGTTAGAACGGACGACGATCTGTTGAACCTGGTCCGCGAGCGCATCGACGCGACGCTCACGCTCCACGAGACGGAGGCGTTCGCCCCGAAACGAGCGAGCCACGTCGTTCGCGACCAGTTCGGCCGGGAAACCGTCGAGCGGCTGTCGGTCGACGAACCGGCGGTCGCGGCCGCCGGCGCCGTGCTGGACTACGTCGAGGAGACCGGCGCCGGCGTGCTGGCCTCGATGACGCGCATCCAGGCCCACCACGGCGACGACCACGTCACGCTCGACGCGACCACCCAGCGCAACCTCGAGTTGACCGAGACGATGCAGGGCGAGCGCGAGGGATCGCTGTTCGCGACGATCGACCACACCGCGACGAGCGCCGGCGGCCGCCTGCTGAAGGAGTGGCTCCAGCGCCCGCGTCGGTCGCTCGAGGCCCTCGAGCGCCGTCAGGAGAGCGTCGCGGCGCTGTCGACGGCGGCGCTCGCTCGCGACGAGATCCAGGACGCTCTCGGCGACGCCTACGATCTGGCGCGACTGGCCTCGAAGGCGAGCCACGGCAGCGCCGACGCGCGGGATCTGCTCGCCGTCCAGCACACGCTGGGCGTCCTCCCCGCGCTGGCCGACACCATCGCGTCGACGCCGGATCTGGCCGACTCGCCCCTCTCGGGGATCGTCGACCGCCCGGATCGGGAGGCCGCCGCCGAGTTGCGCGAGACGCTCGCGGAGGCCATCGCCGAGGAGCCGCCGTCGACGGTGACCCGGGGCGAACTCCTTCAGTACGGCTACGACGACGAACTCGACGAAGTGATCGAGCGCCATGACGAGGTAAAGGAGTGGCTCGACACGCTCGCCGACCGGGAGAAGCGCCAGCACGGCCTCTCGCACGTGACCGTCGACCGGAACAAGACCGACGGCTACTACGTACAGGTCGGCAAGTCCGCGGCGGACGGCGTCCCCGACCACTACGAGCAGATCAAGACGCTGAAGAACTCGAAGCGGTTCACGACCGACGAACTCGAGGAGAAAGAACGGGAGATCCTGCGCCTGGAGGAGCGACGCGGCGACCTCGAGTACGAACTGTTCGAGGAATTGCGCGAGAAGGTTGCGGCGCGGGCCGAACTCTTGCAGGACGTCGGCCGGGCGCTCGCGACCGTCGACGCGCTCGCGAGCCTGGCGACGCACGCGGCGGAGAACCGGTGGGTCGAGCCCGACCTGCAGCGGGGCGACCGACTCGATATCGACCAGGGTCGTCACCCGGTCGTCGAGCAGACGACGGAGTTCGTCCCCAACGACGTGCAGCTGGACGAGGATCGCGGTTTTCTCGTCGTCACCGGACCCAACATGTCCGGGAAGTCGACCTACATGCGCCAGGTCGCCGGGATCGTCCTGCTGGCCCAGATCGGGAGCTTCGTTCCAGCGAAGGAGGCCGAGATCGGGCTGGTCGACGGCATCTTTACGCGCGTCGGGGCGCTCGACGAACTCGCCCAGGGACGGTCGACGTTCATGGTCGAGATGAGCGAACTCTCGAACATCCTGCACACCGCGACCGAGGAGTCGCTCGTCATCCTGGACGAGGTCGGCCGCGGAACCGCGACGTACGACGGCATCTCGATCGCCTGGGCCGCCACGGAGTACCTCCACAACGAGGTCAAGGCGAAGACGCTGTTCGCGACCCACTACCACGAGCTAACGGGTCTCGCCGACCGGCTCCCGCGCGTCGCCAACGTTCACGTCGCCGCGGACGAGCGAGACGGCGACGTCACCTTCCTCCGGACCGTTCGAGACGGCCCGACCGACCGCAGCTACGGGATCCACGTCGCCGACCTCGCCGGCGTCCCCGACCCCGTCGTCGACCGATCGCGGGACGTCCTCGAGCGCCTGCGCGAGGAGAAGGCCATCGAGGCCAAGGGCGGCGGCTCGAGCGAGCCCGTACAAACCGTGTTCGACGTCTCGAGCGGGGGATTCCGCGGGCCGGCGAACGCGGACGGGGGTGAGCCGAGCGGCGCAAGGCGATCCTCGTCGGAGGTCTCCTCCGACGTAGGAGATCCGAACGAGTCGCTCGACCCCGAGGCGAAGCGGGTGCTCGAGGACCTCGAGGACGTCGACGTGAACGCGACGGCGCCGGTCGAGTTGATCTCGAAGGTCCAGGAGTGGCAGCGAACGCTCGAGGACAGGTAGCGGTTGCTGACGAGACGATTCTGTCGGTCACGCTTGAAGGTGAACTGACAGCCGAAGGTCGTGATCGTGTCAGGTACGGATGGATTTGCAGCGTCGTCGAGCCCCGTATATTGCAGATTTCGAGTCTGAAACGGGCATCCAGACCACTCACTGCGGCTCGCTTCTCGAACGCCCTCAACTGCAGCGTGGCCCACTCGTCGTGAGAGGATATCCGTCCTGAGCGATGGGGGCGACGATAGTGTTCCTGACTATCGGCGACCGGTCGGTGGGCCGCGAGGACGGTGGGTGAAGCCGCTCCTCGTCGCTACAGTAATCAACGGCGGACTCGCGTTGACCGGCATCGGTGGAATCATTTCGTTTCTCGTTGGTGCCGTCGGTTTCGGCGCAGTCCTCCGGGACTATTTCGGCTGATCATTTTGTGTTGAGTATTCGACGCGCCGTTCGCAACGAGGTGGACACCACCGTTCGTGCGGCGAAACGAGGTCGCGGTGGCGGTCGACTACTGATTCACGACGGAGTCGCGATTTCGAACTCACACGCGGACGGGTTCCGTCGAGTCAGTTTCATCGTCGGAGTCCGTTCCGTCGTCGGTTCCGAACTCCCCGCCGTCGGCGGCGTGGTAGCCCCCGAGCACGACGTTCACCGCCGCCCCGACGAGCAGGACGAGGGCGTTGCCGTAGAGCCAGACGAGCAGCAGGATGACCGCCCCGAGCGTCTCGTAGGTGCCGACGGTGTCGACGAATCCCACGTAGACGCCGAAGACGGCCTCGAGCAGGACCCACCCCGCGGCGGCGACGATCGTCCCCGGCAGGGCCTCGCGAACGGTCAGGCCGGGATCGGGAAAGACGTAGTACATCGGGAAGAAGGCGACGGTCAGCCCGGCGAACAGCGCGAACGGCGTCGCCGCCTCGACGATCGGTTGATCGACTGCGGCCAGTGTGGCCGCCACGAACCCCGCACCGACGGTCGCGATCAGGATCACGGCGAAGACGACGACCCCGTCGAGCACCTTCTCCTGGAACGAACTCTGCCCGCCTCCGTAGAGTTCGTCGAACGCCGTGTTGAGTCCGCGGAAGATCCGCAACATTCCCCACAGCAGCGAGGCGACGCCGATGAGCGACGCGCCGGCGCGGTCGGAGGCGTGGGTCAGCGCCTCGAACACCAGCCCCTCGCCGGCGGGGCTCAGGTGCTCCCGGGCCATCACCGTAATCTGCTCGGTCAGGTACTCGTTGCCGATCGCGCCCACGACGACGAACAGGAGCAACAGGAGCGGTAGGATCGAGAGGAACGCGGCGTGAGCGATACTCCCGGCCATGAACGTCACGTTGTGCTCGCGGACGACGCTCACCACGTCGCGAGCGACGGACCCCGCCCGTCGCAGCTTCATACCCGAAGGACGACCGCGACGTCGAAAAATACCGGGCCGGCACACGCTCGAGGCGATCGCCTCGAGCGAGGAATCGTGACCGTGAGCACGGACTGCGACGGTACGAACACCTACCGTTCACTATTCGCCGCGCTATATCGAACGTAGTACACTGATCGAGGGAGTATCGCTTCCGTCGATAAAAATATGAGGGGTAGCAACCCAAATAGGACGATGCACGAACCAGAGTTCGGGATTGCGGGGAAGACGGCTATCGTCACGGGCGCGAGCCAGGGAATCGGACGCGCTATCGCGGAGACGCTGGCGGCCGGCGGCGCCGACGTCGCAATCTGCTCGCGCTCGATGGACCGCATCGGTCCGGTCGCCGAGGGGATCGACGAGGCCGCAGACGTCGACGGCGAGGCGTTCGCCGCCGAGTGTAACGTCCGCGAGCGCGAGCAGGTCGAGGCGTTCGTCGAGAAGACGCTCAAGGAGTTCGGCGACGTCGACATCCTCGTGAACAACGCCGGCGGGGAGTTCGTCGCCGCCTTCGAGGACATCTCGCCGAACGGCTGGAACTCGATCGTCGACCTGAACCTCAACAGCACCGTCCACTGCGCGCAGGTCGTCGGCGAGGTCATGCGCGAGGGCGACGGCGGGGTCATCATCAACCTCTCGAGCGTGAACGGCCAGCACCCGGCGCCGAACGAGAGCCACTACGGCGCGGCGAAGGCCGCGATCATCCGGCTGACCGAGACGCTCGCCGTCGAGTGGGCCGACGACGGGATCCGGGTCAACTGCGTCGCGCCCGGGCTCGTCCAGACCCCCGGCGTCGCGGACACGCTCGGCATCCGGAGCGAGCAGATGCCGCCGCGCGAGAAGACCGACCGCCGCATCGGCCACGGCGAGGAGATCGCGGACGTCGTCCAGTTCCTCGTGAGTCCGGCCGCCTCGTTCGTGACCGGCGAGACGATCACCGCGAAGGGCGTTCCGCGACCCGGCAACTCCTTCGAGGTCGACCTCGGACTCGAGTAGCCGACCGACGCGTAAGACCTAACCAGCCGCTCTGAGTACGAGTTACCGATGACACGCGGGAACGGCCGGCCCCTCGAGTTCACCGACGTCACCACAGTACCATGAGCGACGACACCCAACCGGACGGCACCGAGATTCGACAGCTCGACGAGGACACCGTCGCCCGGATCGCCGCCGGCGAGGTCGTCGAGCGGCCCGCGAGCGCGGTCAAAGAACTGGTCGAGAACAGCCTCGACGCCGGCGCCTCGAGCGTCGACGTTACGATCGAATCCGGCGGCACGGAGCTGATTCGGGTCGCCGACGACGGCCACGGCATGGCCGAGGCGGATCTCCGGGCGGCCGTCCGCCAGCACACGACGAGCAAGATCACCGGCCTCGAGGACCTCGAGTCCGGCGTCGCCACCCTCGGCTTCCGGGGCGAGGCGCTGCACACCATCGGCTCCGTCTCGAAGCTGAACATCCGGAGCCGCCCCCGGGACGCCGGCGGCGCCGGGACGGAACTCGTCTACGAGGGCGGCGACGTCGTTTCGGTCGAGCCGACGGGCTCTCCCGCAGGGACGACCGTCGAGGTCGCGGACCTCTTCTACAACACCCCCGCCCGCCGGAAGTTCCTCAAGACGACCGCGACCGAGTTCGCCCACGTCAACCGCGTCGTCACGCGCTACGCCCTCGCGAACCCCGACGTCGCGGTCTCGCTGACCCACGACGGCCGCGAGGTCTTCTCCACGACCGGGCAGGGCGACCTGCAGGCCGCCGTGCTCTCCGTCTACGGCCGCGAGGTCGCCGCCTCGATGATCCCGATCCAGGCCGACGGCGACGAGCTTCCGGTCGGGCCGCTCGAGTCCGTCACCGGGCTAGTCTCCCACCCCGAGACGAACCGCTCGAGCCGGGAGTACCTCGCCACGTACGTCAACGGCCGCGCCGTCTCGGCGGACGCGGTCCGAGAGGGGATCATGGGCGCCTACGGCACCCAGCTCGGCGGCGACCGCTACCCGTTCGTCGTGCTCTTCCTCGACGTGCCCGGCGACGCCGTCGACGTGAACGTCCACCCGCGAAAGCGAGAGGTCAGATTCGACGACGACGACGCGGTGCGCCGGCAGGTCGACGCCGCCGTCGAGGCCGCGCTGCTCGAGCACGGCCTGTTGCGCTCGCGGGCGCCCCGCGGCCGCTCGGCCCCCGACGAGGCGCGACTCGAGCCCGGTAGCGCCGACGGACCGGCAGACGAGTCGGCGGCCGAGGCCTCGAGCGAGACCGAGTCGAGGGATGGGCGAGCGCCGGACTCCGGTGCGGATCCGGATTCCGACCCCGGTACGATCGAATCCCCGTCGACCGACTCTGAGGCGCGAACGCAGCCGCCGGACGGCCCCCGAACGGGACGAGCCGAGGACGCTGATTCCGTCGCGGCCAACTCGGCGGACTTCGGCGGCTCGGGCGACTCGGACGATTCGAGCCCGCCGAACGAGAGCGGGGCACTCTCGTCGGAACCGACCGACGACACGCAACCGCCGAACGCGGACTCGGCGATCACCGGATCCGTCCGGGACCCCGATCCGAACGCGGACGAGAACCATAGCCAGGCCGGATCGGACTCGAGTCGGCGCTTCTCGGGACCGTCCGAACAGCGGACCCTCGCGGGGGAGGCCGCGAGCGGCGACCGATCCGACTTCGACTCGCTGCCGCCGCTGCAGGTGCTCGGCCAGTTCCGGGAGACCTATTTCGTCTGCGAGGCGCCCGACGGACTCGTGCTCGTCGACCAGCACGCCGCCGACGAGCGCGTCAACTACGAGCGCCTGCGGAACGCCTTCGCCGACGATCCGGCCGCCCAGGCGCTGGCCTCGCCGGTCGAACTCGAGCTAACCGCCGCGGAGGCCGAGGCGTTCGAGAGCTACCGCGAGGCGCTCGCTCGGCTGGGGTTCTACGCCGACCGGGTCGACGATCGGACCGTCGCGGTGACGACCGTCCCCGCGGTGCTCGAGGAGACGCTCGAGCCGGCCCGACTGCGGGACGTCCTCACCTCGTTCGTCGAGGGCGACCGCGAGGCCGGCGCCGAGACGATCGACGCGCTGGCCGACGAGTTCCTCGGCGATCTGGCCTGTTACCCCTCGATCACGGGGAACACCTCGCTGACCGAGGGGTCAGTCGTCGATCTGCTCGCGGCACTGGACGACTGCGAGAACCCGTACTCCTGCCCGCACGGTCGACCGGTTATCGTCCAGCTCGACGAGACGGAGATCGAAGAGCGGTTCGAGCGCGACTATCCCGGTCACGGCGGCTAACGGTAGAGGGGAGTGCACGCTGTTGCCAGAAACTCTCGCGGAACGCCCGTTTCACACCCTGGCGTACTCCTTCCCGTGGTGGTTCTCTTATCTGTTTGCGTTCGAACTGGGCCGTCCGTACAGTACGGCGTGAGACAGTCAGTAACCCGACTGGATCAGAGATCACAGTTTATCTCCGTTCCCGCAGCGGGTTTCTGAAGGGGCGCGCGAATCGCATCGATCATACGATCGGTTATCGTTCCCTTTCTGTTCGAATCCGCTCACGAGCGCGGTTAGCGTACGCGCGTCCAACGGCGATTATGCGGCGCCACGTGTCCGGCTCGAGTAGGTGTCGAACGCCGAGTACAGCCATCTCGAGCCAGAATCCGAGAGCAATCCCGACCCGCTGCACGGTGATCGAGTAGCGTGCGACAGGAGCCGTAACCAAACCCGCCGTGACCAGTCCGATCAGTCCACCGGCAGCGTACGGCGAGAGCAGCGGGAAGAACTCGAGAGCGGCGGCTAACGGTGCTACAGCTAGTACCGTAGCGCTACCACGACGAACGACCGGTCGAAGCACCTGAGACGGGCGACCGAGCGCGACTACCTGCCGACCGAGCATGATCAACTGCCACCCGGCGAACGAACCGAGCGCCGCGGAAAGAACGAGCACCGCGTCTCGATGGGCATCGCTCGCGAGTACGAAGAAGAGACCCAGCACGATAGCAAGCCCAAAGGTGACCGTCGGTCGATCGGCGGGGGCGCGTTTCACGAGGATCTTCGCTACCAGCAGTAAGGCGATACCGACCCCCACGCCGACGACGACGTCGATTAGATAGTGTACACCGAGTGCAACCCTCGAGAACGAGACTATCGCGATGAGTGCAGCCGCGCCGAGAAAGCGTCTCCGGCGGGAACTGTACGGAAGGACGTAAGCCAGACCGAAGTACACGATCGTCGTGTTGACCGCGTGGCCGCTCGGAAATCCGTATCCGGTTGCGAAGGCGGTGGCTTCGTACACCGGTTGAATAACCCACGGAAGGAGTTCGGGGTCCAGTAACGCGTAGCCCGGCCGGGGGAAGCCGAAGATCTCTTTTAAACCCTTGTACAATCCCATTCCGGCTAACCACGCTCCTGCAACGACGGCGATATCGTCCTGCTTGGGCGTGTTGGACCAATAGAACACGAAGAGGAGCAGGGCCAGAAACCAGATGTCTCCCAGCTGGGTGAGCAGGGCGATGACAACGGCGAGCCATTCGGGGATGAGTTCCCGTATTGGTCCAAACGCGCCGACTCCGCGGGACATATCGGACCCTCTCGTCGCGAGCAAAAAGTGCCTCCGGTCTCGTGATCGGTTCCCCTCGCCACGTGACAGGGAGGGTGAGATTCGGACTCCATCCGTCCGAAGCGATCGTCGTACCAACGACTGGTGACGGGCGGCGAGAACCGCCGCGCTACTCGCCGCTCACGCCTTCGGCGCTCGAATCCGCGAGTTCGTTCCCGCAGACTCGCCGGTGACGATAGACCCAGATCGCGCAGGCGAAGGCGATCACGCCGGCGACGGTGGCGATTCCGAACGCAACTCGATAGCCGGTTTCGCTGTAGACGCGGGCGCCCCCGACGTACTCGCCCGTCCAGTAGGCATCCAGGGCCCAGCCCATCAGCGTCGGGAGCAGCGCCGCACCGAAGAACCCTGCACCGTTGATCGTCCCCGTCGAGATGCCGCTCGCACTGCTGGGGTGGCGTTCCTTGACGATCGGGTAACAGAGCAGGAATGCGCCGAGCAGGGCGCCGGTGAGGAAGAACGCGCTTCCGACGACGACGAGCGGCGGATCACCGGCGACGGCGAGGACGGCGAGACAGACGACGTAACAGAAGCCGCCGGCGACCATCAGTTCGACGCGGCGGCCGAGTCGGTCGGAGAGCCACCCGATCGCCGGCGGACCGAGGATACCGCCGACGCCGCCGATCAGGGTGAAGACCGAGGCGTAGGCCACCGAAACGCCGTAGGTCTGTCGGACGTAGGGAACCCCCCACAGCCCGAACAGCGTCAGGTTGAGGCCGCTGGCACAGAACAGCATGAGGCTCAGGACCCAGACCCAGCGGTCCCGAAGCACCGTCGAGAGGTGCGACTCGAGTTCGGCGTTCGTCAGGGTCGGCTGCGTCGGCACCCCCTCGAGGGGCTCGAGTCCCGCATCCGCGGGGGTGTTCCGAACGAGCGCGAAGACGAGGACGGCCGCGACGAGGCCGACGACGCCGAGCCAGCCGATCGCGGAACGCCAGCCGACCGCGTCGACGGCGACGGCCAGCGGCGTCGTCGAGAGGACGCCGCCGATTCCGGCGACGGCGAAGGTGGCGCCGCTCATGGTCGCGAACTCGTCGGCCCGGTACCAGTTGGCGCAGAACCGCAGGATGCAGACGAAGACGACGCTGCTTCCCAGGCCGACGAGTCCGCGCGCGAGAATCGCCACGAGGTAGCCGTCCGCGAGCGCGAACCAGATCGCGCCGACGCTCATCACCGCCGCGCCGGCCGCCGCCGTCAATCGCGGCCCGATCCGGTCGGCGAGGATCCCCGTCGGAATCTGCATGACGGCATAGACCCAGAAGAACACCGCGTGGAGGGTTCCCAGCTGGGCACCCGTCGTCCCGAAGGCGACCATCAGCTTCTCGGCGAGCACCGCGGAGGAGAGCCGGTGGACGTTGACGAGCAGGAAGACGATCCCCAGCGTCCCCCAGAGGAGCCATCGTCGCCGGAGCGGATCGACCCGGAGTCGCATTCACTCGCAGTTTCCCGGTGACTCCCGAAAGTCTTCGCGAACCGGCAGGGGAGGGACGGGATCCGTCGGTCGGGCCGTGAGCGCGTTCGGCAACGGTACGTCGCTCGAGACCGAACCCCCCAGCTATGCGCGAACTCGACGGCTCGAACGCGGGCGGCCAGTTCCTTCGCACCGCCCTCACGCTGTCCGTCCTCGAGAACCAGCCCGTGCGACTCGAGAACGTCCGCGGCGACCGACCGAACCCCGGGCTCGCCCATCAGCACCTGGCCGTCCTCGAGACGATGGCCGAACTCTGCGACGCGGAGGTATCGGGGACCGAACTCGGCGCGGAGACGATCGAGTTCGATCCGGGGCTCTCGGACGGCGGCGGGAGCGGAAACGGAGACGGGAGCGATTTCGGTACGGCGCGCCTCGAGGGCGGCAGCTACGCCGTCGACATCGGCACCGCAGGGAGCGCGACCCTGCTGTTCGACGCGGTCCTCCCGCTCGCGACGGTGCTCGAGTCGCGGCTGTCGATCACGGTCACCGGCGGGACGGACGTCGAGTGGTCGCCGCCGCTCGATTACGCCGGACACGTGAAACTGCCCTTGCTGGGACGGTACGGACTCGTCGCCTCCTGCGAGGTCGACCGACGCGGGTTCTATCCGGACGGCGGCGGGCGGGTGACGCTCCGGCTCGCGCCGTCGACCCTCGAGCCCCTCGACCTCGCGGAGCGTGGCGACCTCGAGGGCGTCCGGCTCTACTCGACGGAGTCGGCGTCGCTCGCGGACCGGGGCGTGGCACACCGGCAGCTGGAAGGGGCGCTCGAGCGACTCGATGTCGCTGGCCCGAATCGAAACGGTGGGGACGACCTCGAGGTACTCGAGCGCCAGGAGCGAACCGCGGCGAGCCCCTCGCCCGGCTCCGCGCTGGTGATCCGCGTCGATCACGGCACCGGAATCGCCGGCTTCGGCGCCCTCGGCGAACGCGGGAAGCCGGCCGAACGAGTCGGCGAGGACGCCGCGGACGCCGCAAATCGGTTTCTCGAGGGATCGGCACCCGTCGACCCCCACATGGGCGATCAGCTCCTCGTCTCCCTCGCGCTCGCCGGCGGGCGCGTTCGACTCCCGGCCGTGACCGACCACGTCGAGGCGAGTCGCGAGTTGCTCGCGTCGTTCGGGATCGAGACCGTACTCGAGTACGAGCACGAGCGCGACGGCGAAGCGGTCGTCTCGCTCGAGTCGGCACCGCTGCTGTAGCCGCTCGCCGAACGCCACATCGCCACCACTTATAGCGCGCCCGTGCCATCCATCGGGTATGACCGCGACACCGATCACCGTCGAAACGAGCCGGAGGGTCGAGCCGTGAGCGACGTCGTCACCTTCGGCGAGACGATGCTCCGCCTCTCGCCGCCCGACCACCGGCGCCTCGAGGACACCGACGAACTCGAACTCCGCGCCGCCGGAGCCGAGAGCAACGTCGCCATCGCGGCCCAGCGTCTGGGCTCGGCGGACTCGACCTGGACCTCGAAGCTGCCCGACTCGCCGCTCGGTCGGCGCGTCGTCGGCGAACTCAACAGGTACGGCATCGACACGGATATCGTCTGGAGCGACGAGGGGCGCCAGGGAACGTACTACCTCGAACACGGCGGCAAGCCGCGCGGCACGAACGTCATCTACGACCGGGACGACACCGCGATCTCGACCGCCGAAGCCCAGGAGTTCGACGTCGACCTGATCCAGAACGCGGACGTCTTCTTCACGACCGGAATCACGCCCGCGCTCTCGCCGACGCTTCGAGAGACGACGATGAACATGCTCAAGGCGGCCAGACAGGGCGGGACCACCACCGCGTTCGACTTCAACTACCGCCAGAAGCTCTGGTCGCCCGAGGAGGCAAAGCAGACGCTGACGACGCTCTTCGCGGGTATCGACGTGCTCGTGATCGCCGCTCGAGACGCGCAGAACGTCCTCGGGATCGACGGCGACCCGCGACAGCTCGCACACACCCTCGGCTCGCAGTTCGACTTCACCACCGTCGTCGTCACGCGCGGTTCGAAGGGGGCTCTCGCCTGGCACGACAACACGGTCTACGATCACGGCGCCTACGAAACGGAGACCGTCGACCCGATCGGGACGGGCGACGCGTTCACCGGCGCGTTCCTCGCTCGCCGACTCGACGGCGACGACGTGCCGACCGCACTCGAGTACGCCGCGGCGACGGCGGCGCTCAAGCGGACGATTCCCGGCGACGTCGCGCTCGTCACCAGAGAGGAGGTCGAGCAGGTCGTCTCGGAGGACGACGAAGAGATCTCGCGATAATCGGCTTCCGGTGCGAACCCTGTCGACGAACGAATTTCGGATGCCGTAGGTGGCTCAGACAGTTGAATAATTTTACAAATTTCGGTTGTTTGGTGTCAGAATGACGAACGTAACAACCGAATAGACGATTTGACTGGTTTGTCAGAAGGAGTTTAAGGATGTGGTGAACGTCTCCGCGTGTAATGAATCGCGTAACTGCCGTTGCACTCGCGTTCATCGTCACGACGGCGACCCTCTCGGTCGCCGCCGTCGGCGCCGGCGCGAGCGCAGCATCGTCCTCCCAGACTGTCGACGCCCAGTCCGAATCTGACGCGTACGCGGGAACCTACGTGACGTTCGAGGCGTCCGGGAACGCACTCACCGACTACCGCGTCGACGGCGAACCGGTTTTCGAGAACGTGAGCGTCGACGCACAGAGCGACCACCAGAGCGAGGTCGGCGCCGGCGCCGACGTCAGCCTCGCGGCCGTAACCAGCCTCTCGGGTACCGGCCTCCAGCTCGACGCACGGAGCGAGACCCGCGCCGAGGTCAGCACCGACGGCTCCGCGTCGATCAACGCTCACGACACCGAGCGCGGTATTCTGACCGTCCACGCCGGCGAGGAGTCGCAGTACGTCGAACTCGAACTCGCGGGCGAGAGCAACGCCGAAGCCGACGGTGACGACCGCATCGTCGTCGAGAGCGACGACCGGACCGGCGTGTTTGTCGTCGGCGGCGACGGTGACGTGACCGTCAACGACCAGGGCGACGTCACGGCCGAACTCGAGAGCGAGTCGACGCTCGTCTTCCGCTCGTACGGAGACGGCGAGCGCGACGACGACGCCCAGGCCCAGGAAGAGCTGATCGCCGACGGAACGGCGACCGCGGAAGTCTACGTCGACGAGCGCGACGGCGACCGCGTCGCGGACGTCGCGACCTACGGCCAGGATATCGCCGTCGAGACCCACGAGCAGAGCGAGGAGCGCCTCGAGATGACCGTCGAGCGGACCCGGAGCGAGGGAACCGTCGTCATCACGAGCGTCTCCGAAGGCGCCATCGAGGCCGCCGAAACCGCCGAAGACCTCGAGGTGACGATCGACGGCGAGGCCGCCGCGGAGGCGTCCTCCTTCGACGAACTCGAGGGCGGCATCGGCGAGGAGCCGCGGTACATGGTGAGCCAGTCCGGCGAGGCGTCGGCAGCCGCCGACGTGCTCGTCGCGGTGAATCACTTCTCCGAGCGCGAGGTCGCGATCCAGGACGACAGCTCGGCCGATGCAGGCGACGACGCGGACAGCGTCCCCGGATTCGGTACTCTCGCGGCACTCGTCGCGGCGCTCGTCGCCGCCGCCAGCCGCGTCCGGTAACGCTCCTCCGTCGTCTCTTGCCGTAGCCGACTGCCCCGGCCTGCAGAACGTCTTTTTGTCCCACCAGTCTATTCGAGGTATGGTTCACGTCGCGATCGTCGGGGCGTACGGAAGCGCGGGGGTCGCCGCCGCCGACGGACTGCTCGATCGGGCCGGAGCGCTCCCCGAACTCGAACTGACGCTGATCGACGACGGCGATCCCGGCGGCGGGCTCTGCATTCTTCGGGGCTGTATGCCCTCGAAGGAGGTGCTCTCTGCCGGTAAGCACCGCTACCAGGCGCGCCACGACGAGCGACTCGAGGGCGTGCCCGAAGTCGATCCGGAGGCCGTCGTCGCCCGGAAGGACGAACACGTCTCGAGTTTCGCCGAACACCGGCGGGGACACGCCCACGACCTCGCGGAGCGCGAGAACGTCGAATTCGTCCACGACACCGCGCGGTTCGTCGACGACAGGGTGCTCGCCGTCGGTGATCGACGACTCGAACCCGACTACGTCGTCGTCGCGACCGGTTCGACGCTCGACGTGCCCGACCTGCCGGGTATCGACGAGGTCCCGTTCACGGACAGCGCGGGCGTCCTCGACGCGACGACGTTTCCCGACTCGGGGATCGTCATGGGCTTCGGCTACATCGGCCTCGAACTCGCGCCCTACCTGAGCGAGGTCGGCGGCGTCGACCTCGCCGTGATCGAGCACGACGACCACCCGCTCGACGAGATGGAGCCAGCCTACGGCGAGACGATCCTCGACCTCTACCGCGACCACTTCGACATCGAAGTGCTGACGAACACCGACGAGCGACGCCTCGAGCGGACCGACGACGACGGCGTCCGGCTGTACGCCGAGCGCGAGGACGAAGAGCGGGTCCTCGAGGCCGACGAACTCTACTGCTTTACGGGCCGGCGACCGAACCTCGACGGGTTGGGACTCGAGGCGACGCGACTCGAGCCCGGTGAGGGCTGGGTCGGGTCGACGATGCAGGCGGCCGACGACGAGCGGGTCTTCGTGGTGGGAGATGCGAACGGTCGCGAACCGATCCTCCACGTCGCGAAGGAACAGGGCTTTGCGGCCGCCGAGAATATCGTCCGCCACGCTCGCGACGAGGAGTGCGAACCGTACGCCGCCGTCCCGCACCACGTCATCTTCTCCGGACTGGGGTCGTACCCGTTCGCTCGCCTCGGCCACACGCCGGCGACGGCCTCTGCCTCCGACATGGACGCCTTCGTGGTTACCCGCGAGGCCAGTTCCGACGGCGTGTTCGAGACGAAAAATCACCCCGAGGGTCGGGCGACGCTCGTCGTCGACGCCGACAACGGGACCGTGCTGGGCTACCAGGGACTTCACCTGGACGCCGACGTGATGGCGAAAACGATGCAGACCGTAATCGAGATGAAACTCGACGTTCGGGAAGTTCCAAAGCGAGCGTACCACCCGACGACGCCGGAGATTCTCGACGGACTCCTCCGGGAGGCCTGCGAACGCCTCGCCGACGAGCAGGACTGCGTCGGCGACACGGATTCCCGAGATATGGCCCTGTAGCGGCGTGCTATCTCGCACCCAGGAACCTTTATAATTAATCGTGTCCTATATATCTCGATCACCATGAGATCCTTCGACGAAATGAACCGCATGTTCCGCGAGATGGACCGCATGTTCGACCAGTTCCGATCCACGTGGACGGACGAATTCGCAGCACCCGGCTACGGATCCGTTCGACCGATGTTCGAGGGCGGCATCGACGTGAATCCCCTCGAGGCCGAGCCGACGGCGAACCTCGAGGACGAGGGCGACGCCTACGTCTTCGTCATGGACTTGCCCGGCTTCGAGAAGGAAGACGTCGACCTCACCTTCCGCGAGGGCGTGCTGTCGGTACGTGCCACCGCCGACGCCGAGGAGGGGTCGGACGCGTACCGATCCCTCCGCTCGCGCAGGGTCGCAAAGCAGGTCCCCATCCCGAAAGAGATCGTGGCGGACGAAATCACGGCGAGCTACCACAACGGCGTCCTCGAGGTCCGACTCCCGATCGTGGAGGACGAGCGCGACGAGGACGGTCACCGGATCGACATCGAATAGCACTCGAATTCGAGGCCCGCAACGACTTTTTGGAACCCCTGAGCAGCAGTAGTATGAACGGGACCGTTCGACTGGCGACACCGGACGCGGCACCGATCGTCCGAGAGGTCGCCCGCGAGAGCTGGCACGCCGCGTACAACGAGTTTCTGGGCGCCGAACGCGTCGCGAACGCGATTTCGGACTGGTACGCGATCGACGGGCTCGAGGCGTCGATCACCGAGGCGGCCGACCGCGAGGACGCCACCTTCCTGCTGGCCGAACGGAGGGACGACGCGAAACGAGAGAACGACGACGTCGTGGGATTCGTGCACGCCGGCGCAGATGCCGATGATCCCGACGTGGCGAACCTCATCCGACTGTACGTCCGGCCGACGGCGTGGGGCGACGGTGTCGGAACGGCGCTGCTCGAGCGCGTCGAATCCGACCTCCGGAACGCGTGTGATCGGCTCCGACTGGTCGTCCTCGCGGACAACGAGATCGGCGTCTCCTTCTACGAGTCGTCGGGGTTCGAACGGGTCGAGAGTCGCGACTCCGATCTGGGAAACGGACTCGAGGAGTACGTCTACGAGAAATCGTTGTAGCGGACGGGCGTCTGCGGGAACGGCTTAGATCGTGTTGTCCGCCTCTTCCTCGTCGACGACCTCGATACCGCGGTTGTTGACGGCCGCCGGATCGAGTCCGACCTCCTGGAGGAACTGCTTGTACTCCCGTTCGCACTGCTCCGCGTCCTTTTGCTTGTCGCTGGCCCGATCACAGAGTTCGACGAGGTTCTCCGGAACGTCGTTCTGGTAGACGATCCAGTGGTTGATCAGGTCCGAGAGCCGGCGAATCGGGCTGGTGAAGTGGCCGTAGATCTCGAAGTTCAGGGCGTGGTGACCGCCGAACGGGTCGTTCATGTACCTCGCGCGGGGCATCACCTTCATCACCGCCCACTGGATCTTGTCGAGCTGGCGACCGGGCGCCTGCTCGAGGGTAGCGTTGACGGCCTTGCGCGGATCTTCCCACTTGTCGCCGGGGATCGAGACGCCGTCCAGATCCTGGATCTCCCGGAGCGCCTTCGACCACTCGTCGGGGCTCGGCTGCGGGTGGACGCGGTACATCGCCTCGACGCCGCGATCCCACATCAGCGTGTGCGTGACGGCCTTGTTGGCCTTGAGCATGCACTCCTCGATGATCGTGTGGGCGCGGTCGCGAGCCGGATTCAGCACCAGCGAGCCGTCCTCCTTGCGCTGCTCGTGCATCTGGTTGGCGAGTTCGTACACCAGCGCGTTCTCCTCGTGCAGCGGGGCGTCGGGGTCCTCGAGCCGGTTTTCGGCCTGGCTGTAGGTGAGTCGCTCGTCGGACTCGATGACCGACTTGTAGATCTCGATGTTCTCGTAAGAGAGATTCTCCTTGTCGAGGTGCATCTCGACGGTGTGGGCGAGGCGGTCCTCGTTGGGGACGAGCGAGCAGACCGTCTCCGCCAGCACCGGCGGCAGCATGTGGATCGTGTAGCCCGGCAGGTAGACCGTGTTACTCCGCTGGACGGCCTCGTCCCACATCGCCGAATCGGGATGGACGTAGTGGGTGACGTCGGCGATGTGAACCCAAAGTACGAACTCGTCCTCGCGCTCTTCGATCGAGATCGCGTCGTCGAAGTCCTGGGCGTCGATCGGGTCCGTCGTCCAGGTCGTCAGCTCTCGCAGATCCTTCCGCTCGTCGACCTCGTCGGCGATCTCCGCCTGGACGCCCTCCGTTCGTTCCTCGGCTTCCTCGAGGACGTCCTCCGGAAACTCGTCGCGAATTTCGAACTTCTCGAACAACTCCTCGCGCTTGTTCTCGAGGTGGCGTGCGAGGTCCTCGGAGATTTCGACTGGGCCCTGCCCTTCGGCCGTTCCGGCCTGGGCCTGTGCGTCGTCGCTCATACGGAGGGGTACGGACGTGAGGGTGAAAGTCGTGTCGGGATGGGATAGCGGCGGTCGGGAGTCAGGATTCCTCCTCGAGCGGCCCGTAGCGCTCCTCGACGGTCGTCAGGTAGCCGCGGAGAAATGTCGCGTGGTCGGCGCTGCCAGCATCGAGGTCGACGAGCAGCGCCTCGAGGTCCCCTCGAGGATGGTGACAGAGTTCGTTGTAACAGGGTTTACAGAGGTACTCGAACGCCTTGTTCTCGCGATCCCAGCGGTCGCCGTACTTGTCGTACTCGCGGGCCGTCGACCGGGGGACCTCGCCGCCGCAGGCGAGACAGATAACCGACGGATCTCGGTTCCGGGAAGGCCACATAGTAGCGACGAAACCGTGCACATACTTAGCGATTGTCACACCCCTCGTCCGGACGGACTCTCAGCGCGCTCGGTCGGTCACGGGAACGTTCGTTTTATACCGTGACCGGCCGTTCGTCCGGGTATGCAGGTCAAGTCTCGACACCACCTTCGGAGCGACGCCATCTCGGACATCGAGGAGATGCTGTCCGAGCAACTGGGCGTCTCGACGGAGGGCGATACCTACGAGCGCGTCGAGTTCGAGGAGACCGACTGGGAGGTCGTTCTGATCGACGGCGAACCGCGGATCGCGTTCTTCGACGACGAGCCGTTCCTGACCGTCCGGGGAGCGAACGCCTACGATCCCGAAAATCGGCTGGTCACCGTCGACGCCGGCGCCATCTCGTTCGTCAGCGACGGCGCCGACGTGATGCGCCCCGGCATCACCGAGGCCACCGACGACATCTCGCCCGGCGATCTGGTTCTAATCGCCGAGGAATCACACGGGAAGGTGCTCGCCGTCGGTCGCGCTCGCGTCGAGGGTTCGGAGATGGCCGGCGACGAGGGGAAGGTCGTCGACTCGCTGCACCACGTCGGCGACGAATTGTACGAGTTCGCCGGCTGAGGTTCATCAATCTCCGCTATCATTTTGGTCAATGAACTAATAGTATAGCACGTGTTCCCCGAGACGATCGAAACGGAGTCTCTGGTCCTAAGTCAGTTGTCCGAGGCGCACGTCAACGTGTTCGAACTGTACGATCTCTTCGCAGCGGGACACGATAGTGTAGCGGACGTGTTCGAGTACGTCCCGCAGGAACCGTACGCGTCGGTCAAGGACGCTCGAGACCAGCTGGAGGAGGCAGCGGCGTCGTGGGACGACGGCGACGCCGCCCAGTACGCCGTCTACACGGCTGACGGCTCACTCGCAGGCTACACGGGACTCTTCCTAGAGTGGGACCGCCGGACCGGACGGATCGGGTTCATCCTCGGGAAGTCTCACTGGGGGAACGGCTACGCGGGCGAGTGCGCAACGGCGTTGACCGACCTCGCGTTCGACCGGCTCGACCTCGACCTGGTGGCTATCGGCTACGAGGAGGGGAACGAGCGATCGGAACGGGCGATCGAGCGGTTCATCGACGCCGTCGGCGGGCAGTACGACGGCGTCTTGCGAAACTGGACGCCGATCGGGACCGAGATAGCGGACCACCATCGCTACACCGTCACTCGGGAGCAGTACGAGCGCTCACTGGCGGAACGGTAGCGGAAGGGACGGGACCGCGCGCAGCAACCGCTCGGCGGTGAACACCCGGCTCAGTCTTCGATCCCGGCTGGTGCGGGATACGACTGGTCTCGCGCGGCGACCGTCTCCGCCGTGAACTCGATGAGACGGTACCGCTCGGCGTCGAGACCGACGAACATCTCGGGCCACTCGTCGCGGCGTTCGCCGAGGTACTTCTCCAGCAGTCGCTCGGCCCGTTCCTCGTCGTACGGCTCGAGCGACGCCGTTCCGCGCATTCCGACGTGTTCGACCCGTCCCGTCGTCGGCTCGAAGTCGAGGATCGCGAGCGCGGTTTCCGGATCCCGTTCGACCCGTTCGGGGTACGAGCGACCCCGAAGCTGGGCGATGATCCAGACCGCGCCGTCCTCCCAGCGGAACCAGAGCGGCGACACTCGAGGACCCTTCGCCGACCGCTGTGCCAGAAAACAGAACAGCGGGCGAGCGAGAAAGGTCTCGAGGTCGACTGCGAGCGTGTTCTCGATCACTCTCATGTACCCGAAAGAGAGCTGTCGATAGGTGATAACTATTCGTCCGTCCTTCCACTCCGTTACGCAGATCGGCGCACTGGACGGCAGTATTTTTCAGCTCCGAAAGGGAGTTAGAGTACGATAGGACCGCGCTGGGTGATCGGTTCCCCGAGAGGTCTGCCCGTGATGACCGCGAAGGTGGCGTCGCTCGTCACCGCTACCGGAATCGTATCCGAGTCGACCGACTCCCGCTCTTGACCGTCTCGTGCCGCGAGCGCTCCTTGCTCGATCGTCCCGGACGGAATCGTGACTTCACCCTCGACCACGTAGAGTACCGCACTCCACCCGCCCTCGACGGCCCACTCGTAGGTCGTGCCCGCCTCGGCCTCGACGACCTCGTAGTGCACGTCGGTCCGGAGATCCAGCGGCGATCCCTCGCCCACGACGGTCGTCACCCGCATTCCGTCACGAGAGTCGACCGGTAACTGTTCTCTCTCGGCGTCGCGGTAGTCCGGACCCATCTCCTTGTCGTCGCGGGGGAGATTGATCCACAGCTGGAGGCCGCGTGCCGGCTCGTCGGTCCCCGGCAGCTCGGCGTGCCGGAGGCCGCTGGCCGTGCGCATCCGCATGGCACCGCCGGCCTTCGCCGTCTTCGAGATCCCGGTACTGTCCGTGTGCTCGAGCGCACCCTCGAGCACGTAGGTGATGATCTCGAAACCGCGGTGTTCGTGCTCGGGGACGCCGCCCTCTCCGACGGAGAACTCGTCGAGGAGAACGAAGGGGTCGAAGTGGTCGCGCTTCGCGGCCGGGAACGCCCGGTTGACCCGGGCGCCGACGCCTTCCCTCCCCTGACGAGCGGAGTAGATCGTAAACGTGGACACGGCGGGGATACGACGGAGAGCGGAATAGGTGTTTGGCGACGACGGCGTCAGGACGGTGCCGATGGGTTCGTCGTGCCGCGTGCTGGTCCGGGACCGTCTCGATCACTCCGCGGCTTCGTCCAGCGAGTCCTCCTCGTAGGCGTCCGCGTACCGGGCCAGCGTATCCTCGTAGCCCTGGACCGCGAGGTCGTACGTCTCCTGCAGGTCGGCGATCGGCGTCGCCGTCGCGTCGACGCGCAGGTCGTTGTACGGCGGCGTCACGTCGTTCGTTTCGGTCGTTTCGACGACGACGGCCGCGCTCTGGATCGGCAGCTCCTCGCGCTTGTCGCCGCCCTCGCGGTGGCCCGCGGCCAGCGCCTCGATCAGCCGCTTCGCGAGCGGGTCAGCCCCGTTTTCGTCCCGCGGACTCCCGCTCGTGTCGTCGGTCGTCCCGCGGACGGCGTTCGCCTCGTAGGTCGACGCAGTTTCCTCGAGTACCGACTCGCCCGTCAGCAGGTTGCCCGCGACCGTGTAGTGGTCGCCCTCGCGGTGGCCGTACCAGCCACGGCACTCCTCGCCGGAGAAGGTGAACGTCGCGTCGGCGTCGACGCCGTGGAGTTGACGCTGGGGCGCGTCGCCGTCGGCGTTGAGCAGGGCCTCGAGGGCGTCGTCGACCGCCAGTCCGTCGTCGACGTACTCGATTCCGCGCCGACCGAGATCGACGTTGACCAGGCTCTGGGTCGCGACGGCGCCGTTCTCGCTGGCGAACGGACAGAGCGTTCCGACGCCCGGCAGCCGCGTCGTGACGGCGACGCCGAAGCGGTCGTGGGTCTCGCCGTCCGTCGTCTCGTACGTTTCGTGAACGCAGATGCTGAACGTCATACGTGAGGGCACAGACTAAGCCGGCAAAAAACGGTGCCTCTCGGCAGATCAGTACACGCGAGTGTCGCTCGTCTCGTTGCCCCCTTCGTCGACGACGGTGAGACGAATCTCCTCGGGTTCGTCGTCCGAGCGGAGGTCGTGCTCGCCCGACGCGCTCGACCCGCCGACGCTCGAGGTTTCGCTGTCGACGACGGCCCCATCGGCGGCGACCAGTTCGCTCGTCACCGACTCGAGAGCGCCGTCGTCGTCGGAGACCGCCCAGTCGACGTCCGCGCGGTACCATCGGCCGCCGGTCCTGGTGGAGACCGTGAACTCGTCGATGTCGGGATCCGACTCCGGATCGGACCCGTCGTCATCGTCGCCGCCGTTGCTCTCGAGGCCGAGCGCCTCGGCGACGTTCAATCGACCTGCGCCCTGCTCTTCGTCGGCGAGCCCGACGTCGTCCGCGGTGTCTTTCAGTTGCGCCCGGACATCATCGGAAGCAGTGCCTGCGGCGATGAGCGTCGCGGCCGCGCCGGCGACGTGCGGCGACGACATCGAGGTGCCGGAGAACTCGTCGTAGTCGTCCCGGGGGATGCTCGAGAGCACGTCGACGCCGGGTGCCGCGAGGTCGACCTCGGGCCCGGTCGAGGAGAAGTCCGCCAGTTCGTCGTTCTCGTCGGTCGCCGACACGGCGATGACCTCGTCGTAGGCGGCCGGGTAGCCGACGCAGTCGGTACAGGGGCCGTCGTTGCCGGCGGCGGCGACGATGACGACGCCGCGCTGGTCGGCATACTGGACCGCGTCCCGGACGACGTCGGAGTCGGTGTCCGAGCCGAGACTCATGTTCTGGACGTCGTGGCCCTGGTCGGCGGACCACTGGATCCCCGCCGCGATGTCGTCGAACGTCCCCCCACCGTCGCACTGCAGGACCTTTACCGCGTGCAGCGTCGCGTCGGGTGCGACGCCCAAGACGCCGACGCCGTTGTTCGCTGCACCGGCGGTCCCGGCGACGTGAGTGCCGTGGTCGTTGTCGTCGTCCCACTCCTCGAGACACTCGTCGATGTCGTTTCCGCCGCCGAACGGGCCCCCGCCGCAGTCCGTCGTACATGCAGCATCCGCCGCCGCGTACCCGTCGCCGAGGTTCTCCTCGAGGGTCTCGTTCTGGGCGTCGATCCCCGTGTCGATGATCGCGACGCTGACGCCGTCGCCCGTCTCACCCTCGTCGATGGCGACGTCGGCCTCGACTTTCCCGATACCGTAGGGCGTTTCCTGCTGGAGCGCCCACATCAGTCCGTTTCGTTCGACGTACCGGACGTTCGGGTTGTTCCGGAGGTTCGCGACGGCAGCGTCCGAGAATCGACCGGCGACCGCTCGTCCGATCTCGCCGAAGTCCAGTTCGCGACGAACCGATTCGGCGGCCCGGTGGGCCTGCTCGAGACCGCGGTCGGGATCGACACCGACGACGTACTCGGCTTCGTCAGTCTCTCTCGCCGATGTCTGTCCGGCCAGCGCCGTTCCGGCGACGCCGGCACCGACGCCCTGTAGAATCGTTCGACGTGAAACGGTATCCTTTGGCATGATTTTTCAAACCACGAAATAAAGCAGAATTCGTTACTATAAATATTTCCTGTGTGTTCTCTGTAATAGAATGATCAACGGAATGGGGAGAATAGCGTACAGGCCCCGCTCGGGCGCTGTCGTCCGGTACCGTATCCGAGGTTCTGTCTGACGTAAGAACTATACTGGCGGCCGCGGAGGATAACGCCAATGGGATTTATGGATAAGATCGTCGGCGGCGGGCAGTCCCGCTCCGTCGACGACTACGTCGAACTGGATCTCGACGACGTATCGACGGAGTCGGCCGAGGCGGCGATGCAGGTACACATCGCCGAGATCAGCGGTCAGGCCGATGCCGTCGACATCAAGGACGCCGTCTACGACGGCGACATCGTGATCGCGGATATTACCCGACTGCGCACCAACGACAACACCGTCGAACACATCGTCGACGAACTTCGTCAGGTCGCCCACGAGGTCGACGGCGACATCGTTCGGAAGGGCGACGATCAGATCATCGTTACCCCGACGGCGATCCACATCAGCCGCGAAAAGTTAGGCCAGACGCCCTGAGACGCGGTCTCGTTCGCAGAGCGTCGGTTCCGTCGTTTGCACCGGAACTTCTCCCGCCGGTCGCGAGATACTCCTCGCGAAACCTACAGTAGCCACTGAAAGTCGGTGCACACCCGATCGCACAGTCGTCGTGCGGTCGGTGTGTAACCCGTTTCAGTTGTTACTATGTTACTATAGCAGACACGCGACCGGACGAATCCACCGCCGTCCGAAAGCAGGCGGTCGAGTCGACTTCGTCGCCGTGTCAGCCGCCACAGCGGGCAAACGATAATACTTTTCCATTACGGTGTGAAACTCCGACTATGGCTGACGATCTCAATAAAGGGCTGGAAGGAGTTCTGGTCGCGGAGTCGGAACTCAGCTCGATCGACGGTGATGCCGGGCAACTGATCTACCGGGGGTATCCGATCGAAGATCTCGCTCGTGGCGCGAGCTACGAAGAGGTCGTCTATCTCCTCTGGCACGGCCACCTTCCGAACGAGGACGAACTCGACGCCTTCACGGAGTCGCTCACCGAGGAGCGAACGGTCGACGAAGACGTCCTCGAGATGGTGGAACGGCTCGCCGACGCCGACGAACGCCCGATGGCCGCGCTGCGGACCGCAGCCTCGATGCTTTCGGCGTACGAGCCCGAAGACGACGCCGATCCGGAGGACCTCGACGCCACGCTCCGTCAGGGCCGGCGGATCACCGCCAAGATCCCGACTATCCTCGCAGCGTTCGAACGCTACCGGCTCGGAGAGGAGCCCGTCGATCCCCACCCCGAACTCGGGCTGGCGGCGAACTTCCTCTACATGCTGACCGGCGAAGAACCGGACGATCTCGCGGCCGAGACGTTCGACCAGGCGCTCATCCTCCACGCCGACCACGGGCTGAACGCCTCGACGTTCACCTCGATGGTGATCGGCTCGACGATGGCCGACATCTACAGCGCCGTCACCGGCGGCATCAGCGCCCTCTCCGGGCCGCTTCACGGCGGCGCGAACCAGGACGTCATGGAGGTCCTGATGGAAATCGACGAGAGCGATCTCGACCACCGCGAATGGGTCGAGCAGGCGAACGAGGAGGGACGGCGCATCCCCGGCTTCGGCCACCGCGTCTACAACGTCAAGGACCCACGTGCGAAGATTCTCGAGGAACGCAGCAAGGAACTCGCCGAGGACGGCGAGAACAAGTGGTACAACTACACCACCACCATCGAACAGTACCTCTCCGAGGAGCAGGGCCTCGCCGAGAAGGGGATCGCCCCGAACGTCGACTTCTACTCCGGTTCGGTCTACTACCAGCTCGGCATCCCGATCGACATGTACACCCCGATCTTCGCGATGAGCCGCACCGGCGGCTGGATCGCACACGTCCTCGAGTACCAGGACGACAACCGGCTCATCCGCCCGCTCTCGCGGTACACCGGGCCTGAGGACCAGGAGTTCGTCCCGCTCGAGGAGCGGTAATCGACGACCGTTCGCGGGAACGAGTCGACTTCGATTTCGAACGGTACCGAGACCGTCGACGGAAGAGTCCGCGAAACGGTATTCCGATCCTCGAATCTCAGACCCGGTGCAGTTCCCGGACCAGCAGCGAGATGCCGATCAGCGAGCCGAGCAACACGAGGAGATTGAACGCCGCGTGCATCAGCGGCTGGTACCGGGGCTCGACCCAGAGGTCGATGACGTCGGTCGTGCTACCGTAGAACTGGACGAGCGCGAAGAGCGCGAGCACCGAACAGAGTCCCAGCGCGGCCCAGCCGAGATACCGCCAGATCTCGGCGGTCGACGGGTCGTCGAGGACGTTCGTTCCCGAACTCGAGCTATCGTCGCTGCGTCCGGCATCCCTGCCGGTGTTCTGTCGAGTCGACTGTTCAGTCTCCGCATCGTTCTTTGTCCGTGGTGTCGTCTCAGTCATGTGTCTGCCTCCGTATCAGCGCGATCGTCGCAAGCAGTGCAACCGCGCCGGCGACGAGAGTGAACCCCGGCGTGGCGTCGTCCTCCGTTGCGGACGCATCCGCGTCGTCCGGATCCCGGTCCTCGGCTACGCCGTTGCTCGACGTCTCCTCCGTCTCGAAGCCGTCCTCGCTCTCGTCGAAGTCGCTCGTGTCGAGTCCGTTCCCGTCGGTCGACTCGTTAGTCGCGTCCGGCCGAAGGTCGGCGCCCGCCCGATCCGTGGCGACGATCGTTCCGTCGAGCCAGAGGATCGCGTCGAGGTAGTACGCGTACTCCTGGGCGACCTCGAGATCGGCGGTCGGCGTCACCGTCTCGCCGGGTTCGACGGCGTCCAGTTCGACGGTCGCGGAGTCCGCGACGATGTTCGAGTCCGCCTGTCTGGCTTTCACTTCGAGTTCGAGGTCGCCGGTCGTTTCGTCGCCCGTATTGGTGAGGAAACTGGAGACCTCGAGTGCGATCTCGTCGTCCGTGGTCGACTCGACGGAGTACTCGATCGCGGGGACGTCGGCCAACGCGCCGCCGTGGTCGCCGCCGAAGCGGTGGAACTCGAGAGTCGTGTCGGCATAGGCGGGCGTCAGCGTGTCGACGCCGGCGATGGTGTGGGTCATCGACTCGGTTCGGACACCGTCGACGTAGATGAACGTCTCGAGTTCGTGCGTCCCGTCCCGGGGAACGTCGACAGCCTCCGAGACGACGATCTCGGACTCGTCGTCGAGCGTCCCGACGTCGGATTCGACGGTGTGCTCGACGAGATTGGTGTCCGTATTCGTCGCTCGGTGGACGACGGTCACGTTCTCGACGGCGTCACCGCGGTGCTCGAGGTGCGTATCTACCTCGAGGGAGGCCGTCTCGCCGCCGACATCGCCGGCGGCGATCGTCACCTCCAGCAGCGACGCGTCGCCGGAACGATCGACCGAGGCGTCCGTCTCGGTGTCGCCCGGATCGGAGACTGCACCGGAGAGGGCAAGGGTCGTGAGCGAGGCGACTACGACCACAACCGCGGCAATCGTCAGGACCAATTCGCGTCTCATGACGATGAATTTTCAGTAGTTTTATAAGTGCTTTGTGTAATTCGAGGGACAAAACTCAGCCAAGGAGTAAACGCAAGCGGCTGGACGATAAATCACCGAGCGTGTACGTCTTCGTCTACGGAACGCTGACCGATCCGGATCGGGTCGAAACCGTCCTCGAGCGCGTCCCCGGCGCACGGTACGAACTCGAGTCCGGCGCGACCCTCGAGGGACTCCGCCGAGTCGAGGGCGAGTATCCGACGCTGGCCCCCGGCGGCCGCGTCGAGGGACGCCTGCTCGCGGTCGACGAGCGCGGACTCGAGGCTCTCGACCGGTACGAAGGCGTCGACCGCGGACTGTACGTCCGGATCACGGTTCCGCACGCCGACGGGAAGGGCGACGGCGACGACGTCTGGATCTACGTCGGCGGTCCCGACCGACTCGGGGTTACGGAGCGCGTCGACTGGCCCGAGGGACGGTCGCTGACAGAGCGCGTCCGGACGTACGTCTCGCGCCACGACGTCGTGGTACGATGTGACGAATGACGGTCGTCTGTCTCACGTCTGACGCCAGGATTTCCCCGCCGCAGTCTTGCGGTTTCACTTTCGGTCCGGGTACATGGGTTTTATATTCCCTGCGTACGCGACTACAGTCGCACGTCACACGCCGTGCAATACCCTGTATTCCCTGTCGTGTTGCCGCTACGGCAGCACAGTTCTATCGGGCGTGCAATGGTGGGGGCCCGATTCCGGACCCCATTCCCGATAGTAAATCCTTACAATAAGCACCGAGTAGTCTCCGGTATGCTTCACCTCCCGGATATTCTCGACGCTCGCGCCCGCGTCCGCGAAACGTCGCGGCATACACCGCTCGAGTACTCACATACCTACTCGTCGATGACCGGCGCCGACGTCCGCCTGAAACTGGAGAACGTCCAGCGGACGGGATCGTTCAAGATCCGCGGCGCGACGAACCGGATCGCGACGCTCTCGGCCGACGAGAAGGAAGCCGGCGTCGTCACGGCGAGCGCGGGCAACCACGCCCAGGGCGTCGCGCTCGCGGCGACGCGTTCGGGCGTCGACTCGACGATCGTCATGCCCGAACACGCCCCGATTTCGAAGGTGAAGGCGACCAGAAACTACGGCGCGGAGGTTCTCCTCGAGGGCACGGACTACAACGAGGCCGCCGAGCGCGCCCACGAGATCGAACGCGAGGAGAACCGGACCTACCTCCACGCGTTCGACGATCCGGACGTGATGGCCGGCCAGGGGACGATCGGCCTCGAGATCCTCGAGGACGAGCCCGGCGTCGACACCGTCGTCGTCCCGATCGGCGGCGGCGGGCTCATCAGCGGGGTTGCGACGGCGATCAAGGAACGGAACCCCGATGCGCGCGTGATCGGCGTCCAGGCGGACGGTGCCTCGAGCGCCGCCCCGTCGCTCGACAAGGGCGAACGCGTCGCGATCGACGGCGTCGATACCATCGCGGACGGGATCGCGACCCGCAGTCTCGGCGAGGGAACCTTCCCGATCATTCGGGAGTACGTCGACGAGGTCGTCACCGTCTCCGACCCGGAGATCGCGGTCGCGACCATCTACCTGCTCGAGCGCTCGAAGACCGTCGTCGAGGGCGCGGGCGCCGTCTCGCTCGCCGCGCTTCTGTTCGAGAAGTTCGACTACGCCGAGGACGAGACGATCGTCCCTATTCTCAGCGGCGGCAACGTCGACCTCAACACGCTCACCAACGTTATCGTCCGCGGTCTCGTCGAGACCGGCCGCTATCTCAAGATCAGGACGGTGTTGAAGGATCAGCCGGGTTCCCTCGAGTCGCTGCTCGCGATCCTCACGGCCTATCAGGCGAACATCTACGCGATCCACCACGACCGCACGTCTCGAGACGTCGAGATGAACGACACCGAGGTCGAGATCGAACTCGAGATGCGCGGCCAGGAGCACGTCGACGAGTTCCTCGCGGCGCTCCGGGACGAGGGGTACGACGTCGACGTGCTCGCGTAGGGATCGTCGACTCGCTCGGACGATCAGTTCGACAACAGTACCGTTAAGTTGCGCTGTACGGACGGTTCGAGCATGAAACGGATCATCAGCACGGACGAGGCACCCGCGGCCGTCGGCGCCTACAGCCAGGCGGCGACCGACGACTCGCTGCTGTTCACCGCCGGACAGATTCCGCTCACCACCGACGACGAACTGCTCGACGACGAACCGATCGAGCGCCAGACCGAACAGGCGCTCGACAACCTCGTCGCCGTCCTCGAGGAGGGAGGCGCCGGCGTCGACGATATCCTCAAGGTAACCATCTTCCTCGACGACATCGACGACTTCGACGCGATGAACGAGACCTACGCCGGCTACTTCGACGACGAACCGCCGGCCCGGAGCGCCGTCGAGGTCGCCGCACTCCCCAAGGGCGTCGGCGTCGAGATCGAAGCCATCGCCTCGCTCGAGTGACGACGCGGATGACCGGGAGCGGCACCGAGGCGGACTCCGCGCTTTCGCCGCGAGCGAAGTCGTCCCTGCTGTGGGGCGCCGTCGGCGTCCTCTCGTTTCTGGTGCTCGTCCAGGGATACGCCCTGCTCGTCGAACCGCTCGTGACGATCACGCAGGGAGTGGCGATCGCGCTTTTCGTCGGCGTCGCTGCCGCCGGCGGAGCCTATCTGCTCGAGCGTCGAGTCGCCGCGTGGTCGGCGCGACGGGCGTCGGAGTGACCGCGTCTCGTAACAGTTAAACGACGGACGTGGTTAGGATAGGCTGAGCCAGGATGGCCGAACGGTAAGGCGCACGCCTGGAAAGCGTGTTCCCTTTGGGATTCTGGGTTCAAATCCCAGTCCTGGCGTTTTCTGGATTTATTTATCGACGAGCCACGCCACGGCCTACTGTTCGATCTCGACCGGCCGATCGCAGGCGATCCAGCGGTCGGGGTCCTCACACTCGCGGACTTCGAAGAAACCGTCTTCGCTGAACGACGCCTCGTAGGTCGGATCCTGGTTTGAACTCATAGGCGAGGCGAGTACGGCACCCCCAATCAGTACGAGCGACTTACTGGCGCCAACGGGCGGTAAACGGCCACCTACATCCCCGTTTCGTCCCGTGAAACGGGCTGCACTCGCTCGAGCCGCGGATCGTCGCTCGAGCGTGCCACGGCCGGAACATTGTCGGCCCGAGACGGCGCCAACGACCGGTTACCAGGAGAGACATTAACTACCGCATCAACCTTCGGAAACGAGATAGCCTTCGGTATGGACGACGTACTGCGGCGTGTGTGCGGCCGATACACACTCTTCGTCGAGCAGGACGACCTCGAGGAGCGCTTCGACGCCCGGTTTCGAGGTTCGTTCTCGCCGCAATACAACGCCGCGCCGAGACAGCAGTTGCCGGTGATCACAAACGACGAACCCGAGACGATCCGGCGCCTCGAGTGGGGACTGGTGTCGCCGTGGGCCGACGACGACAGCGGCGGGATTTGATTAACGCGCGTGCGAAGTCCGTCGACGGGAAGCCGAGTTTTCGGGCGGCCTACGAGCGTCGAAGGTGTCTGGTGCCGGCCGACGGCTTCTACGGGTGGGTCGAGACCGAGACGGGGAAACAGCCCTATCGGGTCGCCTTCGAGGACGACCGCCCGTTCGCGATGGCGGGACTGTGGGGAGCGATGGGGGCCGGAGACGACTCAAACGGGCCTCGACGCGTTCGGAGGTGGGGCCGAGGCGGACGGTAACGACGACCTGCTCGGGACGTTTACCGTCGTCACCACCGAGCCGAACGACCTGGTCGCGGAGCTACACTACCGGATAGCCGCGATCCTCGAGCCAGGCCGCGAACGGGAATGGTTGACGGTCGACGACCCGCGGGACTGCCTCGAGCCGTATCCGGCCGACGAACTGCGAGCCTATCCGGTCTCGACGGCGGTCAACGATCCCGCGACCGACGAGCCGTCGCTGGTCGAACCGCTCGAGTCGTGATCGGCGGACTTCGTCCACTTAAATACACTCGATGGCCGCACCGGCTGTTCCGCGAAACCCATGATATGGTGTGTCATAATAGTACGGCTATCATCGCGCACTACTGCGGTTTCGAACACGGGATCTCGTTAACCGGGGTCCCTCGGAGATAAGCAATAGCGGCACCTTTATGTAGAAGGGCAATCAATGATTCGAGCGACTATGAGCCAGCGAATGCAGCAGGGTCAGCCGATGATCGTGATGAGCGAAGATTCCCAGCGCGTCAAGGACCAGGACGCGCAGGATTACAACATTCGCGCCGCTCGAGCGGTCGCGGAGGCCGTTCGCTCCACACTCGGTCCGAAGGGAATGGACAAGATGCTCGTCGACTCGATGGGATCGGTAACGATCACCAACGACGGCGTCACCATCCTCCAGGAGATGGACATCGACAACCCGACGGCCGAGATGATCATCGAGGTAGCCGAGACCCAGGAAGACGAGGCCGGAGACGGCACCACGACGGCCGTCGCGATCGCCGGTGAGCTCCTCAAGAACGCCGAGGACCTCCTCGAGCAGGACATCCACCCGACGGCGATCATCAAGGGCTTCCACCTCGCCAGCGAGCAGGCTCGCGAGGAGATCGACGACATCGCCCAGGACGTCGACACCGACGACGAAGACCTCCTGCGCTCGGTCGCCGAAACCTCGATGACCGGCAAGGGAACCGAGGTCAACAAGGAGCACCTCGCCCAGCTCATCATCGACGCCATCAGCCAGGTCACCGTCGAGAACGAGGACGGCGACAACGTCGTCGACCTCGAGTTCCTCAACATCGAGACCCAGACCGGCCGCAGCGCCGGCGAGTCCGACCTCCTCGAGGGCGGCATCGTGGACAAGGACCCCGTCCACGACAACATGCCGAGCGAGGCCGAGGACGCCGACATTCTGCTGCTGAACTCCCCGATCGAGGTCGAGGAAACCGACGTCGACACCGAGGTCTCCGTCACGGACCCCGACCAGCTCCAGAAGTTCCTCGACCGCGAGGAGAAGCAGCTCCGCCAGAAGGTCGACAAGATCGTCGACCTCGACGCCGACGTCGTCTTCTGCCAGAAGGGCATCGACGACCTCGCACAGCACTACCTCGCCAAGGAGGGTATCCTCGCCGTCCGTCGCGCCAAGAAGTCCGACCTCGAGTTCCTCAAGGAAGTCGTCGGCGCGAACATCGTCTCCGACCTCGAGAACGCGACGACCGACGACCTCGGTCACGGTGACATCACCCGCGACGAGGAGGACGAGCTGTTCTACGTCGAGGGCGACAACGCTCACGGCGTCACCCTCCTGCTGCGCGGCTCGACCGATCACGTCGTCGACGAACTCGAGCGCGGCGTCAACGACGCGCTCGACGTCGTCGCCCAGACCGTCTCCGACGGCCGCGTTCTGGCCGGCGGCGGTGCGATCGAGGTCGAACTCGCCTCGCGCCTGCGCGACTACGCCGACTCCGTCTCCGGTCGCGAGCAGCTGGCCGTCGAGGCCTTCGCGGACTCGCTCGAGCTCGTCCCGCGCGTGCTCGCCGGAAACGCCGGACTCGACTCCATCGACACGCTCGTCGACCTGCGTGCGGCCCACGACGACGGCGACATGACGGCCGGCCTGAACGTCCTCTCGGGCGACGTCGAGGACACCTTCGAGGCCGGCGTCGTCGAGCCGGCTCACGCCAAAGAGCAGGCCGTGACCTCCGCCTCCGAGGCCGCGAACCTCGTGCTCAAGATCGACGACATCATCTCCGCCGGCGACCTGTCGACCGACAAGGGCGGCGACGAGGAAGGCGCCCCCGGCGGCGGCATGGGCGGCGGCATGGGCGGCGGCATGGGCGGCATGATGTAAGCGTGGTCTGAACGAGCGAAGACCTCGATATTCGAGCGGAGAACGGAGTGAGCCGCGAGAAGCGCGGTTCACAGCTATCCGCTACCGCCTCTCGATACGCGTACAGATCTCGATCGATCGCAATTTCCCGTACTTTTTGCACCGCGGCGTCTCGAGCCCGTAGCGATAGCCAAAGGCTTTGCACCAACACGTGGCAGTCGTCCGCATGGCATCGCCGTTCGTCCTGCTGAAGACCGCCGTCTTCTCGGTACTCGTTCCGGGAACCGTCGTCGGGCTCGTCCCGCAGTTACTGGCCCGACGCGATCGGCTCGCGCTCCCAATCCCGCCTCGAGTCGCTCGAGTCACGGGCAGCGCGTCGCTTCTCGCGGGCGTCCTGCTGTACCTCCACACCGCCTGGCGGTTCTCGGACGAAGGCGGCGGGACGCCGTCGCCGTCCGACGAACCACCGGAACTCGTGACCGGTGGCGTCTACGGCTACGTGCGAAATCCGATGTACCTCGCGGTGCTGTGCTGTATCGGCGGACAGGCGCTGCTCTACAGGTCGGTACTCGTTTGCTGGTGGGCAGTGGGCTGCTGGCTCGGCTTCCACAACCGGATCCTCGAGTACGAGGAGCCACACCTGGCGGCGAAACACGGCGCGGAGTACGAGCAGTATCGGGAGCGCGCCCCTCGATGGCTTCCGCGACTCCGTTCGTGATGCGCTGCCGGCAGGCCGACGAACTATCCTCGTCGACTCCGTCTATCCGGTATGGCATACCAAACGACTATCGGCTGGTCGCTGTTCTCCTCGGGAATCGTCACGCTCTTCCTCAAGGTTCTGCCCGGCGATTCACTCTGGTGGGGTCTGTTGCTGCTCGCGTTCGGTGCACTCGTACTGTATATTCGGTGATCTTCGCCGGCAGCGCGGACGGTTTGCGGGTGGTGACACGGTGACTCGAACCGTTGCACGTTTACGATTCGAAACAGTACCGACTCGTCAGTGAGTTCCCACGACGACGAGACGCCGTTCGACGCCTACCGCGAGGAGGTTGACCGTCCGCTCTCGCGACTCTTCCGCGAGTACGCGCCCGGGCGACTGGGCTGGTTCTCGGGGGGAATGGTCGCTAACTTCGTCGCACGGATGGCGAGTCTCGTCCCGCCGCTCGTTCTCGGGGTCGCTATCGACGCGATCTTTCTCGACGAGGGGCCGTTCGAACTGCCGCTGGTTCCCGACGCCTGGCTGCCGACCGAACAGCTGGAGCAGTTCTGGTTCACGATCGCGGCGATCGCCGGGGCGTTCGTCACCGTCGCCGTCTTCACCTGGATCTACGGCGTCACCGCCAACCTGTTCGCTCACGGCGTGATGCACGCCGTCCGGGTCGACTGCTTCAGGAAGATGCAACGACTCGACGCGGCCTTCTTCGACGAGAAACAGACCGGCGAGGTCATGGCCGTCCTGAACAACGACACCCAGAACCTCGAGATGTTTCTCGACAACGCGCTGATGAACTCGGCGCGGCTGCTGGTGATGGTCGGCGGGATCGCCGCCGTCCTCTTCTACCTGAACTGGCAACTGGCGTTCGTCACGCTGTTCGCGGTGCCGGCGATGGTCGCCTTTACGATCTGGTTCATGCGCATCGTCGAACCCCGGTACGTTCGCCAGCGATCGGCCGTCGGCCGGCTGAACACCCGCCTCGAGAACGCCATCGCGGGGATGGGCCTGACGAAAACGACCTCGAGCGAGAGCTACGAGGTCGGTCGCGTCCGTGACTCCTCCCGAAACCTGTTCGATCGGACGATGGACGTGCTGAAGCTGAGCTACGTCTACCGGCCTGGGATGGAACTGCTCGCTGGGCTGGCGTTCGCCGCGACCTTCCTCGTCGGCGGACTGTGGCTCACGACGGATACCGCACCCGGCCCCCTGACCGGGACGCTCTCGGTCGGCGACTTCGTCGTCTTCCTCTTTCTGACCCAGCGGATCGTCGACCCGCTCGCCGAGGTGTCGAATATCGTCGACCAGTACGAGAACGCCAAGGCCTCGAGCGAACGAGTGTTCGGACTGATGGACATTCCCGTCCGCGTCGACGACCCCGACGAACCCGCCGATATCGAACCCGTCGAGGGGCGCGTCGCCTACGAGGACGTCCGCTTCAGCTACGCGGAGAGCGAGCGCACTGACGAGGGGGCGGCGTCGAACGCCGAGTTCGAGGAGACCGTCCTCGAGAACATCTCCTTCGAGGCCGAACCGGGAGAGACCGTCGCGTTCGTCGGTCCGACGGGAGCGGGGAAGTCGACGCTGCTGAAACTCCTGCTCCGGCTCTACGACGTTCGGGAGGGAGCGGTGCGGATCGACGGCCACGACGTTCGCGACGCGGCGCTCGCGGATCTGCGTTCGGCCGTCGGCTACGTCAGCCAGGATACCTTCCTCTTCGACGGAACTATCGCCGAAAACGTCCGATACGGGCATTTCGACGCGTCCGACGAAGCCGTCCGCGAGGCTGCAGCGACTGCGCAGGCGCACGACTTCATCAGTGAACTTCCGGAGGGGTACGAAACGCGCGTCGGCGAACGCGGGATCAAGCTTTCCGGCGGCCAGCGCCAGCGGATCGCGCTCGCCCGGGCCGTCCTGGCCGACCCCGAGGTCCTCATCCTCGACGAGGCGACGAGCGCCGTCGACACGAAGACCGAACTCCAGATCCAGCAGTCGATCGATCGACTAACGGAGGACCGCACGACCCTCGCCATCGCCCACCGCCTCTCGACGGTTAAGGACGCCGACCAGATACTCGTTCTCGAGGACGGTCGAATCGTCGAACGAGGAACGCACGAGGAACTGCTCGGGTCGGACGGGACGTACGCGCGTCTGTGGGCGGCACAGGCGGGCGACCGCGAGACGGCGGCCGAGGCGCTGATCGATACGGACGACTAGCGGTGCAGAAGGAGGGAAAACCGACTCTCAATCCGTTTACTCTTCTTTGATCTCGAGTTCGAACTGCTCGTTCTCGGAGACCGCGTTGAGGACGACGCTCGTGTTGGAGGCTTTGATGTCTGGATCGGTCAACAGCTGTTTGATCTGATCGTTCATTCCGTCCGTATCCTGGAACTTTCCGATGGCGATAACGTCGTAATCACCGGTAACTTCGTAGACGCTGGTCATCTGGCGGTGCTCCCGGAGGGTGTCCGTGATATCGGGGAGGGCGTTCCCCTCGACCTGAAGCTGGATAACGGCGGTGACGTCGTAGCCCACCGCGTCGTAATCGACGCGCGGCGTGTAGCCCTCGATCACGCCGCCTTCCTCGAGATCCGAGAGGTGATTCGAGACGGTCGTAACGGAAACGTCGAGTTTCTCCGCGAGGCTCCGCAGGCTCGCGCGACCATCGCCCAGAAGTGCATTCACTAGCTTTGCGTCGAGATTTTCGTACGTCATCACATTATTCCTCTCACCCCTCCCTTTAGAAGTTTACGAATATCCAATTACATGCCGGAGAGGGAAGATTTGCTCGGAACAGCAGGGTTTTAGTGGCGAAGATACTTGAAGAGGACGACGAGAAAGATGACAAGCGGAAACATCTCCGCCACGGAACAGGCGGTGTTGGACGAGATCGAGGAGCAGGATATCGACTTTCTTCGCTTACAGTTTACGGACATTCTCGGAACTGTAAAAAACGTTTCTGTGCCGGCACGACAGGCCGAGAAAGCGTTCACTGAAGGAATCTACTTCGACGGATCGTCGATCGAAGGGTTCGTGCGTATTCAGGAGTCGGACATGCGTCTCAAGCCCGATCCCGAGACGTTCGCCGTCCTTCCCTGGAGAAAGCGAGAGGGGGGCGCTTCTGCTCGCCTTATCTGCGACGTGATCAACACCTCGACGGGCGAGCCGTTCGAGGGCGACCCGCGCTACGTGCTGAAACAGGCCTTAGAGCGCGCCAAGGAGATGGGCTACACGGTCAACGCCGCGCCCGAACCCGAGTTCTTCCTGTTCGAGGAGGACGAGGACGGGCACGCGACGACCGAGACCAACGACCACGGCGGCTACTTCGACCTCGCGCCCAAGGACCTCGCGAGCGACGTTCGCCGCGACATCATCTACGGCCTCGAGAACATGGGCTTCGAGGTCGAGGCGAGCCACCACGAGGTCGCCGAGGGTCAACACGAGATCAACTTCGAGTACGACGACGCCCTGACGACCGCCGACAACGTCGGCACCTTCCGCACCGTCGTCCGAGCGATCGCCGCCCAGCACGACTACCACGCGACGTTCATGCCCAAACCCATCCCGGAGGTCAACGGCTCGGGCATGCACACCCACCTCTCGCTGTTCACCGAGGACGGCGAGAACGCCTTCCACGACGACGACGACGAGTTCGACCTGAGCGAGGAAGCCCACGCCTTCACCGCCGGCATCCTCGAGCACGCCCCGGCGATCACCGCCATCGCCAACCCCACGGTCAACAGCTACAAGCGCCTCGTCCCCGGCTACGAGGCGCCCGTCTACGTCGCCTGGTCCGACCGCAACCGCTCGTCGTTGATCCGCAAACCCGCCGCCCGCGTTCCCGCAGCCTCGCGGGTCGAACTGCGCTCGCCTGACCCCTCCTGTAACCCGTACCTCGCGATCGCCGCGATGATTCACGCGGGTCTCGAGGGGATCGAGCGGGATCTCGACTGTCCGGATCCCGTCCGGGAGAACATCTACGAGTTCGATCAGCAGAAACGCGAGGAGTACGGCATCGAGACGCTCCCCTCGAACCTCGGCGAGGCCGTCGACGCCCTCGAGGAGGACGAGGTTATCTACGACGCGCTCGGCGAACACATCGGCGAGAAGTTCGTCGAGGCCAAGCGTCAGGAGTTCGAGGAGTACCTGATCGACGTCTCCCAGTGGGAACTCGACCGCTACCTCGAGACGTTCTAACCGACGACACTACCGCTGCGCATTTTTTCGGTCCGTTACGAGTCGTTAGCCCGTCGCTTCGGTCCGCGTCACGAGCGTCGACAGAGCCGAGAGGAACTTCGGGAGACCGACGACGGTCGGCAGCGCGTCGGGTTCGATCACGGCCCTCCCCCCGGGAGATCTGGAACGGTTCCTCGAGTTCGACCACGACGGCGTAGCCGCCCGTGACGATTCCGAGCCACGGCACGAACCGGTGACGGTCCCGGAACCGGTAGCCGAGGACGACCGCCTGCGCGACGAACCGGACACTGCCGAGGTGAGAGCGGAGTGCAAACTCAGCGCCATCCACTCGGGGGAACTGTCTCTGATTGCTTCGGCGTAGGCCGATTCGAACCGCCTCACGGTAGTAGTCAACGTGCTGGACATTATGATCGGGGCAGAGAAGCACGTCGTTCGTTTCAGGCCGGGAGCAGCGTCAGGACCGCCACTCGCCGACGCGGTCGCGAAGCTGTCCGGGAACCCCGAACAGCGAGAGACCGGCGCCGAACAGTACCATCAACACGTACACGCCGAGCGTGGACGTCCAGACGACGAACATCGCCAGAATCGCCCAGCCGCCAGCGAGGAAGTAAAACGCCGCGATTGACATAGCCGTCCCGTACAGCAAGACGAGGTACGGTCCCCAGTCGCGGGCGTGGCTCCGTCGAACCCGGCTGCGAACGTACCGCTTGAGTTCGCTCTCGAGGGATTCTTTCCTGACCGTGCGGCGTTCGACCCCCTCCTCGAACTCGTCGACGCGGTCGCGCAGCCGTTCGAGTTCCTCGCGGAGCGCGGCCGGATCGTCCGAACGGTCCCGCGTTCGGGCGCTCGAGCGCGTTCCCGTTCGCTCCGCGTCGCCCGAACCCGGGCGATCCTGCGTGGTCCCCTCGTCGGCACCCGTAGCGTCGTCAGTCATCGCTTCTGTGGAAAACTGTCGAGGGCGGGGACTTTGTAGCTGCCGATCCGCTTCACGGTCGGCAATCGCTGCGTTGAGGATCGCACCGAAGATGAGGATGATCGAGCCGACGTACAGCCAGACGAGTACGAGGAAGACGGCCCCGAGTGCGCCGTAGAACGCGTACTCGCCGGCGACTCCGGCGTACAGTGAGAAGGTTCGGCTGAGCACGAACCAGCCGAACGCGGCGACGAGCGTCCCGGGGAGGGCCTCTCGGGGTCCGACGTTGGCGTCCGGGAAGATCACGTAGAGCGGCCAGAATGCGACGATCAGCCCCAGCAGCACGAACATCGGCCCGATGAACGCGAGTCCGTCGAACGGAACGAGCGCGAACGCGAGGTCGAGGATGCCGACCAGTCCGAGTCCGATCGTGATCGCGACGGCGGCGACCATCGCGTCCCAGAGCGTCTCGACCAGCGATTTCGACGCTGCGGTGCCGTACACCGAGGAGAAGGCGCGATCGAGACCGCGAAGAATCCGACTCGAGCCCCAGAGGAGGCCGAGTGCACCGACGACCGTCGCTCCCTGGCGGCCGGACTCGTCGACGAGCGTCTCGGCGAGAACTTGCTGGGCCGACGGCGTCAGGATGTCGTCGGCCGCGGTCGTGACCCGGGCCGCGAGTGTCTCGCCGCCGATCGACGCAGCGACCGCCAACGAGAGCAACATCAGCGGGACGAGCGAGATGAATCCGTAGAAGGCGACGCCAGCCGCGAGGAGCGTTAGCTGTTCGGTCCGGGCGAGTCGCAGGACGTACCTCGTGAACTCGAGTCCTCGTCTGTGATCGACCACGCGTCGATCATCGTGACGGCGAAAGATATGCCGTCGTGTGGCATAGGCCGGCAGTATAGTAACAACCGAAACCGAAGCAAGTCGATCAGACGAGCGAGTCCGCGGTGGCCTCGCGAATCTCCTCGACGGAGGCGTTCGTCTTGAACGTCGTCCCGCCGTAGTGGGCTCTCGAGCCCTCGTAGCCCGCCTCTCGAAGGTCCGCGAGAAAGTCGGCCATCGCGTTCGCGGGCAGTCCCCAGTTCCGACAGAGCTTGTGTTGGTCGTAGTGGGTCGGCTCGTCGAGTTCGGCCTCGAGCGTCTCGCAGAGCTCTCGTGCCTTCTCGGCGGTCCCGAACGACGCCGGAACCGTTTCGCGAACGGTGGCGACGAACTCGCGATCGCGAATCGAGCCGAGCCAGACCGGCCCGGCCGCGAGGATCCGCGTTCCCCCGCAGTTCGGACAGGTCTCGATCGGGTCGGCGATCAACCCCGGATCCGCCTCGCGGTGGAGGCAGTCCTCGCAGTGATAGAGATGCCCGAGTTCGTCGATCGCGGCGTCGGCTGCGGTGGGCTTGTGCTCGAGTTCGAGGTAGGTCCGGACGTAGTGGCTGGTCGCGTGGGTCAGTAGCGGTTCGACACCGACGTCGAAGCGGGCGGCGCTGCGAGCCAGTGCGGAGAGCAGGATTCTGACGCCCATCTCGGTGTGGTAGTCGGTGTTTCGCGGGACCGCGGAGTAGGAGCGGACGCCGCTGTTGAAGTGTGCCCCGCACAGCGGCGCCGTGTCGGTCGCGGTCACGCAGACCAGATCCCGGCAGTTCGCGAACGCGGCGTCGGCGAAGGGCATCGGCGTCCCGTAGGGGTCGAGATCGATAACGTCGAACACCTCCTCGTGCATGAGGGCGGTGACGTCGCGGCGTTCGACGGTCGCCTCGCAGTCGTTTCGCTCGAGGTTCTCCCGGGCGAGCGAGACGGCCTCCTCGTCGACGTCACAGCAGGTGACGTTCCAGTCGTCGGCAGCGGCCCGGACGCCGCGGACGCCGCTCGCCGTCATCGCGTCGAGGTACGACTCCGCTCGCGGCTCGCGCTCGCGGAAGGCCCGCAGCGTCGCGATCGTCAGATCCCGGTTCAGTTCCTGTCGCGGATTGTAGAACACCGACTCCTCGACGCCCTCGGTCTGTTCGCCGGGGACCTCGAGTTCGATCCCGCCCTCAGTGACGCGCATACGATCTCTCGTCGGTGGAGGTCGAAAAACGACGTGATTCCCGCTTCGGTCAGAGCCGGTAGTACGTGTGAGCCACCTCCACGGGAAATAACGCCACGCACGGTATTTATCGACGTCCGTCAATTGATACCAACGACCAATTGATAGGAAATCTGAAAGTTTATCAGGGACTACTGTTTCAGAGGGACCATGGAACGAAACGTGCTCTCCCGCAGGCAGTTCGGTACGACCATCGCCGCCCTGACGACAGTTGGACTGGCAGGGTGTTCGGACGACGAGACGGCGGCCGACGACGATGACGACGGGTTCGCTCTGGACAACCCCGGCGATCTCACGATCTACTTCGAGAACGAGGACGGCGAAGCCGTCTCCACGGGTCTCGACGTCACGATCGAAAACGAAGAGGAGGACTTTACCTCCAACCACGGCGACGACGTCAACGACGGCGAACTGTCGGGTGTCAGCCTCATCTACGAGGGCGAGTACACGGTGACCGCCGAGAGCACCGACGACGAGTTCGACACCGTCGAAGAGACCGTCACGCTGGAGGAAGACGAGGACGAAGAGCTGACGCTCGTCCTCGAGGGCGCGACCCCCGACTCCGAAATCGACGACGAAGGCGACGCCGAGGACGAGGAGGAAGACAACACTGAGGACGAAGAGGAAGGCGACACCGAGGACGAGGAGGAAGGCGACGGCGAAGAAGACGACGAAGACGACGAGGAGTAACGACCGCGACCGCACGAGCCGACCGATCTCTTCCTACCCGTTTCCGTCCCTCGGCGCCTACTGAAACCGCTCCCGTCGTTCGCACGACCGAATGCGAGAACGGGGAACGGCGTCCCGATCGGGACGGTGATCCGCTCGCAGAACAACCAAACCGATTTTACGGTCCGTCACCGAGTTTCTGGCGTGTCGGAAGCGAATCCCGTCGAGCGCTGGCAGGCCCGACTCGAGGAGACCGGCGAGCTGACGCCGGAAATCGTCGAGCAGATTTCGAACCTGCACGGCGATCGCGGGGTTCGCGCCATCGAAGCGGTTAGCGAGAACCGGGTGAAGAGCTACCGCGATTTCACGATCGTCGTCGGTTACGACGACGAGTACATCGTCGAGGACGGCGGCTGTACCTGCAAGGACAGCGAGTACAATCTCGACGACGAGGATCCCACCGAACTCTGCTGGCACGTCCTCGCGGTAGCGATCGCCCGCCGCGTCGGACACGTCGACTACCACGACATGTGGTACTCCGAGGTTCGCGAGTTTCTCTAGGACCGAAGTTTTTTGCACGAGGGGTCGCCGCAGTCGACCCGAGTGCAAAAAACTTCGATGAAAAAGGCCGCTCGCTCCCTGCGGTCGCTCGCGGGTGCAACGCTCGTAACTCGACCGCAGCGGTACCTGCTTCGCTTATACGCTTTTCACGCTTCTAACCAATTGACGAAACTGTGCTAGTCGGCCGCGGCGACCGGTTCGTCCTCCCGCAGTAGCCGGATCGTGTCCCGAACCGTCTCGGCGTCGTCCGGATACGTTCCGTAGACGATCTCGTCCGCGTACGGCTCGACCTGCCGCGTGACGCCGGCGAGGCGGTCGGCGTCGATCTCGGTCGCCGACAGCTGGATCGCGAACGACGCCTCGAGGTCCTCGAGTTCGCGGGCGAAGCCGCGGGCGAGCGACTCGACCCAGTAGGTCGTCTCGTAGCCGGGACAACAGAGAGGGACGAGAAAGCCGTCGACGTGAGTTGCGAGCGCGTGCGGATCGAGCCCGGCGCGCTCCCGGAGGTTGCCCGGATAGGGGTCCGGATACAGCGTCGCGATCAGGTCATCCTCGACTCGAGTCGCCGCCTCGGCGACGAACCCGGTGATGACGTCGGTGCGCCACGCGTCGCGGTCCTCGAACTCGCTCGCGTCGAATCGGCGCTCGCAGCGGTCGCAGTGACAGAACGAGTCTCCCGGGAAACCGAGCGTGGTGAGTCGCACGTCGCCGACCGCACCGGCTCGTTCGATCCGCTCGAGCACGCCGGCGCGGTAGTCGGGATCGGTCGGGCAGACCGTTCCCCAGTGGTGGCCCTCCGCGTCGGGCGTCGCGCGCGTCCCGTCGGCGTCGACGGCCGCCCGGTCCGGTTCGTCGCGAACCGTCCCCGTATCGCCCCAGCAGGCGACGGAGTTGATCGCCCCCTCGAGCGGCGCCCGGCTCCGGCCGTCCACGTACTCGGTGAAGTAGTACGCGACGTCGCCGATGCCCGCTCGAGCGAGGTCGTGATCGTCGGTGAGAACGCCGTACATGGCTGTCGGTCCTCGGTGAACGTCCTTAAAATGATATCACGGGGCTGTGTCCGGCGTTACTCCTGACTGCAGATCTCAACGAAGTTCCGCAGAATCCGCAGTCCCGTCTCGCCGCTCTTCTCGGGGTGGAACTGCGTGCCGAAGACGTTGCCGGCCTCGTTGGCGACGATCGAGGGGAATACGCGCTCGTAGTCGGTCGTCGCGACCGCTGTGACCTCGTCGTCCGGCACGGCGTAGTAGGAGTGGACGAAGTAGGCGTACTGCCCATCGACACCCTCTACGAGCGGGTGGTCGCGCTCGACGTTCAGTTCGTTCCAGCCCATGTGGGGGACCTTCTGGCCCTCGGCGAACCGGACGTTCGTCCCGGGGATCAGATCGAGTCCCTGTACCGCGGATTCACCTTCGTTCTCGCCCTCCTCGCTGGTCGTGAGCAGCATCTGCATTCCGAGACAGATCCCGAACAGCGGGGTGCCGCTCTCGGCGACCTCGAGGAGGTCCTCCCGGAGCGGATCGGCGTTCTCGACGCCCTCGCGGAACGCGCCGACGCCCGGCAGGACGACCCCGTCGGCGTCGGCGAAGGCGTCCGGATCGTCGGTGATCTCCACGTCGGCGCCGGCTCGCTCGAGGCCGCGGGTGACGCTTCGGAGGTTCCCCAGGCCGTAGTCGACGACCACGACGGAGGCGAGCGACTGCTGCTGATCGGACGTAACGGTGCTCATACCCGCTCTCGGGACGGCGGAAAGAAGTGTATTGCCATTGCCGCAGATAGCGTTGCGCGCAGCGCAACGGTGAAATCGAGGAGGCGAGGCCCGTGAGAGGGGACGGTCCCGGTAGCGCAGGTATTACGTGATCGAACCCGTAGCTCCCGATATGGTCGACGACGATCCGGAGGCGGTGGTACGGGACTACTACGAGGCGGTCGACGACGAACGCTACGACGACCTCGTCGAACTGTTCACCGAGGACGTTCGGTACGAACGCCCGGGCCAGGGCGCGATCACGGGCCGGGAGGAGCTTCGAGAGTTCTACCTCGAGGGTCGGCCGCTCGAGGACGGCGCGCACGAGGTCCACGACGTCGTCGTCGACGGGAACACCGTCGCGGTGCGGGGCTCCTTTTCGGGTCGGCAGGGTGGCGACACCGTCGAGTTCGAGTTCGCCGATTTCCACGAGTTCGAAAACGGCGCGATCGCGCGGCGCTACACGTTCACGGATCGGGACGAAGTATAACGATATCAGATAGTAGTACGGTTCGTTTATTCAAAAACGCCCGTAAAACGTCTATTACGCACAGGCCCTACAGGTAGCCCGTTTTTAAATTGTGTCTCGGGGGCGTGAACTCCACATTTGAATACTACGACTAGCGACCAGACCGAATTCCAGTGGTGTGACCGTTTCGAACGAAAACCGCTTACAGACGATATCGAAGTGCAACGGACGTTGTTCGCAATACGAAGGCGAGTCTCCTTACATGTACGACCGAAATAGGTCGGACGGGACGTTCGGATCCGTACGTAACGAATCGTCCGATTTAGAGTCAACTGTAGTTCTGAACGAAGAAACCGGATCGTCGACCACCGGTAGGGAACTGACGGTTGGGACGAAAAAGGGAGTTAGAAGCCGTCGAGTCGCGTCTGTCCGCCCTCGCTGCCGTCGACGTCGGCGAGCTCTGCGGCCCGCTGGATGGCGTTCTGGAACGTTTCCTCCTGACTACGGTCATACAGCGTCGCCGCGGGGTGAACGCAGATCAGCAGTCGGCGCGGCGTATCGTCGATCCGGATGTCTTCGACGGAGCCGGCTTCCTTCGTCACAGCCACATCGCGATCGAGCAGGTGTTCGGTCGGGACCTTGCCGAGCGTAACGATCACGTCCGGGTCGAGCAGGTCGATTTCGCGCACGAGATAGCCGCGGCAGTTCTCGAGTTCCTCTTTCGTCGGGTCGCGGTTCTCTGGCGGACGACAGCGCACGCAGTTGGTGATGCGGACGGTGTCCCGATCCAGGCCGACGGTCCGGAGCTGTTCGTCGAGCACGGAGCCGCTTCGGCCGACGAACGGTTCGCCCTGACTGTCCTCCTGAGCGCCGGGTCCTTCGCCGACGAACACCACGTCGGCGTCCTCGGGACCGGTGCCGTTGACGATCTGGCTGCGCGACTCGACGAGCGCCGGACAGCGCGTACAGTCGGTGACACAGAGGTCCTCCATCTCTCCCATGGCGGTTGCTCGGGCGGCTTCCTACTACGGCTTTCCGGTCACGACTTCCGGTGGCGCCGATCACTCGAGCGAACTCGCGTACGAGTCCGCCGCTCGAGCCGCCTGCCGGGCGACCCGAATCGGTTCCGGACGGCCTCCTTCGGGGGTAAACGCCCGGACGACCGCGTCCGCGTCGTCGGGCTCGAGTCCGGTGCTCCGGACGTAGACGGTTTCGCCGTTGACCGACAGCGCTCGGCGCTCCGGCAGCGCGCGATACGTCTCGAGGCGCTGCTCGAGTTCCGCACCAGAAAAAGCGTCTTCGAGGCCGGCCTCGAGACCGGTGCTCGCTTCGAAGGTGACGGCGATCACCGGCCGCTCCGCGGCGTCGTGGATCGTCGATAGATCCAGAACGTTGTACCACGCCGGGGCGACGGCGCCGAGCAGGACGTACTGAACGTCGGGTCGCCCGAGTTCGCCGACGAGTCGGCGGACGGCCGTCGTCGCGTCGGTGCCGCCGACGGTACACCGTTGGTACTCGAGGCCGTCAAATACGCGGTCGGCCCGGACGACGGCTCCGGCGACCGTACTTCGACACTCCTCGCGAGTACGGCCGGGTTCGTCGCGGTACGACTCGGCAACGCCCAGCGCCCGCGCCCCAGGCTTCATTCAGGAATCGTCCTTGATCTCCTCCAGACGATCGAGTAGTTCGTCGCTCGAGGCGCCGTTTTCGAACTCGAACGATCCTTTGTGGCTGTTCTCTGACGACTGAACGGCGTCATCGTCGTCAAAATCAGCGTCGACCTCTTGCTGCTCGGATTCGTCGTAGCTCCCGAATCCCATACGGTGTTCTATTGGGGATTGGGACTGAAAAATTCCGCGGTAAGATGTGAACCGGTTGAAACGAGGGCTGCGGAGGCGCCGCGTTCGGACGCCATCGTTTTGCCACCGGCTCACGACGGTCCCCGTATGGAGGTCCATCACGTCACCGAAGACGCGGAGACGTTCACGTGCAACGCCTACCTGACGACCGACGGTCGGACGACGCTCGTCGACGCCGGCGGCTGGGACGGCGTCGTCGGCGAGATCCGCGAGCACACCGACGAACTCGACGCCGTCGTGATGACCCACCAGCACGGCGATCACGTCGCCCAGCTCGAGGCCGTTTGCGACGCCTTCGATCCCGACGTGTACGCCTACGACGACCACCCGACGCGAACCCACGAACTCGAGGAGGGTGATACCGTCCAAATCGGGGACGAGGAGTTCGACGTGGTCTACACGCCGGGTCACGCCGACGACCACGTCTCGTTCGTCTCCGAGACGACGCTGTTCTCGGGCGACGTGGTCGTCCACGACGACGGCGCCTTCGACTACGGAAGCTTCGGCCGCACCGACATGGCCGGCCAGTCGCGAGAACGGCTCATCGAGAGCATCGAGGAGTTGCTCGAGCGGCTGCCCGACGGCGTCGAACACATGTACGCGGGTCACGGCGACGTCTTCCACGGCGACGTGCGGGACGTCGTGGAGACGGCGCTCGAGCGGGCGGAGAAGCGGGAGCCGAAGTATCCCGACGAGTAACAGCAGAGAGGAGCACAGTTTCGGTATTCAGAAAGACTCGTGAAAATTCGTTCCGTGCAGGTCAAGCAGGTAACGAAGTGATAATCGAATTCACTGGTCACCGTCAGAAGTGGCCTGCTGAATACAGAGCGCGAATGCGGCACGAACCAGCGGTCAACTCAAACGATGGGACCTTACTCGGCCGGTTCGTCGACCCGGTCAATTCGTCGCCGCCTTTCCGGATGCGGCCACTCGAAGACGAGCGCACCGCCGACGAGGCCGGCACCGGTCGTAAAGCCGGGAACGTCGGCGGTATCGGTTCGTCTTCGGCGCCCGTCTCGTTTCCGTCATCTCCATCGCCGTCGTCTCCCTTCCCCGCTTCGATATTGTCAGGTTTCCGATGGGGCGCTGTCATCACTCGTCGGTCGGATCGTCGTCTGGACAGCCGGACTCGTCTTCGTCGTCGCCGGCGTCTACGTCTTCATCGCCCTGCTGGTCGTCGTCTTGGTCCGATTTCTCGTCTTCGTCTTCTGGCTCATCGTCCCTTTCGTCCGCATCGTCGAAACGACGCATCGCGACGAGTTCCTCGCCCGTGTCGATGTAGAGTGTGTCCTCGTCGACGGCAGTGACAGCGGGCCGGTCATAGGCAGTGATGTCGGGGAGGTAGTCGTCGAACTCGAGGACCCACCGCTCCGAGCCGTCCGTATCGATACGGACGCTGTCCGTCCCAGCCCACACCGCATACTCGTTCCCAGTTGCGTCACCGGTTTCGACATCGAACCTGACACCGTTCAACGAGATGTTGTCATCCGCATACACGTACTGTCCAGTTGCAACGATTGGTTCGGTGATGACGTTGTCCTCGTCGTCGTGGGGAGAGAACCCGATCCCCCACCGTTCGTCACCAGTCGTGGCGTCGACCGCACCGAACGCCCGTCCGGAATCCTGTTCGTCGTACGTTGGACCGGCGAGCGCGGCGTAGACGGTGCCGTTCGCGACGGCGACCGTCTCCGGTCGGAACGAAGCTGGCTCTGGATCGCCGGCTTCGGAACGAATCGGACGCGCGTCGATCATCTCTTTTTCCCACCGGACCGAACCGTCGTCGGCATCGAACGCGTAGAGGATTTCATCGACGACGAGGTAGACGGTGTCGAAGGCGACCGTCGGATCCGGAATCGACTCGTCGATCTCGAACTCCCGCTCCCACGCGAGTGAGCCGTCCGCGGTATCGAGCGCCGTAAGGTGGTTCTCGCCCGTGACGAAGAGCGTTCCGTCGGACACAGCCGGAGCAGAATAGAGCACATCTATGCATCTTCCGTTGACAATCATGACCGTGCTCACTGCTGTGGAATTCAGTTCGCCGCTCGACGCGCACACCAGCGAGAAGCGTGCGTTTCGGGCATCGGATGGCTCGCCTCGATTGCCAGGTATCACTATCGGAAGTGCTCCGGAGAGGCAGGGCTGTCTAGCAGTCCTCGTCTTCGCGGACGACCCGAACGCGACCGGTTATGGAATCCTCGCCGATGGTGGCGGTCCACTCGTGCTCGCCCGGGTCGAGCCGAAAGCTCGTGTACGTCTGTTTGTACTCGCGAGGCTCGAATTCGAGCGACTGCTGGTTCACCACGTCGCCGACCTCAAAGGTTAACTCACCCTCGACGGGCTCGTCTCGGTAGTTCATTACGTCTATGTTGAACATAAACGACGCCGTGTCCCGAGTGTCGTGCATTTCTTTGACGATCACGTTCTCCTCCGCATCTACCGGGGTGTGAATGGAGATATGGTAGCCGTCGTCCCTGTCTTCGTAGCCCTCGTCGGCTTCGACGACGAACGTACCAGTTTCGCTCTCCTCGCTGGCGGTAACGGTCCAGTCGTGTTCGCCGGGACCCAGGCTGCGCGGGTGGAAGTACCCGATTTGCTCGTCCTCGCTCTCGCCGGGGCCGACCTCGAGCGTATCGACCTCTTCGTCGATGTGTGCGATTTCGAGCGTGATCGGGACCGAGGCGGTTTCGTCGCCGTAATTCCTCACACAGACGTCGAAGACCGTCCACCCCCTCTCGTCGACGTGTCCCACGTCGTCCGCCGTTACTTCGAGTCCGAGGCTGTTCTCGTCCGTACCTTCACCCGTGCCTTCCGCCCCTCCCGCCGTATTCGAGACGAGGAAGCTTCCAGTCAGGAAGGTTGCGCTACCCGCTATGACCGATCGACGGTTTCGATCCAGCATACGTCGATCGTCTGCCGGTCGATATAATACTATCAACTAATTAGAACGGTTGAGGTGTCAGGTACTAAATGATAGATGGGGTACAGTTGCGTTATCTGCAACCAATTACTGGAGCGAGTCGTAGAGATACTTCCGTCCGCCGAACCCGGCTCTGATCGTCGCGAATCGAAATTGGGGCCGAGATTACTACCTTTCGTCAATCGACCTGTGGAGAGTGCTGGATTCGCGCTGTGTATTCAGCACGACTCTACGTAACGAATCGATTCGCCCGGGTCAGAGGAAAACGGCTAACCAACTACTGGGAAGCGAACTCACTCCTTCGGGCCGACGACCTCGATTTTGATCCCCTCGGGGTCCTCGCAGTAGAGGGCGTAGTAGCCGCCGGCGAACGGGTGTCGGTCCTCGTACAGCAGGCTCGCGTCCTCGCGATCGCGGAGCTGCCGCGCGAGGTCGTCGACCTGCTCGCGAGAAGCGGCGTGGAACGCGACGTGGTTCAGTCCGGCGGCCCGGCGGTCGAACGGGTGGTCGGAATCGACGGCCTGCACGAGCACGACGTAGGTCGGGCCGTTGATCCAGGAGCAGCCGTCGTCCCACTCGTTTTTCCGCTCGTAGCCGAGTTCGCCGAGCAGCCAGTCCCAGAGCGGAAGCGAAACCTCAAGGTCGGACGCGTACAGTTCGAGGTGATGGAGACTGCCGGCGTGGTCGGGGTCCGCGTGATCGTGATCCATAGAACGAAAGTACAGACGCGGTACTAATAGGTGGTCGCCGGGAGGTCCGCTCGAGAATCGTCCGGTCAGCAACGAGTCCGCAGTAGCGAGACCCGCCGGTAGTAGTCGTGGTCGCTCGAGACAGATGCGGGGCCGATGTCGACCCGGTTCGCGCCGAAATCAGGCTGCGCGCGGTTCCTTCGCCTTGGGACGAAGGTTCTTGTAGCCGCACTTGCGGCAGCGGTTGGCTTCCGGCGAGTTTCGCGCGTTGCAGCGCATGCAGATCATCTTCTCGAGCGTTCGTTTTTCGGCGGCGTCGAAGCTTGGCATGTCGCTTCGTTGGCCCGTAGTGCATATAACCGCTGTGGTCCCGATGCCGATCAGTCAGCCGACAGGTTCCGCTGGCGGAGAGAGACCGGCGTCCGGAGAAGGAACCGGGTGCGACCCGCTGACGGGCGTTCGCTCACTCCTCGTCGGCCAGGTAGTCCTCCTGGACGGCGACGACCTCGCTCGAGTCCGCACACTCGCTGTACCGGCGCAGCGGCTCCTCGTTGAGCGTCAGGAACGTCTCCCCCCAGCGGAACGGCTCGAGGAGGTCCTCGGCGGCCTCCCTGTCGCCGAAGATACGGAGCGCGGCCGCGAGCGCCTCGGCGGTCGTCAGCCGAAAGGGCCGGCCGTAGTTGACCGGGTTCGCGGCGACGAGGAAGGGGAGCGCCCGGTGCACGCCGTTCATTCGGAACGAGGCCTCCTCGGCGGACTCCCACGAGCAATCCAGCGCGACCAGCGTGCTGAGCGAGTCGTCGGCGTCGGCCGGCGAGAGCGCCTGCTCGGCGTGGGGGTTGAGGACGACCCCGTAGGGCACCTGCCTCATGTTGCGATAGAGCGTCGCCTTATCGAACTTCTCGAGTCGGCGCGCGGTGCACTTGTCGGGGTCGTCGTCGCCCTCGTAGTAGACGTGGCACTCCACAGCCAGCCTACGGCCGGGCGCGAAAAAAGGCAGTCGATACGACGCCCCGCGTCCGTTCGGAACGAGTGGACGTCGACGGCCGTACGGCCGACTCGTTATCCCAGCGACGGTCCGGGAGGCGTTCCGACGTGGGATTTGATACCGTACTCGAGCACGCCGGCAGCCAGTGCGATGACGAGGGGAACGAACCAGAAAACCGCGTAGACGATCATCGGCGACGGCGAGGCACCGACGTGGATGGCGTCCCGGACGTAGTGCCACGTCCGGTACGTGGCGAGCGCGAACCCGCCGCGACGACGAGCGCCGGCGAGACCAGCCGCCAGCGGACGAACAACAGCGCCGGAATCGCACCGAGGAGCACGACGCCGAGAAGCGTGAGTCCCAGCACGACGTACTCGGAGGGGAGCGCTCCGCCGAACTCGCCGAGTGCGGGAACCGGCTCTCCGAGAGAGACGGCGACGGCCGCGAGCGCGAGCAGGTGTCCGCTACCGACCGCACCGCTCGCGAGCGCTTCCATCCTCGAGACGGCGGGTAGCCGGTCGGCGTTCAAAACCGCGTACTCGATCGCGACCGCGACGAGTCCGCCGACGCAGACGAACGTGACGGCAGCGGCGAGCCCCTCGAACGAGCGGAACGACGGCCCGAGTCCGAATTCTCCGAGCCAGGGACGAGCGCCAGCGCCAGCAGCGAGGCGCCGACGGCGATCCGGACGCCGTCGCGCACCGCCAGGCTGGTGGCGACGCCGAGCGCGGCGAGCGAGCCAAAGAAGACCAACGCGTCTACCGTCGTAACGTCGATCCGGTAGCCGAGAGCGACGACGTAGCCCGTCACGACGGCCGGGAGCGCGACGAAGCCGATAGATCGGACGTTCATACGGGCAGGTTTGACGATCCCGGTGAAAAGTATTCCCTCCGTGTCACGAGCGCGCGATCAGCTCTCGTGGATCGCTTCACCCCGGTTCAGCCGCGAGGCGATCGTGAACGTCTGTTCGGCCTCGCGTCTGGTCGGGAAGTGGGCGGCCATGTACCGCGCCGTCGCGATCAGGGGCACGCGCCGACGGCGTTCGCGGTCGATCGACGAGTCGTCCCCGCGGGCGCTCGTCGACTCGGCGGCCAGATCGAACTGCCGGAACGCGGCCTCGAGGTTCTGGAGCGTGTGGAACCCGGCGTCTTCCCGCAGGAGCGCGTGGCCGAGCGTCCGCTTCAGGTCGGCGGGGTCGCCGCCGCAGTCGAAGAACTCGGCGACGAGTCGCCCCGCCTCGTTCACCTCGCCCTCGGCGTCGAACGTCTCGAGGAGGGCCTCGAGAATCGCGTCGAGCTCGCGGCCCGTCTCGTTCGCGCCCGCTTCCGGGATCGGTGCCGGCGGCGTGTTGAGGAACCGGTCGAGGTAGACGCTGATCGCGGCGTCGAAGACGCCCCGGTAGAGTTCGATCGCGTCCGTCCGACGCGTCGCCTGGTGGACCGCGTTGGCGTACGTGAACGTGTGGTGGACCGTGTTCCAGTCGGAGAACTCGTTGGCGGTGCCGAACTGGGCGACGCGCGTGGCGGCGGCGTGGACGACCTCGGCGGCGAGCGTTTCGGTCGTCGCACCCGCCGAGATCGCGTCCGCAAGCGCGTCGACGATAGCCTCCGGATCGTCCGAGAGCAACGTATCCTGGAAGTCAGTGGGTGGCGCCCAGGATGTTCCCGCACCCTCACCGGCGAGTTCCTCGAGTCCGCTCGTCTCGGTGACCTCGCCGCCGTAGACGCCCTCGAGCAGCGCGACGAGGTCGACCGGCTGCCGCCACGAGGATCGTTCGTCGCTGCGACTCGCGGTGACGAGTGGATCGACCAGACTCGCGAGCACACCGGCAGAGCGCGGCTCTGCCGACCCTCCGCTCGCGCCGCTCGCGGAGACGTCTCCCGACTGCCCCCGGTCGACGTGATCGAGGCTCTCGAAGGCCGTGTTCGCGAAGTCGAGGACGTGACCGGTCGAGAGGTAGGGGTGGTCGGTCGCGGCGGCGAACACCAGTTCGGCGACCTCGGCTTCCGACCGGCCGGCGGCGACGGCGGTCCGGAGACAGCGCTCCGCGCCGTCGGCGTCGCGCACCTCGACGCAGTCGCGGAACCAGCGCTTGAGACGGTCGAGTTCGACCTCGCGCGTCGAAAACGACGGCTGGTCGAAGTTCGGCGGTTCGTCCGCACAGTCGCTCGCCACGTGTCGAACGCCGGTGTACAGCGCCCGCTTCCGGTCTTCGGGCTCGAGGTCGTCGATCACGTTCGCCACGCAACCGAGGATCGTCAACCCCGGCCCCCAACCACCCTGGCGGTAGCGGGTGCCGAACTCGAGGGTCGTCGCCATCGGCTCCCGGTAGTCGACGCCGGCGTCCAGCAGCCCGGTCGTCGACTTCGCGACGACGAGTCGGAGGTTCTCCTCGAGACCGGTCTCGAGGCGATTCGCCCAGTGAGCCGCCGGCGGCAGGTCGCGCTCGGGGTTCGGGTTCACGTAGACCGTTCCGCCGCTGATCTCGACGGGGTACGTCTGCACGTCGTCGGCCCACGGATCGAACGTGTCGCCGCAGGCGAGTTCGAACCGCGCGTGGTGCCAGTGACAGGTCAGGATGCCGTCCTCGACGCTCCCCTCGGAGAGGGGAAACCCCATGTGGGGACAGCGATTGTCGACGACCCGAACCTCACCCTCGTGGTAGAACGCCGCGAGCGGCGTCCCGTCGACGCTCACCTGTGCGCGCTCTCGCTCTCGTAGCTCCTCGAGCGGGAGGAGCTCTCGAAATCCGTCGGACGTTGCCATACGAGTGTGATCGACAGGCGCGGTTGTAAGGGTTCGCTGAACGCAGTTTCTGTAACGGTTCCGAGAAGAACGGCGATCGTCCTCGAGGACGGTGAGCGAAATCTCCGAGGATGACGCCGCTTTTGGCGCTCGCGCCGGTACGGTGGACATGGAGACCGTCGCCCTGATCGAACGGTACTACGAGGCCCTCGACGAACACGAGTACGGCGTCCTCGGGGAGATTCTCGCTCCCGACTTCGTCCAGCAACGATCCGATCGGCGGTTCGAGAGCCGGGAGGCGTTCGTCCGGTTCATGCGCGACGATCGGCCGAATCCGGACACTCGACACGAACTCGAGGACGTGATCGACGACGGCGACCGCGTCGCGGTTCGCGGCCGCGTGGTCGACGAGGGGACGACGCTGTTCGAGTTCGCCGATTTCTTCGAACTCGCGGACGGCCGGATCGACCGGCTCGAGACCTACTCGCGCTGAGGCGGCGGATCCGCGCTCCCTTGTGCGGATCGGCGACGAGGACGGGACTTCGGAGTCGTCAATCTTGATCTTCACCGACGCTTTTTCGTCGTCGCGTGGAGGTGATAGACATGAGTGCCGAGACCATCGACGAGGAGGTGAGCCAGAGCGACTTGGTTCACGAGCGACTCCGGGAGTCACCCGCCAAGCGGTGGGTGCTCCTCGACGGGAACCGATACGTACTGACCGTGCTGTTCGCCGCCGGCGTCTTCCTCACCTGCGCGAGCATCGGCTTCGCGGGCTACATCCCGGTCACCGATCCGGGAACCGCCACGACGCTCGTCGCGGCGATCGTCGGCGGCACGCTCCCGTTCATCACGATCGTGCTCGCGATCAACCAGCTCATTCTCTCGCAGGAACTCGGCTGGCCGGGCGACCTCGAGGACCGGTTCGAAGCGATGGCGTCGTTTCGACGAGACGTCGAGACCCTGACCGAGGTGTCCGTCAGCCCGGCCGCGCCGGCCGATTTCCTGCAGCTCGTCGTCCGAACCGTCGTCGAGCGCGCCGAAACTCTTCGGCCGGTCGCCGAAGCCGTCGACGATCCGGCCCTCGCCGGTCGGCTCGAGGACTTCGTCGATGCGGTCGCCGACGAAGGGGAGATCGTCGCAGGGTCGCTCGAGAACGCGGACTTCGGGACCTTCGACGCGCTGTCGGCAGTGCTCGGACACTTCAACGGGGCGCACCTCTACGTGGCTCGCATCATCAGGACCCACTACGCCGACGACCTGCCGGAGGAGACTCTGGAGACGCTCGACGCTCTCATCGAACTGCTCGGCCACCTCGCCATCGCACGACAGACGTTCAAGACGCTGTACATGCAGTACGAACTCGCCCACCTCTCGAAGCTCCTGCTCTACCTCGGCTTTCCCACGCTGCTCGGCGGCGGAATATTCATGATGGTGTACGGTTCGATTATCGAATCGATCACCGATCCGGCGATACTCGTACTGGTCGTGAGCGCCGTCGTGACGCTCGTTTTCCTCCCGTTTATCGTGTTGCTTGTCTACACGTTCCGCATCGCCTCGATCGCGAGTCGCACAGCCGACTTCGGTCCGTTCGTTCCGCGGATCGACTTCGAGGATTTCGACGACTAAGCCAAACGCGCGATCGATCGGCAACGGTCGCCTTCGATGTGGTCCGCGCGCTCGGACCTCCCTCAAGCCGAGCAGTTGTTCGGACCCAGTTCGAGTTCGACCCGATCCTCGGGGGGCAATTCGAGTGCACCCCGGTTGCGGTCGATGATCTCCTCGTAGTTCGAGGGTTTCTCGCCGGCGTCAGCCATCCGGTCGACGAACGCGTCCTCGTCGAGATCGAGCACGTCGATCCCCGTGCGAGCGTTGCGGATCGTCGTCATAATGGGTTCGCCGGGCGCGCCGTGGGCGAACTCCCCCTCGGCGGTGACGGTGACGTGCCCTGGCAGGACGACGACGCTCTCGGGTTCGGCCAGGATGGTCCGGTGGAGCGTCTCGTAGAGCATGCGCGCCCCTTTCTCGCCCTCTCTCGCGGTTTCACCGCTCGAATTTTCCGAGGCGCGTTGCGCCTCGCCGTCCTCACTGAACTCGAGTTCCGTCCGTCCGGTCGAATCGATATGCAGCGTGTCGGCGGTCAACAACGCCCGCTCGTCCACGAGGAGGTTGATCATCTCGCTGGTGTGGCCCGGCGCGGCGACGGCCTTGAGTTCGCGCTCGCCGACCTCGAGCACCTCGTTGCGCTCGAGTCCGGTGTACTCGAACTCGACGTCGCGTTCCTCGGCGCGCTCGCTGAGATAGTAGGGGACGTCGATATCGTCGGCGAGCTGACGGCCGCCGGAGACGTGGTCGGCGTGGACGTGCGTGTCGACGACGCCGACGATCGAGAGGCCGGCCTCCTCGGCGGCGATCGCGAACTCGTCGGTGTCTGCGGTCGGATCGACGACGACCGCCTCGCCGGTCGACCCGCAGCCGACGACGTAGCTCAGACAGCCCTTCGCGCGGCGCTGGACCTGAACGATCCGGGCGTTACCGCCGACGTCGATTTCGGCGTGATCGTAGACGCCGCTCCACCCCTTCATCCCGCCGTCGACGGTCTGGACGTCGTACGCGTCGGTAACCGACTCGAGTCGGGTTGCCAGGTTCCCGGAGGAGATCCCCTTCGCACAGATGGTGATCACCCGTTCGGTGTCGCCCAGCAGTTCCTCGAGTTCCTCGAGGCGGCCGTCGAGTTCCTCATCGGGCCCGAACGGGAAGTGAAGCGCCCCGGAGACGTGCCAGGACTCGTAGCTGTCCTCGGGTCGCGTGTCGACGAGCGCGAACTCCTCGTCGTCGTCCTGTAGCTCCGCGAGTCGGTCCGCAGAGAGCGTCGTGACCATACTCCCGCTACGCGGTCGGGCCACGTAAACGTCGCCGCCACACGTGCCGCGTCACTCGGTAAACGGCGTCCCCGAGCGCTGGCGTCAGTCGCGCTCGGGTATAACCGCTACGGTACCGCCCTCCAAACGGGATGACGAATATGTCACCACTGCGCGGTCTGCTCGGAAGCGTGATCGGAATCGTCGTCATCGGCCTCGTCGCGACCGCCGTCTTCGCGGTCGCGATCGTCGTCGTTTCGACCGGTGCCGGCCTCGCCGGCTATAGTAACAACGGAAACGGTTTACGCACCGATCGCACAGCCATCGTGCGATCGGGTGTGTACTGACTTTCAGTGGCACCTGTACGATCCGAGCGCCGACTTCGTCGCCCTCTCGGCGACGCTCGCGGTCGTCGCGGTCGTTCTCACGAGTGGCTTCACGCCGCGGCCGTCGAGTCGGGAATCCGACGACAACACCGACGAGTTCGACTATCGAACGTTCAGCTGACGACGGTACGCGGCCGATCCCGGTCGATCGGTGAGCGGTTCCGCGAACGGGTGATTTAACTCCGAATCCGAGAAAATAGACGTATGACACTTTCAGCGTCGGCCTCCGCCGCCGTCGCGGTCCTTCGGCGTCGGCCGGGTGATCTCCTCCCGTTCTACCTGCTCGGCGCGGCAGTACCGGCTATCGTTCGCGTCATCCCGTTTCTCGGTCTCTTCCTCGGCTACCTCTATTTCGAGTTGACCGGACGGCTCGAACTGCTCCGGACCGAGTTCGAGGCGGGAACGCTCGAACCGCCCGATCCCGAGGCCGAACCCGAAGCGTTCGACGCGTGGGCGGAGGGACTCGTTCCGCTGGCCGAGCAGTTGGTGACGCTCGAGCTCGGCCTGCTCGTAGCGGTGACGGTCGCCGCGACAATCGTGGCCGGTATCGTGCTCCTGGGAGCGGTTTCCTCGGCACAGCTTGCGGCCTGTTACGGACGGCTCCGCGACGACCGCGGACTCGTCGTCGGGCTCGCGGGCGCCCGGCGCTTCTGGCTGCGGTTCGTCGGACTCTACGTCCTCGAGTTCGTCCTCTGGATGCTCGTCTTCCTGCTGGTCGCGATCGGTGCCCTCCTGTTCGGTGCGCTGCTCGGCGCCGTCGCCGGGACGGGATTCGCGACGATCCTCGTCGGTCTGCCGGCGGTACTCCTCGCGGGGCTTCTGATCGTGGTGATCCGTGCGGTGTTCGCGTTCGCGCCGGTCGCGATCGTCGTCGACGACGCGAGCGTCTTCGGCTCGCTCTCTCGAGCCGCCAGCTTCGTCCGCCGACAGCCGGTCGGCGCGGCGTTCTACTACGTCATCGCCGTCGGCAGCCTGGTCGCGCTGTCGGTCGTCACCGGCGTTCTGGCGATGATCGACGTCGTCTCCGTCGGCACGCTGCTCACGACGCTCGTCCTGTTTCCGTTCCTCGACCTGTTGAAGACGGCGTTATACGGCGACTCGAAAGATCGGCTCTCGCCGCCGTCGATACCGGACCGATCGCTCCGCGGTCAGTTCACCGGCGGCCTGCGCCGGGGATGGCGAGAGATGGTGTCGTTCGTCCGGACGACGCCGCTGTTGCACGCCTTCGTCGTCGTCACGGCCGTCGTCTCGTTCTGGGCGGGCTGGGTGGTCGCCGAGCCGCTGGCCGGCACCGTCGAAACGTCCATTGCAGCCCGACTCGAGGGTCACGTCCCGCCGGCGGCCGCCCTCGAGTTCTTCGGTAACAACTGGATGGTCGCGTACACGACGGCCTACGCCGGACTCGTGCTCGCCGTCCCCGCGTTCGTCTCGCTCGCGTTCAACGGCTTCGTGATGGGGATCTACGCCCGGCTCGAGGTCGAACTCGTCGAACTCGCCGCCTTCATCGTCCCGCACGGGATCCTCGAGATCCCCGCGATCTTCGTCGCCGGCGCGCTCGGCCTCTGGCTGGGGCTCGTCGCCTGGCGGACCGTCCGCGGCCGTGCGACGCCCCGGGACGTCGTCGACGCGCTCGAGCGAGCGTTCTGGGTCGTCGTCGGCCTGGGCATCCTGCTCGCCGTCGCGGCGTTCATCGAGGGGTTCGTCAGCCCGTACTACTACGACCTCTTCCTCTGAGAAGAGGGTAGCACGGGTTCGATACTCGCTCTCGAGACTGACTGAGTGGAGCTATTCGTTCTCAGCACGTGCACAACGAACTTTTTGCGCCTCGGGTTCGCTCGCTGTGCTCGCTCACCCTCGGCGCAAAAACTTCGATGAAAAAGGCCGCCTGCGCGGACTTCGTCCGCTTCGGCGGTGGACTGCTCGCAAAGCGAGCAGATGCTGACCGCGCGGTACCTGTATCGCCTGTACGGAACAGCTGTTCTACGAGTGGTTTAACTGAAAATCACACTCCCGACTACTGCCACGCGAATCCGATCAGGCGTAGGCCTCGAACTCCTCGCCGAACAGCAGGAAGTAGGCCGTGCCGACGATCCCGACGACGGTCGCGATGGTAAAGGCGAGCGTCGGCGAGCCGGCGAACAGCTCCGCGCCGGTCAGCGGGTTCGAGAATCCGCCCCAGATGAGCCCACCGAGTGCCGCACTCGGGATGACGATCAGGTTCCGAAGCAGGTAGTACGTCCCCGTAACGCGGCCGCCGGCTCCCATCTCGGCGGGCCCGACGATCAGCGCCTTGTGGGCCGGCAACCCGGCGAAGCGGAGTCCGGAGAAGGCAAAGAGCAGGGCGAGCACGGCGGCGTTTTCCGGCGGGGCGTTGATCAAAAGGATCGGAAAGATCGCGTACACCGCGAAGCCGAGCGCGACGACGGGCTTCAGGCCGATTCGCTCGGCCACCTTCGCCGCGGGGACCATGATCAGCAACGCGACGAGCATCTCGAGGCCGAGCAGGATGCCGAAGTACGACTGCGGGGTGAGCTCGAGCGCCCCGACGGCGGGCAGCGAGAGGCTGAATCCGACCTCGAGAAAGCGAGTGACGACGATGACGAAGAAGACGTAGACCATGCCGTTGGCGAACCGGACGAGGGTGTCGCCGATCAGCAGCGGTCGAAGCTCGTCGGGCATCGCCCGGAGATCCGCGAGGAGCTGCGAGAGGCCCTCGAACTCCTTGCCGAAGCTGTCCTCGTCGGTCTCGTAGAGGACGTGCTGAACGATCGTTCCGAGGACCCCGAAGACGACGGCGACAACCAGGATCAGCTGGAAGGCGAAGACGACGTCGCTGTCGGCCGACCCGAACGGGAAGAACAGGGCGGCGGCGAGCAGCGGCCCGACGAGGAAGGCCGTCCGGCGGAACGTCTCTGTGCTCGCGAAGCCGGCGGCCAGCTGTGAGGGCGGCACCGCCTGCTTGACGATGGCGAAGGAAGCCCCGAGCCCGAAGGACTTCCAGCCCTGCGCGAAGACGAGGCCGACGAAGATCGCGAGGATTCCGAGTGAGGTCGGCCCGACCGTCACGTCCGCGAGTACGGGTGCGGCGAGCCAGATTCCGAAGCCGAGCGTCGAACACAGCCCGAAGGCGGTCAGCGCGTACCGCGATCCGATCCGGTCCGAGATCGCTCCGCCGGGATAGGGGTAGACGGCGCTAATGATGTTCCCGAAGGTCCCGAACAGCCCGATGACGAGCGCCGTCGCGCCCAGCGCCGACATGTACTCGGCCATGTATCGGTTCGTCATCTGGAAACCGAGACTGAACGCGAACATTGCCGCAGAGAGCACGATCACGTCGCGCTCGAGCGCGAAGAACTGCCGGAAAGCGTCGAGCGGATCCGCTTCCTCCTCCGCCGGGGAGTCCCGTTGGAGACTCATGAGGAGAAGTGTCGGCTCGAGTGGTTTGCCTTTTCCTCTCGGCCGATCGTTCCGGGTCGGATCGGGGCCTAACCGAATCAATAAAGGCCAACGGGTTCAACCGCAGTGACATGGCAACGACGCTCGGAACGGCGAGCGCGGACCCCGGTGAGATCGACACGGGTCGTCTCGACGTCGGCGAGACTCGAGACGGCACTCCGTTCGGTCTCCCCGTCGCCGTGATCAACGGGGCAGGGACGGGGAAGACTCTCTATCTGCAGGCGGCGAGCGACGGCGACGAACTCAACGGCGTCGGCGTCATTCAGCGCGTCGTCCCGAAACTGGATCCGACCGAACTCAGCGGGACGATCCTGATCGCCGGCATCGTCAACTACCACGCGTTCCAGATCGCCGAACACCGCAACCCGATCGACGACACGAAGATGAATCGCGCCTACCCGGGTAACGAGACCGGGACCTCGAGCGAGCGGATCGCCGCCGCCACCTTCGAGGCGGCCACGCGGGCGGACGTGATTCTCGACCTCCACCAGGGCTCGACCAGTCGGATGATCGACGAAGTTCGCGTTCGGTGTGGCTCGCGCCACCGCCTCCACGACGAGTGCCTCGAACTCGCGAAGGTGTTCGGCTGCGGCTACGTGCTCGACCAGAAGGGACCCGACGGCCAACTCGCCCGCGCGGCGCCCGACGAGGGAATTCCCACGGTCGATCCCGAACTCGGCGGCTGCGTCGGCTGGGACGAGTCGAGCATCCGGAAGGGCGTCGACGGGGTCTTCAACGTGCTCCGGTACTACGGCTTCCTCGACGACGAGGACGTCACTCCGGACACTCAGACCCGCGCGAAGGGGTTCGAACAGTTCGGGGCACCCGCCGGCGGCCTCGTCCGCTTCGAGGCCGACCTCGGTGACCGCGTCCGTCACGGCGAGACGCTGTTTACCGTGACGACGCCCTTCGGCGAGCCGAAAGAGGAAGTGACAGCCGACAGCGACGGCATCCTCTGGCGAACGCGCCGACTGCCCCAGGTCGCGACTGGCGAGTACGTCTGCTCGGTCGCAACCGAGATCGGCGAGTACTGAGATGGCATCCGATCTCATCTGCCCCGAGTGTGGAACCGTCTACGAGGCCGGACCCGACGAACCGTGGCGCTGTGCCTGCGGACACGCCCTCGAGTTTACGGACCGGCCGCATCCCGAGGGGAATCCGCTCCCGCTCTCGCAACTCGACACCAGTGAGGGGCTGTGGACCTTCTTCGAGTTTCTCCCGATCGAACAACACGTCACCTTCTACGAGGGCTTTACGCCGATAGTGGAGGCGCCCGAGTGGGACGCCGAGTTCAAACTCGAGTACGTCTTCCCGACGGGGTCGTTCAAGGATCGCGGCGCGACGACGACGCTCTCGCGGGCGGTCGAACTCGGCGTCGAAAAGGTCCTCGAGGACTCCTCCGGTAACGCCGGCGCCGCGATCGCGACCTACGCGGCCCGCGCGGGGATCGACGCCGACATCTACGTCCCGGCGGACGTCAAACAGTCGAAGCTGATGACGATCCAGCGGGCCGACGCCCGTCCGGTGCGGATCGAGGGGAGCCGACAGGACGTCACCGACGCCTGCATCGAGGCCGTCGAGGGCGAGGGCGGAACTGCCTCGGGAGACGACGGCGACGCGGCCCCCTACCAGACCGGCGAGGGCTGGTACGCCAGCCACGCCTGGAACCCGGCCTTCTACGCCGGAACGATGACCTTCGCGTTCGAGATAGCCGCCCAGCGCGACTGGACGGTTCCCGACGCCGTCGTGCTCCCGGTCGGTCACGGCACGCTCTTCCTCGGCGCCTACCGCGGCTTCTCGCTGCTGAACGAGGCCGGCATCGTCGACGAGATGCCGCGACTGCTCGGCGCGCAGGCCGCGGGGTACGCCCCGATCGCCGAGGCCGTCGGCGAGACGCCGGCCAAGGGAGCCGGGACCGAGACCATCGCGGACGGCATCCGGATCGCCGACCCCGCCCGCCGGGACGAGATCCTCGAGGCGGTCGAGACGACCGACGGCGACGTTATCGCGCTCGAGTCGGACTCGATCGAGACCGCACTCGACCGACTCCACCGCGGCGGCTTCTACGTCGAACCGACCAGTGCGGCCGCTCCGGCGGCGCTACTCCAGTACCGAGAGGCCGGCGTCGTCGATACCGACGACGACGTCGTCGTCCCACTGACCGGCAGCGGCCTGAAAACGCTCTGAGATGGTGAGCCGACCAGCCGAGTTCTGTCCACACTGTGGCACCGGTCTCGAGTCGATCCGCGTCGAAGATCGCGAGCGCGAGCACTGTTCGGACTGCGAGCGCGTGATCTGGCACAACCCGGTTCCCTGTGCGACCGTCGCCGTCGTCGATCGCAGCGGAGTCGAGTCCGCGGTGCTCTGCGTCGAGCGCGGCGTCCCGCCGGGCGTCGGCGAGTGGACCCTCCCCGGCGGCCACATGGAGACCGACGAGCAGCCCGAGACGGCCGCCGCTCGCGAACTCGAGGAGGAGACCGGCGTCGTCGTCGACCCCGACGCGCTCGCGGTGCTGGACGCGGCGTCCCTGCCGCCTCGCGACGGAAAGCAGGTGATGAACCTCTACTACGTCGTCGACCGCGCCGAAACCGACGGCGACCCGGTGGCGGGAAGCGACGCGACGGCGGCGCGATTCTGGTCCCCGGACGGGTTCGACGCGACCGACGAGACGTTCCGACCGGTTCACGAGGCGAGGTTTCGGATCGCTGCGGCGCCGTTCGATTGACGTCCGAAGGTACTGCGGTCGTTGCCGATCAGTTCACCTCAGCAGTCCGCGGTAAACGTCGGTTCATACGACTGAGTACCTGTCGCGTCGATCGGAGCGTTCTCGGCTCGTTTCTGGTGCGCGAAACCCGTACTTTGTCCAATATATCGGCCAGAAACAATCACTTTCGTTAATTTTTAACGAACACCTGTGATCGGAACTGATGTGCCACGAGATAGCAATCCGCAGGACGACGGAGAATCGTCGAGAGAAGTATCGAAACTCAGTCGCCGGAATTTGATCCGCGTAGCGGGAACCGGTCTGCTTGCGACGACGGCACTCGAGCACACCAGTCCGAGTGTCGCGGCGACGGATACCGCGGAAAAGATCGAAGGGTCGGAAGCGGATCCGTGGAGACCGGCTTTCCACTTTGCACCGCCGAACGGCTGGATCAACGATCCGAACGGGTTGGTCTATCACGATGGCGTCTATCACCTGTTCTTCCAGTATCACCCCCACGATCCCTGGTGGGAGAAGATCCAGTGGGGACACGCGACCAGCGAGGACCTCTTCAGTTGGGCGTACCACGGTCTCAAACTGCCCTTCGACGACGAGAACAACATCGCGAAGTTCTCCGGCGGTGCGACGATCGACGAAGAAAACACGGCTGGATTCGGCGAAGATGCGCTGATTCTGTCGTATACCGGCGCCCACTTCGACGATCCGATACAGGACCAACGCATCGCGTACAGCACGGATAACGGCAAAACGGTTACGCCGTACGACGGAAACCCGGTCGTCGATACCGACGACCCGGAGTTCCGCGACCCGAACGTCTTCTGGTACGAACCGGATCAGCGGTGGATTATGGCCGTGTCCCGCGTTCACGACGGAGACGAAGACGGGGAGGAGCGGCCCGCCGGTATCGAGATCTATCGCTCCGAAGACCATATCGACTGGACCTACGAAAGCACGTTCACGAACGACGAGTACAACGAACTCGTCGGCGACGAGAGCGAAAGCGTCTACGGCTATCATTCTCACTCGCCCGAGGCGAATCTGTGGGAGTGTCCCGATCTGTTCGAGTTGCCGGTCGAGGGTAGCGACGAAACCAAATGGGTCATGACGGTCTCCGTCGACCACCAGCGTGAGGATCATCTCGTCGGCGACTTCGACGGGTCGGAGTTCACGATGGAACGTCGCGAACTCGCGGACTACGGCTACGATTACTACGCTGCGATCTCGTGGGACAACGAACCCGACGACCGTCTGATCCAGCTCGGCTGGGCGTCTCACTGGCCCTACGCCGAGCTCGTTCCCGAGACCGGATGGCGGGGGAGCATGTCGGTTCCGCGCGAACTCACCCTCGAGAAAGGTGACGACGGCGTCGAACTGCGACAGCGTCCCGTCGCGGAGCTAGCGACTCTTCGGCGGGAAACGCTCGCCGAGGTGCGCTCGGGGGAGATCACGCCGGGCAGAGATCCTCTAGAGGGAACGGACGCGGAGGGTCGTTCGCTCGAGATCCACGCGACTATCGATCCTCACAGCGCCGATACGTTCGGATTCCGGGTTCGAGAGGGTGAAAACGACGAGAGCCTCGTCACGTATTACACGGACCCAGACGACGTCCCGGTTGTCGACGCGTCTCCGTCCGAAGGAGTCCCCCAACTGGTGTTCCAGCGGACGGATTCGTCCACCGACGGTCCGGCGGACGATTTCTTCGACGAGGGACAGGAAGACGCGACGAGCATGCCGCTCGAGCCGCGCGAGGACGGGACGATCGAACTCCACATCCTCGTCGACCGATCGACGGTCGAAATCTTCGCCAACGACGGGGACCGGACGATGACGAACCTGGTGTTTCCCGACTGGGACAGCACAGGCGTTTCCCTCTTCGCGGAGAACGGTGCTGCGAAGGTCGAAGACCTGGTCGTATACGACTTGGACCCGCAGCCGTTAGGCGTCACCCTTCACGAAGGATCTCACGAGGGCTCATATTCGGAGTGAACGCCTCGGTGACGAACCCGCTTCGGCGTCGCTCGTTCCGTTCCGAGGGGACTTGAGCGCAACCCTGGCTGCGCTATCTAGTACGGACTCCATCGGCTACGATCGAGGCGAGGTGTCGTCACACACTCGGTGAACGCCTCGATCGTCTTTGACGCCGATGCCGTCGTTTCACGGGACGAATCGCGACCAGTGCCGGAGCGGAAATCGAGCGCGACGAAACCCGACATCCCTTTAGTTGCCCCCTGAATACGGGCGGGTATGTTCCTCGCTCTACGCGCGGAGGTCGAGAGTGCCCTCGAGGAGGCCCTGTCGACCCTCGAGTTCCCGACGGACGACCTCGGGATCGAAGAACCGCCGGAAGACGTCGAAAGCGTACTCGCCTCGAGCGTCGCCTTCCGACTCGCCGGCGAAGCCGGTGCGCCGCCGCCGCAGGTCGCCGGCCGGCTCGCCGACGAAATCGATGCCGACGCCCTGACCTACGTCTCCGAGGTCCAGACCCAGGGGCCCTACCTCAACTTCCTGCCGAGCGACGCCTACCTCGGGGAAACGCTCGAGACCGCGACCGACGACACGTACGGCGCACTCGAGGACCGCGAGCAGTCCGTCGTCGTCGAACACACGAGCGCGAACCCGACGGGACCGGTCCACGTCGGCCGCGCGCGGAACCCGATCATCGGCGACGCAGTGGCGAACCTGCTCGACTACGCCGGCTACGACGTCGACCGCCACTACTACGTCAACGACGCCGGCCGGCAGATGGCCGTCTTCACCTGGGCCTACGAGACCTTCGACGAGGAGGATCTCGAGACGGAGCCCGAACGCGACCGCCCCGAGTACGACCTCGTTCGCTACTACCGGAAGGGCAACGCCTTCCTCGAGAACGCCGACGAGGAGGCCGTCGAGGAGGCCGAAGCCGAGATCGAGGCCATCATGCAGGGACTCGAGGGGGGCGACGAGGGAGCCTACGAGCGCGTCAGCGAGGTCGTCGATCAGGTGCTCGGCGGCATGAAGGAGTGTCTCGCGCGCCTGCCGGCAGAGTTCGACGAGTTCGTCAAGGAGACGAAGTTCATGCGCAACGGCGATACCGACGACCTCGTGGGCCGACTGAAGGAGCTCGACAAGGCCGTCTACGAGGAAGACGCCTGGCAGCTCGAGCTCGACGAGTACGGCATCGAGAAGAACCTGGTCTTCCTGCGCGCCGACGACACCTCGCTGTACCCGACCCGCGACCTGGCCCACCACGAGTGGAAGTTCGACAACTACGATCGCGCGGTGACGGTGCTCGGCGAGGACCACAAGCTCCAGGCCAAGCAGCTCCGCACGACCCTCGAGTTGCTCGGTAACGACACCGATCCGCTGCGGCAGGTGCTCTACTCCTACGTGAACCTCCCGGAGGGGAAGATGAGCACTCGCAGAGGTACCGGCGTCGACCTGGACGACCTGCTCGACGAGGCGATCGACCGCGCTCGCGAGGAGGTCGAAACCCGACTGAACGACCGGATCCGCGACGACGACCTGGACGAGGAAGATATCGAGCGCATCGCCCACCAGGTCGGTATCGGCGCGGTTCGGTACGACATCGTCTCGAAGCAGCCCACGAAGGCGATCACCTTCGAGTGGGACCAGGCGCTCGACTTCGAGGCCCAGTCCGCCCCCTACGTCCAGTACGTCCACGCGCGCTGTTGTGGCATCTTAGAGGAGGCCGACGTCGATCCCGAGGGCGACCTCGAGGCGCTGAACCTCGACGCCGCCGACGCCGACCCGCTCGAGACGCCCGAAGAACGGGACCTGCTCGAGACGATCGCCCGGTTCCCGTCGGTCGTCGACGAGGCAGCCGACGATCTGGAGCCCCACCAGATCGCGACCTACACCCGCGAGTTCGCCGACCGGTTCAACGCCTTCTACCGGGAGTGTCCCGTCCTCGCGGACGACGTCGACCCCGACGTCCGCGAGGCGCGGCTGGCGCTCGTGGCCGCCTCGAAACACACGGTCGCGAACGCGCTCTCGATTCTCGGCGTCGACGCGCCGCGGTCGATGTAGCGGTCGCTGTCGCTTCTGGCGCGCACGACGCGACGCGACTCGTCGCTCGAAAGAACACCGGCGGCTCGAGTCACGGCGGACTCGAGTTGCGAGGAACAGACCCTCGTCTCGACGGTCGATCGCAGGCGTCCGCCTGCGAGAGATACTGGTAGCTGTACGTCAGTGCGGTGGATTCGCTGCGATCGTCCGGCGAATCCCGCAGTCGGTTACAGCCGACAGCGCACCCCTACTGGGCCGTCGCCGCGATCTTGTCGACGAGCTCCTGCAACGTGAGCTTGCCCTTCAGGTGCTTGATGATCCAGTCGACCTCGACGTAGAACGAGGCGACCAGGTTCTTCTCGTGTTCCACCGTCCAGTAGATGGTGTCGATCTCCGCGGCGAACTTCTCGGGATCGACGATCGCGTCCTTGTGCGTCTTCACGAGCGACTCGATTTCGGCGGCCAGTTTGTCCTCGTCGAGCGTCTTCGTGTCGACGACGACGTAGAGCTTCTTCCCGTCGCGCTTGATCTTCTTGATCGAGAGCAGGTCGCTCTCGAGCTTGACCTTCCCCTTCTTGAATCCGGGGATCTTGTGGTCGTCTTTGTCGTCTTTGTCGTTTTCGTGGTCTTTGTCGTCGTCCTTGCCGTCTTTCTCACCGTTCGTATCGCCTTTGTCGTCTTTGTCGTCTTTCTCGTCTTTGCCGTCATCGCCGAACGAATTGTCGTCCGAGTCGTCCGATTTCGGATCGTCCGTCTCGGAACTCGAGCAGCCAGCGAGTACGGTTGCGAGCACTGTTCCACTACCGAGGAGGATCTTTCGTCGCTCCATATGAGGGCCGTCGAGAGACTCCCCGATTAGTAATCACCTCGTTCCAATCGGAAAGACGAGACGGGAGGACTGTCTCGCGACGATTACAGTTCTCAAAGAGCTAAGGCCCCGATAAAATCCAGATACAGGCCGTGTAACTTCCGATTCGGATTTCGAAACCGCGATTCCACAACGATCGGTTTCGGCGAGAGTCGTCGTCTCGCGGTAGTCCCCCATTTCGGTACATCTCGGCCGTAGACGAGGCGTATTGTCCCTGCCAGAGACCCCCTACCCTCGCGGTAGTGGCCGACAACCGATTTCGTCACGGTGACGGGCGTCCGGCGTTAGCGCTCGGATTCGGCCTCCGTGATCGCACTCGAGACGTCGTCCTGTTCCGCCTCGGAGTCGCGGTTCGCGTCCGGGTCCGCGTCTGCATTCTGCGCGCCGGCGGGCGGCGCATCCGATCGATCGTCCGATTCGGACCCATCGTCGGGGCGGTCGTTCGGAACGTCGATTCCGGCTAGATCGGCTGCGATCCGACGGTACGCGGCCGACGCGGGGCTGTCGGGTGCGTGAACGACCAGCGGGGTTCCGGCGTAGACGCTCTCGCGGGCCGCGGGATCCTCCGGGATCGTCCCGAGCAGCGGGAGGTCGAGTCGGTCGGCGATCTCCTCGTAGGAGACGTCCGTCTCGGGGCGCGTCCGGGTCAAGACGAGGCCGGCGGCCTCGCCGCCGGCGCGCTCGGTCAACTCGAGCGTCTTCGTCGAGTCGTGGACGGCCGCGGGTTCGGGCGTCGAGACGACGACGACGGCGTCGGCGAGACCCAGCGGGAGCACGGTCTCGTGGGTGATTCCGGCGCCGACGTCGAGGAGGACGGCGTCGTACTGCGACCGGAGCTCGTCGACGACGTCGCGGAGTTGCTCCGGTGCGGTCTCTGCGTAGTCGTCGAGGTCGGTCCCGCTCGGAACGGCGACGATGTTCTCCGCCAGTCGGTAGGTCGCGTCGTCGACCGACGCGCGTTCGGACAGGACGTCGGACAGCGTCGTCGAGTCGGGGTTCAGGCCGACGAACCCCGCCAGATTCGCCATCCCCAGGTCCGCGTCGACTACGGCGACGCGCTCGCCCGCCCGGGCCAGTGCGGTTCCCAGGTTCACCGTCGTCGTCGTTTTCCCGACGCCGCCCTTCCCGCTCGCGATGGCATATACAGTTTCGGAAGACATACTCGAATACTGTCCTGACTGTGGGACGGGAACCCCTTAAATCGTCACCTCGAGAATCTTCCCGATGACGACGGCGTTTCGACGACGGCGGTCGCGACGAGACCGCACGCTAACTGGCGCGTGTCAAAGAATACTTAGCCACAGCACCGTTTTGTACGGCCAATGAGCCAGGAGGGCGAGCAGGAGCAATCCGACCGGAAGAAGTACGAGTTCCGGAAGGTCATCGAGGACCTCAAGGACTTCGAGGGGTCCGGGACACAACTCGTATCGATCTACATCCCCGACGACCGGCAGGTCAGTGACGTCGTGCAACACGTCACTCAGGAACACAGCGAGGCGGCCAACATCAAGTCCAAGCAGACCCGGACGGCCGTCCAGGACGCGCTGACGAGTATCAAGGACCGGCTGCGGTACTACGACACCTACCCGCCCGAGAAGGGGATGGTCGTGTTCTCCGGCGCCGTCGACTCCGGCGGCGGCCAGACCGAGATGGTCACGCGGGTGCTCGAGAGTCCGCCCCAGCCCGTCGAGTCGTTCCGCTATCACTGCGACTCGGACTTCCTCATCGAACCGCTCGAGGAGATGATGGCGGACCAGGGCCTCTACGGCCTGATCGTCCTCGACAGGCGCGAGGCTAACGTCGGCTGGCTGAAGGGCAAACGCGTCGAACCGGTCAAGTCCGCCTCCTCCCTCGTTCCCGGCAAACAGCGCAAGGGTGGCCAGTCCGCCCAGCGATTCGCCCGCCTGCGGCTCGAGGCGATCGACAACTTCTACCAGGAGGTCGCGGGGATGGCGAACGACCTGTTCGTCACCAAGCGACACGAACTCGACGGAATCCTCGTCGGCGGTCCCTCGCCCACCAAGGACGAGTTCCTGGACGGAGACTACCTCCACCACGAGATCCAGGACAACGTGATCGGGAAGTTCGACGTCGCCTACACCGACGAATCCGGCCTGAAGGACCTCGTCGACAACGCCGAGGAGGCGCTGGCCGACGCCGAGGTGATGAAGGACAAAAAGCAGATGGAGGAGTTCTTCGAGGAACTCAACGCGGGCGACCTCGCCACCTACGGCTTCGAGCAGACCCGACGGAACCTCATGATGGGCGCGGTCGATCGCCTGCTGATCAGCGAGGACCTCCGAAAGGACGTCATCAGCTACGACTGTGAGGAGTGCGGCAACACGGATCGAGAGGTTCTCGACCGACGCAAATCGACTCCCTCACACACCTGCACCGAGTGCGGATCCGACGTCGAGGCGACCGAGGAGGACCGCGAGGACGCCATCGACCACCTCATCGAGATCGCCGAACAGCGCGGCACCGAGACGAAGTTCATCTCGACCGACTTCGAGAAGGGCGAACAGCTCTACAACGCCTTCGGCGGCTTCGCCGGCATCCTGCGGTACAGCACCGGCGTCTAAGCGCTCGAGTAGCGATCGGTCGCTTCGCTCGTCCTTCGGTACGGTCGGATTTTTCAGGGACCGACTACCCGGTTGCGCGTGTCACAACGGTCGATCCGGTCCGTTCGCACCGCCTACTGTGCGTGAATCGGTCCTTTCGGACGGAACGGTCTCCGGTAATTATCGCCCACGAGCGGCGAACTTCCGACGACCATGCGGGGGAAGAGACCGATCCGACGTCGCGTCCTTCGGGGGGTTACGGCCGGGACGATGGCCGTGCTCGTCCCGGGCGCTTCCAGGAGGGCCGAGAGCGCGGACGAAACCATCGTTCGCATCCGCGAAACGAACGCGCCCGTCGAAACGACCGAGTGGCTCGAGGTGACGGCCGACCTCGAGAACCGCGGCTCCGAAACGGCGGTCGTCGACGTCCGACTCGTCGTCGGCCACGATCCCGAAACCGTGGCCGACGCGACGGTCGCCGTCGACCCCGGATCGAGCGAGACGGTTACGCTGGGCTACGAGACGGCGCGCGTCGAACACACCCAGCAGTTCCCGGTTCGGATCGAGACGGCCGATGGATCCGACGAGCGAACCGTCACGGTCGTCGGCAGTTCCGACGACGGCAACCTGACGGCGATTCGTCCGACCGGTGATGAGCTCGCGGTTCAGCCGGGGACGTCGGTCCTCTTCGAGGTCGCAATACCCGAACCGCTCGAACCGAACGACGTCGAGTGGGATGCCGACGACGACATCGCCGGCGATCTCGCGCTGGCATACGATTACACGTACGCGACCGGAACCGGTGCGTACCTCGCCGAGCCCGGGACGACCGGCACGTACGACGTCCGGGCGACGGTTCCGACGGGATCCGAACCGTCGGCTCACGAGTGGACGTTAGACGTCACGTCCGACGGGCGGGATGGACCGACGGTCGAGGAGCTCACCACCGAGCCTGCGGCGGACGCGACCGTCGGCGTCGAGGAGACGATCGAGATCAGTCTCACGGCCCGCGACACCGCGGGGACGCTCGGTCGGGCGATCTGGATCGAGGGGCGAAACCTCACGGTGGTCGACGTCGACGATCTCTCGGGGACGCAGGACGGTGCGACGCTCGCGGTCGAGAACCCGCACTGGCTCGCCGGCGGCTACGCGACGGGAGCACGGGTCGTCTGCGAGGACGGCCGAACGAGCGACTTCGCCTACGACGACGGCCCCGAAATCCGACCGCCGTTCGGGGTCGAAATCCTCGAGACGAACGCGCCCGTTACCGGCGGCGAACGCCTCGATGTAACCGCCGCCGTCGAAAACGAGGGTGGCATAATGATGATCGGCGACACGACCCAGGAGATCGAACTGATCGTCGGCCGGGAGCCGGAACGTGTCGATTCCGAGACCGTCACGGTGATCGCCGGAACGACGGAAACGGTCGTCCTGGGGTACGAGACGTACCCCGTCGAGCGGGACGGCGAGTTCCCGGTTCGGGTCGAAACCGCCGACGATTCGGACGAACGCACCGTCACGGTGCGCGGAACCGGCGGCTGACGACGGAACCGGACGATCAAGGTTTATTCCGGTCCGGCGGGTACTGTCGGGACGCCGATGCGTCCGCCCAGTTCAACGCTCGACGTCCTCCAGACCGTCACCCGGCGCCGCCCCCTCCTCGAGGCGCTCGAGAGCGAGCCCCGCGACAAGCAAGCGCTCTGCGAGTCGCTCGAGTGCTCTCGGTCGACCATCGATCGCGGGATTCGAGAACTCGAGTGGCTCCACTTCCTCCGGCGCGACGAGGGCACCTATCGCCTGACCGTCGGCGGCAGACTCGCACTCGCGGAACAGCGCCACAGCGCCGAGACACTTGAATCGATCGGCGCCGCCAGCGAACTGCTCGCGGACGTGCCGCGGGAGGCGCCGATGTCGGCCGCGTTACTGGCCGGCGCGCGGACGATCGAGCCGCCGTCTCACGCGCCCGCCAAGCCGCTCCAGGAGATCGTCGACCTCGTCGGTTCGGCCGAACGGGTACGCGGCGTCAGCGCCGCCGAACGAGTCCCGGAACTTCGGGCGCGACTGTACGACGGCGTCGTCAACGGTTCTCTCGAAGGTGAAGCCGTGGTCACCGCGGAGTTCGCCCGGTTCATCCGGGAGGAGTACCCGGCGTGGCTCGAAGACGTCGTTGTCGACGGCGGGTTCGACCTGCACGTGATCGAGTCGGTCCCCTACGAACTCGCGCTCGTCGAAACGCCGTCGGAGTCGCGCGTATTCGTGTTCGTTCTCGACGAGTCGACCGCGATCCGCGGAATCGTCGAAAACGAGACGCCGGCAGCGTTCGAGTGGGGAGAGCGCGCCTACCGGCAGTTCAGGGACGCGTCGACCCCGCTGTCACCGTCGACGTGACGAGCGGACGCTGACTCGGGTGAACCTTTTGCTCGTTGCGAACGAAGGACGCGTATGGCAAGCGAGCGGTACACGGTCGTCGTCGCGCTCGCAAACCCCGCGACCGTCGAGCAGTTGCTGCGGACCGCCTCGGACCTGGCGAACCGACACGACGGGCGCGTTCACGCGGTCGCGGTCGAGCACAAGCCGGTTACGTCCCCGTTCTTGCTGTTCTCCGACGAGCACGTTGCCGCCGAGTACGCCGACGAGAGCACCCAGATCCTCGAACGGGCGACGGAGGTTTCGAACGCTGCGATCACCACCGAACTGCGGATCGACAGCGACGTTCCGGGCGCCATTCGAGCGGTCGTCGACGAGGTCGACGCCGATACGCTACTCGTGGGCTGGCACGAGCGGTCGGCCGCGGCGGACGTGGTCCTCGGTACCTCGGTCGATCCGATCCTTCGGCGGCCCCCGTGTGACACCTTCGTCGAGCGCGTGGGGACGGTCGCTAACGGCGTCGACCGAATTCTGATGCCGACCGTCGGCGGCCCCCACGTCGAACTCGCAGCCGACGTCGTTGGCGCGGTCGCCCTCGCGAACGAGGCGCGCGTGACCGTCCTCTCGATCGTCACGCCCGAAGGACGGATGGCTGACGAGGAGGCCGCTCGCCGAGAGGTTCGAGCGGCCGCCGCGCACCTGCCGAGCGTTCCGGTCGACCTGCGCGTCGAGGATGCGCCCTCGTCGACGACGGGAATTCTCGAGGTTGCCACGGAACACGACTTCGTCGTCCTGGGCGCGACCGGAACGGGGCGGATCCGGCCGCCGGTGATCGGTTCGGTCGCGAAAACCGTCGGTAGAGTTGCGACCTGTCCAGTTCTCATCGCAAAAAGCCGGTCGGATTCGTGGGTCGGACGTGCGCTCGAGCGGGTTCGGTCGGCGTCGTTCGCTCGGTAGCGGCGAGAGAACGGTATCAGAGGGTGCCGCGGAGGTAGACGGCGTCGTCGGTGATCTTCTCGATGCTTCCCTCGTCGAGCGGATGCGCGTCCGCACTGACGTCGCCCCAGCCGAGTTTGGCCTTGATCGTGTCCGCGATGCTCGGATTCGGATCGACGTAGCCGCGGCCGTCACTCACGTCCACGATCCGGCCGACCTCCGTGCCGTCGGTGTTCAGGACCCGTTTTCCTTCGTCCGCTTTCGTGATCGTCTCTCGTGTCATGATTGTGTCCGACCGAGCCGGAGTCGTCTCCCACGTTCGGGTTTGCGGACGACGGTTCATCGGGCAATAAATCAGCAAAATCGTTTTGATAAGCACCGCGCCGTTACGGCGTTTCGATCGTCTAATATGGGCTTGGAACTACCGCCGTCGGCCCCGTGCTCGTATCAACCAACTGTTGCGCAGCCACAACAGAAGGGTTATGCCGGTAGTCGCGTATTACCACTCGATCAATGGAGCGGTCCCCGACCTTCGCTGCATCGTTCGACGATCCACGAATCACCGAACAGTTCTGCCGGCGGATCGCCGGAGCGCAGAGCGATCTGATCCTCCTCGGCGTCGTTCACGATCATCCGGCCAGCGTGGCTCGCGTCGAGCGCGTCCTCGAGGCGGTCCAGCCCGACGTCCTCGCCCTCGAGTTGCCACCCGCGGCGATACCACTGTACCGAGCGTACGCCCGCGACGGCGCGTCGCCGCCGCGGTTCGGCGGCGAGATGAGCGCCGCGATCAGCGCCACCGCCGACGCGACGGTCACCGGGATCGACGCGCCGAACTGGACGTTCCTGCGGCGTCTCGTCAGTCGACTGATCGCCGACCGCACCTCGCCGTCGACCGTCCGTCGGCTCTTCTCCAGTCTCGGCGGGGCGACGCGGGAGGCGCTTCGGTGTCGCCTCGCCGCGACGCTGACTCGCGCGACGTCGATGACGGTCGCTCGTGACGATCCCGTCGAGTACGACTGCGATCACGACGCCCCGCCGGAGCGCCAGGCCGCCCACGAGCGCTCCCACGTTGCCAGCGTGCAGGCCCTCCTCGGGAGCGTCGAGGCGGCCGACGACGCGCTCGTCTACCGGGACGAGACGCGCGAGGAGTGCATGGTCGATCAACTCGAGGAGATCCGCTCGCGCGGCGACGTCGTCGCAGTCGTCGGCGTCGATCACCTCGAACCGCTCGCGACGGCGCTGTCGGCGTAACCGACCGTCTCGGAGTCGCCGTCGACGAACGCGTAATCAGTGCTTACGCGTCGAGTCCGGCGAGTAGAACGGCGCTGTCGTCACGTTCGCACAGCTATTCGTCGATTGCAGTCTCGTTCCCACCCCTCGAGACGGAGCGGTTACCGTCGAAGCGCCGAAATGCAGTTCCAGCAGTAGGTAAACGTCTGGTCGGCCTCGTTGCGGGCGCCGCAGTGAGGACACCGGATGGTCTCGCCGTCGAACTCGATCCCCTCCTCGAGTTCTTCGGGATCGCTGACGCCGTCGGGGGCGTGTCGGTAGCGGTCGGGGCCGGGAGAAGAGGGCGACTGGGTACGCCCGGGATCGGTAAACGACGGAGACTGAACGCTCTCCCCGTCCTCACGTCGAACGTAGACGTAGTACAGTAACAGGTGCAGAAGGGCAAATAGCATCACGTATCCGATGAGCCAGCCCCAGAGCTCCATCGGTATGATATACGTTCTCAACCCACTTGGGTATTCCCTGCCTCATCGCGTCCTGACAGTCGACTCCGACAGAATTACTGGGGCGGCTGGAGGTCGCGCTGGAACTCGTCGAAGACCTCGAAATCGTCGGGCAGGTCGTACTCGAGGTGACGTTCCTCCTGGCGGTTGACGCCCGCTTCCTCGATCGGCGTCGCGGTCTCCTCCCAGCCGGGCTTGATCTTGGCGCTCTTGGCGGGCATTCCGACGGCAATGTGATGGGCGGGAATGTCGTGTTGAACGACGCCGCGCGCGCCGACGATGGCGTTCTCCCCGACCTTGTTCCCGGCACGAACCATCGAATCGTAGGTGAGTCGGACGTCGTCCTCGACGATCGTGTGGTAGTTTCGAACCTCGGTCTGGTCGACGACGTCGTGATCGTGGCTGTAGACGTGGACCCCGTCGGAGACCGAGACGCGGTCGCCGATCGTCAGTTTGCCCCGGTCGTCGAGGTGGACGTCGTCGTGAACGACGGCGTTGTCGCCGATCGTGATGTTGTGGCCGTAGGTGAACGAGATTCCCTTGAAGAACCGGCAGCCGTCGCCGCACTCCTCGAAGAGGTGATTCGCGAGCATCCGCCGGAATCGCAGGGCGAACTCGACGTTGTCCGCGAGCGGGAGGCTGTCGAACTGTCGCCAGAGCCACTGGAGATGTTTCGAACGGCGGAACTTCTCCTCGTCCTTCTCGGCGTAGTACTCGCTCTCGAGGGTCGTGTTACACGGATCGTAACTCTGGAGCCGAACGCGCTCGGCCGGCGAAACCGACTCGCCGTTCTGCCACTGCTCGTAGGCCTCGCGGTCGCCCGAAAGATCGATCAGCACGTCCTCGACGACCGTGCAGGTATCTTCGGCGCCCGACAGCCGTTGATCGACCTCGTCGATGAACTCGCGCATACCCGCCTCCGCCTCGTCGGGGAGCGAGACGTACCGCTTTGTCATACGCCGATATACTGGTCCGGAGTTGATAGGCATTCGGTTGTCCCTTTCGACTTGCCACGCCAGGTAACGTGAATGTAACCAGTCTCTGGCGGTGAGGCAATCGGTCGTTAGCGGTCGTCGACGAACCGTTCGAGCGGTACTTCTGCGCCGTAAACGAACGGTATTCGATTATCTTCTCGTAAGCGCAGCGCACGGAACCGAACTCCCGTCGGCGCCGCGGTCCGGCAGAATCGCTGTGGTCGATCCGACGAACCGGGAACTTCCGTACCCGCTAAGTGTCTCCGCTTCCAACTCGCAGACATGCACTACCGGGAACTGGGCGACTCCGGGCTCGAGGTCAGCGAGATCGGCTTCGGCGCGTGGGTCGTCGGCACCGACTGGTGGGGCGACCGCTCGGAAGACGACGCCATCGAGATGGTCCAGTACGCCGTCGATCAGGACATCACGTACTTCGATACGGGTGACGTCTACGGCCACGGCCGGAGCGAGGAGTTGATCGGGCAGGCGCTCGCCGAGGTCCGCGACGAGGTCACCGTCGCGACCAAGGTCGGCTACGACTTCTACAACAACCCGCAGGCCGGCCACGGCGAACTGCCCAAGGAGACGGATCCGGAGTACCTCCGGGACGCCGTCGAGCGGAGCCTCGAACGCCTCGGGATGGACTCGATCGACGTCCTGCAGCTGCACAACGCCAACGTCGACGAGATCACGCCCGACGTGCTCGAACTGCTCGACGAACTCGAGGAGGAAGGGACCATCGGGGCGACGGGACTCGCGCTCGGCCCGTCGATCGGCTGGCTCGCGGAGGGCGACCTGGCGATCGAGGAGGAGTTCGACGCCGTCCAGCTCGTCTGGAACGTGCTCGAACAGGAGGTCGGCAACCACTTCCTCGAGACGATCGAGGAGACCGGCTCGCGGACGAGCCTGATCCCCCGCGTTCCCCACTCCTCGGGCGTGCTGAACGAACAGGTCACGCCCGAGACCGAACTCGGCGAGGGCGACCACCGCGGCTTCCGCCCCGACGAGTGGTACGAGACCGGCTGGGAGAAACTCGAGGAGCTGCGGTTCCTCGAACGGGGGGACGAGCGAACGATGGGCCAGGCCACGCTCGCGTGGCTGCTCTCCCACGACTCGGTCGCGACCGTGACGCCGACGTTCCGCACCGCGGACGATATCGACGAGTGGGCCGCCGCGAGCGACGTGCCAAAACTCTCCGAAGGGGAGTTCGACCGCGTCGCCGAACTGTACGCGAACGACTTCGACATCGATCGCGACGACGGGATGGACTCGCTGCGCTCGTCGGTCGACGGCGAGGACATCGAGTCCGCCGGGCTGGACAAACTCGCGGCCGACTGAGGGCGGCGAGCGCGACATCGAACGATTCTCGTTCTACTCGTGTCTCGAACATCCGCTCATGGCGGAAGACACAGCAGCAGTACGACGGAGTACCGATCACCCAGTCATATATACCGGGCCTGATTAGCCACGGATGCACCGAAAGGTGTCGTGAGGGGTGTTGTCTTTGGATGCCACCTCCCCTCATGCGACCGCTTCCGGAACGGAAGCGAGTACCTGTTTCCGACCGAGATATAAAGCGATACTGCCACCAGCGGCAAGGAGGGACGTTTCGCTGCGTGCTACGGGCGGCGTCGTCACGAGGAACTGCTCACTCGCAGAAACGTGTCCGCGAGGACAACCGTCGACTCCGCGCTGCGCTCGTCACTTCGAGAGCGCGCGTTCGACGGCCTCGGCGACCACCGTGGCCTTCTCGGCCAGCGGCGGCGAGACGAGTCCGTCGGCCACAGCCGCCTCGAGTTCCTCCCGATCGACGATTTCGACCGTCCCGTCGGGCGTCCGGATCACGTCGACGTAGAGGTCGACGTACCGGATTTCGTCGGGGAACAGCTCGAGCGGCGTACAGACGTTGACGTACGTCCCCTTCGCCGACCCGTCGGCGTCCTTGTACGTCGTCGGGTACCACCAGCGACCCTCGCGGAACTTCGTGACCGCAACGTCGCCCGATTCCTTCGGGACGCCGAGTGCGTCGTAGGTACCGCCGCCGCGCATCGAGCGCTCGAGCGTGATCGTTCCCTCGGGATCCCACTCGATCACGTCGCCGTAGCCGAGCGAGACGAGGCGGCCGTCTGGTTTGCCGTGGCCGATCTCGAGGCGGTCGCCCTCGAGCGGGCCGAACTGCCGGGAAACGGCATCGAACGGGAACTCCCCGCCGAAGCCGTTGCCGGCCGATCCGCAGACCGCCTCCGCGAAGTCGACCGCGGCGCTCGCGGCCCGGTCGGCGGCCTTGGTCCGGTGGTGGCCCGGCATCGTCCACTCGACCTCCCGGCGGCGGTCGTCCAGCGCGGACCGCGACTCGCGGCCGAACCAGAGCCAGACGGTTCGTTCGGGCGCCGCCAGTCGCCCCGGCTGGTCCGGTTCGTCGGGCGCGTCGCCGAGCGCGTCCTCGAGTTCGCGGACCCGGTCGACGGCGTCCTCGAGTGCGGTTCTCATCGCCTCGAGGCCCGCGTCGGCCGCCGACCGGTGCCAGCGCAGCCCCCAGCCGTCGGGAATCTCGACCGAGAGGAGATCGGTCATGCCGACGAGTTCGTCCCCCCGCTCGTCGCGAACGTCCGCCGAGACGCCGTTGCGATCCCGCGAGAGCGTACAGAGCCCGCCCGCGGCCTCGAGCGTCGGCGCGACGCGCGGATCGTCGTCGTCCCACGGCGGCGTCGGCTCGCGAACCTGGACGCGGTAGCGATTGCCGCTGTCGACGTAGTCGTCGACGTCGTCGGAGTCGAGGTAGCCGCGGCGATCCTCGCCGAGGTCGACGACGGCGCCACCGCCGCCGTCGGCATCGAGCACTTCGGCGTCGAACACCGCGCCGCGCGAGACGGCGGCCTCCCAGCGGAAGGCGTCGATGGCGAGCGACTCGAGTTCCGAGGCGACGTCGTCGACCGCCTCGGGATCGCCCGAAACCTCGACTCCCTGCCGGTCGCGGGTCGTCTCTATCGAAACGTCCGCCGGCGCGGTCGCGAACGACGCGTCGAACCGCTCGCGGATCGGGGCCGAGGCCTGAACGATCTCGAGGCCGTCGTCGTTCAGCAACTGCGTCACCGCCGTCGTGTAGATACCGCGCACTCGAGCGGTCGTCATCGCCGCACCTCCGCCTGGCTGTGACTGCTGAATCTGGATCCGAACACGGCGATCACCGGAGGGTCTCGCGGTCGGGAGCGAACCGCACCCGGTCGTTGATCGTCGGGCCGAGCGTCAGTTCGACCGATCCGTCCGGAAGAACGCGCCCGTCCTCGACGTAAACGCCCCAGGTGTCGAACCGGAGCCAGCCGCGCATCTCGTCGGCGTGGGTCGTCACGTCGAGGTAGTCGACGGCGTGTTCGGGATACTCGGCGCTCGAGTGGGCCATCTCCATGTCCGAGTAGACCGTCTCGTGGTCGTCGAAAAACTGCTCGAGCGTCGCCGCGTCTTCCTCGACGGCCTCGACGACCGCCTCCGAGGCGGCGCGAAGGCCGTCGGTCTCGAGGCCGACTTCGCGAAGCGCCTGCTGCGTACGCTGGTCGAAGTGCATACGCACGCGTTCGCACGGAACCCCTTTGTGGATTCCGAGTCCCGTTCGCCGACTCCTCGTCAGTCGTCGGCGGCGAGACGTGCCTCGGTCGCCGATGCCGCCGCCGACCGCTCCTCGACGGATCGGTCGGGTGCGCTCGTGGACTCCGATTCCGCCTCGTTCGTCCGCTCCTCCGTCTCGTCCGACGGACTCGGCGGGGCTGTGTAGTGGATGCCGCGGCTTGCGCTGTACATAGTGACCTGTTCTCACGAGTCAGTGGGCATAAGCACACTCCTAATACGGGTCATGATACTCGATATCATACTAGGATGAGGCGGTACCGAACTATTACCGGACGGGATCCCGTAGAGACCGCCATGAAGCGAAGGCGCGACCCGGTCGAGCGGGCGAACGACGAGTCGACCGATCTCTACGACGTTTCGACGTGGGAGCCGCGCACGGCGGTCGATCGCCTCTCGGTCGCGACGTACAACGGGATTACCTACGGGCTGCGGGCGATCGTCGTCGTCGTCGCGCTGGCGATCACGCTCACGCTGCTCGTCCAGCCCGGGTTGCTGGTACTCGAGGATCCGTGGTTCGGCGTCTTCTTCGGCCTGTCGGTCGTGCCGGCGGCCCTGCTCGCGGGGTTCATCTGGTACTCCGACGTCACGACGAACGAGCCGCTACGGTTGCTGGTGGCGACGTTCGTGCTCGCGATCCTCTTCGCGACGTTCGCGGCCGTCGTCAACTCGGTCGCGAGACCGCGGTTTCAGCTGCTCGGTGCGATCGGGACGATCCTCTACTTCTACCTGATCGTCGGCCCCGTCGAGGAGACGGTGAAACTCCTCGCGGTTCGCGTCTTCGCCTACCGGAGCGACACCTTCGACGCCGTCATCGACGGGGCCGTCTACGGCGCCATCGCCGGACTCGGCTTCGCCGCGATCGAGAACACCATCTACATCACCGGCGTAGTCGCGGAAGCGCAGGTCGGAACGCTCACTGCCGCGACGGACATCGCGACTCAGCGAGCGCTCGTCGGTCCCGGCCACGTCATCTATTCGGCGATCGCGGGCTACTACCTGGGTCTGGCGAAGTTCAACCGACAGCACGCCGGCCCGCTCGTCGTCAAGGGGCTGCTGATCGCCGCGTTCGTCCACGGCACGTACAACGTCACCGTCGGAATCGTTCCCGGCATCGTCGCGTCGATGTATCCCGTCGGACCCGGCGTCGCGTTCGTGGGTTACGTAATCGTCTTCGACCTCGTCGTCGGCTACTACCTCTACCGGAAGATCGCCCGCTACCGACGAACGTACCGAGACGTTCGAGACGACACCGGCGAGTCACCGACGTCGGAACTGACCGAGTTCGATCCGCCGCAACGCTCGCGTTAACTCGACCCTACTCGAAGCGCTCCTCGAGCAGCCGTTCGACGTACTTCGCGAGGACGTCGACCTCGAGGTGGACCGGATCCCCGGGCTCCTTTTCCGAGAGACTCGTCAGATTGTACGTCGTCGGGATGATCGCGACGGTGACTCGGCCACCTTCGGCGGTTTCACCGTCTTCTCGCGGGCTGGGAGACGGCGTCGACGTCGTCTCACGGGCTTCGCCCGTTCGACTGCTCGCGGAGCTGCGCTCCGCGCTACCTCCGTTCCGTTGCGTCTTCGACGCAACGCCCTCGAGGTCGGCGACGGTGAGGCTGATCCCGTCGAGTGTGATCGATCCTTTCTCGACGACGTAGCGTTCGTAGCCGGGAGGGAGTTCGAACTCGAAGAACCAGTCCTCTTCGACCGATTCGATGTTCGAAACGGTCGCCACCGCGTCGACGTGTCCCTGCACGACGTGGCCGTCGAACCGGCCGTCGGCGGGCATCGCCCGCTCCAAGTTGACCGTCTCGCCCCCCTCGAGTTCGCCGAGGTAGCTCCGGTCGACCGTCTCCGTCGCGAGGAAGACCTCGAACCACTCCCCTTCCTCGTAGCGCTCGACCGTGAGACAGACGCCGCTGACGCTGATACTCTGGCCGTGCTCGAGTCCCGTCGCGACCTCGTCGGCGCCGATCCGGAGGCGAAGTCCGTCCTCGGTCCGCGCTCGAGACTCGATCACACCCGTCTCCTCGACGATTCCCGTGAACATACGTTGAGGTGCGAGCCGACGAATAAAACCGTTCCGGAAGCCTGAAGCGTTCCAGTTCTGTGATGGTGTGCGGTGGCGTCAGTCGCCGCGCTTTTGGCGGCGCTCACCGTATCCGACTGCGATGGCCGGGATCATCGATACGATAAAGCTAGCGGGCATCCTCGTGCTCGCGCTCCCCGCCGCGCTCGCCGGAGTCGAGTTCCTGCTGGTTCGCGGCGAGACAGTGATCGGCGGAACCCTCATCCTGCTGGCGATCGGGCTCGTCGTCATCCAGCGGCGGCTCACTCTCCCGTCGGACATCCCTACCGTGCTCGCGAAACGGGTCGCCGGGACGGTGACGAAAGACGGAGACGGCGACTCCGAGGAGCAGTAACTGCGCTCGAGACCGCGATCGACGAACTGTGACGCTGCTATCGTCCGAGCAACGAACCGTTCTGTAGCGGATTCGAGAACGGGCACACCCCTCGTTTTCAGTGAAAGGGCTCGAGCGTGCGGTGCCGAAATCGCCAAACGAGAGGTACCTATATAAAGGATCTCTCCGAGAAAACTATCCGTTGAGAGCGTCCAGTACAGCACTCGCATCCTCTCTTCCACACTACTATATTACCTATACCATAAATAATATAATAACGCGTTCAGGAGGATTCGATCCGGAGTCGAAACGGAGGTCGCACTTTCGACGCCTTTCACTGAAAACGAGGGGTGGGTGTGCCGAGTCCTTTCAGCACACAAACTCGAAATTGGCCACTCTATCCCCGAATATCTCCTCTTTCACTGAAAATCAGGTTCGGTGGTTTTATTGGTACTCTCTGGAAACTCGTTGTCGATGGGTAATGATCCGATTCCGACACCCTCTCTCGAGGATCTGCAGGACGATCCGATGGCGGACGGGACAACGTCGATCTTCCGTCGGCGCGAGCTTCTTCGCCCGCAGCACGTTCCTCAGAAGGACCGGATCGTCGGCCGCGACCGCGAGATAGAGACCGTCGAGGCGCTCCTCAAGCCGGCGGCCTTCGGTGACCCGCCGGAGAGCGGTTTCCTGTTCGGGAAGACCGGCACAGGAAAATCGCTCGTCGCCAAACACGTCACGGGCCGCGCTCGAGGAATCGCACAGATGCACGGAACCGATCTGACGGCCGCGTACGTCGACTGCGATCAGTACAACACGGAGACGCGAGCGGCACGAAAGCTAGCCTTCGAAGTCCGCGATGCGATCGATCCCGATCGCTACATTCCGAAAGACGGCGTCGGTGCGAGTCGGTACTACGACGCGCTCTGGGACGGCGACGGTCTTCTGCACGAATCGGATTCCCTGACCGTCATTCTTGATGAAATCGACAAACTCGGTGACGACACTGCGGAGATCCTCTCGAAGCTCTCACGGTCCGAAGAGGCGGGGAAGACCGGCTGTTACATCTCGGTCGTCGCGATCAGCAACAAGACGGACTACACTGACGCGCCGGACGAGCGGGTCGCCTCGAGTTTCCAGGATGATCCGATCATCTTCCCGCCGTACGACGCGAACCAGTTACAGGCGATTCTCGAGCGCCGGAAAGACGCGTACAAGGACGGCGTCCTCGAGGAGGGCGTGATCGAACTGGCGTCCGCACTCGCCGCCCGCGACCACGGCGACGCGCGCCGAGCGCTCGACATCCTTCGATCCGCGGGCAAACTCGCAGAGAAGGACGGCAGCGATCGAGTGTCCGAGGATCACGTTCGAGACGCCGACGAGTACAGCGACCTCAACCGCTCCATCCAGGTCATCAAGAACGGCACTCCCCACTCGCGGTACGCGCTGTACGCGCTGGCATACCTGACGAAATCGATGCTCAAGGATTCGTTCTCAACCGGCGAACTCTACGACACGTACTCTATCGTCGCCGAAGTTGCTGCCGGCGAATCGCTGACACACCAGCGAGTGCTCGATCTGATGAAGAAGTGGACGCTTCCCGAGATCACCGAGAGTCGACACACGGGCGGCGGCAAGGGTCAGGGAAGCTACCGAACCCATCGATTACTGCACGACCCGGACGTCGTGATGAGCGCCTGCCTCGAGTCCGCCAGCGAACAACGCACCGTACTGGACGCGCTCTCCGACTCGTCGGTCTGACGCTGCTTTTCATTGAAAACGAGGGGTGGATTGGTCCCGCTTCACTGAAAACGAGGGGTGCCTCGAGAGAACGCTTTCACTGAAAACGAGGGGTGTCAACCAGTAGCGGACCACACGAAACTGACGTTCGAAGGTCGTGTGAGCCGCGTCCACAGTTCACTATTGCAGATCGAAACTGGACGTCGAACCAACTATCGTGACTCGAGCGACTACACCGCCGGAACGGGCGGTAACTTCGCGGCCTTGACCCAGAACTCCTCGACTGACCGAGCGAGCGAGACGAACTCGTCCTGGCTGTCGGGCTTGGTGAGATAGGCGTTCGCGCACAGGTCGTAGCTCTCGCTGATATCCGTCTCGTCGTCCGAACTCGTGAGTACGATCACCGGAAGCATTGTCAGCGCCGGATCGTCCCGAATCTCCTCGAGCACCTCGAATCCGTTCGTTCGGGGGACGTTCAGATCGAGCAACAGCAGATCTGGGAAGGGAGTAGCGTCGGCATCTTTTTTATCTGATAAAAACTCCAGCGCCTCGGTGCCGTCGGCGACGGAATGGAGCCGAATTTCGTCGGACACCACCTCGAACGCCTCCTCAACGAGTCGGACGTCCCCGGGGTTATCCTCGACGAGAAGAACGTCGATTGGTTTGGACGGGGTCGTAGTTCTCATACGTATGCTTACCCGGACGTTGCAATAAGAACGGTTACTATACACGTTGGATATGGCTGTATCTGCGACCCTGCGATATACACGGAGTTCGAATACGTTCCCGGAAGAACGTACGGTCTGACCGAAAGAGGTCGCCGAACGAGTTTCTCACTCGAGCGTGTTCGACGGATCGAGCGACCGGGACGGCGCCTCCGGCCAATTGACCCCGTCGGGACCGATTTCGAGGAGATCCGCCACGTGAACGCGGCCGTCGTCGAGTCGAACGCCGGCGTCGAGACGCACTACGGTCCCGGAAGTAACCTCGTGGCTCCCTCGAGACGGTCGTTCGTGAGGTTCGAGACCGACGCCGGCGACGCGCGTCTCGATGCCGTCGTCGTCGTCGAACCCGAACGCCCTGACTTCGGCCTCGAGGTCGGCTTCGACGGCGGTGACCGACTGCGGGTCGGCCGTAAGCAGGGCCGCCGCGGAGCGAAGCGCGCGGGTAACGCCGATGTGGGCGCGTCGCTCCCGCCCCCCGTCGCCGTCGACGACGAAGGTGCGAACGAGTCCGCCGTGGTACCCTCCCGGTTCTCGAGGTGCGACCTCGAGGACGATCGAGTCGTCGGGTCGGATCGCGTCCGCTGTGGCGGTCGAAACGGCAGTGTTGCCGGCCGGAAGCGCGCCGGCCGAGACGACGGCTTCGTCGACCGCCGTCCGCAGGCGAGAGTCCGTCAGCCTCTCGCCGTCGACCGTCAGCCGCCCGTCGACGACCGTCGCATTCGTGAGCATCGACGCCGCCCGCCGAACTCCCGCACTCGCAGCCGCCTGCGCGGTCTCGATCCGCTCGCGCTCGGAATCCGTCTTCGTCGCTCGAGTCCGGGCGACGACGTCCGACGAAGCGAGGGAAAACTCGGCTTTCTCGAGGTAGAGTGCGGCGTCGTGGGGAATTCGCGCCGGCGTCAGCAGCGTCCCCGCGAGGCCGCCGTCGGTCAGCCGCTCGGCCAGCGCGTCGGCCGGATGCGTCGAGACCGCGTCCGCCGAGCAGACGTGCCACTCGCGGCCGTCGAACGCGATCGCGAGATAATCCGAGTCGAGCGCCGGCCGGCAGTAGTGGATCGTCGGGTCGCGAACCGCGCCGGCGTGGACGAACGCCGTCGCACTGCGACGCTCGAGGACGCCAGCCAGCGCGTCCTCGAGGTGATGCGTACCGCCGCCAGTCACGGCGCTTCGGCTTCGATCTCGTCGGCTTCGGGTTCGGGAGCCTGGGCCTGCTCGAGCAGTTCCTCGAGGGTCATATCGGTCAGGCGGTTGTTGAGCAGGACGTCGATCGGCAGCGTCGGCGCGCCGTCGACGAGGTTCTCGAGGACGAAGAGCTGTTCGCGGGCCCGGGACATGCCGACGTAGAAGACGCGGCGTTCGTTGTCCGTGAGCACGGGAACGGGCGAGGTCGTCTTGGTGAACTCCTCACAGCCGGGGACGTCCTCGGGGTCGTCGACGGTCGCGACCATCTGTTCGACGACCTTCTCGGTGAGGTCGGTCCCGATGAAGACGTGGTCGGCCTCGCGACCCTTCGCGGAGTGGATAGTGCCGACGCGGACCCGATCGGTGGCCATCCCCTGGTACTCGCCGATGCCGAAGTACGAACGGATGCTCTTCTTCTGGAAGTTGGTGACCTTCCGGACCATGTCGGCCGCCGAGGCGGGATCGGGCATGAAGGGGGCGTGGTCCTCGATGACGTCGCCGGGGATCATGAGCTCCTCGAGGTCCTCGATACCGGTCTCCTCCTGTCGCTCGTCGATGGTATCGAAGAGGTCGTCGCGCTCGTTGGTGCCGAACGCCGACTCCTGGAGCATGTCCGCGAGTCGACGGGCCTGGAGCCCGTCGACGTCGTCGCCGCGGTCGATCGCCTCGACGGCGCGGACGTACTGGGTGAGCCGGTCGGTCCACATCCGCTGGTCGGTCAGCGACCGGAACGGCACGCCCTCGGTGATGAACTCGTCGATGAACTGGAACATCTGGTAGCGCGCGCGGAACAGCACCATGATCGTTCCGTCGCCCTCGACGAGCGCGCGCCGGACCATCCGAACGACGTCGAGCATCGACGCGTTCGCACGGGCGTCGACCGAGCCGCCCTCTTTGCGGGGCTTCAAGTCCTTGTCCTGGCGCTGGTCGATGTGGCGGATCTCACGGTTGACCGCGTTGAGAACGTTCGAGGGGAGTCGGTAGGAGTTGGGGAGGATGACGTCCTCGTCGACCTCCTCCTCGAGCAGGAGCGCGGGGTCGGCGCCCTGCCAGGAGTAGACGACCTGGTCGTCGTCGCCGGCGATCAGGACCTGCTCCATGTGCGGTTTCCACTCCTCGTAGACGTCGTACTGTAGCGTGGTGATGTCCTGGAACTCGTCGATCACCAGGTAGTCGACGCTCGGCAGCAGGGAGCGCTGTTTGACGCGCTCGAGCATGTCGGCGAAGCCGATCTTTCCCTGCTCGCCCTTGTAGCTGCGCCAGGCGCGGATCGCCTCGGGAACGTCGATCCGGTCGTCGTCGGAGGGCCAGGTCGGCGTGTACTTGTTGCCCTCCTGTGCGTTCGGATCGATTTCGGGTGGGAGTCGTACCTCCTCCTGGTCCCACTGGAAGGGAACGTCGTACCAGTCCGTGACCTCGCGTCGGGTTCGCTGGAGCCACTGGCTCGTGGCGATGACCTTGTTCCCGATCGTCGTCGAGCGAGCGGTCCGCCGACCGGCACCGCTGTACTCGTCTTCGTACTCGATGCCGTACTCGTCGCAGAACTCTTCCTTGTCGGACTCGCCGATAACGTCGCTTCGAGAGAGATCGAGCAACTCGTAGGCCTTGGCGTGCATCGTACAGACGTTGCCCTGCAGCGCACGCGGACTCTCGTCGAGTCGCTCGGCCAGTCGTTCGCGAACTTCCTGTGCAGCCGCCCGTGTGTACGAGACGACGAGAATGTCCCGGAACGTGACCCCCTCTTGCTCGAGGATCTCTTCGACGTGATCGAGGAGGGCGGTCGTCTTCCCGCTCCCCGGACCACCGAACAGCCGGGTGACCTTCGTCTCCGTAGTAGCCATTGTAGCTGTTCAAGAGCGCAATACCCATAAGTGACGTGGGTTACGGTCAAAAAATCGCGTTCCGGATCGGTGACCAACGTGAACCGATCGGGACTCTCTCGAGTCCGACTCGTTCCGGACGTCCGTGGCAGTTCGGACGGTTACGGCGACGGTTCCCATCCACAGACGGTACAGGAGCTGGCGGACTGCTCGTGAAGTCCGCCGCAGTCCGGACACTGCTTCTTGTTATACTCCTCTTCCCACCCGATTCGTTCTACCGTGTGACCGCGGTCTGCGAGGAATTCGTCGAAGACATCGTCACCGGCACCATTGGGTGAGGTTGCCATAGCTATGTCAATGCACACCACGCTATTAAAACACCCGATTCACACAGAGATCTGCCGGATCTTTGCGGAGACCGGCAGCCTGTATCGGGTTCCAGCGGGTAATCCGGTACGCGAGTCGATCGACCCGCGAACTTTTCTCGCTCTCGCCCCAACGGTCGACCATGAGCGAGCTGCGCCTCGACGCGACTCAACTGGATCGCTACTCGAGACACGTAATCATGGACGAGATCGGGCCGGACGGACAGCAGCGCCTGCTCGACGGAAGCGTCCTCGTCGTCGGCGCGGGCGGACTGGGCTCGCCGGCGATCCAGTACCTCGCGGCCGCGGGCATCGGACGGCTGGGGATCGTCGACGACGACGTCGTCGAGCGCTCGAACCTGCAGCGCCAGATCGTCCACGGCGACGACGACGTCGGCCGCCCGAAGGTCGACAGCGCGGCCGACTACGTCCGTGCGCTGAACCCCGACGTCGAGGTCGAGCCCCACGAGACTCGCATCACCGCGGACAACGTCGGCGAACTGGTGAGCGACTACGGCGTCGTTCTCGACGCCAGCGACAACTTCGGAACCCGGTACCTGCTCAACGACCACTGCGTTCTCACCGGGACGCCGCTGTCCCACGGCGCGATCTACCGCTTCGAGGGGCAGGTCACGACGTTCACGAACGAGCGCGGCGAGGCCGAGACCGGGTCGGAGGACGGCGACTCGCCGCCGTGTTACCGCTGCATCTTCCCCGAGGCGCCCGAGCCCGGCACCGTTCCCGACTGCGCCACGACCGGCGTGCTGGGCGTCCTCCCCGGAGCCGTCGGCTGCATCCAGGCCACCGAGGTCGTCAAGTACCTGCTCGAGAAGGGCGACCTGCTCGAGGGACGCCTCCTGATGTACGACGCGATGGGCATGACCTTCGAGACGGTCGACGTGCTCGCGAACCCCGAGTGTCCGGTCTGCGGGGACGATCCCGAGATCGAGTCGGTCGAGGACGTCGCCTACGAGGGGAACTGCGGAATTTCGGCGGACTGAACGGCTCGGTCGGTTGGCATCGGACAGCTTCGATCGCTAAACGATCGGACGCGATCAGCGGTGTTTCGACGTTCCGTTTCGGAGGGTCGTGGCGCGCCCGTGATGGGCGTTATGCGGAGAGTGCGAGTCGTACGAGCGGACTTCTGTCAGCTATCCACGGTACGGGTAGAGCCGTGCTGAATAGAAGGCGCATATCTCGCACGAAGCGGTGACGACGAGGATCAACCGGCTCGATTGGACAGCAGCTGATCCGAAGAGACCAAATTGAACACGACGGCGTACACCGGAATCGAACCGACGGGCCGAATTTTACCGACGCTGTTGTTGCCACTCGGAGGAGAGTAATCCATACAAGATACAGTCGTGGTACTCTCCTTTGACGAAATCTTGCTCTCGTCGCCTCCCCTCCTTGACGAAGCCAATCTTCTCCACGAGATGTTGGGCTGGCTCGTTGAACTCGATCACCTCTGCCACGAACTTGTGAAGCCGACAGTGGTCAAACCCATACTCGACGAGTAGCTCGACCGCCTCGGTTCCGTAGCCTTCGCGGGAGTAGTCTGGATGTATCCAACAACTTAGTTCCGCAACGCCTGCGGTCTCATTCACTTCCGAAAATCCGACTAAGCCAACAGGCTCCGTCTCGGTGGCGACGAGGAAGCGAACGGCGGACGATGATTTCGAATCCGAAGAGAAGACGGAGCGAATTTCGTTCAGGGGATATGGTCTGGACGGCTGCATCGTCTTCCATATCTCGGGAGAATTGACGGTCTCATGGATGAACTCCGTGTCTTCCTCTTCAACCGTACAGAGCGACACTGAATTACCGATAAGAAAGGCTGGCCCAGACATGAACTACATCGACTGTAGCTTCACTTAGCGATTGTGAATTGGTGGTTGACGTCGGTCAGAACGGGGCGTGTCGCTGCGAGATGCACCTTCTGTATTCAGCACGCAGCCTCTGGCACATACCTGCTCGTCCCGAACGGAATGCACTTACGGTGACGACAGGGATTTCCACACCCTCCCCGACCGATTCGTTCGGTCGCTCCGCTCCCTCACTCATCCACCGGAAGACGCTTTGCGTCTTTTAGGCCTTCGTTCGTTTCACTCACGAAGACCTCGCACAGTGTCGCCGATCGACAGCGCGCCACCTCATAGGGTCGGTTGTAACTGTTTACCGGTCATTCGCCGGAGCGGGTGTCGAATGACCGGAAATGACTTACGACCGATCCTATCAGTGCGGATCGTCGGCTCCCTGTGATCTAACTCCGCAGCAGGCCGCCGTCGATCGGCACCTCGACGCCGTTGACGAAGCTCGCACGCGGACTCGAGAGGAAAGTAACGACCTCGCCGAGTTCCCGCGGGTCGCCGATTCTATTCATCGGGATCTCGGTCGCGAGGTCGGCCAGCCCCTCCTCGTAGTCGCCGTAGTTGCCGCGGTCGATTCGGGCCTCGACGAGTTCCTCGATACGCGGCGTCTCGATCGTCCCCGGCAGCACCGCGTTGGCCCGGATCTCGGGGGCGAACTCTCGGGAGACCGTCTTGACCAGTCCGATGACGCCGCGCCGGACGGCGTTCGACAGCAGGAGGCCGTCGGCGACCTCCCTGACCGTCCGGGAGGTGATACAGGTGATCGTCCCGTGGTCCGAATCGAGTAAGTGCGGATGGGCCTCCTCGATCGTCCAGACGACGCTCATCACCAGCAGATCGTACGCCTGGTACCAGTCCTGCTCGCTGGTCTCGAGGAAGGTCGTACTCGGCGGCCCGCCGGCGGAGGTGACGAGGTGATCGAGTCCGCCGAACTCGTCGACCGTCTCGCTCACGAGCCGAGAGACGTCGTCGGGATCCGTGATGTCGGTCTCGACGGCGAGCACCTCGCCCGCCGCCGTCTCGGCGATCTCCTCGCGTGCCGCCGCGAGCCGCTCTTCGTCGCGGCCGCAGATCGTTACGTTTGCGCCCTCCTCGGCGAGCGCCCGGGCGCTCGCGAAGCCTAGCCCGCTCGAAGAGGCGGTCACCAGTGCGACGTTGCCGTCGAGATCGAGGTCCATACGGCGACAGACGGCTGCCGGATACAAATACTGTCGGAGAGAACTGTTCGAAGAGCGGTCGCAACTGGTCGGACACCGTCTCACCGACTTCTGTCCGACAGTAACGCCCACCGTGCTCTGGCAAGCGCCCGCGGCCGATGACAGCTCGAGGTTGTTGGGGCGCTACTCCTGGTGACGAACCTGGACGACTCCCTCCGAGGTGACGCTCACGGTCAGCGACGCCGCGACCTGTCGTCCGGAGATGGCGTTGCCAGCGGCGTCGCTGACGACCTTCATCAGGTCCGGGGCACTGTGGTCGACCTTGACGCCGGCTTCGTCACAGGCGTCGTAGACGAGCTGTGGAACGTCGTAGAGGTCCGTCCCCTCCGGGACGCGAACGCGAACCGGGGCTCGCAGCGCTTCCGCGAACGCGACCGTCTCGCGCGCCTTCGCGACGTTTTCCCGGGCGCTCGCCTCGATCGACGAGACGTTCGCGCGGGAGGTCCCGAGCGCGTCGGCGATGTCGGCCTGGGAGACGTCGCGTTCGCGCAGCGCGAGCACCTGTGCCTGCCGGTGGGTCAACACGCTGGTTTCGGGCTCGAAGCCGATCTCCTCGAGCAGTTTCTCGACGTCATCGATCACGGGAATCGCCTCCACCGGAACCCGGGGCTCGCGTCAACATATCAGTTGCTAGCCGTCGGTAGGATCAAAGCTTCCACGGTCGCGGCCGACGATCCCGGCTCGAGACGTCGTTGCAGAGAAGAAAAGCGACGCTGCGTTCCAGATCGGAGCTGTCCACTCCTGTCCGTTCGAGGGCGGTCGATCAGGAACCCCAGAAGTTCTCGCGACTGCCGAGACGTTCGCGGGAGTAGGGGCGACTGCTATCGCGTTCGTCCTCAGCCTCATCCGCATCCTCGTCCTCCGCTTCGGATTCGCTGTCGGCTTCGTCCCCGTCAGCGTCGTCCGTTTCGTCTTCGAGTTCGTCTTCTTCCTCGTCGGCGTCCTCCGGGTCCATCGGAAGCAACTCGAGTTTCTCCGCGCGTGCGTGATTGCTGTGGACGCGCGTGATCTCGACGCGAGCGCGTGCCTCCGGGAGGATACCGTCGACCATCACGATGAAGCCGTCGTCGGTCCGGCCGACGCCGGCACCGCTCTCGTGCATGTCGACGACGTCGACGATGACCTCCTCACCGGACTTGACAGGCTGGGTTTTGAGGTCGTCGATCGGCTGATTGTAGTGGTTGCACCACTCCTTACCACCCCGGTCACCGTAGTGCTGACAACCCATTCCCGAGATGCGTTCGGAGAAGCTCGGACAGTCGTCAGCGAGTGGACAGTCTGCCATAAGACGTAGTACCGGTGGCGTCGTTAAACCGTTTCCGTCTTGAAAGCGCCGGTTAGCCCCGTACATCCGACGCGCTGACGACACGATCCGACACGAACGCGGCCCGAAGCCGGATTTCCTCGCGGAGATGTCGAATCAACTGGGACTGCGTGACACGGTGTTTCGAAAACGTTTACGGGAGGGGCGTGTGAGCAATAGATGATGAAGATCCTCGTTACGGTCAAAGAGGTCTCGACCGTCGAAGACGAGTTCGAGATCGAGGGTACCAGCATCGCCGAGCAGTATCTCGGCGCCGATCTCAACGAATGGGACGATTACGCGATCGAAGAAGCCGTCCAGATTCAGGAAGCCGGGATCGCCGACGAAGTCGTCACGGTGACGATCGGACCCGAAGATTGCGAGCAGACGATCCGGCAGGCGCTCGCGAAAGGCGCCGACCGCGCCATCCGCGTCTGGGACGACTCTCTCGAGGGCGTCGACCTGCTCGACGTCGGCGCGAAGACGGAGATCCTCCGGGCGGTCGTCGAGGCCGAGGATCCCGACCTCGTGCTGACCGGCGTTCAGTCCGGCGACGACACCTGGGGTGCGACCGGCGTCTCGCTCGCCGAAGACCTCGGTTTCGAGTGGGCCGCCGTCGTCAACCACCTCGAACACGACTTCGAGGACGGCCGCGCCTCCGTCCGCCGTGAACTCGAGGGCGGGGTCGAGGAACTCACCGAAGTCGAGATTCCCGCCGCGCTCACGATCCAGACGGGGATCAACGAACCCCGCTACGCCAGCCTGCGCGGTATTCGTCAGGCCCAGCGCAAGGAACTCGACGTCCAGTCACTGGCCGATCTCGGCGTCGACGAGAGCGCCGTCGAGGCCGAGGTCACGGTGACCGAGATGTACGAGCCCGAAAGCGAAACCGACGCGACGGTCTGGGAGGGAAGCGCGGAGGAGACCGCCGCCGAACTCGGAGAACTGCTCCGCGAGAAGGGGGTGGCACCATGACGGACGTCCTCGCAGTCGCGGACCACCGCCGCGGCGAACTGCGCGACGTCAGCTACGAGGTCATTACCGCTGGCCGCCAGCTGGCGGACGACACCGGCGGCGAACTCCACGTCGCGGTCATCAGCGGCACCGTCGACGAGTTCGGCGACAAACTCAACCGGGAGGGTGTCGACGCCGTCCACACCGTCGACTACGGCGAGGAGTTCAATCACGACGTCTACACGCAGGTCCTCACGCAGCTCTACGACGAACTCGCGCCGCAGTACGTCCTCGCACCCAACAGCGTCAACGGCCTCGACTACGCCCCCGCGGTCGCGAACGCGCTCGAGCTCCCGATCGTCACCGACACGGTCGGCCTCGAAGCGGACGGCGACACCCTGGTCGCGAATCGAGAGATGTACGGCGGCAAAGTCGAGGTAACGACCGAGCTCGAAGGAACGGCCGTCGCGACGATCCGCGGCGCCGAGTGGTCGGGCGCGGAGGGAACCGGCGACGCCTCGATCGAAGCCTTCGACGCGGAGATCGACGAGGACGCCGTCGGTTCCACGGTGACGGGATTCGAGGAGGTCGGCGGCGGCGACGTCGACATCAGCGAGGCGGAAGTGCTCGTCTCCGTGGGCCGGGGCATCGAAGAGGAGGAGAACCTCGAGATCATCCGCGACCTCGCGGACGCGCTCGACGCGACGGTCTCGTCCTCGCGACCGATCGTCGACAACGGCTGGCTGCCGAAGAACCGGCAGGTCGGCCAGTCCGGGAAGGTCGTCACTCCGGACGTTTACGTCGCGATCGGCATCTCGGGCGCCGTCCAGCACGTCGCCGGGATGAAGGGGTCGGACACGATCGTCGCGATCAACACGGACCCCAACGCGCCGATCATGGACATCGCCGACTACGCGATCCACGACGACCTGTTCGACGTCGTTCCGGCGCTCACGGAAGAGTTCCAGTAAGTCACACCGCGTACAGTCGCCATCCGGGGGTCACTCCGAGTGGTACCTCGTCGGTTATCTACCAGAGATTTCTCCATCCACACCGCGCATTTGTCGTGTAGCTCGCCAATAAGGGCGAGAACCGCGCCGTAGATGTAGAATATCCAATATATGTTTTGGCGATTGTCCAGTAAAACTATATATTAGTGATTAGATACGGATCCTATGTCAGTCCGACCGAAGCGCCGGGAGCTCCTGTCGGCCGTCGGCGTCGCCGGGTTCAGCGGCCTCGCCGGCTGTCTCAGTAGCGTCTCCGGGCTCGACGTCCGTGACGGCGACGACGGAGACGGCGGCGGCACCGATCGAACACTCAAACTGGGGATAATGCAACCGATCAGCGGCGATCTCGGCTCTGTGGGGGAACCGATTCGAGACGCCGCGTTGCTTCCGATCAGTCAGGTCGAAGCCGAGATCGACCTCGAGATCGAGTACGAAGTCGTGGATACGGAGACGTCTCCCTCGGCGGGCGTTCAGGGCGCCGCTCGCCTCGTCAGGGACGGCTATCCGATGGTCAACGGACCGGCAGCCTCGGACGTGACGCTGCAGGCGACACAACAGGTACTCATTCCGCACCGGGTCGTCAGCTGTTCGCCGTCGGCGACGACGCCGACGATCACGGCGTTGAACGACGCCGGCCTCGTCTTCCGAACGGCGCTGTCGGACTCGTTACAGGCCGTCGTCCTCGCGGAGCAGGCGGTGACGGATCTCGGCCGCGAGACGGCGGCCACGATGTACGTGAACAACGACTACGGCTGGCAGTTGAGTCAGGCGTTTACGCAAGCGTTCCAGGCGACTCACGACGGGACGGTCACGGCACAGGTTCCGGTGAACGAGGAGAGCGACTCCTACGCCGCGGAACTCGACGAAGCTAGAGCGGACGATCCGAGCCTATTGGTCGTGATCGGCTACCCCGAGACGGGCGCGCAGTTGTTTACCGACTTGGGTGACGACAAAGACGAGATCGACGTGCTCGTCACCGACGGACTACGAGACGGGGAGCTTCACGAAGAAGTCGACCGCTCGATCGACGGAATCCGTGGAACGGCACCGCTGGTCGGCGGTCCCGGCGAGGGGTTCTTCACCGAACTGTACGAGGACGCGTACGACGACGAACCGGGTATCTTCACGGCTCACGCCTACGATTCGACGGCCGTCCTCTTGCTCGCCAACGCCTACGCCGGGCAGAACGACGGAACGGCGATCAGAAACGCCATGCAGACGGTCACTAACGGACCCGGCGAGGTGATCGACCCGGAGAGACTCGCCGAGGGCATCGAGCTCGCGGCGCAGGGGGAGAACGTCGAGTATCAGGGCGCCTCGAGTTCGCTGTCGTTCGACCAGAACGGTGACGCGACGGATGCGACCTTCGAGTACTGGGAATTCGACCGGAACGCGGACGGCGGAATCGCCGAGATTGACAGGGTGAATACGTGATGTCGATACTCGCAAAACTGGTACCGTCGTTCGTCAGACGGCGATACCTCGCGAAGTTCGTGATATCGATTCTGGCGGTCGTCCTGGTTATCGGCTCGGTCGGCGCCGTCAGTTACGTCGCGATCGACGAGACGGTGAGAGCCGATTCGAACGAGCAGATCGAGTCGACCGCCGAGTTGCAGGCGGGCGGGATCGGCGACTGGACCGAGTCGATGCGCGTCCAGACGCGGACCGCGTCGGCCTCACCGGTGTTACAGGCGGGAGATCCGCAGGAAGTTCAGGGTGAGATCGTCGAGGCGCAAGCGGGGATGTCCGTCGACGTGCGGGCGATTCACTACGTCGACACCGAGAGCGGCGAGGTCGTCACGAGCACGGACGCGAAACTTCGCGGCGAATCGCTCGACGGCGTCGAAGATCCGTGGGCGACGACCGACTTCGAGAGCGAACTCGCGTTCGACGGCGCGGTCTGGAACTCCGACGCGGCCTACGAGTCGCCGTCGCTCGACGACCAGGTAATGGCCTTCGCCAGTCCGGTGTCCGAACGCGACGATCGCGTCGTCGTCGTCATCGGCACGCTCGAGTACCGCGTCCAGCAGCTCCAGCAGGAAGGGGCGTCGTCGTCGACGGCCATCGTCGACGCCGATGGAACGCCGGTCCTGCAGGCCGCGGACGCGTCGATCGACGAAACGTCGGTCGACGAGGAGGCGCTCGAGGCCGCTCTCGGCGGCCGGCCGACGCGCGTCGAGGACGGAGAATTCGTTCGAGCGTACACGCCGGTCGGCGACACGCAGTGGGTCGCCGTCACGAGCGTTCCGATCGAGCAGGCTTACGGCGTCGCGACCGACGTCGGCACCAACGTCATCGCGATGGTACTCGTGAGTCTGGTCGCGCTCGGACTCGTCGGAATCGTTCTCGGTCGACAGACCGTCGTCCCGCTAGCCGAGTTGCACGATCGGACGAAAGAGATGGAGGAAGGGAACCTCGACGTCGATCTCGAGACCTCCCGTGCCGACGAGATCGGCCGGTTGTACGACGGCTTCGACAGCATGCGCACCTCGCTGCAGAATCAGATTCAGGAGGCCGAAGCGGCGCGCCAGGACGCCGAGCACGCTCGCACCGAGACCGAGACGATAAACCGCCACCTCGAGGCGAAAGCCGACGAGTACCGCGACGTGATGGAGCAGTGCGCCGCCGGCGATCTGACCCGGCGGCTCGATCCCGAGAGCGAGAGCGAAGCGATGGCCGACATCGCCCACTCGTTCAACTCGATGGTCGACGAACTCGAGGAGACGACCGCACACGTCAAGACGTTCGCCACCGAGGTCGCGACGGCGAGCGAAGAGGTGACGACGAGCGCCGAGGAGGTGAGATCGGCGTCCGAGCAGGTGACGGAGTCCGTTCAGGAGATCTCCGACGGTGCGGATCGGCAGAATCAACACTTGCAGGCGGTCTCGACCGAAATGGGAGGGCTCTCGACGACGACCGAACAGATCGCGGCGTCGTCGAACGAAGTCGCCGATATCGCCGAGCGGACGGCCGAAACGGGCCGACTCGGCCGCGAAGCGGCGCAGGAGGCGATCGACGGAATGCACGAGATCGAGGCGGAATCGACCGAGGCCGTCGAGGCGATCGAGGCGCTCGAGGCGGAGATGGAACAGATCGACGACCTGGTCGAGTTCATCTCCGACATCGCTCGCGAAACGAACATGCTCGCGCTGAACGCCAACATCGAGGCATCACGCGGTAGCGCCGGTGGCGAGGATGGTAGCGGGTTCGCCGTCGTCGCATCCCAGGTCAAAGAGCTCGCGGAAGATACGAGAGAGACCGCCGAAGACATCGAGAAGCGACTGGAGCGAATCAACGAGCGGACCGACCGCACGGCGACGGAAGTCCAGAAAACAGCCGATCGCATCGCGACGCACGTCGACTCCGTCGAGAACGCGGCGGCAGCGCTCGACGAGATCGCGGACTACGCGAGTCAGACCAACGACGGCGTGCAGGAGATCTCCGCGGCGTCCGAAGAGCAGGCCGCGTCGACCCAGGAAGTCGTCGCGATGGCGTCGGCGGCGACCGACATCTCCGAGACGACGGCACAGGAGGCCCAACACGTGGCGGCCGCCGCGGAGGAGCAGACGTCTGCCCTCACCGAAGTGTCGGAGAACGCGAACTCCCTGGCCGGACAGTCCGCACACCTGAGCGAGGCGCTCGACCGCTTCGAAACCGATCGAGGGGCGCAGTCCTGGGCATCGGGCGCCAACGTCGAACTGGCCTACGAAGAGGAGGCGTCGACGTCCGACGCAACCCTCGAGGGACTCGAGACGGAGGACCGAACGGTTGACGACGAGTCCGACGGCGAAAACGCCGACTCGGGTGGCGCAGACGACGCGGATCCCGGCGCGGAGACGGAAGTTGATACGTCGGCGTCCGCGCGAACCGAGCAGTCGTTCTCGTTCGATCGGGTCGACGAGACGTAGGTTCGGCGGAACCGTCACCTACTTTGTAACCCTGTCCTAAGCGCTGGCAATGGAACGGCTGGAGCGTCGTCGGGCGCTGATCGAGGAGCGTCTCGTCGAAGTAATCGACGGCGTCGAACCGGACGCACTCAGAGACGAAGTCCGACACACGGCGCTCTCGGGCGGCAAACGCGTCCGCCCGATGGTCACCCTGCTCGCCTGTGAAACCGTCGGCGGACGGCCGGAAGATGCTGTCGGCTTCGGCGTCGGCATCGAACTCGTTCACAACGCCTCGCTGGTCGTCGACGACATCATCGACCGTTCGGACCTGCGTCGCGGGACGACGAGTGCGTGGGCCAAGTTCGGTTACGGGCCGGCGATCATCACGAGCGACGGCTTGCTCGGCGAGGCGTTCGCCCTGTTTTCGGCGGATCCGAACGCCACCCAGGTCGTCGCCGAGGCGATGGTCGAACTCGGGATCGGCGAGGCGACCGAACTCTCCGCCCAGCCGACCAACGAAGAGGAGTACATGACGCTCGCCAGACGAAAGACCGGCGCGCTGTTCCGGGCCGCCGCCGAACTCGGCGCGATCGCCGCGGACTCGGACCCGTTCACCGTGGAGGCACTCGGCGAGTACGCCGAACGCGTCGGCGTCGCCTTCCAGATCAGGGACGACGTCCTCGACGCGGTCGCGGCACCCGAAGACCTCGGCAAGCCGACCGGACACGACGCCGCCTTAGAGCGGCCCTCGGTCGTCCAGGTGACCGATCTCGGACCCGAGGAGGCGAACGCTCGCGCCAGAGCGGAGGCCGACCGGGCGATCGACGCCCTCGAGCGCGTCGACGTCGTGGATAACGGGGCGCGAGACTACCTGCTCGAACTCGCGGAGTTCGTCGTCGAACGCGAGCAGTAATCGCCGGATTCGGGTCAGGCGCTGTCGGTCCGGCGCGTCTCTTCTTCCGAGAAGTGTGATTCCGCGACCGCGAAGGCGAGCGTGCTCACGATTCCGAGCAGCGTCCCTGCCGTAAGGGCCGTCGCGAGGACGGTGATACCGACCACGTCGAGGAAGAACGCGCTCACCGCGTAGAGGACGAGCGCGATCGAGACGACGTAAAACGGCGCGTTGAGGTAGCGCCACTCGAGTCTCCCCGCGATGTACTCGTCGGTGATCTGTCCCAGACTCGTGGTAACACCGGCGGCGGCGAACCACTGGATCGAGCCGTACAGCAGCGCGGAGAGCATGACGGGGACGCCGACCTCGCCGGCCGCCTCGGCCTGGACGCGCTCAAGTTCGTTCACACCGCTGACCCCGCCGAGCACGAGCAACGCGGCGGCGACCACGTAGGCGAGCAGCGTCGTACGGCCGGCGTACAGCGATCGGCGGGCGCGCTCGACGCTGTCGTCGAGTCGCTCGCCGAGGCCGAGTCCTCTCGAGATGAGATAGAGACCGAGCAGCGTCGAGGTCATACCGAGGACGACGGCGGGCATCTCGAGCACCGTTCCGGCCAGCGCGAGCGGGTAGATGAGCAGGAGGATTCCGAGCGGGATGAGCACCGTCCCGCGGGTCTCGGGATCGTTCAGCACCTGTTTGAACGTGTAGTACATCGACTCCAGATTCTGGGCCTGCCTGACGACCACCCGACGGACGCCGTCGATGGGGACCCGCGACCGGATCACCGGAATGACGGACTCGTCCTGCGCACCGTCGGTGACCACGAGTGCGGTGACGTCCTCGGCCGTCGAGAGACTCGCCAGGACGGTGTCGACCTCCTCGCCGACCTCGCGGTTGGCGTTGACGTCGCCGTCCTCGTTGCCGGTGACGACGGCGACCTCGACGCTCTCGCCGCGGTCCGCCAGGTCGTCGTAGATGTGCACCCCCTGGAACGCGACGTTGACGTCGGAGTCTTCGGGGTCCGCTGTCGCGAGCGCGACGGCTGCCTCCTCGACGGCGTCACGGCCGATAACCGGGGTCGTGAAGTCGGTCTTCCGACCGAGGTCGTCGTCGAGGTCGACACACAGGACCAGCAGCATCGTTTCGTGGTTGCACGCCGCGGTATTTCCATCTTCTGGGACCCGCCGGCGGCGACTTCGGCGGAATCGCAAGCGAACCTGTCTGATCCGCAACCGACGCCAATCGTGTGAACACCACACAGCATTCAGCGGCGGCGTTTCGCACAGTTTTTGAGGCTCGGCCGGCTACGTCCCATCGAATGATCTCGAAGGGCTGTGAGCAGTGCGCGAAAGGCGGCAAGATGGTGCTGTTCGTCTACGGTTACTGCGACCAGCGCGACTGCTTCTACTGCCCGCTCGGCGAGAACCGCAAGAACGTCACCGACGTCTACGCCAACGAACGGCAGGTCGAATCCGACGAGGACGTCCTCACCGAAGCCCACCGGATGGACGCGCTCGGCACCTCGATCACGGGCGGCGAGCCCCAGGAGGCCCTCGAGCGGACCTGTCACTACCTCGAACTGCTGAAAGACGAGTTCGGCGAGGACCACCACACCCACCTCTACACGGGTATCACCGGCGGCCGCGAGAACATGCGCCGCCTCTCCGAGGCCGGCCTCGACGAGATTCGCTTCCACCCGCCGCTCGAACTGTGGGGCGAGATGCACGGTACCGAGTGGGAAGAGATCCTCCACATCGCCCGCGAGGAAGGGCTCACGCCCGCGTTCGAGATTCCCGGCATCCGCGCCGAAGAGGAGTTCCTCGAGTTCTTAGACGAGGGCGCGGCCGACTTCTGTAACATCAACGAGTTCGAGATGTCCGACGGGAACTACCGCCGGATGCAGGAGAAGGGATTCGAACTCAAGGAAGGGCACATGAGCGCCGTCGACAACGACCGCGACGATATTCTCGACGTCATGGGCGACCACGAGAAGGTCTACTTCTGTACGTCCGTGTTCAAGGACGCCGCCCAGCACCGTCGTCGCCTGAAACGGGCCGCCCGGAACGTCCGTCGGGAGTTCGACGACGTCACCGACGACGGGACGCTCGTCTACGGGAAGACCCGCGCCGACCCCGAGCGGTTCGCCGACCTCGGCGTCCCCGAGGAGTTCTACACCGTCAAGTCGAACCACGTCGAGGTCGCCTGGTGGCTCTTAGAGGAGATGATCGACGAAGGCGATCTCGAGGAGGGCGAAATCGTCGAGCAGTATCCGACCTACGACGGACAGGTGGTAGAGCGGACACCGCTGGCGTAGTAACCGTACCGCGAACGAGCAGCGCGAGTGAGCGGCTTTTAACGTAAATTTTTAGAGGGGCGGTGTGCGGTGGGAGGGGCGAACGGCAACCGAAGGGAGCCGTGAGCAGCACGAACGAACTCGACGAGTAAAGCGGTCGCGACGCAGCGTTCGGGTCAATTGTGTACCGCTTAAATTCGTTTCACTGCGCTGAAATCCGATAGAACGGGCGTCTCGAGGCCGTGTTGGCTGGATTCTCGTCGAACCCGGTATCGGCGCTTATCGAAGCTGTAATAATGAGAGTCGTCCCGGTACGACCGGCCACGATGCAATTTCGAAAACTCGCCGTGGTGGCGGTTGCACTGCTCGTGGCCCTGTCTGGGTGTGCTGCCCTCGACGGGGCGATGACCGACGATCAGTCGAACGAGACGGACGACGAGACGGAACTCGAGGACGTGGACGACGACGAGACGAACGAGAGTAGCGATGACGACGACGGACTGGAAGAGGCTGACGACATCGACGAAGGAACGGCGGAACCTGACGACGAAGACGGAACGGCGGAGGCGGAGTGGGAACCGCCGAAGGAACCGAATCGACCGATGGAGGACGAGCGCGAAGATCGGATCGAATCCGTCGAGTTCGTCGACAAGGAGCCCGCCGAGGACGGCGAAGGCTACTCGAACTTCAACCTCGAGGTCGTCGCCAACACCAGCATGGAGAACGTCGACCCGCCGGAGCACGGTGACGTGGTCGGCGAACCCTACTTCTTCGTCAAGATCAACGAGGGTGCCAACGACCAGAAGATCGTCGAACGGACGGGGCACGTCGACATGGACGAAAACGGGACGTTCCACATCGACGTGCGGCCGGCCGGCATCGAAGAGTTCGGCGAAGGTTCGCTGACCGTCGAAGTCTTCCTGATGGACGAGGACAAGGACTGGGACGACATCTACGACGCCGTCGAGACGCAGATCCACTTCAACCCGGAACCCGAGGCGGACGGTAGCGATACCGACGACAACGCTGACGACGATTCGGAGTCGAACGAGAACTGATCGCGCCGGAACGGTCGGATCCGACGACGAGGTCAATCGATTTCGGTCGGGTCGATCTCGGGCAGCGTGATGAGGTTCTCGCGGCCGATTCGGAGCTTCTTGATGTCCTCGTCGTCGTCCATCTTCGAGAGGAGCTGTGACACCTTGGCGTTCGACCAGCCCGTCTCCGAGACGATCGAGGCCTGCTTCATTCGGCCACCGTTCTTCCTGAGCAGTCGAAGGACGCGCTCTTCGTCGCTCAACAGTTCGGGATCGACCTCATCGTCCTCCTCGGCATACGCGAACTCCTGGCTCGTATCGTCGGGCTGGTCCACGGCTTCGGGGGCGGGCTCCGGCGACGAGCGTGTCGCCGATTCGACACCGGTTTCGTCCGGCGGATCGCTTCTGCTCGAGGTCTCGGGGGTATCCTCCGTGTCCGACCACGGCGTCCGCTCGAGCGGGGGGATCGCCGGCCATTCGTGGTCGGACGACCGGCGTGCGAGGGCGTAACTCGTGGTGCCGACGGCCACGACGAGTAGAAAAACCCCGCCAACGAGCCAGCCCGTACTGGGAAGCAGGACGCCGCTGCCGGGACCGGAACCGCCATTGCCGCCGGCACCACGGAGGAAGACGACCTCGAGTTCGTCCTCGCTGAACTGGTACGGTCCGTCGATGATCAGTGCGCCGTTTTGCGGACTGACCGGGAGGTTGTAGTCGTGGAAGCCGTAGTTCGGCGGCGACTGAACGACGAGACGCTGTTCGTCGGCGAGTTTCGAGAGCCAGAGGCCGTCGTCGGTCTGGAACGCATCGCCGAAGTAGATCCGATTCTCGTCCATCGTCGCGAAGTTAGTCCAGGTGAACGAGTAGGCGAGAACGCCCACCCGCGTATCGTCTTCGAACTCGTCGCCCTCGGGGGACTCGAGGCGCGGCTCCTCCCAGCCGTCGTCCTCGATCGACATCTCGCGGTCGGTCGCCTCCTCGGCAGTTTGGACGTGGGGCTCGAACAGCTCGCGGTCGTAGGCCGCGTCACGGTCGCCGGATTCGATCGCGTCGGCGTACTCGAGGAACGCCTCGACGTCCTCGTCGTCGGTCAGGAGGAATCGACTTTCGATCGTCCACTCGGCGTCGCCGCTCGTGGTCACGTTGATCCGGATTATCTGCGCCGGATCGGCGGCGGGTGGGGATTGCTCGTTGACTGTAGCCTGGCTTCCAGCCGCGGCCGCGGCCGTCGATTCCAGCTGTGATTCCGCCGGAGCGTGAGTCGTCGCTGCTGGTGCGGACGCCAACGATTCGGCGGCCACTGCCCCCGTGAGGGAACCGACGAGAAGGGCCACCAGCGCGAATGTTACCGCGGCGGATAACCGCATGTGTATGACCCGGTGGTCTCTCAGAGGAAAAAACACTTTCCATACGAAAATAAAACGTTACAGATAAGACTGAACGATTTCCGCCACTCTCTAACGTTCACGCGCCCCCGGAATTGGCCGACCATATTTTATATCAGGAGTGTTTACAGTGGAGCGATGAACAGCGCGACAGCCGTCCTCCTCGCGTTGCTACTCGTCGTCTCGCTTCCTGCGATGGCCGTTACTGCGGCCGATTCTGGAGCGGGAAGCGAGGGGGACGATCTGGCCGGTGTCGGCGAATCTCCGCAACAGGAGAATTCCCAGCGCGTTACCTCGGTCCAATCCAATAACACGACGAACTACGCCGCTCCCGTCGAAGCCAACAATACGACGAACCGCCTCCAGCTCGACGGCGAAATCAGAAGCGAACACACCGATCACAGCAACGACCTGGGTACTGCACTCGCCAGCAGCGATGACGAGCTCCGGGTCGATCACGAACAGTACCGCCTGCTCGACAGCGAGTTCGACGACGCCTCGAACGAAGAACGGGCAGAGATGATTCAGGCGGCCTACGATCAGCTCAGAGAGCGAGCCGACGGACTCGAGTCTCGTGAGCGCCAGGCCGTTCGGGAACACGCCGACGGCGACCGCTCGACCGCCGAGCTGATACAGACACTGATCCGAAATCACAACGAGGCAGCGCTGCTTTCGAGCGTTCTCAGCGATCTACGGGAACGAAGCAGCCGAGTGCCCGGCTATTCGATCTCGACGCAGCAGGCGCGTGCGGTCGACAAGGTGTTCGACTTCCACCAGACGTCGATCCGCAGCGACCTCGAGTCGACGATGCGAACGAATCAGCGGACGGAGCTGCTGATCCGGACGTCGGAGAACGGATACAGCGTCTCGACCGTCGACAGCAGAAACTACCTCGTCGAGACGACTCGGTTCGATCACCGAGACACCGACGAACCGGACCAGTTCGCAAACATCGAAACGTCCGAGGCGCTCGACCGAACGATGGAGTTCTATCCGTGGGCAGATACGCACGGCTCACCGCACTTCCAGGACCACAGCTCCGAGAACCTCTACTGGCTCGACGTCGGACACACCCAGGGAGCGCTCGAGGTGTACGTCGACGGCGGAACCGCGAGCGTCCACCGCGAGGTTCAGCAGTTGCGCGTCGCGGCTTTGCCCGTCACTGACGAGACGAACTGGATCGAGAACGACCTCGAGATATCGGTCGCCGAGACGCCCGCAGGCGGACCGGCGAAGGTGACGGTAACCGGCGCAGACGACGACGACCCGCAAAACGCGACGGTTACGATCGACGGAACCGAAGTCGGGGAGACCGGCGCCGACGGCACGCTGTGGATCTTGCCGCCCGCGAGCGAGTACGACGTCGAAGTGGAGTCGGCGGGCGAAACCGTCGAAGTGACGGTTTCGGGCGACGAGGACTGAACAGGACGAGTTCGGACAGCGTACGAACTGCGGAATCGGCCGGGAATTTATGTACGAAGGCGCGGCCAGACGAGCCGTGTCTCCGACGTCGGTCGACCGATCCGAACGGGCAAGCAGAATCAGCGGGCGTGGAATCGCCCCTCTGATCGGTATCCTTCTGCTCGTCGGCATTACCGTCGCGCTGGCGACCGTCGTCGTGATCGGCGCCAGTACGTGGACCATCGAGCCGGTACGCGTGACCGCGGCGTTCGAACTCGCGGTCGACGGCGATTCGGGGACGGTCACGATCGAATACGTCGCCGGGGACCCGATCGACGTCGGCGAACTCTCGGTCACCGTCGTCGTGAACGGAGAGTCGCTATCGGAACAGCCGCCCGTTCCCTTCGTCGGGGCGGACGGGTTCGCCGGAACCCCGCGCGGGCCGTTCAACGCGGCGAGCGATCAGACGTGGACGACGAGAGAACGAGCGGCGTTCACCGTCGCCGGAACGAACGAGCCACAGATCGAGTCGGGTGATTCGATCACGGTCACGGTCACCCTCGACGGTCAGCGCGTCGGCTCCTCCGAAACGACGGCGACCTAACGGTCGACTCGCAACGCGGGCCTTCGACTACTCCGGAGCGCGTCCGATCGTCGTGATCGCGACCTCCGGCTCGTACTCCGGCCCCATGAACGCGTGTTTAACTTCCTCGAAGCCGGCGGTCTTGAACATTCGGTCGGCCTCGTACTCGTCGTAAAAGAGCATTATCGCGTCCGCCAGTTTCTGCGTCACGGGGTTGTCGGGATAGTTCGGCCCGACGACCAGTACCTGTCCGCCGGGTTTCAGCACGCGTCGGAACTCGCGCAGGGCGAGAATCGGATTCGGCCAGTACTCGATCGAGCCCGACGACCAGACGACGTCGAACGTGTCCGTCGCGAACGGCAGCCGTTCGGCGTCGCCGCGGTGGAACTGTACCGGCGGCGCCCGCTTCCCGAACTTGGCGTACGCCTGCTCGAGCTGGTGTTCGCTCTGGTCGATGGCGTACACCTCGTCGACGTGCTCGAGCAGCCCCTCGGTCGCGAAACCGGTGCCACAGCCGACGTCGAGGACCGTCATTTCGGGGTCGATGTCGAGTAGTTCGAGAGCGTCGTTTCGCATCTCCTCGGTCCAGACGAAGGGGTTCACCCGGTCGTAGACCTTCGAGAGGTACTTGTAGAACAGCCGGGCACGGGCCTTGTTCTCGAGAACTCCCATCGGGAGTGGCTTTCGATCCGACTGGCATATGTCTGCTGTTCCCGGACGAACAGCGGCGTTCGGAGAGACTATCGCCTGTGAGCCGGCGCGTTGGATTCGCCGGCCGCTCTCGCCGAATTCCACGAACAGTTACAGCGGACGGGATAATCACCGACTACTGGCGACTGAGGCCGCGATCGGCTGGGATACTTTCGCAACTACCATATACGCGTTGCCGCAAACGTTCCCTTGCTTAGAGTATGCCGAGGCCAGAGGTTCTCGAACGAATTAAGTCGGCGGAGGAAGAGGCCGACGAGATCGTCGCATTGGCAGAGAACGACCGCGACGAGCGGATAGCCGAGGCCCGGGAACGTGCCGAGGAGATTCGCACGGAAGCGGAACAAGAAGCGCGGGATCTCACGGAGCGCCGCCTCGAGGCGGCGCGCGCGGAGATCGACGAAGAGTGTGAGCAGGTCCTTCGCGAGGGCGAACAGGAGCGCGAGGCGCTCGCCGAGCGTGCCCGAGACCGGGTCGACGAAGTGACCGAATACGTCGTCGAACTGTTCCAGGAGGACGTCCATGCTCAGACCTGAGCGGATGAGCAAGGTTTCGGTGACCGGCTCCAAGGGCGTGATGCCCGCGGTCATCGAACGAATCCACGAACTGAACCTGGTTCATCTCTCGGACTACGACGGCTCCTGGCAGGGGTTCGACAACGGAAACCCGATCGAAGGGGCGGAGAACGCCTCCGAGAAGCTGGTGACCGTCCGAGCGCTCGAGAGCGCCCTGGAACTGTCCGAGGAGGACACCGCTCCGGGGACGATCGACGACGACTGGGAGCAGCGGCTCGAGCGGATCCGCACGAAGATCAACGGGCTCGACGACCGGCGCAGCGAGGTCCGCGACGACCTCCGTCAGGTCAACGAGCGCATCGACCGGGTCGCCCCGTTCGCGGAACTGGGGATCGACCTCGACCTCCTGTCGGGGTACGAGTCGGTCGACGTCCTGGTCGGCGAAGGGCCGGTAGCGGACGTCGAGGACGCGCTCGAAGCGTCGGACGAGATCCGATCCTTCGAGACGTTCACCGGCGGTGACGTCGTTGCCGTTGTCGCCGCACCGACCGAGGACGCGACGGAGGAAAACGTCGTCGACGACGCGCTCGTCGGCGTCGAGTTCACCCGCTACGCGGTGCCCGAAACCGAGCAGGGCCCCGACGCGTACGTCGCCGACCTCGAGGAGCAAAAGCGCGACCTCGAGTCGGAACTCGAGGAGATCGACGCCGAACTCGAGGCCATCAAGGCCAACGAGGGGTCGTTCCTCCTGCGCGTCGAGGAGGAGTTAACGATCGAAGTCCAGCGCGCGGAAGCGCCGCTGCAGTTCGCGACCAGCGACCGGGCGTTCATCGCCGAGGGCTGGATTCCCGCGGACAAGTACGACGCGTTCGTCTCCGCGCTGCGAGACACCGTCGGCGAGAGCGTCGAGATCGAAGAGCTCGAGACCGCCGACTACGAGGAGCACGAACACGGTGCGGAAGCCCACACCGGCAGCGGCGGAGACGGTGACGGCAACGGCGGCGAGCCGAGTGCCGAGACCGAGAGCGCCGACCAGCCGGCACAGCGGAAGGCCGCGACCGACGGCGGGACGCGACAGTCCGACGGACACGGCGGCGCCGTGACGATGGACGACGAACCGCCGGTCATCCTCAACAACATCACGCCGGCGAGGCCGTTCGAACTGCTGGTCAAGATGGTGAGCCAGCCCAGGTACAGCGAACTCGATCCCACGGTGCTGGTGTTCCTGACCTACCCGTTCGCGTTCGGGTACATGATCGGGGACATCGGCTACGGGCTCATCTACATGCTGATGGGCTGGGGCTGCTGGAAGGTCTTCGACTCCGACGCCGGCAAGGCGCTCGGTACCATCGGGATCTGGGCCGGTGGGTTCACGGTGCTGTTCGGCTGGCTGTACGACGACATCTTCGGTATCCACATGCACGACTTCGTGCCCGAGGATATCCACCACGTCATGTCGGAGTACCTCTTCGCGGCGAGCCTCGACAAGGGCCTGCAGGCGGTAGACTGGGCGATCTTCTGGATCATGTTCAGCGTCGTCTTCGGCCTCATCCACCTGAACATGGGGCTCATCCTGGGCTTCATCAACGAGCTTAGCCACGGGCTCAAGGCCGCGGTCTACGAGCGCCTGTCGTGGATCCTCGCGATGAACGGGCTGTTCGTCTGGATCTTCAGCCTCCACCAGGTCGACGCGAAGCCCGACTTCCTCGTCGGCACCGGCGAGGAGGCCGTGCTCTACGAGTTCTTCGGCTTCGCCGGTTTGCCGGAGATCGTCGGCCTCGTCGGCCTCGGTGCGTTCCTTGTCGGTGCCGTGATGGTCGGCGTCGGAGAGGGAATCGCCGGCGTCTTCGAGGTGCCGGCGTGGGCGTTCGGTCACGTCCTCTCGTACCTGCGGATGGTCGCCGTCCTGCTCGCGAAGGGCGGGATGGCGTTCGCGGTGAACCTGCTGGTGTTCGGCGGCTACACGGACCACGGCTACACCGCGTTCAACCTCCCGACGTACGACGTGACCGGCTACGAGCAGGACTTCGTCGGACTCCTCTGGATGGACCCGGCCTGGATCGGCGTGCCGCTCGCGATCCTCGTGTTCGTCTTCGGGCACATCGTCGTGCTCCTGCTGGGGATCACCGCCGCTGGTATCCAGATGCTCCGCCTCGAGTACGTGGAGTTCTTCCAGAAGTTCTACGAGGGCGGCGGCGAGGAGTACGAGCCGTTCGGGCACGAGGAGCAGTCGGCACAGCCGCAGGCTGACTGAGGACCGATCGCCCGCCGACCCGTATTCTCTTTTCGACCGGTCGCGGCTGACCGGTCGCTCACTCGCTTCGCGTTCCGAGCGCGTGCCACAGCGACGAGGGGGTCGCGAGACCGAGCGAAGAGCAGCGAGTCCTGTCACAACGTACCAAACTCCACGAAAACCGGTGATCCAGTTTAGCTATGTCGAATTTTTTCGAGAGTTTTATGAGGAGGGCAGAGCCAGATACGGCTGTTCGGAGCAATCGAACTCACAGTGAGTATTACCATGATCGAAGGACTCGAACTCGCCACTACCCTTGCACAGCAAGCTGAAGAAGCCCCAATGCTCGAGCCGACCGCCGCTGCCGCGCTCGCAGTCGGTCTCTCCGCGCTCGCCGCGGGATACGCCGAGCGGGGTATCGGTGCTGCTGCTGTCGGTGCAATCGCCGAAGACGACGATATGTTCGTTCCCGGTATCGTCATGACCGTTCTGCCGGAAACGCTCGTCATTTTCGCGATCGTCGCCATTTTCCTGGTCTAGCGACCACCCTCCCTCTTACAATGAGTTTGGACACAGTCGTAGAAGACATTCGGGAAGAAGCCCGCGCGCGTGCGGAGAAAATCCGTAACGAGGGCGAGGCTCGCGCCGAGGAGATCGAATCGGCCGCCGAAGCCGACGCCGACGAGATTCTCGAGAACGCGGAGCAGGAGGCCGAGCGCGAGACCGAGCAGCTACGTGAACAGCGACTCTCCAGTGCGAAGCTGGAGGCGAAACAGAAGCGACTGGAGGCCCGCCGCGACGTCCTCGGCGACGTCCGAGAACAGGTCGAAGACGAACTCATCGCTCTCGAGGGGGAGACCCGCGAGGAGCTCACCCGCGAACTCCTCGATGCTGCGAGCGCGGAGTTCGACGAGGACGACGACGTCAGCGTCTACGGTCGTGCGGACGACCGGGAGCTGATCGAGTCGATCCTCGACGACTACGACGGCTACGAGTACGCCGGCGAGCGCGACTGTCTCGGCGGCGTCGTCGTCGAGAGCGACCAGTCTCGAGTTCGAGTCAACAACGCGTTTGACTCGGTGCTCGAGGACGTGTGGGAAGACAACCTCCGGGAGATCAGCAACCGACTCTTCGAGCAATGAGTGCAGGTGCCTCAAATCCGGAATACGTGAACGCTCGCGTTCGGTCGCGCCGAGCCTCGTTGTTCGCGGACGAAGATTACCGCAAGCTGATCCGGATGGGGCCGAGCGAGATCGCACGGTTCATGGAGGAGACGGAGTACGAACGCGAGATCAACGCGCTCGGAGCACGCTTTTCGGGAGTCGACCTGATCGAGTACGCGCTGAACCGCAACCTCGCGAAGCACTTCGACGACCTGCTGGACTGGTCGGAGGGACGACTCTACGACCTCATCGCCCGGTACCTCCGGAAGTTCGACGTCTGGAACCTCAAAACGATCATCCGCGGTATCTACACCGATTCGACCGCCGAGGAGATCCAGACGGACCTCATCCGCGCCGGCGACCTCGACGACCGGACGATCGATCGGCTGCTCGAGGTCGACGAAATCGAGGACGCGATCGACGTGCTGTACGGCACGATCTACTACGAACCCCTCAGCGTGGCGTACGAGGAGTTCGAGGAGACGGGCGCGCTCGTTTCGCTCGAGAACGCGCTGGACCGGGAGTTCTTCGAGCACCTGCTCGAGGGAGTTAGCCCGCGGAACGTCAGTGAACCCCAGGAGGGGCCGGAAGCCCTCTACGTCGAGTTCCTGCAGGCCGAGATCGACTTTCGGAACGCACGGAACGCGTTGCGGCTGGCCCGCAGCGGCGCCGACCTCGATCCCGCGGCCTACTACATCGAGGGTGGCGTCCTGTTCGACCGGTCAGAGCTGAATCGACTCGTCGCGAACTACGACGAACTCGTCGACCACATCGCCGAGAACAAACGCTACGGCGACCGTCTGTCGGGTGCACTGGATCGCCTTCGCGATGCTGACAGCCTTATCCAGTTCGAGCACGCACTAGACGCTGCGTTGCTCGAGTACGCGGATACGCTCTCGAGCATCTACCCGACCTCGGTCTCGGCGGTGCTGTCGTACATCCTCGCGAAGGAGCGCGAGGTCGAGAACATCCGTGCAATCGCACGCGGCCGAGAGGTCGGTCTCACCGAAAGTGAGATCGAAGAGGAACTGGTGATCCTATGAGTCAGGAGATCGCAGTCGTCGGCAGTCCGGAGTTTACGACCGGGTTCCGACTCGCGGGCGTTCGACGCTTCGAGAACGTCCCGGAGGAGGAGAAAGACGCGTCGCTCGACGACGCCGCGACGGCCGCCCTCGAAGACGAGGGGATCGGCATCGTCGTCATGCACGACGACGACCTCGAGTATCTCTCCCGGTCCGTTCGCCAGGACGTCGAAACGAGCGTCGAACCGGTCGTCGTCACCATCGGGAGCGGTACCGGTGGCGGCGGACTGCGCGATCAGATCAAGCGCGCGATCGGGATCGACCTAATGGAAGAGGACGAAGACAGCGAGTAACTATGAGCCAGGCAGAAGACATCGAATCCGTCGACGAAGACGGTGTAATCGAAAGCGTGAGCGGTCCGGTCGTGACCGCCACGGACCTCGACGCCCGGATGAACGACGTCGTCTACGTCGGCGACGAAGGACTGATGGGCGAGGTCATCGAGATCGAAGGGAACCTGACCACGATTCAGGTGTACGAGGAAACCTCCGGCGTCGGCCCGGGCGAACCCGTCGAGAACACGGGCGAGCCCCTGAGCGTCGACCTCGGTCCGGGCGTGCTGAACGCCATCTACGACGGCGTCCAGCGTCCGCTGGACGAACTCGAGGAGAAGATGGGATCGGCGTTCCTCGACCGCGGAGTCGACGCACCCGGCATCGACTTCGAGACGGAGTGGGAGTTTACGCCCACCGTCGCGGAAGGCGAGATCGTCGAAGCCGGCGACGTCGTCGGCGAAGTTCCCGAGACCGCGAGCATCACCCACAAGGTGATGGTTCCGCCGGATTACGAGGGCGGTGAGGTCACCTCGATCGAGGCGGGCGAGTTCACGGTCGACGAAGTCGTCGCCGAACTGGACTCCGACGAGGAGATCACGATGCACCAGGAGTGGCCGGTTCGAGAGGCTCGGCCCTCCGCGGAGAAGGAGACGCCGACGATTCCGCTCGTCTCGGGACAGCGAATCCTCGACGGACTCTTCCCGATCGCCAAGGGCGGGACCGCGGCGATTCCCGGTCCGTTCGGTTCGGGGAAGACGGTCACCCAGCACCAGCTCGCCAAGTGGGCCGACGCGGACATCGTCGTCTACGTCGGCTGCGGCGAGCGCGGCAACGAGATGACCGAGGTCATCGAGGACTTCCCGGAGCTCGAGGACCCGAAGACGGGCAAGCCGCTCATGTCCCGGACGTGCCTCATCGCGAACACGTCCAACATGCCCGTCGCGGCCCGCGAATCCTGTATCTACACGGGGATCACCATCGCGGAGTACTTCCGCGACACGGGGTACGACGTCGCGCTGATGGCCGACTCCACCTCCCGGTGGGCCGAGGCCATGCGCGAAATCTCGAGCCGGCTCGAGGAGATGCCCGGCGAAGAGGGGTATCCCGCATATCTGGCGGCGGCGCTCTCCGAGTTCTACGAGCGCGCCGGCCTGTTCCAGAACATCAACGGGACGCAGGGATCGGTGTCGGTCATCGGCGCCGTCTCGCCGCCCGGCGGAGACTTCTCCGAGCCGGTTACCCAGAACACGCTGCGTATCGTCAAGACGTTCTGGGCGCTGGACGCCGACCTCGCCGAGCGACGACACTTCCCGTCGATCAACTGGAACGAGTCGTACTCGCTGTACCGCCAGCAGCTCGACCCGTGGTTCCGAGAGAACGTCGCGGAAGACTGGCCGGAGGTGCGCCAGTGGGCGGTCGACGTGCTCGACGAGGAGGACGAACTGCAGGAGATCGTCCAGCTCGTCGGCAAGGACGCCCTGCCGGAAGACCAGCAGCTCACACTCGAGATCGCTCGATACCTGCGTGAGGCCTGGCTCCAGCAGAACGCGTTCCACGACGTCGACACCTACTGCGATCCGAAGAAAACCTACCGGATGCTTCAGGCGATCAGGACGTTCAACGACGAGGCCTTCGAGGCGCTCGAGGCCGGCATCCCGGTCGAAGAGATCACCGACGTCGACGCCGCGCCCCGTCTCAACCGGATGAGCACCGCGGAGGAGTGGAACGAGTTCATCGACGAACTCGAATCGGATCTGGAAGAGCAGATCAGAGCACTGTACTAACGATGAAAGAGTACCAGACAATCACGGAAATCAGCGGTCCGCTGGTGTTCGCCGAGGTCGACGAACCCGTCGGCTACAACGAGATCGTCGAGATCGAGACGCCGGACGGCAGAACCCTGCGCGGGCAGGTGCTGGAATCGAGCGAGGGTCTCGTCTCGATCCAGGTCTTCGAGGGGACGGGCGGTATCGACCGCAACGCGTCCGTTCGATTCCTGGGCGAGACGATGAAGATGCCCGTCACCGAGGACCTCCTCGGACGGGTGCTCGACGGCTCCGGGAACCCGATCGACGACGGTCCCGAGATCGTCCCGGACGACCGCATCGACATCGTCGGTGAAGCGATCAACCCCTACTCGCGGGAGTACCCCGAGGAGTTCATTCAGACGGGTGTCTCCGCCATCGACGGCATGAACACCCTCGTTCGCGGTCAGAAGCTGCCGATCTTCTCCGGATCCGGCCTGCCACACAACGAACTCGCGCTCCAGATCGCCCGCCAGGCGACGGTGCCGGAGGAAGAGGAAGGCGACGACGAGGAGGGCTCCGAGTTCGCAGTCATCTTCGGCGCGATGGGGATCACCCAGGAGGAGGCGAACGAGTTCATGCAGGACTTCGAGCGCACGGGCGCACTCGAGCGCTCGGTCGTCTTCATGAACCTCGCGGACGACCCCGCAGTCGAGCGGACGGTCACGCCGCGACTCGCCCTGACGACGGCGGAGTACCTCGCCTTCGAGAAGGGGTACCACGTGCTGGTCATCCTGACGGACATTACCAACTACTGCGAGGCGCTGCGCGAGATCGGTGCTGCACGCGAGGAGGTTCCGGGTCGCCGCGGCTACCCCGGATACATGTACACGGACCTGGCGCAGCTCTACGAGCGCGCCGGCCGTATCGAGGGCCGCGAGGGCTCGGTGACGCAGATTCCGATCCTCACGATGCCCGGCGACGACGACACGCACCCGATCCCGGACCTGACCGGCTACATCACCGAGGGGCAGATCGTGATGGATCGGGACCTGAACAGCCAGGGTATCGAGCCGCCGATCAACGTCCTGCCGAGCCTGTCCCGACTGATGGACGACGGGATCGGCGAGGGGCTCACCCGCGGGGACCACGCCGACGTCTCCGACCAGATGTACGCCGCCTACGCCGAGGGTGAGGACCTTCGCGACCTCGTGAACATCGTCGGCCGCGAGGCGCTGTCCGAGCGCGACAACAAGTTCCTCGACTTCGCCGATCGGTTCGAGTCCGAGTTCGTCCAGCAGGGGTACGAGACCGACCGCTCGATCGACGACACGCTCGAGCTCGGTTGGGACCTGCTCTCGATGCTTCCGAAGGAGGCCCTCAACCGGATCGACGAGGATCTCATCGAGGTGCACTACCGCGAGGAAGAAGCCGAAGCCGTTCAGGCCGACTGATCGCCACTCGCTTCACGCCGCTTTCCCGTTCTTTCGCTTTTTCGACGCCGTAGTGCGGACCCAGGCACCGCTCCGGTAGTTCGACGGCTACCGGTCGTCCCATCCGAACTCCGGATCGTCCTCGTCCGACGGCGATGGTCTCTCCTCCCAACCCGTCGTCGCCCGATCGGATCCCTCGTCGCGCTCCGGTCCGTTATCGCCGCGTCGCCGAAGCCCGCCGCGTTCTTTCGCCTCCCGTTCGGCCGTCCGTCGGTCGACGACGGTCGGATTCGACGTTTCGCTCTCGATGAGCAGGTAGAGCCCGATCGCGAACGCGATTCCGAACAACAAGAACAGAACGACGAGTGCACCTTCGGCCACGAGTATCCCTTCTATTTCCGGTAGACCGGTCGATCACAAAACACTTACTCACCGGACGTGATCGTTCCGCATGAACGATCACAGCCGCGTGGATGCGGAAGAGACGGGGTGTCCGAAGTGCGGACATACCGAGACGGAAGTCGACGATATCTCGACGACGGGAACCGGACTCTCGAAATTTTTCGACGTTCAGAACCGTCGGTTCCGGGTCGTTTCCTGTACCAACTGTGGCTACGCGGAGCTCTACAAGGGTGGCCGGACGAGCGATATGGTCGACCTGTTTCTCGGCTGAGCGGGAGCCGCGACCCGGCGTGCAACCGCTGACTCCGTGACAGGAGTTTCTCTCAGTGACTGAATCGAATCCGCAATCGTTATTCGACGGATCGTCAGTTACGGAGTATGTCATCACGTACCGTTCGGGCGTGCACGTTCAACCTCCGGTACGACGAGCCGGCGGACGAGCACCCGTGGGACGAACGCGAGTCCCGGGTCCTCGAGGAACTCGAGCGGATCGATCCGGACCTGATCGGCTGTCAGGAAGCGCTCCCCCACCAGTACGACGACCTGCGAGCGGGTCTCGAAACGTACGATTGGCACGGCGTCGGCCGCCGGGACGGCGAGCGCGAGGGCGAGTTCGTCCCCGTCGGCTGGCGATCGGATCGGTTCGATCGCCTCGAGTCGGGCGCGTTCTGGCTCTCGGAGACGCCGACCGAACCGAGCGTCGGCTGGGACGCGGCCCTGCCGCGGGTCGCCACGTGGGTTCGCCTCCGGGATCGGCGGTCGGCGGGCACGCTCTGGTTTTGCAACACGCACTTCGACCACCGCGGGGAGCGGGCGCGACTCGAGTCCGCCGGGCTCCTGCGCCGACGTGCGAACGAGCGCCTCGAGAACGGTGACGTCGCGGTGCTAACGGGAGACGCGAACTGTACGGGCGGCTCTCCGCCGTATCGGACGCTGACCGCGGGACCGCTCGAGGATGCCCGCCGCGCTGCGAACGAGGTTACGGGTCCCGCCGGAACGTTTCACGGGTTCGACGGGGGCGTCGGTGATCGGATCGACTACGTGTTCGTTCCGTCCGCGGTCGCGGTGACTAGCTACCGGGCGGTAGAACCGGACGAGGACGCGCCTCGATCGGATCATCTCCCGGTGTACACCGTGTTCGAGGTCGGTGACTGAGACGGGAGCCGGCATCGGAGACCGTCCCGAGCCGAGTGTGAGAGCGAGAAGGCGGTTATCGGCCCGAACAAAACTGTAAACAGTTATCCGACTGGGAGCGCAACCACCCCACAAGATGGCCAAGGACGTCAAACCGACCCGCAAGAACCTGATGGAGATCGAGGATCGGATCGAACTCTCCGAACGCGGGCACGGGACGCTCGAGAAGAAACGGGACGGGCTGATCATGGAGTTCATGGACATTCTGGACAAGGCACAGGACGTCCGCGGGGAGCTCTCCGACGACTACGAGGACGCCCAGAAGAAGATCAACATGGCGCGAGCGATGGAGGGTGACGTCGCCGTTCGCGGGGCCGCCGCCGCGCTGCAGGAACACCCCGAGATCACGACCGAGTCCAAGAACATCATGGGCGTCGTCGTCCCGCAGATCGAGTCCTCGCGCGTCTCGAAGAGCCTCGATCAGCGCGGCTACGGGATCATGGGCACCTCCGCGCGCATCGACGAGGCCGCAGAGGCCTACGAGGACCTCCTCGAGAGCATCATCCTCGCCGCCGAGGTCGAGACGGCGATGAAGAAGATGCTCCGCGAGATCGAGACCACCAAGCGCCGCGTCAACGCTCTCGAGTTCAAACTGCTGCCCGATCTCTACGACAGCCAGGAGTACATCGAGCAGAAACTCGAGGAACAGGAGCGCGAGGAGACGTTCCGCCTCAAGAAGATTAAGGACAAGAAGGAAGAAGAGGAGAAGGCCGAGCGCGAGGCCCAGGACGACGTAGAGGAAACCGAAGAAGCCGCGACCGGCGACACCGCGGGGACCGACTCCGACGAGATGGAACAGTCGACCGCTGGCGGACTCCCCGGCGGCGACTGAACGTCCGATGGCCTGTTCGGCGTGTGGTTCCGACTCGGCGATCGTTTGCTCCCTCTCTGACGAGTATCGCGACTACGCGCCGGCGGACGCCGCGGCAATCAGCGTTTGTACGCACTGTCTCACCGTCGATCCCGTCGAAAACGACGCTGCGGCCGTGGGTACCGAACGCGACGAGGAACCCGACTTCTCCCGTCTCAGCGACGCCTTCCCGACCCGTCCGTCGCGAGCGATCCCGCTCGTGCTCGCGATCGGCCTCTGTTCCTCGCTCGCGACCAACCGGTCCGCGATCGAATCACTCCTCGAGGAGGTCGAGCGTGCCGGTACGGATCCGCTGCTGGCGATCGATCGACTGTGCGCGGATCCGGGCGTCGAGCCGGCGGTCGACCTCGAGCGGCGACGCCACCAGCTCGAGCAGTTACTGTACTGACCGGCCAGCGGAACGAGCCGGCGCGGAGAGGAAAGGGTGGACGAGCGCTACTTCGCGGTCGGCGTAACGTTGTTGCTGACCGCCTGTTTCACCTGAAGTGCCGCGCTCGCGGCTAGTCCGCGCGCGACCTCGTCGCACTCGTCGGCCGTGATGAGTTCCTCGGCCGCGTCCTCGAGGTCGGGAGTGAAGCCGGCGCTGACGGTGTGGCCGACCGGCGGCTGGACGGCGACGGTCACCTGGGGACCGGTGTGCCCGCTCGAGATATCGGCGTCGACGATGTACTCGTTCGGAAGAAACTCGCGGGTGCGGGCAGCGATCCGCGAGACGTCGCGGTTGAGCCGCCGTTTCTGGGTGCTCGAGAGATCCGGGAGATCCGCCGCTGCACGCTGACCAGCGCCCGTCTCGCCCGGCAACCCTGCGTACGGCGTATTTCCGTTCATGAGAAGTCGTATCGGTGGTATCGGCCCGACCGGTTAAAAGGGTTCGCCTTCAGGAATTCTACAGGATCGGTTCGCTCTCGCCGTACACCGCGAGAACGAGCGCCGTCGTGTACGTTCCCGACTCCGCCCGGCTGCTCTCGACGACGACGTTCGGGTCGTCGAACGTCCAGTCCCGAAGCTCCTGACCCGCCTCCAGCCCCTCGCGAACGCGTCGCTCGACGTCCTCGCGATCCATCTCGCCGGCCGTTTCGTAGAACAGTCCGGGTCCCTCGTCGACCGACTGCGACCACGCGAGCGCCGCACTCGCTCGAGCCGGGCCAGCGGTGGTGGCTCGAGCCTCGACGACCGTCAGGCGCTCCCCGATGGGTCCGAGATCGGGCGCGGTTCCGACGGCTTCGACGTCGACGCCGGCGGGAACGACGGACGAAACGGATACCAGGTTGTAGTTCTCGACCCCGGCGGCGGCGAGCGCGGCGTCGTACGACGCCATCGCCGTCGGTGCGGAGCCGGTTCCCCAGACGACGCGGATCATGCTCATGGTCGGGTTTGGGGTCGCGCGGCGTAAGGCGTTGCGATCCGGAGTCGATCTACTCCGATCACTGACCGAACGACAGTTCAGTGGCCGGGAGCGCGGCTCGAGCAAGTGCGAGAGTCGCGCGATCCGGGGGAAGGCAGGCGCCCGCGCTCACCGCGAGCGAAGCGAGCGGGCCGACGACCGATGTGGAGAGCGCGGAGCGCTCGGAACGGAGAGAGGAGTGCTTTTGATCAACCTTTTATCGAGTGACGGGGCGCTATACGGCAGCAACGCTGCCGTTAGCGCAACAGAACGCAGAATAAAAGGTTGTTATTGGTAGAAGTAGCCCGCCGAGGCGATCACGTCGCTCGAGTCGTCGTCTTCGATCTTCTCTAAGGCCTCGAGGAAGTCCCCGTGGTGGACCTCGTCGCGGTCGTTTCGAATGGCGAACATGCCGGCTTCGGTAGTGAGACTCTCTATTTCGGCACCGGAGTAGCCGTCGGTCTCGTCGGCCAGCAGTTCGAAGTCGACGTCGTCGGCGACGTTCATCCCGCGGGTGTGGATCGCGAGGATCTGCTCGCGACCCTCGTGGCCGGGTTCGGGAACCTCGATGAGGCGGTCGAACCGGCCGGGGCGGAGGATGGCGCGGTCGAGCATGTCGAAGCGGTTGGTCGCGGCGATGATGCGGATGTCGCCGCGGGCCTCGAAGCCGTCCATCTCGGAGAGCAGTTGCATCATCGTCCGCTGGACCTCGGCGTCGCCGGAGGTCTTGGACTCCGTTCGAGTAGTGGCGACGGCGTCGATCTCGTCGATGAAGATGATGGCGGGCTCGCGCTCGCGGGCCATCTCGAAGAGGTCGCGCACGAGTCGGGAGCCTTCACCGATGAACTTGCGGACGAGTTCCGAGCCGGCCATCTTGATGAAGGTGGCGTCGGTCTCGTTGGCGACGGCCTTCGCGAGCATCGTCTTCCCGGTGCCCGGCGGACCGTGAAGGAGGACTCCGCTCGGGGGATCGATGCCGACCTCCTCGAACAGTTCGGGGTTCGTGAGCGGTTGCTCGACGGCCTCTCGAACCTCCTGGACCTGCTCGTCGATCCCGCCGATGTCCGCGTACGTAACCTCGGGTCGCTCGGTGATCTCCATCGCCTGCGCGCGGGCGTCGGTCTCGGACTCGAGAACGCTCTGGATGGCGAACGAATCGTTGACGGCGACGCGGTCGCCGGCGTCGACGCGCTCCTGGAGTCGCGGGGAGACGTCCGTGAGGACCTCCTGGTTGTTGCCGTGCTGTTTGACGATGACTTCGTCGTCGATCACGTCCTCGACGGTCGCGATGTACAGCGACGAACTCTTGAGCGTCTCGTTCTCGCGTTCGACGCGATCTGCCTTTTCGTGGAGGCGCTGGCGGCGGTCCTCGGCGTCGTCGAGCTGCTCGGACAGCTGTTCGTTGACTTCGGCGAGGTCTTCGAAGTGACCGCGAAGCGCCTCGAGCCGTTCGTCGTCGGGGAGATCGGGGTCGATCTCGCGGTGGGGTCGGTCGGGGATGGACGGGCTTCGAGACATCTGCTGTACGCCGATTAGTTTTCCACGATAAATGTGCCTTTGGGTCGCGGGCGCATTTTGACGCCACCGCTGTTCCGGTCAAATATCGGCCTCACGTCGACAGTCGGCACTCGAGGGCGGCGTTCCTGACCTCGAGGTCGGTTACGCGACGAGCGATTCCATTTCCTCGAGGCGCTCGCCGTAGGTCGCGAGTGCGCGGTCGATCGGTTCGGAGGAACTCATGTCGACGCCGGCGATCCGCAGCAACTCGAGGGGGTACTCCCGGGAGCCCCGCCGGAGGAACTCGAGGTAGTCCTCGGCGGCGGACTCGCCGTTCTCGGCGATGTTGTCGACGATCGCTAGCGCGGCGGAGATCCCCGTCGAGTACTGATAGACGTAGAACGCGCGGTAGAAGTGCGGAATGCGCATCCACTCGCGGGGGATCCGGTCGTCGATCGCGGCCGGTTCGTAGTAGGTCTCCTTGAGCCCGCCGTAGATCTCGTCGAGTCGGTCGGCGGTGAGCGGCTCGCCCTCCTCCTCGAGTCGGTGCGCCTCGTGTTCGAACTCCGCGAACAGCGTCTGGCGGTAGAGCGTCGAGCGGACGCGTTCGAGGAACTCGTTGAGAACGTGCTTTCGGAACTCGGGGTCCTCGACCGTCCCGAGCAAGTGGTTCGTCAGCAGCGCCTCGTTGACGGTGCTGGCGACCTCGGCCACGAAGATCTCGTAGTCCGAGTAGACGTAGGGCTGTTCCTCCTTCGTGAGTTCGGAGTGCATCGAGTGGCCGAGTTCGTGGGCCAGGGTGTACATCGAGGCGATGTCGTCCTGGTAGTTCATCAGGATGAACGGCTGCGTGTCGTAGGTGCCACCCGAATACGCACCCGACTGTTTGCCCTCGTTCTCGTAGACGTCGACCCACCGGGACTCGAGGCCCTCGGCGACGCTCGACTGGTACTCCTCGCCGAGCGGCTCGAGCGCGTCGACGATGTACTCGGTCGCCCGGTCGTACTCGACGTCCGGCCCCTCGTCGGCCGTCAGGGGCATGTAGAGGTCCCACATCTGCAGCTCGTCGACCTCGAGCGCCTCGCGTTTGAGTTCGGCGTGGCGGTGTAGTTTGTCGAGATTGTCGTTGACGCTGTCGACGAGATTGTCGTAGACGTCGACGGGAACGTTCGGCCCGTCGAGGGCGGCCTCGCGTGCGGTGTCGTAGTTGCGAGCCTGGGCCATCTTGACGTCGGCCTTGACGCTGTTCTTGTAGGAGGCGGCGACCGTGTTGCGGACGTCGCTCCACTCGTCGAAGTAGCCCTCGTAGACCTCCCGGCGGAACTCGCGGTCGGATCGCTTGAGCAGGTTCGTAACGTTGCTCTGGGTGATCTCGACGGGCTCACCGTCGGGATCCTCGACCGTCGGGAACGACATGTCCGCGTTCGAGAGCATGTTGTACACCTCGCCCGTTGCCCCCGTTACTTCGCTCAGATCGGCGAGCAGCGCCTCGACCTCCGCGGAACGCGTGTGGAGTTTCATCCGCAACACGTCGTCGACGTAGTGTTCGTAGGTCTCGAGTTCGGGTTCCTCGTCGACCATCGCCTCGAACTCCTCGCGGGTCAACTCCTGGAGTTCGGGCTCGATAAAGGAAGCTGCCGACTGGGCGTCCGCCGCGAGCGACTGTGCGCGGGCGGACATGGCCTGGTACTCCTGGTCGGTCGTGTCCTCGTCGCTTCGCATCCGGGCGTAGGAGAAGACGGTCGACACCTCGCGCATGATCTCGTCGCGAAGTTCGAGGACGGTCTGCAGCGTCTCGGCGTCGTGGGTCGCCTGCCCCTCGTACGCTTCGAGTTCGGCGACGCGCTCGGCGACCGCCTCGTAGGCTGCCTCCCAGTCGTCGTCGGTCGCGTAGATGCTCTCGAGATCCCAGGTGTATTCCTCGTCGATCTCGGAGCGCTCTGGAACGGAACTCATAGCCAGGAGTTGCGAACGAAGGTGGTAAAGGGTATCGAAGCACACGTCGACGGCCGGCCCGACGGCTTTTGCCAGTCGAGACGAAACGAAGAATCATGAACGAGAACGGGGCGGCGGAGCGCAGTTCGACGCTCGAGTCCGCGCTCGGTCGGGCGTGGTCGGACGATCGCTCGTGGAACTTGCTGACGCGACTGACCGAACTTCCCGACCGGATGGGCGGCTCGGCGGGCGAACGGGAAGGCGCCGAAATCGTCCGCGATAGCCTTTCGGCGGCGGGAGTCGCGGACGTTCGGATCGACGAGTTCCCTATGCAGCACTGGCAACGAGGGCAGACCGAGTTCGCCGTCGTCGGGAGCGAGACGGCGGCCGACGACGACATCGACGAGGCGAGCGGAGTCGACCGCTCGTTCGACGCGATCGCGCTCCCCTACTCGCCGGCGGGCAACGTCGAAGGCCCGCTGGTCGACGTCGGCTACGGGACCCCCGAAGAGATCGACGAGGCCGACCTGCGAGGTGGAATCGCGGTCGCGAGTACGACGACGCCTCCGGGACAGCGATTCGTCCACCGAATGGAGAAGTTCGGTCACGCGGTCGCCGCGGGCGCGGAAGCGTTCGTCTTCGCCAACCACGTCCCCGGCCAGCTGCCGCCGACGGGTGCGTTGAAGTTCAACGCCGAAGCCGCGGTGCCGGGCGCGGGCGTGAGCGCCGAAACGCACGACTGGCTCACGGAGTACGCCGAACGCGGCGCTCGAGGGCGCCTTCGCGTGGACGCCTCGACGGAGGACGGCTCGAGCCAGAACGTCCACGGCGCAGTAGGGCCAGAGACGAACGAGGAAGTGATCGTCCTCGCCCACTACGACGCCCACGACATCGCGGAGGGAGCGCTCGATAACGGCTGCGGCATCGCGACCGCGGTCGGTGCGGCGTCGATCCTCGCGGCGATCGAGGACGACCTCGAGTGCCAGGTGCGAATCGCCGGCGTCGGCTGCGAAGAGATCGGACTGCTCGGCGCCGAGGCGATGGCGGAGGAGACGAATCTCGAGTCAGTTCGCGCGGTCGTCAACGTCGACGGCGCCGGCCGGTTCCGCAACCTGAAGGCGCTCTCGCACGCCTCGGAGCCGCTCGCGGAGCTAACCGACGAGGTGGCTGAGGCGTTCGGACAGCCGGTCGTCCACGATCCGGATCCGCACCCGTTCAGCGATCACTGGCCGTTCCTGCGCGCCGGCGTCCCCTCGCTTCAGCTTCACAGCGAGCCGGCCGACGGCGGCGAGCGGGGGCGCGGCTGGGGACACACGGCGGCGGACACTCGCGACAAGGTCGAGCCGCGGAACCTGCGCGAACACGCCATGCTGACGGCGCTGCTGGTCCGCGAACTGACGCGGACGTCCGCGGCGCGCGTTTCGACGGAGGAACTCCGCGAGCGGTTCGAGGAGCAGGATTACGTGCCGGGGATGCGCGCGGCCGAAGTCTGGCCGACGGCGTGGGAGTAGGTCCTCGGCGGCACCGCGCGACCGAGCACACGCAAGGTGTAGCGGTTTGCCTTCGGTAGGCGAACCTTACCGTCATAACATGACATTCGATCCGCCAGTCACGTGTCCGGTTTGCCGGGAGACCCTGGAGCCGGACCGGGGGCTCGAGGATCACCTCGTCGGAAAACACACGCAGCGGGAGGTGGTTCGGTACGTTATTTCGAATCAGGAGCGAGCCGGGATCGGCTCGCTCGCCGACTGAACGGTTCTTCGAGGAGTGCTCTTTTCAGCCGCGCGTCTCGGCGTCGACCGCAGTTCGGACGACGCGAGCGACGCCGAGCATCACGAGGAACGCTCCCGCGAAGGTGAGCGTGGCGAACAGGAAGAGGCCGATCGCGATCGGGCCGGCCTCGGACTGTGAGAACAGCGTCGAGATGACGAACCGATAACTCAGGAAGACGAGAACTACCCCCGCAGCGACGCGAACCGAAGCGCGCCAGTAGGCGCCGTACTCCTCGGGCGAGAGCTTCATGCTCCGTCGATCGAACGCGGGGGGCAAAAACGCTCCCCCGCGCGGCGGGGAGCGGACCGATCGGCTCGCTTCACTCCATTCCGTCTCTCAACTGCCCGGCCACCCGCGCGCCCGTCCGTCGCTCGAGACGGCGCTCGTCGAACACCGACCGCGCGCTCGCCGCGGCCCGCTCGTCGATCTCGAACGCGAGAGCGGGGTAGTCGACGTCGGTCAGGACGAGCGGTTCGGGAGGAGCGGGTGCGATCCCCTCGTGACCGGGCAGCGGCTCGGGATCCAGCGCTCGCTCGAGTTTGTCGAACGATTCCGCACCGGCGCCGACCGCCAGCGCGAGCGAGACGAGTCGTCGGACGAGTTCGCGGGCGAAGCCGCCCGCCGTGACGGTGACGGCGAGGTAGTCCCCGTCGCGCGTCGCCTCGAGCGTCGGCGACCGCTCGGTGTTGTGGTCGTCGGGCGTGAGGTTGTGGAAGTCGTGTCTGCCGGAGAGGGCGTCGCAGGCGTCGCGGAACCGGTCGTCGTCGACGGTATCGCGAGTCGACGGCGTCTTCGTTCCATCGCGGCGTTTTGCAGGCGGCGCGTACAGGTGATACGTGTACTCGCGACGAGCCGCGTGGTGCGTCGCGTGGAACGACGCGGGCGCGTCGTCGGCCGCCCACGACCGGATTCCGGCGGGAAGTTCCCCGTTGAACGCCCGCGGCGTGAGCCAGTCGGGCGCCTCGAGTCCGATCGTCTGGGCGAGCGCGGAGACGCCGGCGTCGGTTCGGCCGGCCGCGGCGTAGCCGGCGGGTTTGTCCGCGTCGGGAGCGAGGACCTCGAGCGCCCGGAGCGCGTCGAAAATCGCGTCCTCGACGGTCGGGACGTCGGGCTGGCGCTGGAAGCCGCGGTAGTCGGTCCCGTCGTAGGCGATCCGGAACGCGCGCGTCGGCATACGAGTGGACTGAGCGGGGCTCGCGTGTTAGACCCGTCGACCGACGCGAGCGGGCGGACGCCGTCGCTCGATTCGCGGTGAAACGCCGCCCTCGGCCTCCATGCTCCGGCTCAACGCTTACCGCGCTCGGTTTCGAACCCGATCGTACGATGCTCGAACTGTACCAGGCCGAGAGCTGTCCGCACAGCACCGAGGTCCGCGAGAAGCTCACCGGACTCGGCTGCTCGTACGTCGTCCACAACCCGCGACTGCCCGGCGACGAGGGCGGCGACGTACTCAACGAGCAGACGCACCGTGCGCTGACCGACCTCGGCGGGGAGGACTCGATCCCGTTTCTCGTCGACACGGATCGGGAAGAACAGCTGTACGAGAGCGAGGATATCGTCGACTATCTCGAGGAACACTACGGCTGATCGACCGGGCCCGACCCCTCAGTCAGTGTCCTCGAGCGCGTCGACGAGCCGACGCAGCTCCGAGACCGCGGCGGCGACGAGCGCCTCGCCTTTCTCCGCGGTCGCGACGGTCGGATCGCCGACGTTCCCGGTGTGAGTCAGTTCGTCCATAGCCTCCGCGGTGAGCGCCCAGCCGACCTTGTTGTCGCCGAGCGCGTCGTAGTCGGTGAGCGGAAGCGATTCCTCGGGCGGATCCACCCGCTCGGCGCGGTCCATGTGGACGAGTTCCGGCAGCAGTTCGAGCATGATGCTGGTCTCGAACTCGGAGGCGTGAAAGGAGACGTCGCCGGTGCGGATCTCCTCGGCGACCTCCGCGAAGAGGTTCACGAGCGGCGCGTGGAACGCCTCGATGCCGTGTTCGGTCCGCAGTTTGCGGACGACGACCTCGAGTTCGGGATCCTGCGCGAGGTAGTGACCGTTGAGCAGGACGACGTTCTCGATCCCCCACCGGCCGGCGGACGCGCAGACGTCCGCGACGTAGCGCTGAAACGTCTCCGAGGAGAGCGTAAACGTCCCCGGTTTGAACGTGTGGTGGGGACTGACGCCGTACCAGATCGGCGGCGCGAGCAGCGCGGGACTGCGCTCGGCGACGCGCTCGGCGAGCGCGTCGGGCATGTAGACGTCGACGCCGAGCGGGAGGTGGTGGCCGTGCTGTTCGGTGTTGCCGACCGGGACGAGCAGCGTCGAGGTGCGCTCGAGGGCCGCCTCGATCTCCTGCCAGGTCATCTCCGCGACGCGGTACGGCTCGTCGGGCGTCGCACCGTCGATCGAGTCGTCGGTCATACGATCGCTTCGCCGCCCGACGACTAAACCGGTACGGGAGTGGCCGACGCGCCGAGTCGATACCGATCCACAGACGTCGGCAACCCTAGTCGCGATCGGCGCCCATCCGCGGGTAAATCTCCTCCCAGTCGCTGGGGACGACGGGACCCTCGAGCAGCGGATCGTCCGTTTCGAGCATCCACTCCACGAGGTCGTCCCGTAGCCGGGTCCGGATCGCGTCGTGGTCGGGGTCGTCGGCGAGGTTCTCACGCTCGTCGGGATCGTTCTCGAGATCGTACAGTTCCTCGTACGGTCGCTGCTCGCAGTAGTACTCCTCGCGGACCTCGCGACCGGCGTCGCTCTCGTAGATGTCCCGCGTCAGGTAGATCTCGGGCAGGTGCCAGAAGTTTCGAATGTACTTGTAGCGATCGGTCCGGACCACCCGTATCGGGTTGTACCGATCGTGCCAGGTCATCCCGGCGAACACTCGCTCTCGAGGCGCGTACTCGCCGCGGTCGTCGGAGGCGACCGTGGTCTCGTGGGTCAGGAGGGGACCGAGACTTCGTCCGGCGAGGTTCTCGGGAATTTCGGCGCCCGCGAACTCGAGCAGCGTCGGGAAGACGTCGACGTTGCTCACCAGGTCGTCGACGACGCGGCCGTTCTCGAGGACGTTCGGATAGCGCATCAGCAGGGCGGCCTCGATACCGGGATCGTAACAGCACCCCTTCGCCCGCGGGAACGCTACCCCGTGTTCGGTCGTGAAGACGACGAGCGTCTCGTCGGCGATTCCGGCGGTCTCGAGCGCATCGAGGATCGTCCCGACGGCGTCGTCGAGCGCCTCGAGCATCCCCTGAGCTTCGGCGATGTCGCTGCGAATGCCGGGACGATCGGGGAGAAATGGGAGGGGTTCGACCGTGTCCGGATCGGGCGGATCGTAGCGGTCGGGTTCGAACCCGAAGCCGTCCCCGTCCTCGACCCGGTGAAGTTCGAAGAAGCCGACGGACGCGAAGAACGGATCGTCGTAGTCGCCCGCGGAGAGCACCGTCGAGACGTCGTCGGCCACCGCTCGAGCGCGGGCCGTCTCGTGGACCGACGGCGGCGTGTTCACCCGCAGGGACTCTTCGACGTGTTCCCGGTCGTAGCCGAGCCTGTCGGGGTGCTCCGTAACGTGCTGGAGCCCGAACCGGTGGGTCTCGTAGCCGGCCTCGCCGAGGCACACCGGAAGCAGCGACTCGTCCGGTCCGATCTCCCAGTTGCCGTGTGCGAGTCCCAGCATCCCGTTCTGGTGGGGGTGACGCCCGGTCACGAGACTCGAACGGCTGGGCGAGCACTGGGGCGCCGTGACGAAGTGGCGGTCGAACCGAACGCCATCTCCGGCGAGTTCGTCGATCCGGGGTGTGTCAACGGCCGCGCCGTAACAGCCCAGATACTGCCCCAGATCGTGGCAGTGAACGAGAACCACGTTTGGCGATGCCATGACCACGACCGACGAGAACGGCGAGGGTAAGCGTTCGGCTGGAATCAACAGGCGCGTTCTCTCGAGAAGAAAAGTATTCGACTCGGAACGGTCGTTGATACCGTGACCACCCTGCATTCTCCGGGCTTGTGGCCTTGCCTACGAGAGACGGAGGTGAGTCAACCATGGACGAATCCAACGGGCGTGATGACGAATCACACACTTCTGTGCGGAACGTCGTTTTCGTGGTCTTCGACACGGCTCGAGCGAAAAGTGCGAGTGACGAAACGACGCCGGCGTTGACGGCGCTCGCTGACGAGGGGACGGTTTTCGAGAACGCGTTCGCGACCGCGCCGTGGACGTTGCCCTCGCACGCCTCGTTGTTCACCGGGCTGTACCCATCCGAGCACGGCGCCCACGGCGGACACACGTATCTGGACGAAAATCTCCGAACGCTCTCGGAATCCTTCGCGGACTCGGGATACGAGACGATCGGCATCTCGAACAACACCTGGATCACCGAGGAGTTCGGCTTCGACCGCGGATTCGACGACCTCCGGAAGGGGTGGCAGTACATTCAGTCCGACGCCGACATGGGTGCGGTCGTCCGGGGCGAGGACTTGAACGAGAAGCTCCAGGCCACCCGCAACCGGCTCTTCGACGGCAATCCGCTCGTCAACGCCGCGAACATCCTCTACAGCGAGGTGTTCCAGCCGGCCGGCGACGACGGCGCCGATCGCTCGACCACGTGGATTCGGAACTGGCTCGAGAGCCGGAGCGACGACCGACCGTTCTTCCTGTTCTGTAACTTCATCGAACCCCACGTCGAGTACGATCCGCCGCGGGAGTACGCGGAGCGGTTCCTGCCCGACGACGCGAGCTACGAGGACGCGACCGCGGTCAGGCAGGACCCGCGGGCCTACGACTGCGAGGACTACGACATCACCGAACGGGAGTTCCGCCTCCTCCGCGGCCTCTACCGGGCCGAACTCGCGTACGTCGACGACCAGCTCGCACAGCTCCGGGAGGCGCTGACGGCGGCCGGCGAGTGGGAGGACACGCTACTGGTCGTCTGCGGCGACCACGGCGAGAACATCGGCGAACACGGCTTCTTCGGCCACCAGTACAACCTCTACGACACGCTAACCAACGTTCCCCTGGTGCTTCACGGCGGCCCCTTCACCGACGGCGGGCGTCGGCAGGATCTCGTGCAACTGCTCGATATCCCTGCGACGCTGCTCGAGACGGTCGGCATCGACGATCCGAAACTGATCGAGCAGGGACACGGCCGATCGATGCACCCCGACAGCGACGCTGCCGAGCGGGACGCCGTCTTCTCCGAGTACGTCGCACCGCAGCCCTCGATCGAGCGGCTCGAGGCCCGCTTCGGCGAGATTCCCGACCGAGTCCGCGCGTTCGACCGTCGCCTCCGGGCCGTCCGCACGAGCGACTACAAGTACGTCCGCGGCGACGACGGCTTCGAACGGCTGCACGACGTCGAACGCGATCCGTCCGAGCGAAACGACGTCACGGCCGAGCGGCCGGAGCAGGTTCGAACCCTGCGCGAGCGACTCGAGGAGCAGTTCGATCCGCTCGCGGAGGCCGACGCGGGCGAGAAGGTCGCGATGCGCGAGGGAACGAAGGATCGTCTGGCGGACCTCGGTTACCTCTGAGGGGGAAATCGAGGGCGACGCGGACGGACGAGAAGGGGCCGGCCGAGAGCCGGCTCCGGCGCCACGGAGACCGTTATTGTGTTCGGGCGTGTAGGAGCAGGACGTGAGTGACCCTCACGCAGCGGAAGGTCGGTGTCGGCTCTGCGGGGCACCACTCTCCGAGACCGCCGTCACTGCGTTCGGCGACGCGTTCTGCTCGAGCGGCTGTCGAGACGTTCACGACGCCCTCGGGGAACCGGCTGATAGCGACCGAGAGAGAGCGGACGACGGAACCGATCGGCAGCGTTCGAACGGTGAGCGCGCACGGAACGGTCCGAACGATGAGACCGAGACCGAACCCAGCAGCGCGTTCTTCCGTATCGACGGGATGCACTCCGCCCTGTGTGAGTCGTACCTGGAGGCGGTCGCCGGCGCACGCGACGGCGTCGTCGACGCCACGGCGAGCTACGTGACGGAAACCGTTCGGGTCGACTACGAACCGGAGCGCGTCTCGACGGACGAGCTTCGAGACGCGCTCAGCACGGTCGGCTACACCGCGTACCGCCGCGACGAGGCCGATGCGGACGAAGAGACGACGGGCGGAACCCAGCGATCGCGCGAGATGACCGGACTCCGGAAGCGGCGGACGGACGACGTCCTCGAGCTTCGGTACATCGTCGGCGTCGTCTTCGGATCCTTTCTGCTGGTTCCGTACGTCACGGTCTTCTACCCGGTCTATCTCTCGTCGTTTCTCCAGTGGGAGTTCTTCCGGCGTTACGAGGAAGTGTTCGCGACGTTCGACGCGGTGCTGTTTCTGCCGCTGTTTCTCACCCTGGCGGGCGCCGTCCTCTATCTGACCGGGATGCCGCTCCTGCGCGGCGCGTACGTCGGGCTGAAACTGCGACGGGCGAACACGCACCTGCTGGCCACCCTCACGATCGTCAGCGCCTACGCCTACGGCACGCTCGCGTTCGTCCTCGAGCGAAACGACGTCTACTACGACCTGACGATCGTCGTCGCGGCGACCGTGATGGCCGCGGTCTTCTACGAGGCGACGATCAAGCGGCGCGCGCTCGACCGGCTCACCGAACTCACGGTGTCGCAGGTCGACGAGGCCCGTCGGCTGGGAGCAGACGGGACGACGAGCGACGTACCGGTCGAGGAGCTGACGGCCGGCGACCGCGTTCTCGTCCGGCAGGGCGAGCGGATTCCGGTCGACGGCGTCCTCGCGGAGAGCACGTGTACCGTCGACGAGGCGGTCGTCACCGGCGAGTCGCTCCCGGTCTCGAAGCGGGCGGGAGACGACGTCGTCGGCGGCTCGCTCGTCACCGGCGGCGCCGCGATCGTCGAGACCGGGACCGAGACGAGAAGCAGTATCGAGCAACTCACCGAGAGCGTCTGGAACCTGCAGAGCGCGACGCACGGCGTCCAGCGGCGGGCGGACCGGTTCGCCGCGGCGCTCGTGCCGCTCGTCGTCGTCGCCGCCGTCGCCGTCGGCGCCGTCCGGTTCGCGCTCGAGGGAGACGCGACCAGCACCGCGATGGCCGTCCTCCTGACCGTGATCGTCGCGAGTCCGTGGGCGCTCGGCCTCGCCGCTCCGGTGTCGGTCGCCTCGAGCGTCCGGGACGCGATGGCCCACGGAGTCGTCGTCTTCGACGAGACCGTCTTCGAACGGCTCCGCGGCGTCGACGTGGTCGTCTTCGACAAGACCGGGACGCTGACGACGGGCGAGATGCGCGTCCTCGAGGCCGACGCGCCCGCGGCGCTGATTCGGGCCGCGAGCGCGCTCGAAGCGCACGCGTCACATCCCGCGGCGACGGCCATCGCGAACGCGAACACGAACGCGGCCGCTCGCGAGGATGACGGTCACGAAGGTGACGACCGCGGTCGATCACGGACGGACGGCGGCTCCGTCAGCGGCGTCTCCGACGACCCGCCGAACGTTCGCGAGTTCCGGAGTCACGCGACCGGTGCGGAGGGCGTCGTCGACGGCCAGCGACTCCTCGTCGGCCACCCCGATCTCTTCCGGGAGCGCGGCTGGACGCTCGAGCCGTCCCTCGAATCGCGGGTCGCGGAGGCGCGAAGTCGCGGTCGGCTTCCCGTCGTCGTCGGGCGAGACGGGCGCGCGGCCGGCGCGATCGTCGTCGGCGACGAGCCACGGAGGGAGTGGACGGAAACCGTCTCGGGACTGCGCGACGCCGGGATGGACGTCGTCGTGCTCACCGGCGACCACGCGGCGGCGAGCGAGTTCGTCGAGCGCCACACCGACGTCACGCACGTCTTCGCCGACGTGCCACCGACGGGGAAGACCGCGGCGATCCGCCGGCTGGCCGCCGACCAGCGGGTGGCGATGGTCGGCGACGGAACGAACGACGCGCCGGCGCTCGCCGCGGCGGACCTGGGAATCTCGCTCGGCGGCGGAACCGCGCTGGCCGCCGACGCGGCCGACCTCGCGATCCTCGAGGACGATCTCGCCGCCGTCGAGCGCGCGTTCGCATTATCGACCGCCGCCGACCGGCGCGTCACGCAGAACCTCGGGCTGGCGTTCGTCTACAACGCGATCGCGATTCCGGTCGCACTGCTGGGGATTCTGAACCCGCTGGTCACGGCCGCGGGCCTCGCCGTGACCGTGTTACTGATCGTCGCGAACGTCTCGCGGCCACTGATCGGGAACCGCTGAGGCCGCGCTCGTAGAGATCAGGGACCGTCGACCGGGCTCGAGAGCGGACAGCAACCTACTCGGAGCTTCGGCGGCATCTCACGGACGAATGCGTAGACGTGTCGCCGAGCGAAAAAAGGCGTACGGGCTGGTCACCGTCGCGACGCTCAGCTACACCTGTCTGATGTTCGTCTGGTTCTCGCTGCCGGCATACCTCTCGACGATCATCGCGGAACTCGGCCTGTCGGGGACGCAGGCCGGCGTGGTCGCGGGGGCGGTGCCGCTGACCTACATCCCGCTCGCGCTGTTCTCGGGGCTCGCAGTGGATCGGATCGGCCCCGGTCGGAGCCTCGCGATCGGCGTAGTGGTGTACGGCCTCGCGCAGGTCGGTCGGAGCGTCGCGACCGGATTTCCGTCGCTGCTCGCGTTCACGCTCCTGATCGGCGTCGGCGCGACCGCCGTCACGTTCGGGCTACCGAAGCTCGTCTCGGTGCTCTTTTCGGCGGATCGGACCGGGCTCCCGTCCTCGATCTACCTGGTCGGCGCGTCGGCCGGAACGGCGGCCGTCTTCACGATCGGCAGACCGACGCTCGGTCCGTGGCTCGGCGGCTGGCGGCCGCTCTTCCTCTGGAGCGGAGTCGTCGCGGTCGGCTACGGCCTCGCCTGGCTTCTCGTCGCACTGCGGCTGGGGATAGACGAGCGGGCCGCAGCAAACGACGAGGAGGAGAGAGTGGGCGAGGACGAGTCTGAATCAGCGCTCGAGTCGGTTCGACGGGATCTTCGGCTGATCCTTACCCACCGAGAGCTCCAGTTCGTGGTCGTCGTCGGCACGATGTACCTGCTGGCGAGCCACGGGATCCAGGGCTGGCTTCCGACGGTGCTCGAGTCGCGCGGGTTCTCGTCCGACCGCGCGGGCCAGACGACGGGGCTATTCGTCGCCGCCTACGCCGTCGGCATCTTCGTCGTCCCCGCGCTCGCCGACCGGTACGGGGCGCGACCGACCGCCCTGATGATCTGCGGCGGCGTGTTCTGCGTCGGGGTGACGGGAATGCTGGCCGCGGAGACGCTCGGGGTCGTGCTGTTCGGGAGCGTCGTCGTCGCCGGAATCGGCGTCGGCGGACTCTCGCCGCTGATCCGGGCGATTCCGCCCGCACTCGAGGGGATCGGCGCGCGGCTGACCGGGACCGCCGTCGGGTTCATTTTCGCGGTCGGCGAGATCGGCGGCTTTCTCGGTCCGGTCCTCGTCGGGACCCTGCACGACGCGACGGGGTCGTACGTTCCGGGAATGGGACTGATCGCGACGGCGGGAATCGTCGTGGTACTCGCCGGCGGTGCGCTGCGTCGGATCGCCGCGTAACTGCCGTCGCCGGACTCGGCGTCGCGCTCACTCGACTTCCAGCGTCGCATCGCACACCTGACAGACCAGACCCGATCGTCCGTCGGTCGGAATCCGCATGCTGTCGCGTTCGCACTCCGGGCACGAGACGTTCCTGTCGTCGAGTACCGGAATCCGGTCGATCCGGATATCGTCGGTCTCGCGGGGCGCACCCAGCGCCAGGGCGACGAGCGTCTCGTCGGCGGCGTTTCGCCCGGACTGGAACTCGCCGGGGGCGAACCTGATAACCTCGTCCTCCTCGACGGCGACCTCTCCCGCCCTCGTCTCGAACGTCGCCTCCCCCTCGAGGACGACGAACACTTCCTCCTGATCCGCGTGCGCGTGAACGGAGCCGCTGAATCGTTCGCCCGGTTCGAGCGCGTAGCGCGTGACCGCGAGGTGGGCCGTGTTCAGGGCGTCCGACAGCACGCGCCGATCCGACTGGTACGCCTCGTCGTACGGTTCGGACTCGAGGTCGTCGATCGAGACTCGCTCCATGCGGCCGGGTTCGCGGGTTCGGACCAAAGTTCTACTTCCGGTTCGGGGCCGGGTTCCGCCAAGGTTTATCCCGCCGCTGCTGGTGGAGGAACGCCATGTCTTCGTCACCGCGATCGAACGCGCTTCGCCGAACGCTCGAGACCGACGACGTCGCGCTGGGCGTCCTCGAGAGCACCTACAGTCCCGCGCTCGTCGAACTCTACGGCGACCTCGGGCTGGACTTCGTCTGGATCGACCTCGAGCACGCCGGCCCGAGTCCGTGGGACGGCGACCGCACGGAGAACCTCCTCCGTGCGGCGGACGTGACCGACACGGAACTGCTCGTTCGACTGCCGGAACCCGATCCGGGCATGGTTCGGAAGGCGCTCGACGCGGGCGTCCGGAACCTGTTCGTCTCCCGGATCGAGACGGGAGAACAGGCTCGACGGGCGGTCGAAGCGTCGCGGTTCCGGTACGACGGAGCGGCCGGAAAGCGCGGGTTCGCCAACCCCCGCGCGAGTCGGTGGGGGACGGCCGAGGAGTACGTCAAGACGGAGGACGAGGAGGTCGTCGTCGGGGTGACGATCGAGAACGAGACGGCGATCGACAACCTCGAGGAGATCCTCGCGGTGCCCGAACTGGGGTTCGTCTTCGCCGGACCGCTCGATCTCGCGGTCGCTCTCGACCACCCCGGCGAACCGACTCACGAGGACGTTCAGGCGGCAGTCGAGACGATTCGGGAGGCGGCTCTCGAGGCCGACGTTCCCCTCGGCGGACTGGGATTCGGGATGGACGACGTCAACGAGAAAGCCGACGCGGGATACCAGATACTGAACCTCGGAAGTACTACCGGTGCGTTACAGAGCGCGGTCACGTCGTGGTTCGACGACTACGGCGGGGAGCGGTAGTTATCGAACGTCGCCGTACGCTCGTTCGCGACCGTTCGGACCTCAGAGGGGGATCGGAGGCGACTCTCGCAGACGAGTTCAGGGCTACCGACGATCGGTGACCGTCGACCCCGGTCACAACGCGGTACTCTACAACTGTCACGAATGCACTCCGTAGCCAGGACGGGCACCTGTTTTACTGTATAAAAGTATCCTGCGTAAGCAATGGCCAGGGTAAACCGTCTGAAACAGCTGTGATATACCGATGGAAGATGGACTCGAGAACGCCACCGTCGGAACCACCGGTGTAACCCGACGGTCGAACGGAGAGCGGCAGTCGCGTTTACCGGACGAAGAAGTAAGGAGTGAAGCGGCGTTTTACGAGCTATTTTCGAGGAGTTCGAACGAGGGGACTCGAGAAGGTCACCGGAGATCGTTTCGACACGGCGTCGGTGAGGGAGCGGTCTGGAGTGAGAGAACGGGCGAACGCGGACCGCAACCGAATCGGTGCCCTCGATGACGGCCTCGGGTGACGTGGTACTCGTCGAGGATAATCCCGGTGACGTCCGCCTCATTCAGGAAGCGTTCGGCGAGTCCGAGGGCGACCACACGCTTCACGTCGCGACGACCGCCGACGACGCGCTGGAGTTGTTGAACGAGCGAGCGCGGGATCCGGATAAGTCCGCGCCGGATCTCGTCCTCCTGGACCTGAATCTGCCCGGTAAGGACGGCTACGACGTGCTCGAGACGATCAGAGACGACGCGGCGCTCCGGCGGCTGCCGGTCATCGTCCTCACGAGTTCGAAGGCCACCGACGACATCGTGCGGTGTTATCGCGCGCAGGCCAACGCCTACCTGACGAAACCGATCGAGACCAGCAAACTCGTCTCCATGGTGCACGCGATCGAACGCTTCTGGTTCGACCACGCGAGCCTGCCGCCGGAGTCCGCGGAGCCGTCGTAGCCGAGCGACGATCGGTCGGTTCGCCGGCGACCCGAGCACACGTCGGCGACATCCTTTCGTCGGTCACGAACCCACGAGAACGTATGTGGCACGGCGAGGAGTTCTGGCTCGTTCGCTTCTTCTTCCAGCGGGGGCTCGCCCTGCTGTATTTGCTCGCGTTTCTCGTCGCCGCCTTCCAGTTCCGACCGCTGGCCGGCGAGGACGGGCTATTGCCGCTCGAGTGGTACGTCGACGGCGCCTCGTTCAGGGAGCGGCCGAGTCTGTTCTATCTGTTCCCGAGCGATCGGCTGATCGGGATCGCGGCCTGGACCGGCGTCGGACTCTCCGCGCTGGCGTTGCTGGCGGTTCCGTACCAGCTTCCGGACGCCTCCGCGACGCCGGCGTCGATGGCGCTCTGGGCCGCGCTCTGGCTGCTCTACCTCTCGTTCGTGAACGCCGGACAGCTCTTCTACGGCTACGGATGGGAGTCGATGCTGCTCGAGACGGGCTTTCTGGCGATCTTCCTCGGCGCCGGCAGCGTCTCCCCGCCGGTCGTCGTCCTCCTGTTGCTCCAGTGGCTGCTCTTCCGGAACATGTTCGGTGCGGGGCTGATCAAGATCCGCGGCGACGAGTGCTGGCGCGACCTGCGCTGTATGGACTACCACTACGAGACCCAGCCGATCCCGAACCCGGTGAGCTGGTTCGCCCACCACCGCTCGAATCGGTTCCACCGGACCGAGACGCTCGGCAACCACGTTTTCGAACTCGCGAGTCCGTTTCTCTACTTCGCCCCCCAGCCCGCGTCGGCGCTGGCCGGCCTCGCGACGATCGGGTTCCAGGGCTGGCTGATGGTCACCGGGAACTTCGCCTGGCTGAACGCGCTGACCATCGTGCTGGCGGTCGCCACGTTCAGCGACGGCGTTCTCGAGGCCGCCCTGCCGATCACCGCCCCGGCGACCACTGCGACGCCGATCTACCTCGAGGCCGCGGCGATCCTCGTCGCCGTCCTCGTCCTCGCGTTGAGCATCCGGCCGGTCCGAAACATGCTCTCCGAACGGCAGCTGATGAACACCGCCTTCGACCCGCTGCACCTCGTCAACACCTACGGCGCGTTCGGCTCGGTGACCAGGGATCGCTACGAGATCGTGATCCAGGGGACGAGCGACGAGCGAGTCACCGACGAGACGGAGTGGAAACCGTACCGGTTCGAGGGGAAGCCGACGGATCCGGAGCGGCGACCGCCCCAGGTCGCCCCCTACCACCTGCGGCTGGACTGGCAGCTGTGGTTCGCCGCCATGTCGCCGACGCCGCGCCGTCACCCGTGGTTCCTGCGACTGTTACGACGGCTGCTCGAGGAAGACGAGGCCACGCGCTCGCTGCTGGCCGAGGACCCCTTCGCGGGGACCGACGAGTCGCCCGAACACGTCCGTGCGGTCCGCTACCGGTACCGGTTTACGACACCCGAGGAACGCGCGGAGACGGGTGACTGGTGGGACAGGGAACGCGTCGGCACGTACGTCAGTCCGGCGTCCCTCGAGGAGATGCGCCTCCGCGAGCCTCGAGCGTAACCTCGGACGAGCCGGGACGTACAGAATTCGAGCGTCCGACCGGGCGTTCTACCGAGGCTAAACGTCGTCGGAAGCGCAACGCGACGCGCGTCTCTCTCACTCGAGCCGTCGTTATTCGAGTCGTTCCGGCCTCCATCTCGGTTTCGTGCTGGAAGCCGCTATCCGCCGGTTCGGCGCCGGTCGCCGTCGGTTTCCAGACGGTCGAAACTGATCCGAGTTAGGTGATCCTCGCCCGTCGCGTTCCCGCCTCCTCGGGTTCCGTCCTCGAACTCTCGGACCGTGCCAGTCCGGCACCGAACCAGAAGGTCCAGAGGCTCATTACGATCGCGGAGGCGAGCCAGATCGGCCCGCCGATGGCTACTCCGAGCACCAGTCCCAGGACGACGTAGCCGATAAAGGCCGCGACTGCCGCTACGGCCCCGATCCACGCCGCCCACGCGGGCGTGATCGAAAGCGCACTCCGCGCCTCGTTGACGGCGATCACGGCAACCGCTGCGGCCAAGAACCCGAATCCGACCGCCTTTCCCTCTGCAAAGATCTGCCAGGCTTCGAACGTCGCGGTGTCTCCGGCCACGGTGGCCTCTGCGACGGCGGTCGTCGTTACCCACAGCGCGCCGACGACGAGCACGGCCCACGCGGACATCGTCCACCAGGCCCGCGTGAGACGCGATCCGGCCGTCAGCATGAGTAGCCCCGCGATCGCGAGCACGGTGAGAGCGAGTGCAGCCGCCCAGTGAACCGCCACCCACAGAGTGGAGCTCTCGGCGATACTCGCCATGAACTCACCCAGGTCCGGGGAGGGCGGTGGATGGAGGGCGAGGCTCACCGCGAGAAGAAGCGATCCGAGGGCGAGCCAGGCTCCCGCTACCTGTACACCCGTCTCTGCGTCCGACACCCCTCCGCTGATGATCGCCTCGTCCGTTTTGTCAGCGTCTTCTACGCTACTCGTGGTTCCTCGGTGAAGGTACGCCTTCGAATGATACAAGCTAGCAATTAGCAGCTTCGGCTGTTCTATATACCCGAGAGCATCGATCTGTGATTATGGGCCTCGGAACGGCGGCTAATCCCTCGTAGCGGGGTGGATTGCTTCCCCAGCGATCCACCGTTCGGCTACCCGTAGCGACCGTTTCGGGAGCGGTCGCGAGTACCGACTCACACTATTCCCGACCGAGGAGGATCCGCCACCGGATCGAGATCAGCGGTCGTGATCCGACTCCCGTCGCGCTCGTAAGATGAACGAAGCGAGTCGAACGGGCGCGACGGAGTTCGCGAACGCGTTGTCTTCGCTCACTCCCGCCGAACCGGCGGCGTCTTCGAGAGGAACTGCCCCCAGAAGTCGCGGTTGTCCGCGACCCAGCGGTAGCCGTGCTCGCGGAGTCGCTCGTAGTCCTCGAAGTTCCGAAAGAAGTCGACCGTCTCTCGAGTCACGCCCCCGTCGCCCTCGAGCCGGGTGAGCCCCTCCTCGATCGACGCGCCACAGGAGTAGACCGCCTCGTCGGTCACCAGGTGCGAGCACTCCTCGTAGTGCTCGGGCAGTCGCTCGCGCAGTTCGGGCGTGAGGTCGCTGAAGCCGACGATGCGGACGTCCGTCCGGTCGTCGAAGAACTCGGCCCACCACGTACAGAAGCCGCAGTCGTCGTCGAAGACGAGCGTCGGTTCGGACATCTCTCGTCAGAGAGCGTCGACGCGCGAGTACTTATACTGTCGGCCGGGAGGCAGGAGTAAGTGGCGCCCGGAGATCTCTGCGAATCCGATACTCGGTCGCGGCCGACGAGATCGTACCCCGGACGTTCCAACCCGAGATACTTGTTTTCGGCCCCGAAATCGGTCAGCATGGAGCGATTCGTCCGATTGATCGTCGCCGGCGGCGTCGTCCTCGTCGGCGGCCTCTGGCTCGTCGCGCTCTTTGAGCGGGCGTCGCCGCCCTGGCTGCTCGGTCTCGCGCTCGCACTGCTCGGAACGGTGAGTCTCGTCGCGGGAATGGTGAGCGAACTCGAGATCGGATCGCGATAACGAGCGCGATCGATCCGAGACTACTCGTCTTCGAAGACGGCTTCGATCGACGCCTCGAGCGCGTCGATCGCCTCGTCGATCTCCTCACGGGTGACGCACAGCGGCGGTGCCACGATGATCTGGACGTCGGGCCGACCGCTGCCGAAGAGCGCGCCGCGGTCCTGGGCTTCGGAGCGAACGTCGGCGACGGGGTTGTCCGCCTTGTCGTCCACCCACGGGTGGACGAACGGTTCGCCCGTCTTCGGATCGGCGAAGACGACGCTCCACAGGAGGCCGCGTCCGCGGGCGGTGTCGACGACGTCGAACCGCTCCTCGAGGTCTCGCAGCCGCGATTCCAGGTGTGGGGCGACCTGCCGCCCCTGGTCGATGAGGTCGTCCCGATAGACGTCGATCGCGGCCTCGCCCGCGGCGCACGCGACCGGGTGGCCGGCGAACGTCTGCCCGAGGTCGTAGGAGCCGCCGCGGATCTCCTCGCCGATCCAGGCGTCCGCGATCACGCCGGCGAGCGGGGCGTACGCGCTCGTCACGCCCTTGGCGAAGGTCAGCAGATCGGGCTGGACGTCCTCGGTCTCGATGCCGAACCACTCGCCGCACCGACCGAAGCCGGTGATCACCTCGTCGGAGATCAACAGCACGTCGTACTCGTCGCAGATCTCGCGGATCCGCTCGAAGTAGCCCGGCGGGGCGGGGTACGCGCCGCTGGTCCCGCCGATCGGTTCGGTCACGATGGCGGCCACGGAGTCGGGACCCTCGTTCCGGAGGACGAACTCCACGTGGTTCGCGGCCTGCTCCGCGAGTTCCTCCGGCGTCTCGGCGTCGAAGGCACCCGGGAGCGGCGGGAGGAACTTCCCGACGCCGGTCGTCGCCGCGCGTCGCTCGAGCGTCTTTCGCGTCCCCGGATCGCCGGTGAGCGCGCCCGAGCCGTACGTCCCGCCGTGGTACGACTGCCAGCGGGTGAGTATCGTCGGGGCGTCCTGCACCGTCCGCGCGATCTGGACTGCCGTCTCGTTGGCTTCGCTGCCGGAGATGGCGAAGAACACGTCGGAGAGCGAGCCCGGCGCGATCTCCGCGAGATCGGCGGCGAGTCGAGAACGGGTATCGTTGTGCTTCGCGGAGGAGACGTACGGGATGCGATCCGCCTGCTCCGCGATAGCCGAGACGATGTGCCGGTTGCTGTGGCCGGCGTTACAGCAGTACAGTTGCGAGAGGAAGTCGAGATACGCGGTCTCTTCGTCGTCGTAGACTGTCGCGTCGTCGCCCTCCACGATCGTGATCGGATCGGCGGCGGCGGCGTACCAGTGCTGGATGACCCCACCCGCATCCAATCGGTCGTTTGCCATGTCGTCTCATCTCGCACTGCTGATCCTTAGCGTCTGGGATCATCCGGCGAGAAGCGTCGCGGCATCCGTCGGATCGTCGAAACATTAGTAGTGGCGGTGGCGAATGCGGACCCATGAGCAGTACGGTCCGGTCGCTCACCGAACCGCAGGTCCTCGCCCACACGAAGCGCCGGCTCTTTCCGGACGATGATCCCGAGCGCGCCTACGCGGTCGCCGACACCCAGTTCTCGCGGGAGGAGTGGCTCCCCGGTCGTCCCGTCGATCCCGACGTCCGCGAGCGTCTGTCGCCGTTCAACCACGTCCGGATCGGCGGCGGCTATCCGGACCTCGTCGGCGTCCGCGCGCTCGAGGCGGAGCTACTGGCCGTCGAACGCTTCGGCGACGAACCGCCGCTGATTGCCGTCGAGGCGAAGGGTCACACGAGCGGCGGCGTCGATACGCACCTCGGGATCGTCCGGGCCTACGACCGGCTCCACGAGGCGAACGCGGCCTACTTCGCCGCGCCCGCGGCGGTTATTTCGGAGACCGACCGAACGCTCGCACGAGAGCTGAACGTCGGCGTTCTCGGCGTCGAACCCGACGGTTCGGTGACGGCGCTCGAGGTGCCGCGAATCGTCGGTAACCGGACGACCACCGAGGCGACGGCGCTGCGGTTTCAAGCGAGCACACAGGGCGTCGCGGAGAAGTCCTTCGGACTGAACCACCCGAAGAACTACCTCGGCTATCCGCTGGCTCACCACGCCGACGGCGACACCGAGACGCTGCTCTCGGAGTACGAGGTCGTCGGCGCGACGACGGAGGCGCGACGCGGTGCCGCGTTCCTGGGATTGATCGACGACGGACCGCGAGAGCCCACGCTGACCTCGCTCGGGAAGGAGGTGGTGCGGTTCGCGCTGGCCCGCCGTGGCTCCGTCGAGGCGGCCCTCGCGGAGTTCGAGGAGTGGTACCGCTCGCGAAAGCGGTTCGTCGACCTGGCGCCGGCGTGGGGCCAGCTCGCCCGCCGGGTCGTGTTCGCGTACCCGGCGACGGAGCTGCTCGTAACCGAGCTGCAGCGGCTCCACGAGGACGGAACCCGAGAACCGTCGCTCGTGGAGTTCGTCGAGTACCTTCACGAGTTGCACCCCTCGTTCACCGTGGAACTGTTCGTCCGCGGCGACGAGGCCGTCCGGCGGCGCGTCCTGACCGCGGACGGCGAACTTCGGCGGGCGGCGCTCGAGGACGGATCGATCTACCACTCGCCGACGGTCTTTCAGCTGAAGGCGATGCTGTACCACACCGGGATCCTCACCGAGCGCGGGTGTGAGCCGCACCGACTCGAGCCGACCGCCGACGTCTGGGCGCTCCGCGACGCGGTCTGATGGTGGGGCCCGATTCGGTGGGCGGTAGCAGCGGAACTTATCGGTAAGCCTTCCATAGCACGGCTCAGCGAGGCCCTGTCGAGCGCTGGATTCGAGCCCTCGTCGCGGCGCGTCGGGTTTCGACAACTGTTCTCGTCCCCCCGAACTGAGCAGCGATCGGCGGCGGTAGGCGCCCGTTTCCGAACGATCGATCTCGACACAATCGGTCGGTACCGCTGACGTTCACTCGAGAAACAGTACGCTATCGAACGTTTCGCGGCGGATACTTATGATACCGAGAGTGACAGGTCGGGGTATGCGATCAGCCAGGCGCAACGGTGGGCGGCTGCGCGGTGAAGGGCTCTCGATTCAGCCGTCGAGGGTCACCACATCGAATAGTACTGCATCGAACTCTCGAGTACGCGGCGACACGGGCGAACGAGCATGACTGCGGAGTACCCGATCGCGACGGGCGGCACGTTCCCCGAAAAGGAGTGGGTGCTGACGGAGATCGAGCGGATGCTCGACGGCGACGCGCGGCTGACGATGGGCGATCACTGCTCGGCGTTCGAGCGAGAGTTCGCCGCGTACGTCGGCCGAGAGCACGGCATCGTGACGAACTCGTGTACGTCGGCTCTCGAGACGGTCTTCCGGACGCTCGACGTCCGCGGCGAGGAGGTGATCGTCCCGCCCCAGACGTTCGCCGCGAACGCCTCGTCGGTGCTGTCGACGGGCGGCGAACTTCGGTTCGCGGACATCGAGCCCTCCGATCACAACATCTCGCTCGAGTCGGTCGAGGAGCTGATCAGCGACGACACGGCCGCCGTCGTCGTCGTTCACTTCGCCGGCAACGTCTGCGAGCGAACGCCGGAACTGCGGGCGCTCTGCGAGGAACGCGACGCCCTCCTGATCGAGGACTGTTCGCACGCCCACGGCGCCTCGATCGACGGCAAACCGGCCGGAAGCATGGGTCACGTGGCGTGTTTCTCGTTCTACGCGACCAAGGTCATGACGGCGGGAGAGGGCGGGATGATACTGACCGACGACGAGGCGTTCGCCAGGGAGGCGGCGGCGATCCGGAACCGAGGGCTCGACCCGGAAACCGACGATTCGCGGTTCGAGTTCCTCGGCAGCAACTACCGGCTCTCCGAGTTCGCGGCCGTGCTCGGCCGCAGCCAGCTCGAGCACGTCGACGCCTTCGTCGACCACCGCAACGAGATCGCCCGAGTCTACGACGACGCCCTCTCGGAGCTCGCCGATCAGGGGATCGCCCGTCCCGTCTCGCCGCCGTCGGCCGTCCGCTCGAGTTACTGGCGGTACCCCGTCGCGCTCGAACCGGACCGAGACCGAACCCGAATTCGGGAGTTCCTCGAGCGGGACGGGATCACGATCGACTGGGCCTACCATCCGCCCCTGCACCGTCAGCCGTTCGTGACCGAGCGGTACGACACCGACGGCATCGTTCCGAACGCGGAGGCGGCGATGAATCGGCACATCTGCCTGCCCATCCACAGAGACCTGTCGGTCGAGGACGCGGAGTACGTCGGCGAGCGGGCCGTCCGCGCGATCCGCACGGCGGAGTCCGCGACGGTGAACCGGTAACGAGGTTACGAAAGCGGCGAAGACACGCCTCGTGCGGCCGAACGACGACGTTCCGAACTCAGACGCTTTCGGCGATCACTGCTTCTCCATAACGGCGACGACCGGTCTGTCCGCCTCGAGGAGCACCGACTGCGTGACGCTTCCGAACAGCGCCTTTCCGACCGGCGACCGGGAGCGACCGCCGATAACCACGTACCGAGCGTCGACCTGGTCCGCGTACTCGAGGATCTCTTCTGCAGGTTCGCCTCGACGGCCGACCACCTCGTACTCGTCGGTGACGGGTTCGGCCGCCTCGTCGATCACGTCGTGAGCGATCTTCTCTACCTGAACCTCCGAGTCGGGTTCTCGCTCCTCGAGGTGCTGATACGCGAGGTGACTGTGCTCCGATCGTTCGTACACGAACACGGCGTGAAGCGGCTCGTCGAAGCGATTCGCGAGCGTTGCCGCCTCGTCAAGTACGGCCGTCGATCCCGCAGAACCGTCGACCGCTGCAACGATAGCCATAGCGTTACGTATCACAAATGTAGGTAAAAAAGTTCTCGCTACTGACCGAACCCGCTCGAACGTCGCCGTGCGCCCGAGTGCGTGCTCGAGATTTTCCGCCAAAACTGCTAATAAGTATTGACATAGTGGGTAATCACGCATGGTATTCACTAACCCACTCGTTCCGTTTCTGATCGGCGTAATAGCGGTCGTGGCGCTACTGGTGTGGCTGCGGCTTCCGGCGTTCGTCGGCCTCGTTATCGCCGCGATGGTGATCGGGGTCGTCACGCCGGAGATCCCCTTCGAGGAGGTCCCCGCGGCGGTGGCGGAATCCTTCGGCGACGTGATGGTGTCGATCGGGATTCCGATCCTGATGGCGGCGATCATCGGGAAAACGCTGATGGACAGCGGCGCCGCGGAGCGTATCGTTCGCGGCTTTCGGTCCCTGACCGGCGAAGGGCAGTCGGAGTGGGCGCTGATGGGAAGCAGCTACGTGCTGTCGATCCCGGTGTTCTTCGACAACGTGTTCTACCTCCTGGCGCCCCTCGGGCGATCGATGAAGGCGAAAACGGGGATCAAGTTCTCGCTGTACGTCTCCGTCCTCTGTGCGGGTGCGCTGGCGACCCACATGCTCGTCCCGCCGACGCCCGGTCCGCTGGCGATGTCCGAGGAACTCGGCGTCGACGTCGGACTCGCGCTGATCGTCGGCGCCGCGCTCGCGCTTCCGACGTCGCTGCTCGGCGGAATCGTCTACGGACGGTTCCTGAACAGGCGGGAGGACTTCCCGCTCCGCGAGGCGATGGGATCGACCCCCGAGAGCCTCGAGGAGAAGGCGGAGACGCCGGTCGACGAACTGCCGGGACTGTTCGAATCCTCGCTGCCGATCGCCGTTCCGGTCGTGTTCATCGCGTCGGCGACGATCACCGGCGTCCTGCTCGCGGAAGGTGCCCTGCTCCAGCGGATCGCGACCTTCATCGGCGATCCGAACTTCGCGCTTACCGCGGCCGCGATGGTCTCGGCGTTCACCTACTTCCGCATGGAGATGGGCGGCGACCGGTCGCTGTTCAGCGAGGAACTGACGGAGGCGATCAAGTCCGGCGGGAACATCATCGCGATCACCGCGGCCGGCGGGACCTTCGGCGCGATGCTGGCCGAGGCGGGCGTCGGCGAGTACATCGCGGACGGACTCGTCGAGTTCGGACTGCCGCTCATCTTCGCCGGTTGGCTCGTGGCGGCCGTCATCCGCGTCGCTCAGGGGTCGGGAACCGTCGCGATCCTCACCGGCGCCGCCATGATGGCCCCGCTGACGGGCGACCTGGGGCCCCACCCGGTCTACATGATGATGGCGGTCGGCTTCGGCGGGATGATCGCCCCCTGGTACAACGACAGCGGGTTCTGGGTCGTCAGCGAGGTTGCCGGCATCAACCAGATGGAGACGTTCAAGTCATACTCCGCGGTGGCGACGGTGATGTCCGTCTCCGGACTGGTGCTCGTGCTCGCGATGTCGCTGATCGCGCCGATGGGGTGATCCCCTCTCGAGCGACTGCTCGAGGATTTCGTACACCGTACCCGACCACCGGCTGCGTCGAACCCGACGCTCCGCCGGCTCGAACGCTCGTCAGTACGGATCGGCCGGAAGTTCGCCGTCGTCGAACGCGAGCGGTTCCAGCGGGCCGACCGTGACGTCCTCGCGTTCGCGGAGCTCCGCCGCGACGGGCCCGGATACCACGAGTTCGTCCGGGTTCATCGTGCTCGGGATCCGGGCGACGCGCAGGTCGTCGGGCTCGGCGACCCCGGTCATCGAACACGAGAGCAACAGCGCCGTGGCGTCGTCGGGGACGACGAACGGGAGCTTCGCTCGCCGGGGTTCGCCGCTGGTGACGATGTTGACGTAGGTGTCCTCGAAGTCGATGTCGGCGACGAACTCCCGGTGGACGAAGTCGGCGAGTCCGACGCCGAGCGCGTTGCCGTGCGAGGGATCGGTCAGCGACCGGGCGTACACCCTGGTGACCGACGGCGACTCGGGTTCGGCCTCGCCGTGGAAGTAGTACCTGCCGAGGACGTTGGTGTCCATCCCGGTTCCGGACTTCTCCTTTCCAGCTTCGTCGACGACGAGCAGGTCGAGGTCGTCGACCGGAAGCGAGGGAAACTCCTCGGCGGCCAGCTCCAGCAGTTCGGGTTCGCGCTCCGGGATGTCGGCGGCGTTCACACCTTCGACGTGGGCGGCCCGCTCGTCGGCGTTCTCGACGACCGCGATGCCGCCGACGATCGGTGTTTCCTCGAGCAGGACGCCCGCTCGGTCCTGGATGACGTCGGCGAAATCGGTGGCGATCGCGGCGTTGTGCAGCGACTCGGCGCCGCGATGTTTGCCGAGGCCGATCACCGCCATCTTCGAGAGGCCGCTCTCGACCGCGCCCCGGAAGTCCGTGTGGAGCTTCACGCGGTTGGCGAGGAGGACGGCGTCGGCCTCGAGCGCGTCCGCGGCGGCGTACACCGGACGGCCGAGGTCGTCGGTCCCGACCGACTCGACCGCCATCGACGATCGGATCTCGCAGCCCATCGACTCCTCGGTGATGCCGAGCGCGGCGAGCGTCTCGACCTGTCCTTCGGCGGTCGCGCCGCCGTGGCTTCCCATCGCGGGGAGGACGAACGGCTCGTATCCGCGCCCGGCGAGTTCGTCGACGGCCGCCGAAAGCACCGCGGGCATGTCGTGGATGCCGCGGCTGCCGGCCGTGATCGCGATCTCGGCGCCCTCGGGGAGCGTCTCGAACGCGTCAACGTCGGCGACGGCGCTCCGGGCGACGGCCTCGACGTCCTCGATCGAGGAGACGTCCCGCTCGCGGCGCGCGACGGCGAACGTCGGGAGGTCGTCGATCGCGTGATCGTTGGTCTCCCGCAGCGTCTCGGCGTCGGGTAGTTCCAGTTTCATGGCTCCGTGGGCGGGGCTTCGTTCGCGCGACGGGTCGCCATCTCGGCGGCGACCTCGACGGCGTCGACCAGACTCGTTTCCGACGCGATGCCGTCGCCGGCGATGTCGAAGGCCGTCCCGTGATCGACGCTCGTGCGGACGATCGGAAGCCCGATCGTCACGTTGACGCCGGAGACCTCCTCGCCGCTCGAGAAACCGAACATCTTGATCGGGATGTGTCCCTGATCGTGGTACATCGACACGACGCAGTCGGAGGCGCCCGACGCGGCCTGGACGTAGACGGTGTCCGGCGACTCGGGCCCGACCGCGTCGATCCCCTCCTCGCGAGCGCGCTCGACGGCCGGTTCGATCTCCTCGGCCTCGGCGTCGCCGAGCAGTCCGCCGTCGCTGGCGTGCGGGTTGAGTCCCGCGACCGCGACGGTCGGCTCCTCGAGGCCGAGTTCGCGTAACGCCTCGTCGGTGACCCGAACGGTGTCGAGAACGCTCTCCGTCGTGACGCGCTCGCAGGCCTCCGGCAGCGGAACGTGCGTGCTGACGTGCGTGACCCGAAGTTCGTCCTCGACGAGCATCATCGAGTAGTTCTCCGTGTCGGTGTAGTCCGCGAGCATCCCGGTGTGGCCGGCGTACTCGCTGCCCGCCAGGCGGGTCGCCTGCTTGTTGATAGGGGCGGTCGCGATAGCGTCGACGCGTCCGTCCGTAGCGAGTTCGATCGCTCGCTCGACGTACTCGAGGCTCGCCGCGCCGAACTCCTCGCGGACGACGCCGTACTCGAGGTCGTCGACGTTGTCGAGGTCGAGCACCGGAACGGTCTCGGGGTCGAACTCGGCCTCAGGTATCTCGTCGACGGCGGCAACCTCGAGGGCGCTCTCGCGGACGTCGAGCGCCGCTCGCATCGCGCTCGCGTCGCCGACGACGATCGGCCGCGCGACCGATAGCAGTCGCGGATAGCCGGCGAGAACGACTTCGCTGCCGATGCCGGCCGGATCGCCCATCGTCACCGCGACGACGGGACGGTCTGCATCACTCATTGCTCGCGTGTATCCGATCCAGACAGTTAACGATAGCTCCCGTTCCGCCGAATCCGCCGGCCTTGGTGACGACGCGCGTTCCCGGGGCCCGGCCGTCGACGAGCCGTCCTTCGGGGATGCCCTCGGCGACCGCGGCACCGGTGAGTTCGATCTCCCCGACGGACAACTCGTCCAGGCAGGCGCGGGCGACGTCGCCGCCCGTGAGAAACAGCCCGGCGGGATCGGCGTCTGTTACCGCGTCGCCCGTCGCACGCGCGAGCGCTCTCGAGATTCGATCGCCGGCCGATGGTTCGCTTTCGAGCGCCGCAGCGGCATCTCTCGCGCGGGTTACGTCCGACTCGTCGGTCGCGGCCGTCAGGACCACCCGACCCCGTTCGTCGATGCGATCGACGAGCTCGGGAGCCACCTCTCGAGCCGCCGTCTCGGGGTCCCGAACCGCGGTCGACGGATCTACCCGCACGACGTCGCGATCGGGGACTGCAGCCAGCTGTGACAGCGTCCGGTCGTTGACGCTGCCGACGACCGCGAGCACGCCGTCGCCGCGTCGCTCCGGTGTCGGGGAACGCCGGGGGGTTCCGGGAACGGCGACGTGTTCGGCGAGCCCGCCGCTACCGACGTACAGGATCTCGGCCCCGGTCGTCGCGCTTCCGTCGGCGACGGCGGCGAGGTGCGCCGGCTCGACGGCGTCACAGAGGACGACGCTCGAACCGGCCGTCTCGAGTCGATCCAGGAGCGCGTCCTCGACGGCGTCGCTTCCGGCCGAGACCACCTCGAGTTCGAGGGAGTCGACGTCGTACCGAGAGTCCGCGAAGCGCTCGAGCAGCGACGACTCGTCGACCCCGTAGTCGGCGTCGGCGAGCGGAACCCCTTCGACGAAATGGACCCCGTCGCGCGTCGTTCGTCCCGTCGCCGGAAACGCCGGCGCGACGACCGCGAGGTCGGCGTCGGTCGCGTCGATCGCGGCGTCTACCTCCGGGACGACGTTCCCGCGGAGCGTCGAGTCGACCTTCTTGTACGCCAGCGGCGGCGATGCCTCGAGTGCGGTCCGAACCGCGGCGGCGGCCGTGTCGGCATCGACGTCGCGGCTGTCGGTGTCGATTACGAGCACGTCGGCGTCGGCCGAGCGAGACCGTTCGGCGTGCGGTCCGGAGAGGACGATCCGAACGCCGCGTCCTCGCCTCGCGAACCCGTGGCCGGTGTCGATCGCCCCCGTGAGATCGTCGGCGACGACCAGCGCGTTGGTCATGGCTCACCCATCCCGGCGAAGATACAAAACGACTCGGCGGTGACGAACGGTTCCCTCGCCCCGCCGGATCGAACGGCTGCGCCCTCCGCGCGACGGCCGCGTACGACGGGTTCGGCTCGCGGCGAACTGATCGACCGAAAATCACCCGGCGGAAGTGGGATCGACGTTCGAGCCGCTCGAGCCAGCCCCTCGCGTTCGTCGCCCCGTCCTACGTCTCGTCCGAGGACTCGTCGTCGGCATCGTCGTCCGATGGTTCTGCGTCAGGATCGGTTTCGTCCTGGCGCATCTCGTCTTCGGAAATGGTTTCGTTATTCTCCTGTTCGTCCTCCTCGTCGTCGTTTTCGGTCATTTCGACACCTCCGTCCGAACGTCGCTCGTGTCGGTCGGCCGGTCGCTACTTCCCGATAGCGGGGCTGTTTCGGTGCCACCGTTTCGGGCGTCTCGTCTCCGATCGGCGGTCAGCCGCCCGGTGCGAGCGGGCCGATCGCTACCGATTTCGCACATGGCAGCCGAAACACACCCTCGAGCGGATTGAACCTTTGCCCGTCATTCGACGATCACGGACTCGAGAAGGCGAGAACGACCACGGACAGCGGACATCTCGACCCCTCAACTCGAAAACAGATGTCTCATAGGAAGTTTAAAAATGGATAGTTCAGAAATTGTGAGGGTATGTCATACGAATCACTCCCGGTTGGTGTCCTGGCGCTGGCGCCGCCGCTTCTCGCGATCGTTCTCGCGATGTACACGCGGCAGGTGCTGGTATCACTGTTCGCTGGTATCTGGATCGGCGCGCTGATGATCGCCGACTGGAGCCCCGTCGCGGCGACGGCACTTTCGATGGATTGGATCGTCGAAGTAGTCCGATCACCGTTCAACACCCGGTTCCTCCTTCTGATCATGTTTATGGGGGCCGGCGCCGCGTTTATCTACAAATCGGGCGGGATCATCGCGCTTCAGAACTGGATCGGACACCGGGTGAACACGGCCCGGGACTCCCAGATTCTGACCTGGCTCATCGGCGTGTTCATTTTCTTCGACTCGTATACGAGTACGATCGTCACGGGAAACGCGACTCGGGAGCTCTCCGAGGAGAACGATAGCTCGCGCGAGATGCACGCCTACGTGCTGGACTCGACGACCTCGCCGGTTACGACCTTCGGCCCGGTCTCGAACTGGATCGGGTATCAGGTGTCGATGATCATCGTCGGCTTCGAAGCCGCTCGATTCACCGCCGACGAGGTGGGAATTACCGCGTTCGGACTCTTTCTCCAGAGTATCCCGTGGAACATCTACTGCTTCATGGCGTTCTTCATGGTCGGCTTCATTTCGATTACCCAGCGGTTCTACGGTCCGATGCTCGACGCCGAGTGGCGCTCGCGCAAGGAGAAGCAATCGCTCCGCGAGGACGCAACGCCGCTCTCGGACATCACCACCGACGTCGGCGAACCGAGCGAAAAGAATCCGACGCTGTTCAATTTCTTCGCTCCGATCCTGACGCTACTGATCGTCGGACTCGTTTCGATGTGGTGGCTCGGCGGCGGATACGAACCCGGCGTCGACATCGCGACGGCGTTCCAGGAGACCGACGTCGCTCTCGGCCTACTCTACGGGGCGTTCGCGTTCATGATCGTCGGGATGGTCGGCGCACTCGGTTTCGGAACGATGGATCTCGACGAGGCGAGCGACGTCGTTATCAACGGGTTCAAGACGATGATGATCGCGGCCGCGATCATCGTCCTCGCCTGGGGTATCGGCCACGCCGCCGAACAGGTCGGGACCGCCGAGTTCATCGTCGACGTGATGGTCGGCAGCGGCGTCCCGGGATCGTTCCTCCCACTCATCATCTTCGCCGCTGCGATGTTTATCGCGTTCACGACCGGAACGTCGTGGGGAACCATGGCGATCGTGACGCCGCTGGCGATCCCGCTGGGCTACGAACTGGTCGGCCTCTCGATTCTCCCCGTTCTCATGGGTGCGCTGTTCGGTGGGGCCATCTGGGGCGACCACGTGTCACCGATCAGCGATACGACCGTCATGTCCTCGATCTTCGCCGGATCGGATCACATCGACCACGTGAACACGCAGATCCCGTTCGCGATGACCGCAGCCGGCGTCACCGTCGTCGCGCTGCTCCTGTACGCCGCCGGAATCACCTCGGCCGGAATCCTGCTTCCGCTCTCGTTCGTGCTCACCGTCGTTGCAGTCATCGCACTGAACAAAATCGATGCCCGCCGCAAGAATCTCCCCGAAGTCATGCCGAGCGCTCGAGCGATCGATAACGGTGACGTCGACGTCAACGCGATCGAACGAGACGACGTCCAGACCGGAACGACGGCCGTCAACGGAGCCTACGATCACTTCGAGGTCGTTCCCGTAACCGCCGTCATCATCGTTCTCGGATATCTCGCGCTCGTCTTCGGATTCGCGATGCTCGCCACCTGAATGGGTTCTTGTAAGCGATTCAAAACAAAATCAGGGGATCAACGCACGGTCAGCGTGATCGAGTGGGTCCGGAACCGGTCACTCGTCCGGATCAGACGCGTTCCGTCAGTTCTTTTTCTACTCCTCGTACTCGCGTTTCTTTCGTTCGTCGGCGCGCTTGTTCTTCTCTTCGACCTCGTGAGTCGTCGTCTCGACCTGGGACGTAGCTACTCCTCCCGCTCGCGGTCAGTGTCCGCGTGCGATGACCGACCGACACGATATCTTTGTGATTGCAGGGAGAGCGCTCCTTGTCGCGCCTCTCGACTCTTCCAGAAGGTGCATTCACACGGAAAAGCGCCCCGTCTGTGGTGAGGAACTCCACGAGGGCGAGGAAGAACGGATCGGAACTCTGTCTCAAGGGAAAAATCATCACTTCTGTTCGACCGATCATCGGGACGAGTTCGAAGAACAGCCCGGGACGTACATGTAACCGATCGAGTACGGAATACTCCTCCCCAGCTGGTAGCCGGATACCGAACCAGTCGCTCAGTACCGTTCGCAGACGTGCTGTCGTTCACGCCGACTCACCTCCGGCCTCAGGTAGACCCGAGAGCACCGCTACCGGATTCCACCGTGTCGCACCCTCTCGCGGGCGGACGTGCTCGAGCGACGTGAGATCCGGCGCCTCGAGCGTCGTTGAATTGACGCCCGGGTTCTGGTCGTGTTCCTCGAAATTCGCACGGTTGACTCGGATCCGCCACAGCTCACGCAGATCGCTTCGACGAGGATTTCGGCCTGACCGGCGGCCGGACTCGCGAGTTCACGCTCGAGGTCGCGATCATCCCACTCGGTGTTGGCGCTCATCACGACCCTCCGTCCTGACTGGGAGTGCGCCCGGCTCCGGAACGTTCGTCTGTTGTTACTGTTGTAACAAGCAGACTGTTACTCCTGCCGTACTCACGACAGTTTCTTTAACAATCTCTCTACTTTCCGAACGATGGGAGATAGGAGCGGAGAGTCCAATCTAATGGCAGCCTGCAAAGAGTGCGGTTCGGTGTACGCGGCTATGAAGCTATCAAAGGAGCGAATAGTTCCGATTGGAAGTCGAGACGGGTGTGGTTCCTGCGGGAGTACGGAATTTAAGCCCCTCTCGAAATTGGCCGATACTCCCGACTCTATTGAAGAGGATACTGGGGACTGACAGTACCGTTCTCCGTGATAGTATTCTCGTCGCCTACGCCGATCCGCTCCTACAGTACCAACTGAAACGATTTACACACCGATCACAGGACGGCTGTGCGATGGGGTGTGCACAGATTTTCAGTGGCTACGATAGTTCTCGAGCGCACGGCGAACCCGCTCGTCGGTCGCCTGCTCCTCACCTCCGTGACGGTCGGGCGACGTCTCCGGATCCGGGATCGGGACGTCGACGCCAGCGGCGGAGCCGCGGGTCGGACGCACGTACGTATCGCACTCACCGCAGCGGTGGACGCGATCGGCGCGTTACCGAAAGCGCGACGAAACCGGTCCGAAACGCGGGCACCGCAGTTGCGACAGGTCGAGTGATCGACCGACGGCCAGGGGGGCGATCGTCACCGTCTCTCACTTCCGTTTGCGCAGACGATCGCCGGACGTGGCGGGGCCGCAGTCCGATCCGTGTTGATAGCGGGTTTCGACCCTCGTCGATTGGATGTTGAATCTGCCGGAATCGGACAGATGAATCGATCTACGGAACGGTCTGTATGAACGTGAAACGAGACGATTACGAACGCAGCGCGTTCGCGAGCTGCGTCGCGTTCGTGAGACGAGCGGAGCGAGTCGAACGGGCGCGACGGGATTGTGAACTACGCCCGAGAACCTGCGCGAAGCGCAGAACCTCGGTCTAATTCAAATCCCGCGCGGTTCGCTATTCGTGTTCGCTGTCACTCGCACAGAATAGCGGGCGCGACGGGATTTGAACCCGCGACATCTTGGTCCGGAACCAAGAACTCTGTCCACTGAGCTACACGCCCTCGAGGGCGAAGCTAGTCTGAGCGACCGTATAATGGTTCCCTTTCATCACCGCACCGCCACCACCGTTCAATAGTACCCGGTGATAGACGAGTTATAGCGAGGATTCGATATCGGCGGTTTCGGCGGATTCGGTGCCCGGATACTCCGCGTCTGCGAGCGATATCTCGAGGCCCTCTTCGAACGTTTCGACGGTGACTGTCCGTCCTTCGTAGGAGAACGAGAGCTGCTGGAATCCGGAACTCGAGTCACAGATCGAATCGAGTTTATCGGGATCGATCGCGTTGTAGAGCGGCTCGAGAGCGATCGGGTCGACGCCGTCGACGCGAGCGACCAGATCGATAATCGCCGTACTCGGTCGTCGATTCTCCGCGTCGGTCACTCTTGCCGTCGGTCGTTGAGAGTTCACTATTAGTGGTGTGCAGGGCAGGAGTAAAGAAAATAACCCAATATTTCGGCCCGAAGTCGATGGAGGAAATGAGTGTCACTCGCAGGGTTCAATCGAGCGTGACGTGCGGAGCGCGACCGGAGTCAGGTATTCCGGAGACCCTAACACGCGTTATGATGTGCGGTGTACGCCGGCGGCGGAGACGAGCGCTATTCCTCCCGGCGCGGTACCTCGTGGCGTCCGAAGCCGTACCGGAGACGGTTCGCCAGTCGTCGCGAGAAGCGGCCGTCGTCGGCCCGCGAGCCGAACCGTTCGGAGAGCGCGGTGTAAATCAGCGGCAGGGGGACCTCCTGCTCGAGCGCCTCCTGGACCGTCCAGGTTCCCGTCGAGCCGCCCTCGATGCGGTCCGCGACGGTGCCCAGATCCGTGCCCTCCTCGCGGAACGCCTCCTCGCAGAGTTCGAGCAGCCACGAGCGGATCACCGCGCCGTTGTTCCAGACCGACGCCACGTTCTCGAGGTCGAGATCGTACCGCCCCTCGTGGAGCAACTCGAAGCCCTCGCCGTAGGTCTGCATCAGCGCGTACTCGACGCCGTTGTGGACCATCTTGACGTAGTGACCCGAACCCGCGTCACCCATGCGTTCGTGTCCGTCGGGGCCGGTCGCGACGGCGTCGAAGACGGGCGTCAGTTCGTCGTAGGCCCACTCGGGACCGCCGACCATGAGCGAGAAGCCGAGCTTCGCACCCGCCGGGCCGCCCGAGGTCCCGCAGTCGAGGTACGCCGCGGAACAGGCCTCGGCCCGGCGCACGGAGTCCTCGAAGTAGGAGTTGCCGCCGTCGACGACGACGTCGTTCGAATCGAGATGCGGATCGAGGTCCTCGAGCGTCGCGTCGACCGCGTCACCCGCGGGGACCATCAACCAGATGCGCTTCCCGTCGCCGAGTCGGTCCGCGAGATCGGAAACCGATTCGGCGGGTTCGGCCCCCGCGTCGGCGGCGGTCGCGACCGCTTCCGGATCGAGGTCGAAGGCGACGACCTCGTGGCCCGCCTCGAGCACCCGATCGACGACGATCTGTCCCATGCGTCCGAGTCCGATTACGCCCAGTTGCATGAGCGTGGATGGGCGGGGCTGTGAGGTAGTGGTTGTGATTCGTCGTGGAGTCCACCGACCGTCGAAACGGGAAAACGAGAGCGTATCCGCCCGCGACGCCTGGGAGAGGGCGAGGGCGTACGAAGTTCGCCGCCGAGATTACTGGATGGGCTCCTCGAGTCGCGCCCAGCCGATCGCGTCGAGGACGATGACGCGGTCGTCGTATCGGACGTAGACGCCGTTGTACTCGCCCCGGTCGGCGTCGTAGTACGGCAGCGAGTCGCGGATCGCGTCGACGATCGACCACGCACCGTCGCGCTCGAGCGTCACGTGTTCCCACTCGTCGCGCGCGTTGTTGTGGATCGCACGCTCCAGTGCCGTTCGAGCGCCCGGGATCTCGGCCAGTCGACGCGTCGAGGCGTCGATAACGGTCGCACCGTCGGGAACCTCCCCGACGATTCTGGCGCCGAGATTCGCCTTCGAGCGCGCCGTGCCGTTCCGTGAGCGTTCAGACTGGAGGACGTAGCCGGCGGCCGCAGCCGTTCCCACCGCGAGTAGCGACAGGGCCATTCCCTTGCCCCTGAACATCATGAGAGTACCTTACAGTAACTGACTAAGTATCTTTCGTAACAATCTTGTTTTCTGAAATGTATCGGAACAAAACAGAGTCGTGGCGAGCTAGATAATCGCAGTCACGTCGGTCGTGATCGCGCCGGCGACGACGAGCAACAGGATGCCGACGACCGCCCCAGCGCGGTACAGCGGCAACGCGTCGGCCGCGGGTTCGCGGAGTTTTTTGCCGTTGAGACCGGTCTCGAAGCGCTTCGCGCCGACCTCGACGAGGCCGGCCAGCGCGAGCCAGAGCGCGACCATCGCCAGGACCAGTTGCCCGTTCGTCGTCTCGACGAGTCCGTCCGCGGTGTATCGCGTCCCCGCGAGGTGACCGCCGGTGAGCAGCAAGACGAGCGCGCTCACGCGCGATATCGTCGTGAGTCGGCCGGAGATCGCCTCGAGCGGTTTCGTCGTGTTGAACGCACCGTCTCGAGCGAGCGGCAGGACGACGAACGCGACGTAAAAGACGCTGCCGGCCCAGAGCGCGGCGAAGACGAGATGGGCCGTCCGAGCGAGAAACGTATCAACCATACCGAAGGGCTTCGTGAGGGATGGTATCAGCGTTCCGACTTTCCGCCGAGTCCAGTCCCTCGGAGCGTGTCACTCGTTCGGACGTGGACTCGCCGAACGTCGTAAAACCCGTCGAGGGTGCTCGCCCCCGCCCGCTCACTCGAGCCACTCCGGCAACCACGCGACCAGCCGGCGACGAAGGAGGACGTAGACGATCGAGACGGCGATGCCTCCGACGACCAGCGCAGCGATCCACCCCTCGAAGACCAGGAGTGGCGGCACTGCGAGGACGACCGCAGCGACGCCGTCCTCGGGTGCGCCGTCGTAGCGGATCCACCGCCGGGGGCGAATCCACCGGCTGCGGGCGTGGTCGTAAACCGCACGGTCGCCGCGGCTGGTCCAGGGATCCATCTCGGGCCCGTCACCGAGCGCATCGCTCGCCGCGTGAAGCCACGCGACGACGGCGACGGCGGCGAACGTAACGGTCGCGCTCGAGGTCGCGAAGACGGCGAGTCCGACCGCGAGGACAGCCACCGGGAGACCGACGACCGGAAAGTGAAAGCTCCGACGGTGCTCGAACGGGAGGTCGAGATCGGGCGCGAGACCGCCGACGATCGCGCCGACGGCGAGCGGAGCGGCGAACTCCGGGGAGACGTAGGCGACGGGAGCGACGACTGCGAGGCCGGCGAACACGTGAGTCGTCGCCATCATACTCCGCTATAGATGGGCGAGCGAGAAAACGGTAGGCGAATCGTCACGGCGGACAGCCTTCCCGTTCCACGACCGCGTGCGCTCGGGCGAACGACTGCGCGAGTGCTGGCTGGCGGCTTATCCGCGTCGATAGCCAACGGCACGCATGGATCAGGACGACCCTCGGCGACGGCGCATCCTTCGGGTCGCAGCCGTAACGGTGACAGGGTCGACGGCCGCGGTTGCAGGTTGTACCGACCAAGAAGATGCCGAGGACGAGCCGGAGGCCGAAGAAGGAACCGGAAACGGACAGGAACAGGACGGCGAAGAACCGGAGGAGGTCGAAGACGACGACGGCCTCGGCGAAGCCGAGGGGGCCGAACAGAACGGAGAGGGCGGCGAGCAAATTCTGCTCGCGGCCGACGAGGACGAGGTCTGGATCGGAGAGGAACCGTCGGAGATCGAGGGCGAGGAGAACCCCACCCTCGAACTCGTCGCGGGCTGGCAGTACGAGATCGGTTACGTGAACCGCGGCGGCGACAGTCACAACCTCGCGCTCTGGGCGGACGACGAGGAGCGCGACGCGACGGACGTCAACGAGGAGGAGGAACAGTGGCTCACCGTCGAGGCGAGCGACGACCTGACGTCGTACCGCTGTGAGGTCCACCCCGAGACGATGGAAGGAGATATCGAGGTCGACGAGTAGCCCGCCGCTTCAGTCCTCGTCGCCGCTCGCCGCGCGATCCGGAGCGAGTCCCTTCCCGGCGAGTTCGGAGAGCGCCTCCTCGGTCTTCTCGAGTCCGTCGAGCCCCATCCCCTCGAGCACGTGGTCGGCCTTCGTGAACTGAATCTCAGAGTACTCGACGAGCTGGACGCGGTTGCCCCAGGGATCGTGAAATTCGAGACCCGGCACGTCGAGTCGGTCGACGCCGACCGCGTCCAGTCGCCGCGAAGCGGCATCGGTATCGTCGACGACGAGTCCGAAGTGGCGCTGCTCGTCGCGGTCGCGCTCCCCGCTCTCCGCGAGCGCGATGAACTGATCTCCCACGTCGACGAACGCCTTCGACTCCGATCGGCTCCGGAGTTCGAATTCGAAGAGGTCGCCGTAGAACTCGAGCGCGTCGTCGATGTCGCCGACCTCGAGCGCGACGTGGTTGATTCCGACCAGCGTCGCTCGGGTGGTTTCGGCGGCGGTGCCGTCGTTTCGTCCGGACATACGGTCACGTACCACGCTGGGAGCCGTGAAAGGCGGGCCGGCGACCGCGGCTGCGTTTCTCGCCGGGTGCTCGACGCCGCCTCTGGATCGACTCTACGTTTCCGCTCGGGGATCAGCACCGCTCGCCGAAATCCCGCCACTCGTGGGAATCGCGAACGGTGATTTCGAGCTCGTATCCACACCCCGCACAGTAGAACGGAACCGTCTGGTACCCCGGTTCGAACACCTCGAACTCACCGTGTTCGTCACACTCGACACGGATCCCTCGTTCCGGTGCGTCGGGAAGCTCGACGGTGAAGGCGGTCAGCGGCGCGTTCGCTCGCTCGCGATCCATAACCGGTGTTTGCACGACCGACCCCGTAAGTGTACGCACCCGGCCGCCTGCTAAAACGAGTTCGTCGTCAATCGAGGTTCTCGCCCTGGTAGCTGCCGTCGTAGACGTCCTCGTGGTCGGCTTCCGCGAACACGAGCTGGGCGATGCGAGCGCCGCGGGCGATTTCGACGTCGTGGTGGACCTGCAACAGCCCCTCGCCGCGACCTTCGTAGCCCGCATCCCAGACGGCGGTGTTGAGCATACACGAGTTGCGCATCAGCGACGAGCGCGGGTAGACGAATCCGATGTGGCCGTCGGGGATCTCGATGCGTTCGCTGTAGCGGGCGACGTAGACGCCCTGGGGCAGGTAGTACGTGTCGGGAGCCTTCTGCTCGAGTTCCTCGAGCGGGCGGGCAACGCGGTCACCGATCTGTTTGCCGTCCCGACCGATACGACCCGGCTCCAGTTGTTCGAAGACGACGTCGAGGGTGAGGTCGACGCCGTTGGGCTGGATCTGGTCGTCGGTCGTCGGGGAGACGTGGTCGGCGACGAATGCGCCGGAACGGAACATGAACTCGATACGTGTCGGCACCGAGAAAAACGTGTTCGTTCACACCGATCGTGAGAGGCCGTCTCGGCATACCCCCGGGGCCGCCGTAACGAGTCGACGAGTCGAGTCGACGCGCGAACTCACGAACGTCCACTCGAACGGCAATACTTACGCGAAACACCACCGAGTGTGCGGAAATGACACGGTCGATCCCGATAGAAACACGCTGGATTTATCAGGACGGACGGCCGAGATTCGAATGCTATGGGACAAACTCTCACCGAAAAGATTCTCGACGATCACCTCGTCGAGGGTGAACTCGAGACCGGCGAGGAGATCGGGATCGAGATCGATCAGGTCCTTACCCAGGACACCACCGGAACGATGGTCTGGCTCCAGTTCGAAGCGATGGGACTGGACGAAGTCCAGACCGAGATTGCAGCCCAGTACTGTGATCACCAGACCTACCAGTTCGACTTTAAGAACACCGACGATCACCGTTTCCTCCGCTCTGCGGCCGGCACATATGGCGCTCACTTCTCTCGCCCCGGTAACGGTATCTGTCACAACGTTCACCGCGAGAACTTCGCAGCACCCGGCAAGACGCTGCTCGGCTCCGACAGCCACACGCCGACGCCCGGCGGGCTCGGCGAGCTCGCCATCGGCGCTGGCGGGATCGACGTCACCGTCGCGATGGGTGGCGCACCGTACTACATCGAGATGCCCGAGATCGTCAGCGTACGCCTCGAAGGCGAGCTCCCCGAGTGGGCCACCGCGAAGGACGTCATCCTCGAGATGCTGCGTCGCCTCTCCGTGAAGGGCGGCGTCGGCAAGATCCTCGAGTACACCGGCCCCGGCGTCGAGACGCTCACCGCACCCGAGCGCATGACCATCACCAACATGGGTACCGAGCTCGGCGCGACGACGTCGATCTTCCCGACCGACGAGCAGACCGAGGACTACCTCGAGCGCGTCAACCGCGGCGACGAGTACGTCGAACTCCAGCCCGACGACGACGCCGAGTACGACGACGAGATCGTCGTCGACCTCTCCGACCTCGAGCCGCTGATCGCCACGCCCTCGATGCCGGACAACGTCGTTCCCGTCAGCGAAGTCGAAGGCGAATCCGTCGAGCAGGTCATCGTCGGCTCCTGTACGAACGGTGGCTACGAGGACATCCTCCCCGTCGCCAAGATGCTCGAGGGTCGCGAGACCTCGATGGAAACCGAGACGATCGTCGCACCCGGCTCCAAGCAGGCCTCCGAGATGCTCGCCCGCGAGGGCTGGGTCGCGGAGATGATGGCCGCCGGCGTCAATTTCTCCGAGGCGACGTGCGGTGCCTGTATCGGCATCGGTCACGTTCCGTCTTCGGACTCCGTCTCCCTGCGAACCTTCAACCGCAACTTCGAGGGTCGCTCGGGTATCGAAGACGACAACGTCTACCTCTGTTCGCCGGAGGTCGCCGCCGCCGCGGCGCTCAAAGGCGAGATCGTCGACCCGCGCAACCTCGCCGACGAACTCGGCGACCTCGAGGCACCCGGCGTCGAACTCCCCGACGAGTACGACGGCTCCAAGACGGACCTCATCGCACCCGACGAGGCCGTCGACGACGAACTCATCAAGGGCCCGAACATCGGCGACGTCCCGCTGAAGGACCAGCTCGGCTCCGAGATCGAGGGCGAGGCCCTGCTCAAGATGGAGGACAACATCACGACCGACCACATCATCCCTGCGACGCAGGACATCCTGATGTACCGGTCGAACGTCCCCAAGCTCTCCGAGTTCACGCTCTCGCGCGTCGACGACACGTTCGCTCAGCGCGCACTGGACGCCGACGGCGGCTTCCTCGTCGCCGGTGAGAACTACGGTCAGGGCTCCTCGCGCGAGCACGCCGCCCTCTGTCCGATGTACCTCGGTATCGAGGGCGTTCTCGCACAGAGCTTCGCCCGGATCCACCGCGCGAACCTCTTCAACTTCGGGATCGTCCCGCTGACGATCGACGAGGACACCTACGAGGACATCGACCAGGGCGACGAGATCGAGATCGTCGACGACGTCTACGACGCCGTCACCAGCGGACAGGAGGAGTTCACCGTCCGCGTCAACGGCGACGAGTACACGGCGACGCTGGACGCCTCCGAACGCGAGCGCGCAATCCTCGCGGCCGGCGGCAAACTCTCCTGGACGAAAGATCAGGCTGAAGAGAGCGGCGCCGCGACGGCCGACGACTGATCGAGACGCGACGCGTCGATACTCCGTTTTTTTGCGGCGTCGAAACCGGTAGCGGACTGTATCCTACCGAGAGCGGGTGAAGCGTGTTACGGAGAGTCAAAGCTAAAGCCGTGGGCTTTAGCCTTGGGGGAGAAGCCACCGGACAGAAACGCAACGTGATAACGGGAGTATCGAGCGACCGCGACTCGGATTCACTCCTCGAGAACGCCTTCGATCTGATCGCGTATCGGGGCTAACAGCGGACGGACCTCCTCGAACTGCGGACCTCGTTGGACCTCGTTCGTCGCTCGGTCCCACTCGATGAGTCCCGCTTCTTCGAGTTTCGGGAGGTGCACGTGGTGCATCCGCACGTCGAGGGATTCCAGTTGCTCCTCCTCGAGCGCGATGTCATCGGGGAGTTGCAGACTCGGACGGTCCTGAGAGTTGCGCTCCAGTAGCGCGACGAGCAGTCTGCGTCGGTCCCCATCCGTCAAGACGTCGAGAATCGCGTCCAGCGACGATTTCGAGGACTGTCGCTGTCTCATGCACGCCCACCCGCTACGCTCCGTTCCGAGTTCTGCCTGTCGAAATCCGAAATCACACCTGTAGCTTCAGCGGCGGTGAGGGAAAGAATGATTACGAATATGTCGGAGGTAGACGACGGAGGCCCCGAACTATCTAGAGTGTGCACCCGCGTTGTCGACACGAGAGAGTGACGTTCGTGCCCAATTCCGGCGTGTAACCCGTCGATTTCGATGCAACGGAGATCATCCGAACGAGCGACCGAGAACAGTCCTCGAACGGAATAGTTAGACGAGCGTATGGACACGACGGATGTCACACGATCAGGGATGGTCGAACGTTAGCTCACAGAGTTTCCGTTCTGCTTCCCGGAGGTGATGGGAGAACGTCGACTGAGAGATGTCTAGCGCGTCGGAGAGTTCACTGCCCGTTTGGGCGCGAGGCGACTCGAAAAATCCGCTCCGATAGGCCGTGTGGAGGACTTCCTCCTGCCGGGGTGTGAGACGATCCACGCAGGCCGTCCGGAACGTGTGCTGCGTCTCGAGCGGCCGGCTACGGGTGTGGCGTGCGAGCAGTTCCAGGTCAGTGACGGTTTCTCGAAGACGCTCGATGAACTCCCGGACCTCTGCAGTCTGGTGAAGTTCGACGACGGCGGTCGCGACTTCCTCCTCGATGGTGAGCGAGCGAACCACTACGTCCTGCTCCAGAAACTGCGATGCGAGCGTCGGGTCGGTCAGCTGTGCCTTGATCAGCGTGCCTTCCTCGTGTTCGGAGAGACAGGTCAGCTCCTCGATAGCGATGGACTGCTCGCCGACGGTCGAGAGCTCGTCCGGCGAGACGCCCGCCGCGATAAAGAAGATGGCTGCGACGTCACCCTCCGATTGGAGAACGAATCCCTCGAACTCGATCGTACATCCCGCCTGCCGTGCGAACCGACACAGCGGCGTGTCCGCCTGCCGGGACCGGACCGTGAGTTCGACGACGCTGTCCGCCTGGAGCGTCTCTCTGGTTTCGACGGCGTTGATCGCGTGGGCGATCGTGCTGCCGAGTTCCGCCAGCACCTCGTGATCGCGCTCGTCGGGTTGTGGGGTCCTGCCATAGACGGTCACGACGCCGTACAGTGACTCCTCGTAAACCAGCGGGATGCTGATACACGAGCGGGCACCCCGCTTGAGGGTGGCCTCTCGCCACGAGCCGGCTCGCGGGTCGGTGGCGATATCCGCGACGACGTGGGTTTCCCGCGTCCGAACCGCGGCAGCGATGGGATCCTCGCCGTTCGAACTCCCGTCCGTCGTGATCGTGAGCCCGTCCACGTAGCTGCCGTCGATACCGGCCCACTCTCGCGGTTCGATCGCGTCGGTGACCGCGTCGTACTCGCCGATCCAGGCGAACTCGAACCGGTCAGAGTCCGCCAATCGCTCGCAGACGGCCCGGTCGATCGCCTCGAGCGTGTCGGCCTGCACTAGCGCCTGGTCGATGTCCCGAATGAGGCCGTTGAGTCGGTCGAGACGCGTCAGTTCCTCGTTTTGCTGCTCCAGTCGCCGTTCGCCTTCGGCGCAGTCCAGCGCCGTTTCGATGGTTCCGACCATGGTCCCCGCGATGTCGACGATCGTCTCGTCGAACATCCCGGTGCGAGTCGAGGCGAGACAGATAACACCGTGTCTGCCGAGCGGAATGAGTACGCTACTCCGGAGCAGCGACGCCGACGGCCGACTCTCGGACGTCGGGATATCGTTGTCGACGGCGATATCGTGGCTGATGAACGTTTGCCAGATCCGATCCGAGAGTCCGTCCGGGAGGCGAATCGAATCGACGTTTGCTTCCGGATCGATCCGACTGATGCCCTGCTGGAGTTCTCCGGACGTCTCATCGTACCGCCACAGCGCGGCGTACTCGACGCCGAGTACGTCCCGGGCGATGTCGGCGACCCGGTCGCGGATCTCCAGTGCCTCAGCTTCCATCAACTCCCGACTCACCTCGTTGAGCCGTTCGATGGCGTTCTGGGTCCGCTTGCGGTCGGTGATATCCTGGAAGATCACCCCGACTTGCTCCTTCGACCCGTCCTCGACCCGAAACGCGTACAGTTCGAGGATCCGTCCCTGCGCCTCGAGTTCGTGTTCGAATCTGACCGGCTCTCCGGTCCGAAGAACGGTATCGTACGGCTCGAACCACTCCTCGGACGCTCCCGGAATCGCTTCTCGAATGGTCTTCCCGACCGCGTCGTCGAACCCGGAGTGCGCTTCGAACGCGGGATTCGTCTCCACGTACCGGTAGTCGGTCGGCTCCCCCGGATCGGTGTCGAGCCTTTCGAGGACGCAAAAGCCCTCGTCGATCGATTCGAACAGCGTCCGGTAGCGCTCCTCGCTCTCGCGCAGTCGTTCGTACGCTCGCTCTTTCATCCGGTGTAACTCCTGTCCGCGTAGGATGACGTCCGTCGTGAGGTGTGAGTTATCGACGTCGAGACCTCGAAGTGCGTCTTCCCTGTCGTCTTTTCGGAGTTGCTGAACGACCGGGGTGACGTCCTCGACGCGGTGAATGATGTAGTCGATCTCGTTCGTGGCGCTGAACACGGGCGAGTTGACGGGACTCCACCACCGATCCTCGAATCCGCCGCCTTCGGATTCGGGCTGCGGAATCGGATAGTACGTTACCGGAATCATGTCGGCCTGTCGCTCGGCTTCGACCCTGGCGAGCGACTCCCGTAATCTGGAAACGCCCACGGAGTCCGCATCGTCGGGATCGGGCGGGAAGACCTCGAACAGCGTCTTTCCGATGATCTCCTCCCGTTCCGTCATCGTCGCCTCCAGGTACGCGTCGCTCACCGCCACGATCTCGTAGTTTTCCGGCGTCACGACGAGGTAGAGGCCGGGCGCCTTTTCGAACAACTGGCGGAAGGTCGATTCGGCGGCGTTCGCTTCCGCCCGCCTTCGCTCGGTGGTGTCGCGGGAGATGCCGGCGACGAACTCGACGCTGCCGTCCTGGCTGCAGATCGGGCTGAAGATGTAATCGTAGTAGCCGCTCGTCCCGGACGGATCGGTGTGGGAAATCTCGCCGGACGTGGATTCCCCGCTCTCGAGAACCCGCTCGAAGCGATCGCACAGTTCGGGCGGAAGTCCCAGTTCTCGATTGGTTTTCCCGACGTATTCGTCGCGACTCATCCCCCAAAACGCTTCCAGACGCTCGTTCGCGTAGACGTACTCCTTCTCGCTGTTCCAGACGTAGACGTAATCGTCGACGTTGGAGAGTATCGCGTCGAGAAAACTCGCCCGGCGTTCGAACGCAACGCGGTTCTCGTTCGCGTCTCCGCTCGCTCGCTCGCTCGCGCTGCGCGATACCGTCGTCCTCGGCTATCGGTTCTGACGCGCCGGCATAGTCGCGCGGCCGAACCGGCTTCCACCAGACGCGTCCGCGAGCGCCGACCTTCTTGGTCTCGAGTACCCCGTCGTCGACGAGCGCGTCCAGTTTGTTGTAGACGGTCCGGGGCGTACAGTCGAATTCGGCGGCAACCTCGGGCGTCGTCAACGGCGTTCCGGGCGGAGCGAGATCGTCGACCACCTCGAGGACCGCAGTCGGTGACGGTGCGGACGAACCCATACCTCCGGATAGAGACGAACGAGTAAAAGAATTCTGTCGACGGAAAATCGAATCGAGCGGCTCCGCCCTGGCAATCGACGACGGCGGCGTTCGGTTCGAACCCGCAGACGAGCGCGAGGGTCCGGATGACGGTCCGGAACGAACAGCGTCATGTAGACGGAACCGATAGCTCGAGCGAATGCCCTCCGGACACGCAAACGCGGGCTATCGGCGGTTATTCGATCAGGACGGACTGACCTTCGGCGCCGGCTTTCCGTTGACGGGAACGAACCGTTCGACTCCGGACCCCACCGCGGAGATCCGGCTCGCGAAACGCGCCGAGTCGGTCGGCTTCGACGGCCTCTGGGCGCGAGACGTCCCTACCTACTGGCCGAAGTTCGGCGACGCCGGCCAGACGTTCGACACCTGGCCGTGGCTCTCGCACGTCGCCGCCCACACCGACGACGTCGCGCTCGGCACCTCGAGCGTCGTTCTCCCGCTTCGCCACCCGTTACACGTCGCGAAGTCGGCCGCGACCGTCGACCGACTCTCCGACGGTCGGCTCGTCCTCGGGGTCGCCTCGGGCGACCGCGATCCGGAGTACCCCGCTTTCGACGTCGATGCCGAGAATCGGGGCGAACTGTTCCGCGAGAGCGTCGAGACCCTGCGGACCGTCTGGCGCGAGGACTATCCCGAACTCGAGGGCCGATGGGGCCGTCTCAAGGGCGACCTCGACGTGGTTCCGACGCCGACCGAAGAGACGATACCGTTGCTGCCGACGGGGAACGCCCGTCAGTCCGACGACTGGATCGCCGAGCACGGCGACGGCTGGCTGTTCTACCACCTTCCGGAGCCCACGCTCGAGTCCTACATCGGGCAGTGGCGCGAGGCGACGAACGACAAACCGTTCGCGATCGCGATCCGTGTCGAACTCGCCGACGATCCGGCGGCCGAACCGGAGCCGCTGCACCTCGGCTTCCGCGCCGGCGTCGAGTGGTACCGCGACTACTTCCGGCGACTCGAGGGGTACGGACTCGACCACGCGATCGTCGGCCTGCAGAACGACGACCGGGAGCGGGCGCTGTCGGCGTTCGCCGAGGAGATCATCGACCAGGTGTAGCCGGACTCGCCGGCTCGAAGGTTCGTCAGAAGCGATCCAGCGAGAACATCTCGGTCGGGTGGTCGGTCTCGCCGTCGAGGGCGAGGTCCGCGAGAATCTCGCCGATCACGCTCGCGAACTTGAAGCCGTGGCCGGAGAAACCGGCGCCGACCGCCACCTGCGGATGCTCGGGCAGCGTGTCGAGAACGAAGCGGTCGTCCGGCGTGTTCGTGAACAGGCAGGTCTTCAGCCGCATCGTCGGCCCGGCGCCGTCCGGGAAGTACTGCTCGGCGAACGAGCGGAGAATGCGCTCGTCCTCCTGGGTCGGTTCGCGCTCGAACGCGTCGGGATCGACGGTCTCCTCCCGGTGGTTGTAGCGACCGAACTTGAACCCCGGCACGCCGTGGATCGGGAAACCGTAGAACCGCCCCTCCGGGACATGCAGGTTCCAGACCGGGAACCGGTCGGGCGCGAAGTAGTCCGGTTCCGCGGGCTGGAGCCAGGCGAGCACCTGCCGCTCGGGAACGGCGACGCTCTCGAGTTCGTCGACGAACCGCGCGGCCCACGCGCCGGCCGTGACGACGAGCCGATCGGCCTCGTACGTGTCGTAGTCGGTCTCGACGCGGACGCCACCGTCGGCGGTCGGCTGCCAGTCGACGACGCGCTCTCGGGCGCGGATCGTCGCGCCCGCACGGTGGGCCCGGTCGACGTGTGCGACGATGCACTGCTCGGGAACGAGGTAGCCGCCGTCGGGCTGGTAAACCGCCTCGTAGTCGTCGGGCAGCCGGTAGCCGGGGTAGCGGTCCGTGAGCTCCGCACTCGAGAGCAGTTCGTACTCGAGGTCGTGTTCCTCACAGGAGCGCCTCGAGCCCTCGACCAGCGGGTGGCCGGCCGGCCCGGCGTCGATCGAGCCGGTCTGGTACAGCAGCTGTTCGTCGTGCTCGGCCTCGAGATCCCGCCACAGGTCGTACGCCCGCCGCAGGAGCGGGACGTAGGCGGGGTGCTCGCAGTAGGCGAGTCGAATAATTCGGGTGATTCCGTGCGAGGAGCCGTAGCCGTGCGGGATATCGTAGCGCTCGAGGCCGAGCACGTCGGCGCCGCGCTCAGCGAGGTGGGCGGTCGCGGCGCTCCCCATTCCGCCGACGCCGATGACGATGGCGTCGTACCGATCACTCATGGGCGAGCGTACGGTGCGGGGTTCGAAAACGCTTTTCAGTCGTCGCGTCGCGCGCGGTCGCGCAACTGCCGTTTCTGTCGTCGCTCGGTAACGTGTTCGATCCCGTCCGCGAGTTCGTCTCTGACCTCGTCTTCGAACTCGTCGACCTCCTCGAGAAACGCCGTCGAGAACTCCTCGACGAGTTCGAACGTCCACTGGTCGCTGACCGCTCCCGCGGGGAGGTGGTCGTCCCGGAGCTGGTTCGCCCACTCCTCGTGACCGGCCTCGCGCAACTCGTCCTCGGCGTTGCCCATCCGATCCATCGCGTGGCCGAGTTCGTGGTGGAACTGGAGCAGGGTTCCGTAGGCCCGGTGGACGTACTCGATGCCGAGCTGGAGTTCGTGCAGGGCGTCCTCTTCGACATCGGTGAGCTCGAGATCGTCATGGTCAGCGGTCATACGTCCTCGTTCCGAGGACGAACGCCTCAAAAGAGGTTTCAGGGCCGGCAACCGGTGCCGGTTCTCGCAGGCGGGCTCGGTTACGAACGGTTATCGGAGGTCCGCCTCGCAAGAGTCGGCAGTCGCGACGGTGCTACACGTTCGGCTGTAACTGGTTGTGGGAGTCGCCGCGACAGTCCGGCGACTTCCACCACACAGAGGTCCAGTCGAACGTGTACTCGACGGAATCGTCCCGTAGAAGCCGCCGCGGTTCTGTCCGAGCTGGACGAGCCGCTGTCAGACCTCGTCGGGCGGTGCGTCGATCTCGATCGCGTGGGTGACCCGGCTCGCAGGCTCCTGGACGAACTCGTCGCCCGGCAGCGAGCCGACGACCTCCCGCGGGGTCGTCACCCACCGACGGTGCCACGGCCGGACGCGGGTGTGGTACACCGCGGTCATCGAGAGGGCAGCGATGATCCACCACCGCGGTCGGCGCGGCCCGACGGCCGACTCCCGGTCCGATTCGCCGTCCGCGTCGTCCGCCGACCCGTCTCGATCACGACGACGGTGTAGCGCGTGTATGAGCGGTCCGAGCACAGCCGACCGGTCTACGACAGCGAACCGTACAGAGGAGCGGGTCCCTCGAGTCCTCGTCAGCCCGATGAGTGCGCACGAGACACGGGCGTCGCCCATCCGCTCGGCGATCGTCGCCGTCTGTCCCTCGCTCGTCCCGTAGCAGAGCAGGACCCGCGCCATCAGCGGCCACCCCGCGGGGCAGGCTGCGGACCGTCGTAGGGGAGTTTGTCGCGCACGGCTATCAAGGGACGCCCGTCGAGGAGGGATGAGAATCTCGTCGAGGAGGGATGAGAATCCCGTCGAGGAGAGATGATGGTCGGCGAAGCCCCGCGTCAGACCGTCCGCCGATCGCCGAGCGGCGGCGCACTGGCGTCGAACCCGTCCGCCCGGAGTTCCGCCGCGAACGCCTCGCAGCGGTCGCCGTGATTGACGAGGATGGAGGCGTCCGCGTAGGACTCGAGGAACGCGCGGACCCCCTCGCGATCCGCGTGTGCGGAGAAGTCGTACTGTTCGACCTGGGCGCTGACCCGCATCGCCCGTCCGTCGATCACCGCGCTGCCGCTCTCGTACAGTTCGTGGCCGGGCGTCCCCTCGACCTGGTAGCCCGTCATGGCGATCTTGTTCGTCGGGTGCGTGCGAATCGCCGGCACGTACGTCATCGCGGGGCCGCCGTGGAGCATCCCGCTGGTGGTGACGATTACCGTGTTCTGTTCGGCGATTCGCTCCCGTTGCCCGTCGCGGCCGTCGACGAACCGGGCGTTGCCCTTCGCTCGGCGGAGGAGGTCGGGATCGCGCAGGAACTCGCGGTTTCGATCGCGAAGGAACAGGTCCGTAACGCGCTTGCCCATTCCGTCGACGTAGCACTCGAGGTCGTGCTCCTCGCAGATGCAGAGCACCTCCTGGGTACGACCGATGGCGAACGCGGGGACGACGACGGTGCCGCCCTCCCAGAGGGTCGTCTCGAGGCTGTCGACGAACGACGCTTCGATCTCGGCTCGCGGCGGCCGGGTGGTGTCGGAGTAGGTGCTCTCGCAGATCACGGCGTCGGCGTCGGGGCGAGCCGTCGTTCCGGAGAGCAGCTGCTGGTTCTCCGCGTGGAAGTCGCCGGTGTAGAGCAGTCGCGTCTCCCCATCGCTGACGAGGACGTGCGCGCTGCCGGGAACGTGGCCGGCGTCGAAGAAGGTGATCTCGTATCCCGCGGCGCGGAAGGGCTCGCGGTAGCCGTGGGTCTCCGAAACCTGGGTGACGCGAGCCACTTCGGCCTCGGTGAACGGGCAGTCGTACGTTCCCCCGTGAAGCTCGATGGTATCTCGTGCGAGCACCATCGTGAGGTCGTAGGTCGGCGGCGTCCAGTGAATCGTCGGGCGGGTGTCGCCCGACAGCAGGGTGGGGACTGAGCCGACGTGGTCGAGGTGGCCGTGGCTGACGACGACCGCGTCGGGGTCGACGTCGTCGATCGGAAACGACGGCGGGTTCCCCGAGTCCATGCCGAAATCCAGCAGCAGCGAGTCGTCGATCAGCACCGCGCTCCGACCGATCTCGCGGGCCCCACCCAGGAACTGAACGTCCATGGCGGCTCGTTCTCGCTCGAGCGGTTTGCCTCCGTTGGTTCACCGCCTCCGCGCGGTTCCGACTGCACCCGTCAGCCTCTGACGAACAGTGTACTGTCCGACCGACGGCCCGACACGCCCGAGCGGCGGCCGGGAAGAGACTGCCGCACGCTTAGGTGGATCTATGCTAACGGGACACTCATGACGGCTGATCAAGACGCAACGGGCGACCGCAGCGAGGAATTCGACCGCGACGTCGAGACGGCGATCGTCACGGGGGCGATCGGCGGCGTCGGCTCGTGGATCGTCGATCGACTCGCGGACCAGGGCGTCGAGGTCGTCGGGATCGACCTCGAGCGACCCGAGGGGACGCGAGCGAACGCGACGTTCCGCGCCGTCGACCTGCGCGAACAGGCGCCGACCTGGGAGTCGATCCACGAGATCGACCCGGACGCGATCGTCCACTGTGCCGGCATCGCCGACCCGTTCGAGAACCCGTCGACGCGGATCTTCGAGAACAACACGATGAGTACGTACAACGTGCTGGTCGCTGCCGGCCGCCTCGGCGTCGACGTCGTCTGGACCTCCTCGCAGGCGAGCTACGGTGCCCTCTTCGGCGAGGAGTGGATCCCGGACGCCCTGCCGATCGACGAGGACCACGAGCGGCGGCCGGCCGACGCCTACGGCCTCTCGAAACGGTGCGGTGAGGAGATCGCGAAATCCGTCGCCCGCCGGGACGGCGCGTCGGTGACGACGATCCAGCCCGCCACGATCTTCGCCCCGGACAGCCACCGGACCCGACCGCCCCAGGAGACCGACGAGCTCTCGGCCGACGACGTCGGCGGCAACTTCGGCTCGTACGTCGATGTGCGGGACGTGAGTCGGCTGGTCGAGGCGGCACTCGCGACCGGCGTCGAGGGCCACGAGACCGTTCTCTGCGTCGCCGACGAGAACTACCTCGGCCGACCGACGACCGAACTCGTCGAGACCGTCTGCGGCGAGGTTCCGGAACGGTGCGACCTCGAGGGACGGCAGGCTGCGCTCTCGAACGCGAAGGCCGAGCGGCTCTTCGACTGGACTCCTGCGTACGAGTGGCACGATATCGAGGAGGAGGCCGCGGCTCCGGACTGGACCTGACGATCGCGGTCAGGACGGGCCGTTCGAACGGGGCTCGCCCGTCGGCGGATCGCTCGATGCGCCCGCCCGACGCGTGAGTCCGATGAGATAGATATCGAGCAGACAGACGATCAGCACCGCGAGCGGAACGGCGACGTCGGTGTAGCTGACCGTCTCGAACTGGAGGGCGGCGAGGACGAACGGCTCGCCCGGCTCGAGCGCTCCCGACACCGTCCGCGCGCTGAGAAACGCGAGCGCGAGCGCGTAGAGCGCGAACCAGGCCACGCCGCGTTTCCACTGGCCGAGATACCAGTGGCCGAGGCCGGCGACGAGAGCGGACAGCGGGTACGCCGGCCAGAGTGATCGAGTTCGATCGGTCATGGCCGTGCGTTCACCGCGGAAGACAATCCGTGTTTTCCTCGAACCGATCTCGGCGTGCCGGGAGCCGGGAATCCGGATGACCCGTACTCGAGCGTTCAGTCACCCGGTTCCGGCGTCGGGCCGGCCGGTTCGTCGCTCACGACGTTCTCGGTCCAGGTGCCGCGCAGGAACCACGCCGCGGTGACAATCGCCGAGAGGACGTACGAGATCGCGACGGCGTACCAGACGCCGACGACGCCCATGTTGAAGACGACGATCGCGACCGCCGCGATCGGAATGCGGTACAGCCAGAGCTCCTGGATCGATAACAGCATGGCTGCACGGGTCGAGCCGCTGCCGCGAAGCCCGCCGAGCAGGATCTGGAAGACCCCGAGGAACAGATAGGAGGGGCCGGCGATCACGATGTAGGCGGCGCCGTACTCGATCACCTGCGCGGACTCCTCGCCCTCGATAAAGACCGCCGTGATGGGTTCGGCGAGCGGGTACGCGATCGCAACGACGACGGCGAAGATCGAGACGATCACTACCGAACTGAGTTTCACCGCTCGCCTGGCCCGGTCGATCTGCTCGGCGCCGAGGTTCTGGCCGACGACGGTCTCGGTCCCGCGGGCGAGCCCGAGCGCGGGCAGGAACATCAGCGACGAGAGCCGGTTGATGATCCCGTAAGCGGCGACCGCGTCCGTTCCGGCGAGCGCGATCACCGCCGTGAGCACGGTGATACCGAAGGCGCGAAAGCCCTGCTCGGTCGCCGTCGGCGCGCCGATGTCGAGGATCTTTCGGACCGTTTCTCCCTTGAGCCACAGATCCGACAGCGACGGCTCGAGCCCCACCCGACCCGAAAAGAGCAGGTAGAGGCCGATGCTGGCGGCGATACCCCGGGAGAACACCGTCGCAACCGCGGCGCCCGCGACGCCGTACCCCTCGAAGCCGGTGGCGCCGTAGAGGGCGGTCTCGAGTCCGGTCGCCCCGATCCAAGCGAACATCGGGTTCTCGGTGAAGCCGAGGATGAGGAGCGGATCGATGACGACGTTGATGACGACGCTGACCAGCATCAGGTACAGCGGCGTACGCGTGTCACCCCAGCCGCGGGAGAGGGCGTCGAAGATGAAGAACCAGAACATGAAACAGACCCCGACGAAGATGATCCGGGTGTAGGTAACGGCGTAGACGTACGCGTCGCTGCCCGGCTCCGCCCCGATCAGCCGCATCATCCACGGCGAGAGCGCGTAGCCGACGATCGCGAACGCGATCGCGACGAGCGTGACGAAAGAGAGCGTCTGGCCGGCGACGTGCGAGGACTGCGTGAAGTTGCCCGCGCCCTTGTGCTGGGAGACGAGGACGGTCCCCGCGACGGTCAGCCCGCCGCCGACGCTGACCATCAGGAAGACGATCGCCCACGAGTACGAGAGGGCGGCGACGGCGTCGCCGCCGAGTCGCCCGACCCAGAAGGTGTCCGCGAGATTGTATCCCACGTGCAGAAGCTGACCGGCCACGATCGGCGCCGAGAGGACCACCAGCGGTTTGAACAGCGCGCCGTCGGTGACGTTGACCGAGCGATCGGTCCCACCGTCTGCGTCGCTCACTCTCGGTCACCCGTGTTGCCGGCGTCGGGGCCGTCGCCGTCAGCCTCGTTGTTGGTAGTCTCGCCGGCGGCGACTCGGTTCTCCCCGTTGCCCTCGGGAAGCGTTCTCGGGTGTCGCTCCGCCGGGAACGACGCGTCCTCGGCGAGCAGGTCGTCGAACACCCACGTTACGGTCGCCGACCGGACCTGCTCTAAGTACTCGTCGCGGTCGAGGGTTAGCTGGCGGATGCGCGCCCCGTCGAAGGTCGCGATCAACAGCGACGCCGTCTCCTCGGGATCGTGTTCCGTGAACTCGCCCGACTCGAGCCCCTCGCGGAGGATCTCCTCAAGCGTATCGCAAAGCTGGTCGTCGCTCTTGCGGAGCTTCTCGCGGTACTGTTCGTTGTACGGCGCCTGCGTTCGAAGTTCGAGCATCGCGACGTGGAACGACTGGCGGTCGTCCTCGCCCGGTCCGTAGAGGAACCAGTCGACGAACGTCGCCAGCCGCTCGACCGGCGGCAGGTCGCGGGTTTCCTCGACGCGGTCGTCGAACCGCTCGAGGAGGAACTCGACGAAGTCGGCGAGCAGATCCTCCTTGGAGTCGTAGTGGTAGAACAGCAGCGACTTGCTCTTGTCCGTCCTGTCAGCGATATCCTGTGCCGTCAGCTCTGTGTATCCGTGCTCGCAGAGGGCCTCGTAGGTTGCGCGCATAATCGACGCGCGAACGTCCGGATCGGTCACTAACTGACTAGTTAGTCAGGGGCGATAAAGGGTATTTCGGTTCGAAAGGGTGCGCGAGAGTACCACGCTCACTCCCGGTACCGGCGAACGGCGAACTCCTCGTAGCCGCCGAAGGCGATCTCGAGCGAGCCGATCCACCAGTTCCACCGCTCCGGCGGCCCGCCGTCGGGCGCATCTTCGAGCTCCTCGATCACGACCTCGACGGCAAGCTCGGCGCCGATGTCCGCCTCGTACTGCCCGGCGTCAGCGAGGTCGGCGGCCTGGCGGGCGACGACGCGGGCTGGGCCGCCCGTTCCGCCGAACTCCTCGCGCAGCCGGCTCTCGAGTCGGTCGCGATCGATGGACACGGGCAGTGATACGCTCCGAAGGCGCTAAACGGCAACGACCGAGAGGGCGGTGGGCTCCTCGCTCTGGTCTGCTCACGTTTCGATGTGTTTTTGAGCGCTCGCCGTTTTTTGCCGGGCATGGCAAGTTTCACAGTCGTCGTTGGCGACCCGGACTCCGGGTCGACCTACCAGCTCGAGGCGGAGGAACAGGACGCGAACCGGTTCATCGGCAAGTCGATCGGCGAGGAAGTCGACGGCGGCGCCGTCGGTCTCGACGGCTACACGCTCGAGATCACCGGTGGCTCCGACGACGCCGGCCGACCGCTCAACCCCGACATCGGCGGCTCGGGCCTGGAGGAAGTCCTGATGAACGAACAGCAGGTCGGCTACCGACCGAACCGAGACGGCGAGCGACGCCGAATCACGGTTCGCGGCCGCGAGCTCTCCGACGCCGTCGCCCAGGTTAACGCCTCGATCGTCGAGCACGGCAGCACCGGCGTCGACGAACTCCTGAGCAGCGACGACGAGTAACGACCCCGTTCTTTCTACTCACGATGGCAGACAGAGTTTCGAGCGACCACCCGTCAGTTCGGACCGTCCGCTCGACGTGTGCCGAGACCGCGACAGGCAGTAAACTCGAGATCCCCGCAGACGACCGCGACGCGTTCGCCACCGGCGAGGTCGTCCGAATCGTCCTCAACGGAACGGAACGGTTCGCGACGGTCGAACGAGCGCTGACGGGCGAGGAGCTGTCGGTTCCCGGCATCTACGATACGCCCGACCAGGTCCGAAATCCCGGAGACGGTCCCGATAGGCTCCGGGAGTGGATCGACGACCAGAACGTCCGTACCGGCGGCTCGGTGTTGATCGACGTCGTCGAACCGGAGTTCCTCTACGGGCTTCGATCCCCCGGTGAAACGGTCTACTACGACGCTCGCGAGCCGCCAAACAGCAGTCTGAGCGATATCGCGAAAAATCTCGAGGAGTAGGTGACCAAACCCCGCCGCGGTTCCCCGTCCAGAGTCGGGGCCGTTACTGGTCGTCCGCCCGGAGCTGCGGCAGGAACTCGTACAGCAGCAGCCCGAACGCCAGATGCTGCACCATCGCTCGTTCGACGGTCGTGCGAACGTACTCCTCGTCTTCGATGGAGTACTCTCTCGTCTGGACTTTCGCGTGCATCGCCAGGACGTCTCGTTCCTCCAGGTCGTGGAGACGGGGGGAACCGTTCCGGGGCTCAGTTGCGTTTCGAAGATCCGAGAGAGGTCGGAGAGGAGTTCCGTGCCGCGTGTCCCGTCGTGAAGCGCGACGAACAGGAGGAGAATCTCCTCGAGGAGATTCTCCTTGACGAGCGCCTCGTCGAACCGGACACCGCCGACCGACAGCGCATCGTCTAGCCGTTTCCACAGTTCGTCGAACGTCTGGTCGACATCGTCGGTCGACTCGAGATCGGCGTCGAACCGCCTATCGTGTGACACCCGTTTTGCGTCCGCCAGTGTTTCTGATAGCGCTCCGAATACCGATTCGGGGTCAGGGGGAGTCTTGCGCATTAGTGGTCAGTAGTACGGCTGTGTTTACGCGTCGCCTCTCAGAGGCATCCATCGTGCGTCGACCGTTGGTAGATAGTAGCCACTGAGAATCAGTGCACACCCGATCGCAGGACGGCTGTGAGATCGGTGTGGAAACCGTTTCAGTTGGTACTATAGAGCGAATCCCGCGTCACTGTTACATTCTCGAACTGGCGGATAACAAACATCATCTACAGACGCATTCGCAAGTCACGTTCACGAGTTCGTTAACCGCGTCCTGAAAGTAGCGAAGAAATGGCGTCAGAAGGGGCGCGTGATACTCGCCGCGTCCGATCTCGAGCTTCGAGCCGGGTTGCGTGGACCTTCCTGGCACGACGTTCGGCGGCCCGTCCGCGCCGACGAATGACGCGCCCTTTTTCCCACTCGAGCGACGAACAGGGCCCATGAGCAATCCACGTGCGGAGTTTCTCGCCGGCGAACGGCCGGACGACGTCGCGCTGTTCCTGGCCGACTCCTACGTCTCCGACGAGCGCTTCGAGAAGTTCGGCGATCCAGTCGAGAACGGCATCGTGATGGTCGTCGACGGTGAGAGCGGCCGGAACGCGTTCGAGGCCGCGACCGGCACCGACGCGATGGGCTTCGCGAAGACCGCGATGCAACGGGAGGGAGCGATCGTCGAGGACCTCACCGATGGCACCTGTCCTAACGCGGACGACGACGAGAGACACGAGCCACAGTTCATCTTCGCCTTCGCGGAGGAACAGAACGAGGACGTCGGCGGCATCTACGCCGAAGGCGCCGTCGTCCACGCCTACGCGCAGTGCACCTGTGAGACGGCGTACTCCGACCGCTGGAACGCCACCGACGAGTGAGCTCCGAGTCGGCCGCAATCGAGCGCGATCGGCTCCGAGCGAGCGTGAGCAACCGTAAGGAGCAGCCTTTTCCTGTCAGCCCGGATAGTAACGGACAATGAGTTCCTTCGAAACTCCACACGAGACCGAGCGCGGCTTCGGGCTCTCGAGTCGCGAGGTGCAGGTGATCGGCGGTGCGAGCGGGCTGATGGCGATCACCGTCGCGCTGATGTACGTCTTCGCGATGACGCCGCTCGCGGTCGTCAACAGCTACCTGTTCGCGGCCCCGATCGTCGGCGTCCTCGTCTACGGTGCCGCGATCATGGGCGGCGAGATCGTCGCCGAACGCGGCGTCACGAACGGCGACATGGGAATCGCGTTCATCGGAATGGTGATTCTCCAGCTCGCCTTCGGGATCTTCGGTGCGGGAGTCATCTCGTTCGCACCGCCGGACGCTCGACTCACGATCCTCGGCGTGACGGCGATCGTCACCGCGATCCTGACCGCCCTGATCTCGGGCTACGTCTACGCGCGCTCGACGACGTTCGAGCACTGGGGGAAGTTCGCGAACTTCGCGTTCCTCGGCGGGATCGGCGTGATCCTCGTCGGAACGTTCATCCTTCAGGAGCTGTTGCTGGTCGGCTTCGTCCTGATCTTCCTCGGCTTCATGCTCCGGCTCGGGTACGAGATCTGGCAGGTCCGGGACAAGCGCGACGCCTCGGTCGCCCTGCAGACGATCGGCGTCTACATCGCCGTCGCCGGTGTGTTCGTCCACGTCCTGCAGCTGGTGATGCGGTACTTCCTCTCGCAGAATTGATCCCGAAGGCGTCTCGAGACGCCCCCTGGCGACGAACGCGGCGTTACGCCGACTCCGACTCTTCGTCCGCCGCGGACGCTTCACCGGACTCCGACCGCTCGTCCCGTTCGTCCGCCGCCTCTTCTGCTTCCTCCGCTTCGGCGACGTCCCGGAACGCGTCGAGCAGGACCTGCTTCGCGACCGCGCCGCGGGAGGTCCAGTGCATCGCGTAGTCGAGCATGTCGTCGTAGATGTCGGGCTTGCAGCCCGCGGCCTTCGGGTGGCCGCCGCCGTTGACCTGCCCCGCGACGTCGTGGCAGCGCTGGAACGCCTCGGTTCCGCGGATCGAGGCCGAGCCGGCGGGTTTGACGATGATCGAAGCGTCGGCACCGCGCTCGCGCATCGCCTCGGCGACCTCGTTCTGCGAACAGCGGCCGTAGGTGATACCGACGGTGTAGCCGCCGATCTCGCGGAACTCCGAGCGGCCCACGGCCTGTTCGATGAGCGCCTCCTTCTCGACGCGCCGGTCGCCGAGGAACTCCTGGACCCACTCGGGCAGGTCGACGCCGTACTCGCGGACGACCTCGACGTACTCGGCGGGGTCGGTCCAGTAGGCGTAGTCGGCGAGGTCGTCGCTGCGCGGATCCTGGCGCAGCCAGAGGTCGTGATCCCGCGTCACGGCGGCCAGTTCCTCGTACATCGGGGAGAACTCGTACTCGAGCGAGCGGTAGACGACGTCGGCCGTACACTCCTCGTCGGAGTCGCCGACGACGAGGTCGACGCCGGCCTCCCGGACCGCCTCGGCGACGTCGTCGCCCCACTGGTGGTGGTCGTACCACGAAACCCGGTCCGCGGTCTCGACGGCCGCGTCGAGTTCGTCCTCGACGTACTCGTACCGGTCCGGGCAGAGGTCACAGACGAAGAGATCGATGCCGTCGTCGCCGTACTCGGCGACCCGCGCCAGGGCGTCCTCGACGTCGTGGGGGCTCGCCGGGATGAGCGCGACGCCGTGTGGCGTCGGTTCGGGCTCCTCGAGCGGGTCGTCGGCGCTTCCGGCGGCGAGGACGACGTTCTCCTCGTCGGCGTCGTTCGCCGCGTCGGTCACGCCGTCCGACTCGTCGCCGTCGTCTGCCGGTTCCGGGACGTTCCGAACGTCGTCGTACGCCTCGCGGAGCAGCGCGACGCAGGCCAGTCCGTCCGCGTCCGGATCGGCGACGACCGCGACCTCGGCACCCTCGAGGGCCGCTTCGGTCTGCTCGTCCTCGAGATCCTCCTCGACGTCGTCGGGAAGGAAGAAGCCGGTTCCCGGGAGCACCGATTTCCGGGCGAGCGGGAGGTCGCCGCTGTCGATGAGTTCGTCGTACATGTCCCGGAATGAGGGATCCGGTGGGAAGTAACCGCCGGTCTCGGCCCCGAAAGGGTCCGAGTCGTGGTTCTCAGGCGTCCGCGGCGGCGTCGTCGGTCGTCTCGAGCTGTCTGACTGTCAGTACGGGGACGGGCGAACGGCGGACGACGCGCTCGGCGACGCTGCCCAGCAGCAGGCGATTCTCTCCGTGGCGGCCGCGGGTCCCGGTCGCGAGGACGTCGGCGTCGACTTCGCGCGCGTACTCGCAGATCTCGGCGGCGGGGCGTCCCTCGCGGACGGCGGTCGTCACCTCGGCGTTCGTCCGGCTTGCGACGGTGGCGATGGCGGCGTCGGCGGTCGTCTCGAGAGCGGTGCGCAGTTCCTCGCGGAGCTGTTCCGGCGAGGCGTCGACCTCGCTCGCGTCGATCACCGAGAGGGCGTGAACGTCGGCGTCGAACCGGTCCGCGAGATCGAGAGCGACGTCGACGGCGCGGTTCACGCTGTCGGAGCCGTCAGTCGCGACGACGACCGTGTCGAACATACCTCAATCTACGAGCGAGGCGGCTTAAACACTCACCATCGCACCCGACCGTCGGCGACGGTGGGGAGTCTTTTTGACGCCGGGCCACACACTGCCGCGTATGGACGACAGCGAGCCGTTTACCGTCGACACGGTTCTCGCCCCGGTCGACGGCAGCGAGGAATCCGCGACTGCCGTCGAGTACGCCGTCGCCGTCGCCGACCGATACGACGCATCCGTTCACGCGCTGTTCGTGCTCGGACGTGGCGTCGTCCGCGGGTTGGACGCCGGAACGGTCGAGGAGGCCGCCGTCGCCGACAGCACGCAGGGATTTCTCGACGATATCGGCCGCATCGCCGCCGACAACGGCGTCTCACTATCGACGTCGGTCGATCACGGGTTCTCGACGACGCAAAAGACTCGCCATCCCGGTAACGTCATCCTCGACATCGCCGATACCGTCGACGCCGACTGCATCGTTCTGCCGCGAGAGCCCGTGACCGGGACGTCCGCGGAGGTCCTCGAAAAGGCCGCCGAGTACGTTCTCTCGTACGCGAGCCAGCCCGTCCTGTCGGTGTAGCCGCGCTCACTCGAGTCGGATCCCCATCTCCTGCTCGAAGCTCTCGGTCCCGGTCGGCTCGAAGCCGACGCGCTCGTAAAGTGCGATCGCCGGCGTGTTCCAGCGTTCGACCGTCAGCCACACGTGTTCGATGCCGCGCTCGCTCGCGTGCCCGAGCAGGTGGTTCAGAAGCGTCGTACCGATCCCCGCGCGCTGGTAGTCCTGCAGGACGAAGATCGCGAGTTCCCACTCGGTGTCGCCCGCTTCGGCGATCGTCGACGGATCGTCGACGTCGGGAACGAGCACCGCGTGGGCGACGACGTTCTCGCCGTGATAGGCGACGACGTTGACGCTGTTCTCCGCGATCGTCTCGAGCCAGTCACGGATCCGTTCCTCGCCGGTCGGCGGGATCCCCTGGGCCCGGTCGGCGGGGTCGAACTCCGCGTACATCTCGACGGTATCGTCGAGGGCCTCCCCCTCGATGCCGTCGACGGATCGAATCTCGATCTGCCGGCCGGACTGATCCTCGGCGGTCCTCGGCGGGGCGGGAAACGGACCGGATCGTTCGTCCGGGTACACTCGTTCGACCATCGTTATCGCACCAGTTTGACCGTCGTCGGCGCGTTCAGCAGGACGAACTCGGTGACCGAGCCGAGCTGGATCTTCCCCATCGGGCTCTGGGTGCCGCCGCCGATCACCAGCTGATCGAACTCGCCCTGTTCGGCGTAATCGACCAGCGAGCTTCCCGGATCGCCCTCGAGCCGTTCGATGGGTGCGTCGAGACCGGCTTCCGACAGGAGTTTCTCGGCCTGGCGGTACATCTCCTCCTGTGTCCGATCCGTTTCGGATTTCTCGACGACCGCAACGGTGAGTTCGTCGCCGGTCTGACCGGTTCGCTCGATCGTCCGGCGCAGCGCCTTGACCGACTCGTCGCTTCCCGCGAGACCCAGCAGCACGTTCATGCGTACGTGTGTGAGCCGGTGGACGAAAACCGTTGTGCCGATCGACCGGTTGCAAGGGAGTTGATGGAAGCGGAAACTGAACGCTCCAGTGGCTGTCGCAGATGACGCGGATGACGACGACGTTAAGAGTGCGTGGAGAATACGTTGACCGAATGAGTGACGCAGCGCTCGATGTCGTCGAGTTCGTGCTCACGACGAGCGTGTATTCGGACGACAGGACGCTGGACGAGAACGATCTCCCGCCGTCGTATCGTCGGGTCTTCTGGACCGGCGGGAGCGAAGGCAGCGACGACGACGACGACCGGACGCGCACCGGAATTAGCCGTCCGCTCTCGGCGACGAACAGCACCGCGCGCGAGGCGACCGGCGTCGACCGCCCCTGGGAAGCCATCTCGGGCCTGATGTTCACCGACCGCGACGAGTTCTCGGGGACGATCACGCTCACGCAGGAGGAGATGGCCGAGCAGTGGTACGTGGATCGAGTCGACACCGAGCGCATGCTCGAGAACCCGACGCTCGCGAAGTACTTCGCGGCACACGACGAGTACGACGTCGACGTGAGCCACGAGGAAGCCCGCGAACAGAACCGCCCGATCCAGGCGGATCGAGTCTGGATCGACGGCCTGCTCGAGGAGTACTTCGACGAGGAGGACGACGAGGAGATGCTCGATCTCGTCGACGTTCGCGCGCCCGAAGAGCTCGACGTTACGCTCGACGATCTCGTCCTCACGGAGGGCCAGGAGGCCGAGATCGACAAGATCGCGAAGGCGATCGAACACCGCGACTACCTCGCGAATATCGGGCTGCGCGAGATCGGCAAGCTCCTGTTCGTCGGTCCGCCGGGGACCGGGAAGACCTCCACGGCGCAGGCGCTAGCCCAGGACATGGACCTGCCGTTCGTCGAGGTCAAACTCTCGATGATCACGAGCCAATACCTCGGGGAGACGGCAAAGAACGTCGACAAGACCTTCGAGGTCGCAAAGCGGCTCTCGCCGTGTATCCTCTTCATCGACGAGTTCGACTTCGTCGCCAAGACCCGCCGCAGCGACGAGCACGCCGCGCTCAAGCGAGCCGTCAACACCCTGCTCAAGAGCATCGACAACATCTCGCTCATCCAGGACGACGTCCTGCTCATTGGCGCGACGAACCACCCCGATCAGCTCGACGCCGCCGCCTGGCGGCGGTTCGACGAGATCGTCAACTTCCCCAAGCCCGACTACAACATGCGGGCGGACATCCTGCGGGTGATCACCCGACAGATGCGGATCGACGAGTTCGATCCGGAACTCATCGCCGAGGCTACCGAGGGGCTGACCGGCAGCGACCTCCGGATGGTCCTTCGCGAGGCCGTCCTCGAGGCGCTGACCGAGGACCGGACGATGCTGACCCAGGACGACCTGTTAAACGCCGTCGAGGAGTTCGAGGAGCGGGACAACCTGAAAAACATGGACATGATCGAGGGCGATCACGACGCGCTCGTCGCCGGCGGCGACGTCGGAAAGGCGAGCGACGGGAGCGGCCACTCCCACGACCACGACCACGATCACTGAGCGGTCGAGCGAGCGCAACGATCAACTGGTCGGCCGGTGTCGAGCGCACATAACGCATGTACGACTTCCACGCGCACACGAGCTACTCCGACGGGACGTTTCTCCCCAGCATGGTTCGAGCGGCCGAGTCAGCGGGTCTCGAGGGAATCGGCTTCACGGATCACTGTTCGATCAGCGCGCGTACGGAGGCTAACGCCGTCCGTAACCGATACGGCTTCAATCTCGACATCACCTACGAGCGGCGTCTAGATGCCATCGAACAGGTCCGCGAGGGGACCGAGATCGACGTCTACGACGCCGTCGAGATGGACTACGACCCCCGCGACGCGGCCGAGATAGAGGCCTTTCTCGAGGAGGCCGACTTCGACTACACGATCGGGAGCGTTCACTCCGTCGAGGACGAGAACGTCCAAGTCGTCTCGAACTTCGAGGAGCTGACCGAGTCGGACCGCGATGCGGTCGTCGACGACTACGTCGAACAGCTGATCGCGCTCGTCGAATCGGAACTGTTCGACGTCGCGGCCCACCTCGACCTGATCGAGCGGACGCCCCCGTTGCGCGGGCTGGCAACGGTGGACCACTACGAGGAGGTCGCGCGAGCGTTCGCCGACTCGCGGACGATCCCCGAGATCAACGCCGGGCGGGCGACGACGGCGGCCGAGATCGTCCACCCCGACGAGGAGTTTCTCGAGGCGTTGCGCGAGTACGACGTCCCGATCACGCTCGGCACGGACTCCCATCGGCCCGGCGAGATCGGCGAACGGGCGACGTTTCTCGAGGAATTCGTCGCGACCCACGACCTCGAGCCGGTCGAACCGCCGGCTCTCCAGTAACCGCGTGAGCGGGCGGACGTCGGCGACGCCATCCTTTTCCGCTCCCCGTCCGACGTCCCGGTATGACCACCGATCGGAACGTCTTCGGGGGCGAACTCGAGCCCTGTAGCACCGACCCGACGACCGGCTTCCTGCGGGACGGTTGCTGTCGCCGCGTCGAGTCGGACCGCGGCCGTCACGAGCTCTGTGCCGTCCTCACCGAGGAGTTCCTCCAGTTCAGCGCGGCCCAGGGGAACGATCTCACGACGTCCCGACCCGAACTCGAGTTCCCCGGTCTCGAGCCGGGCGACCGCTGGTGTCTCTGTCTCGCGCGCTGGCTCGAGGCCGAGGAAGAGGGCTGTGCGCCGCCGGTGGTGCTCGAGTCGACCCACGAGGCCGTCCTCCGGGACGTGGAGCCGGACCTCCTCCGCGAACACGAGTACGACCGGCGAGCGAGCGACGATCGAACGGGGACGGACTCCGACTCCGGGATGAAGTCGTCGAAGTGAATCGACGAGACGGCCTCGCGGACGACGTCTTCGGAGCGTATCGGACGAACGGCCGTTACGCGTCGGGTGACCACAAAGTATATTCTACCTACCACTGACCGTCCTGGTAGAAGGGTGGACAGCGGGTAGGGGTACTCGAAATTTCTGTCCACCGATTTATCGACCGCTGAGAGACGTCTCTCCCTCCGTCCAGTCCGTCATACGAGTCTTCCGACGTCGCCACCGTCGCTCACGGAGCGGATCGGCGCAGCGGTTCGTTCGGACTCCGTATTCGGGACCGTGGTCTCGACGGCTATCGGTGAACTCGAGCGAGAAGCGCGGACGATGCGATCGGTGTGGAACTCGTTTCAGTTGGTACGAGAGCACTGCCAACGGATGACAGGAGTCGATACCACCGATCCCGGAGCGAGCGGGGAACACCCTTTATACGACGGCTCCGAATGATCGCCCAATGAGCGATGGAACGGAACAGACGGACGCCCCGGCGGCGTTCGCCGAGCGAGCGCAGGCGGAACACGGCGAGTCGATCCGTCACCTCGTCGCGTTCGGGAGCGCCGTTCGCGGCGACGACCGCGGCGTCCACGCCGAGGTGGAGATCCTGCTGGTGCTCGAGGAGACCGACTGCGAGCGCGAACTCGAGGCGCTCGCCCGCGACGTCGGGCTCGAGCACGGCGTCGTGTTCTCGGTTCACGTCCTGCCGGTCGAACGGTACGAGGCCCGCGAGGAGCACTCGTTCATCCGAACGGCCTTCGAGGAAGGGCAGGTGTATGTGTAGCCGCCGGCGGTTCGACGACGTATCCGAGCCGACGCGTGAGCGCGATGCGACAGGCGACGAGGACGAGTAGCGATGTCGATGCGCGTCACCCTGCTCGGAACCGGCGACACGACCGGGACGCCGACGGTCGGCTGTGACTGCGAGACCTGTCGACTCGCTCGCGATCGCGACGTCGAACGCACCCGGTTCTCGGTTCACGTCGAAAACGAGCGCACCGGCGAGTCGCTGCTGGTCGACTTCAGCCCGGACTTTCGCTACCAGTTCCTGCGCGACGACGTTCCCCTGCCCGACGCCGGGATCATCACCCACGTCCACTTCGACCACCTCGACGGACTCGGGAACGTCTTCCGGGTGTTCGACTCGCTGGACGTCTACGCGGCGGACGAGACCGATCCCGAGACCGGTCAGAGCGTCGCGGAGACGGTCGACGACGACTACCACTACCTCAGGACGATCTCGGTTCAGCCGACGACGCCGCTCGAGACGGTCCGCATCTGCGGTCTCGACGTGACGCTCGTCCCGGTCGACCACCCGCCGCTCGTCTGTTACGGCGTCGCGATCGAGGATCCGGAAACGGGCGCGAAGCTGTCGATCACGGGCGATACGACGTACGACGTTCCCGAACGCTCCCGAGAGGTGCTCGCCGGTCCCGACCTCCTGCTGGCCGACGGAATCGTGCCGGCGAGTCTCTGTTCGTCCCACCCGATCGGCGGGCGACACGAGGGTCCCGACGGCGTCCCGAGAACGTTCGGCACGAAACACACGACCCGCGAGGGGGCGCTCGCGCTGGCCGAGGAACTGGACGCGAGCCGAACGCGGCTCGTCCACGTCGCACACTTTTATCCCGCGAGCGAGGCGTTCGAGGATCCGCTCGCGATCGACGGCGAGGAGTACGTGATCTGACGACGCCCCGTACCGACGAATAGGTTTATGTCGACCCCCTCCGAAATCCGGACTATATTGCCGCCACCGAACGCTACTGATCGAGTCGACGTCGGGTCGCGACTGCAACTCGACATCTGGCATCCCGACTGCTGGACGCTCGAGGTCACGGCGAACGCTCCCGGCGGATTGCTCGGCCACGGCGTCCACCGGATCGACGACATGGCGACCGGTCGGTTCACGGCTTACGCCCGGTCGACCGGGGAACTCGAGGAACTCGTCGACGCGGTCGGCGCGTCGTCGCTGGTGGATTCGGTCCGGACGGTCGACCAGAACCACGCGACGGAAGCCGTGACGTCCGGAACCGAGAACGCGACGACCGGACTCATCGTGCAGTACGACCTCGCCAACAGCATCAACGACGCGCTCGTCTCGCGCGGCTTCATCCCCGACGAACCCGTTCGGATCGCCGACGGGCGCGAGTACTGGACGGTCGTGACGCACGAAGACCGGGAGACGGTCGCGAAAAAACTGGACGAAGTTCGCGAGGAGCACTCGGCGGACGTGACCGTCGAGTCGATGACGACGCTTCGCGACGACGTTGCGGACGGCATGTTCCGAACCGACCGACTCTCGGAGCGCCAGCGGGAGGTGTTCGAACTCGCCCGAAACAGGCACTACTACCGCTGGCCGCGCGAGGTGTCGGCCGCGGAACTCGCCGCGGACCTCGACATCGCGGAGTCGACGTTTCTCGAGCACCTGCGGAAGGCGGAGGCGAAACTCCTCGATCCCTCACAGTAGGAGGTTCGCCGTCGCTGCACCACCGTGCTTCGATCCCGGTGTATCTAGGGAGGGGACATAATCCGCTCCCCGATCCATGTCACCACATGGCAGAGAACGACTCGAAGTCCGGACGGAGTCTCTCGCGCGACGTCGGTCCGTTCGCCGCGATCGCGACCGTCGTCGCCGGGACGCTCGGTGCCGGACTGTTCGTGACGATCGGCACGGCCAGTTCGACTACCGGACCCAGCGTGATCCTCATCATCGCGCTCTCGGGGCTGATCGCGATGGCCATCGCAATCAACTACAGCTGGCTCGCGACGATTTTCCCGGCGGCGGGATCGACGTACTCCTACGTCTCGCGGGCGTTCCGGAACCGCCTCGGCGGGTTCGTCGCGACGTGGTCGCTCTGGCTCGGGTACATGGCCGCCGTCGCCGTGCTGGCCATCGGATTCGGAAGCTACCTGCAGGTGTTCTATCCCGGCGTCGATCCGCGGTTCGCCGGCGCCGGGCTGATCGCGGTCCTGTTTCTGGTCAACATGCTCGGAATCCGTCGATACGGAGTCTCACAGAACGCCATCTTCATCCTCCTGCTCGTCTCGATTCTGGTGCTCGTGGTCCCGGGATCGTTCACCGTCGAGGCCGGAAACTACGCCCCGTTTTTCACGGGCGGATTCGAGGGCGCTCTCGCGGCCGCAGTGCCGCTGTTTTACGCCTACATCGGGATCGCCGTCGCGGGTGAAATCGGTGCGGAGGTGAAAAACCCCTCCCGAAACCTGCCGCTGGCGATGGTCGGCGGGACGGTGATTCTCGTCGCCCTGTACATGTGGACCGCCGCCGTCATCTACGGCGTCGTCGGCGACTACACGATCCTCGCGAACTCCGATCGGCCCCTGTCGACCGCGGCCGAGACGTTCCTCCCCCTGAACGCGACCGCAGTCGTCGGTTTCGGCGGCCTGCTGGCGACCGCCTCGAGCGTCCACGCCGTGATGGCCGCGGGTATCAAGCTCCCGTACTGCTGGGGATGGGACGAAGTGTTTCCGGCGCAGTTTTCGGCGGTCAACGACCGCTGGCGGACGCCCCACTGGTCGTTGCTCACCCTCTTTCTGGTCTCGACCGGACTCACCTTCTGGACCAGCGGACTCGATCAGGTGATCGCGATCGCGACGTTCAGCTACCTGATCGCCTACGGCGCGACGTCGTTGACTGCGATGTACGTCTACGTCACGAAACCGACGCTGCGGTCGAAAGCGGCGTTCGACCCGGGTAACTGGATCTTCGTTCCGGGCGTGGTCGGACTCGGTGGCTGTCTCGTCTTGCTATCCCAGGCCTACGAGGGATCGCTCACGGTATTCGTGCCGTGGCTCGCCGTCGGCCTCGTCATCTTCGGGATCTACTGGTATCTGGGCCAGCGGTCCGGGACCGACGTCAACTCGATTCTCGATACGCTCCCCGGCGTCCCGACCGACGAGTACGATCCGAACATCCGCGGCGATCACGAGCCATCCGACGAGTCGAACGTCCCTGACGGCCGCGAACCGGCCGACGACTGAGAGCGACGATGACACCAGAGACAATCGAAGACGCCATCGATGCGACGGAGACGATCGACCTGCTCCAGGCGCTGGTCCGAATCGAGAGCCCCTACTTCGAGGAGGAAGAAATCGTCACGTTCGTCTCCGAGTGGCTCGCGGATAACGGACTCGAGCCCGAGTTCCACCCGGTGTCGGAGCCGGACCTCACCGGCTACGAGGGCGCCAACGTCGTGGCGCGTCTCGAGGGCACCGATCCGGACGCTCCGACGCTGCTGTTGAACGCCCACGTCGACACGGTCCAGATAGTCGACGGCTGGGATGAAGACCCCCTGTCGGGGCGGCTCGAGAACGGGAAGTGCTACGGGCAGGGCGCCTGCGACATGAAAGGCGGACTCGCGGCGGCGATGGTCGCGTTTCGGGCGCTTTCCGGCGCCGACCTGCGGGGCGACGTGATCTTCACCGCAGTCGTCGACGAGGAAGGACCCTACGGGCTCGGGACGAACCAGCTCCTCCGGGACGGGATTACCGACGAGTGCGACGCCGCGATCGTCACGGAACCCGGTCCCGTCCTCGCCCAGTCGGATCTCGAGAACCCGGCGCTCCTGCTCGGCGCCCGCGGACGATTCCTCTACGAGATCACCGTCCGCGGCCGCGCGGCGCACGGTTCACAGCCGCGGAAGGGAACCAACGCCGTCGTCGACGCCGGCAAACTGGCCGCCGCACTGTCGGAGATGGACGTCGGCTCTCACCCGAAACTGGGCGAGGGATCGGTCTGTCCGCTGCTGCTCGAGGGCGGCGGCGAGACGATCTCGGTTCCCGACGAGTGCCGGCTACTCGTCGATCGGCACGTCGTTATCGGCGAAGATCCCGAAGACGTCCTCGAAGACGCCAGACGGATCGCCGACGACCTCGACCTCGACTCGGAGATCGAGATCGGATTCCGCGACGCACCGGCGTCGGACGTCTACTACGGCCCGTACCTCACCGACGAGGACCACCCGCTCGTTCGCTCGCTCGAGGCCGGAACCGAGTCGGTTACCGGCACGAGCCCGGCGATCGGCTACTTCGCGAGTATCGGGGATTTCAACTACCTCGGTCATCGCGCGGACCTTCCGACGGTGATCGTCGGACCGGACGGGGAGAACATCCACGGGGCCGGGGAGTTCGTTCACACCGACGAAGTCGTCGACGTGGCTCGAATTCTCGTCGCCTCCGCGACGGAGTTTCTCGAGTGAGCCGCGGCCGGGCAAACTCGCACGGCGCTCACGGGACGGCCGCCGACGCTCGGGATCCGACCGGAGAACGATTCGCCGCGAGGGCGGACGCTAGAAGCCGCCGCCGAAGAGCAGATCGAGGAAGTCCTGCATCGCGAGGGCGGCGAGAACGATCGCGAGCAGGACGAGCGCCGCGTTGACGGCGTTCAGCTTCAGGGTGTTGCGGTACTTACCCATCGTCTCGCGGTCGTTGACCGCCCAGAACAGCAGCGTCGCCGCCACCGGCAGCGCGAAGATGCCGTTGTAAGTCGGGAAGAGGATAACCATGTCGACGACCGACAGGTCGAGCGCGGCGCTGATCAGCGGCGAGGCGAATCCTGACGCCGTCAGGCCGACGAACGTGAGTTTGAAGAGGCGGTCGCTCTGATCGACCTCGATCCCCATCGCCTCCGGAATGATGTACGCCGGCGCCCACATGATCGGGATGATGCTGTTGAACGCCGCGGTGATGACGCCGACGATGAACAGCACCATCGCCCACGTGCCGAGCACCTCGACCAGCGCCTCGCCCGGCGTGATGAACGTCTCGAGTTCGGTGAACCCCATCGGCCGGAGCAACGCGGCCGCCACGATCAGGATCGCGATCGTCGTGATCCCGCCGACGGCGTAGCCGACCGCCAGATCCCGGCGCGCGGCGGGCAGATCGCTCTCGCCGGTCCAGCCCTTCTCCTCGACGAGGATCGACTCGAGGAAGAAGTTGGGCCAGAGCGCTGTCGTGCCGAGCAGGCCGGCGGCTATCGTGAGCGCTCCGAGCGCGTCCCCGGTCGGAACGAATCCGAGGGCGACCGCCCCGAGATCGGGGTTGCTCGGCCCCGCGACGACGAGGTAGATGACCATCAGCGACAGCATCATCACGATCATCAACTGTTCGACCTTCTGGTAGTTCAGCAGGCCGACGGCGATGGCGATTACCGTGACGACCAGCGAGACCGGCTGCCAGGCGACGGCGCCGCCCGTCAGAAAGGAGACGCCGGCGCCGACGGCGGCGACGAGGCCGAGCGTCCAGGCGACGCAACCGATCGAAAGGAAGAGGGCGATACCTACCGCGGGGCCGCGGCCCAGTTTCTTCCGAACGAACGACATCAGCGGAACGCCGTGGATGCCGAGGCGGGCGCTCATGTCCTGGGCCATCACGCCCAGCAGCGCCGCTCCGACGACGGCCCACAGCAGCGTGTAGCCGTGCATCACGCCGGCCTGGCTCGCGATGAACACGGATCCCGAGCCGAAGTAGCTGGCGACCATGACGAACGCCAGTCCGTACTCCTTCACCGCGACCGACAGTTCGCGAGCGATTCGTGTCGTAACGCTTTCATTTACACCCATGGAAACAAAGCAGACTGCCCGTCAGTTCGCGAGCGATCCGATCAACTCACAGAGATAGTACTGCGAATTCATTCGAATATAGAAGGTCGACACGGAAAAGGGGCGTCTTTTCAGCTTCTTGGTGAATTTAGGGTCGTCGGTCACCCGAATCGGTCGAGGCCGGACTGCCGACGTCGCCTGCCGTCGGGATCGGCGACCCAGGACGTCCGACGGTCGCGCTCGATAGCGAGGTCGACGTCGGGTGCGGACGCCGCCTCGTACCCCGGACAGGACGCACCGCAGTCGGAGCCGGCGTCGACGACGCGGCCCGCCCACTCACAGGAGGGAAGCGTCGTACCGTTCGAGTCGTCGGCTCGGCAGGCCGCACAGTCGGGGAACGCGTAGGTCCGCCAGCCCTTGCCGTACGCTCGCTCCGCGATCCGCCGTCGCACCCGTGTCTTCTTCGCGGGCGGGACGATCGCGACGTCGGTACGGCCGGGGTGGGTCTCGAGCGGTTCGATCCCCGGTTCGTCGACCGCGAGCGCCGTCGACCCCCGGATCACCTCGATGTTCTGCACTGCGCCGTCGTCGCGGTGGACGCGCCAGATCCCGACCTCGTCGGGGATCCGGTTGCGGTGTGCCCCCGTCACGTAGCTCTCGGTCGCCAGGACGACCTCGTCGACCAGTCCGAGACTGACGTCCGTCCGCAACTGCGCCTCGAGGTCGCCCGGTCGCCCGAGGTCGGGCTTGTTCTCGATTCCGACGATACGGCCGTACCAGTCCGGATAGCGGGCGACCTGTCGGACGTAGTCGCGGCCGTTGCGTCGGTCGCGTTCGAAGAAGCCGATCTCGAGGGCGCGTTCGGTCGCCCGCCGTGCTCGCTCCGGATGGCAGTCGAACGCGTCCTTCCAGTATCGCGCCCGGCCGGTGCCGACGGCGGCGTCGATGGCGGCGTCCGGGATCGATTCGGGCGTGATCGCGGCCCGGTCGTCGAACTCGGGACCCAGCTCGACGCAGACGACGTCGAGGATTCGCCCGCCGGGGTCAGCCACGCTCGCGCCGAGCTGTCGGGCGAGGAGGTCTTCCTGACGGGACTCGAGATGGGCACACAACTCGAGTTCGAACGCGAACTCGCTCACGGACGCGAAAAGGGCCGGAAGCGAGAAAAGGAATCGGATTTCAGCCGCACCCGGGCAGGGGTTTGGATCGCTCTGACGGCGCAGTCGCCGGCCACCGGCCGCGTCGTCGGAGAGACTCGAGGAATCGGCAAGCGAGGGCGGACACGCCGATCGGAACGGCGAGGGCGGTCGCGAACCCGACGACGAGGGCGACCGAGGCGGTGACCAGCGGCGGGCCGCCGACGAACGTTGCGGCGGTGACCGCGGTCAGGAACGCCGCCCCGAACGCGACGACCGTGAGTGCGCTCGAGACGAGCGTCGAGCGGAGGCTGCGGTCGGCGGTGAGCGGTGCAGTCGAACGGTGGGGGTCTGGTGGATGCATCGTTCTTCAAACGAAGAGACGGGCCGCGTCGGCGTAAGTGTAATCTGAAATTCATTTCTGTAGCGCCGATTACTGAAAACGATTTCAGGAAACGGACAGTCAGAACCGGTCGACCGTGGTCAGCGGCGAACGAGTCGAGAACTCGGAGACGCGGCGGGGTTGTGGACGATTGCCACGACGGTCCTCGAGAGCAGGATTAATCACGCCGTATCCGAAAGTCGTAGTGAGCATGGGGGTAATCGAATCGCTGCGGGAACGGGCGTCCAGCACCACCACGCTGTACGAGTGTCGAAACTGTGGCGAGAAGTTCGCGGAGGGCGTAGACGAGTGCCCTTGTTGCGGTTCAGGGGAGATCGCACACTACGAACTGTAGGCGCCCTGGCGGACGGGTGAGGGGGTGACAGCAGTCGTTGCGCGCCGTTTCGAGACGGATCACTCGTCGAACTCGGTGCGGTCGTGATCGCTCGAGGTGCGACCGGGTTCCGTCTCAGCGGTCCGTCCGCAGTCGCGTCTCGAGCACCGCCAGGTCTTCGTCCATCCGGACTCGAAGTTCGTCGCCGGCCAGCGGCATTCGAACCTCGAGGCGGTAGGGGTCGCGCTCGAGAACGCGCGTGTACTCGGGAGAGACACACCACGGGAGGGTCCAGTAGGGACGCTCGTCGAGCGAGACGCCCCGTTCGTCGTGGAAGGAGACGACCGCCGAGTGGTCGAGCAGTCGGAGTCCGGCGGCCGAGCAGAGGGCGTGGCCGCACTGGGCGCACTCGTGGTCGACGCGCACGTCGACGCCGAGACAGCACTCGCCCGTCTCGACGATCCGGGTCGCCATCCGCCCGTTACACTCCGGACAGACGCCGTCGGCCGCCAGACAGTGGAGGTGACGGACCCGCTGGTCGAAAGCGTCGGCGATCTCGTCGTGCGTCCGGTCGTTCAGTCCGCCCGGCGGGAACGCGTACTCGCCGTGGCACTGGCCGCAGTCGGCACAGTCGATCGCGAGCCGTTCGTCCTCGTAGACGGCCTCGAGCGAGCCGCCGCAGTCGAAACACTCCCCCTCGACCGGAAACGGCTCGAGCGTGGGGTGCTGGTTGAACGAGCCCGCGATCACCGACCGGACGACCTTCTCGCCGGCGTGTTTGAACGCGTAGCCGCCGTCGGACCGTCGGTCCGACGAGCCGCCGCTCGCGGAGACCGCCTCGCGCTGCGTGACGAAGTGACCGGTCAGCTTCTGGAGGTGGTAGTTGAACTGCGCCGAGTCGCGCATACCGACTTCGCGTCGCAGATCCGAAAACGAGACCGGTCGCTCGTCGGCCGCCCACAGCGCCTCGAGGATCGCGAGTCGGGTCTCGTTCCCGATCAGCGCGAACGCGTCGGCCGGTTCGAGACAGTCCGTACACTCGAGGACCGACTCGCGGTCGGACTCGTTCGAGACGGATGAGTTGCTCATGCGAGCGGCTACCACGCGCGTTCGCTAAAACGTTCGCTCGAGAGGATTTTTGTAATTCGTGCGATACGATCTGCGAGCGAGAGCGAACCGGCGGGATCGCAACCGCTTTATCGCGGTCACCGTTTCGTGGGATCGATGACGGCAGCTTCGGGCTCGTCGGCGCGTCGACGGCTACTGCTCGGTTCGGGTTCGCTCGCGACGCTCTGTCTCGGCGACGACGGCTCGGACGAGAGCGAATCGGTGGACGAGGACGGACTCGACGGCGACACCGAGGAAGCGGACTTCGGCGACGCCCTGGCGAACGAGTTCGACGAGGCCGATCACGAGGTGGACGTCTCCGAGCCCCCCGTCTACGACCGGGAGAGCAACGAGCCGATCGCGAACTCGCACACCGGCCGCTGGCACTGCGAGACGGAAACCGGCGGGCTTCCGGCGATCGAACTCGAGACCGTCTTCACGAAAGACGGCGACGAACTGCCCCTCGGCGCCGACGAGACGTATCGGCTCGATGTGGTGGTCGCCGACGAGGCGGACGACGCCGTCGTGGATATCGATGCCGAACCGGCTCACGTCTCCCTTTCGGGCGAGGAAGCCGGCGAAACGGCCGTCCTCTTCCGGCTCCCCGAGGGCGGAAAGATCGTCCGGGAGGCACCGCTGAGCGACACCCTCGTCAAGGAGTGAACCGCGTCTCGTCACCGCCTGCCGTCAGCGAGTATTCGTTTCCGTGATACGCCCCGAGAACAGTAGGTTTATCAGGCGCACGGCGGAACTTCTACCTAAGATTACTCATCGTCTTATGGAAGGAAATCGACAACCGGAGGTGAACATCGGACTCGTCGGCCACGTCGACCACGGCAAGACGACGCTGGTGCAGGCGCTCAGTGGCTCGTGGACGGACCAGCACAGCGAGGAGATGAAGCGCGGAATCTCCATTCGTCTCGGCTACGCGGACGCGACGTTCCGCCACTGTCCCGGCGTGGACGAACCCGAATGTTACACCGTTGAGGAGGAGTGTCCGGACGGCTCGGAAAGCGAGCCGCTGCGGACCGTCTCGTTCGTCGACGCCCCGGGTCACGAGACCCTGATGGCGACGATGCTCTCGGGCGCCTCGCTGATGGACGGCGCGGTGCTGGTCGTCAGCGCCAACGAACCCGTCCCCCAGCCCCAGACGGAAGAGCACCTGATGGCGCTCGATATCATCGGCATCGAGAACATCGTCATCGCTCAGAACAAGATCGACCTGGTCGATTCCGAGACCGCTCGAGACAACTACGAGCAGATCCAGGAGTTCGTCGAGGGAACGGTCGCGGAGGACGCTCCCGTCGTCCCGATCTCCGCGGGCCAGGAGGTCAACGTCGACCTGCTGATCCAGGCGATCCAGGAGGAGATCCCGACGCCCGAGCAGGATCCCGACACCGACGCGCGGATGCACGTCGCCCGGAGTTTCGACATCAACAAGCCCGGGACGACCTACGAGAACCTCACCGGGGGCGTCCTCGGAGGGAGTCTCATCCGGGGCGAACTCGAACTCGACGACGAGATCGAGATTCGTCCCGGCCGCGAGGTCGAGGAGGGCGGCCAGACCGAGTACGTTCCGATCCAGACGACGATCCGATCGCTCCAGGCCGGCGGCGAGAACGTCGACTCCGTCACGCCGGGTGGATTGCTCGGCGTCGGGACGGGGCTCGACCCGTCGCTGACGAAGGGTGACGCGCTCGCCGGCCGGATCGCCGGCCCGCCGGGTTCGCTCCCGCCGACGTGGGAGGAGTTCACGATGAGCGTCGACCTGCTGGATCGCATCGTCGGCACCGACGCCGGCGACGTCGAGGAGATCAGTACCGGTGAGCCGCTGATGATGACCGTCGGCACGGCGACGACCGTCGGCGCAGTCACGAGCGCGCGAAGCGGCGAGTGCGAGGTCCGACTCAAACGTCCGGTCTCGGCCGAACCGGGCGCCAAGATCGCGATCAACCGTCGGATCGGCGCTCGCTGGCGACTGATCGGACTCGGAACGCTCCAGGAATAACACGACGACAGCGATCATGAGTACCCCGGTCGCTCTCGATACGAGTGCGCTGATGATGCCGGTCGAACTCAACGTTCGGCTGTTCGACGAACTCGACAGGCTGCTCGGCGTCTACGAACCGACGACGCCACAGCCCGTCGTCGAGGAGCTTCGGCGGCTGTCGGAGAAGGGCGGCGCCGAGGGGACGGCGGCGAACGTCGGCCACGACTTGGCGACCGAACGCTGTCTCGTCGTCGACACGGAGGAATCGTACGCCGACGACGCGCTGGTCGAACTCGCCCGCGAGGGCGTCGTCGACTACGTCGTCACGAACGACCGCCCGCTGCGCGACCGGGTGCTCGAGACGAGCATACCGGTAATTGCATTACGCGGGAGAAACAAGTTGGCAATCACTCAACCATAGATGTACAAACGGGTCAGACTAAAGGATACGGTCGAAGTACCGCCGGAAGCGCTCGGCGACGTCTCGCCGAAGCTCGTCAAGCAACTGCTGCAGGACAAACTCGAGGGACGCATGGACGAGGAGGTCGGCAGCATCGTCTCCGTCACCGAGGTCCACGACATCGGTGACGGGGCGGTCCTCCCGAACCGTCCGGGTGTCTACTACGAGGCAGATTTCGACGCCGTCACGTTCGATCCGGAGATGCAGGAGGTCATCGACGGCACGATCGTCGAGGTCGTCGAGTTCGGTGCCTTCGTCGGAATCGGCCCCGTCGACGGGCTGCTCCACGTCTCGCAGATCAGCGACGAATACCTCGCCTTCGACGGCGAAAACCAGCAACTCGCCTCGAACGAGTCCAATCGGACCCTCGGCGTCGACGACGCCGTCCGGGCCCGCATCGTCACCAAGAGTATCGACGAACGGAACCCGCGCGACTCGAAGATCGGCCTGACGGCCAAACAGCCGGGACTCGGCAAGCACGGCTGGCTCGAGGACGAACACGAGAAGCGCGAAGCCGCTACGGGTGAATAACCATGGCCTCCGATCGCCTCGTCTGTCGCGAGTGTCACCGCGTCAACGAACCGACCGCCGACACCTGCGACTCCTGTAACTCCTCGTCGCTGACCGAGGACTGGGCCGGCTACGTCGTCATCGCCCACCCCGAGGACAGCGAGATCGCCACGGAGATGCAGGTCACAGAACCGGGTGCGTACGCGCTGAAGGTCCGGTAGACGTGACTCGCGACGACGTTCGAGACGCCGAAATCGGAGACGACCAGCTACTGATTCTGCCCGACGAACTCCGTCACGAACTCAAGGAGCCGATGGGCCCGATCGAAACCGACGCCGAGCGGTTGCTCGAGACCGTCGAGGGACCGCTGATCGCCGTCGGCGACGTCGTTACCTACCACTTTCTGCAGGCGGGACGAGCGCCCGACGTCGCGCTCGTCGACGAGCGAACCAAACGGCAGACGGTCGAGGAGGAGATCCGCGAGACCGTCGCGAAGCGGGCCAACGTTGGGGTGACGAACCCGCCCGCGGAGCTCACGACCGACGTCGTCCGCACGCTCAAGGACGCACTCGAGCGCGACGAGCCGACGACGATCCTGGTCGACGGCGAGGAGGATCTTGTCGCGCTGCCGGCGATCGTCGTCGCGCCCGACGGCGCGAGCGTCGTCTACGGCCAGCCCGACGAGGGGATGGTCCACGTCGTCGTCGACGAGGAGGTGCGCGCGGAGGTCCGCGCGCTGCTCGAGCGCTTCGAGGGCGATCAGGACCGGTTCTGGGAGCTCCTCGAGGCGTCCGACGGCGACGAATAACGCGCACCGCGGTCCGGTCTTCGATCGCGGCCGGATCGACCGGGCGGGTCGTCCGGCCGACAGTCCCGCCTCGATACCAGTATCGTCCGGTCCTACGCTCTTTGGCGGCGAGATCATATACGCGCTAGCGCCTATTCTTGTCAATGGAAGAACAAATTTCCGGATTCAAGGAAGTCGGTGACTGGGGGACGATCGTCGAGCACGGCGAGCGAATCACCGAGGCGCTCCGAGAGCTCGGCGTCCGGAGCGACGACGAGTATCGAGACCGGTTCGCCGGCGCGTTCGACGAGTGGGACGAGTGGCGCCCGAAAGCCCACGAGAGCTTCGAGCGAGACGTCAAGGAGAAGACCGCCGAAAAGGCGGTCGAGAACGGAAACGAGGACGAACGGGACGAAGCGAAACCGAGCGAAAACCTGCACGCTACCGGCGAGAAACTCTCGGAATCGTACGGCGCGCTCGAGGACCGCGACGTCGAAGAGGCGGTCGAGAACGGAACGGAGGCCCTCGACCACGCGGCTCGAGCGGTCGACTCCGCGAGCCGAAAGGCGTTACAAACCGTCGAGAAGGGCGTCTATCGGCACGTGATGACGCAGCTCGCACCGTGTTACTTCGACAACGAACTCGTCAGCGCGAACGTCGAGCGACCGCTGACCGAGGACGACGACGATCGGTTCAGCTTCGAGGTGAACGTCAACGACGATCACCTCAAGGCGGACGTTTCGACCGTACTCTCGCGGTACGAGGACGAGATCGACCGCTGGCACGTCGACACCGAGAAGAACACCGCCCCCGTCGAAACGATCGAGGGCGTCGAGGTGCCGCCGGAACTCGACGACGAGTCGCGCCCGACGAAAACGTGAACCGTCGCCGTACCGCCGTCTCCCGGAGAACTGATTCGAACTCTCGTCTCCTTTCGGGCTCCCGTCGACCGGTACGCGCCGGCTGATCGACGCTACCGTTCGCAGTATATTTACCGAACCGCGCGAACCTGTGTGATATGTACGACTTCGTCGTCGTCGGCGTCGGTCCCGCCGGCGCGCGGTTCTCCCGTCGGGCCGCCGAGAACGGCTACGACGTGCTCGCACTCGAGCAGGGAACCATCGGCACGCCGCTGGCCTGCTCGGGCCACGTCAGCACGGATATCTGGAGCTTTACCGGCGACGGCGCCCGCGACGAACTCTTTCAGAACGAGATCTACGGCGCGCGGTTTCACGTCGGCGGGCCCCGTAGCGACGCCTACCCCTTCTACAAGCGGGAGGTCGCCTCGAACGTCATCGACCGCGTCGGGCTGGACCGCCACCTCGCCGACCTCGCCCGCGGGGCCGGCGCCGACGTTCGCGAACGACACACCGTCACCGGCGTCACCGAACGCCGTGACCGCGTCGAGGTCGTCGCCAGCGGTCCCGACGGTCCCGTCACGCACGAGGCGAAGATGATCGCCGGCTGCGACGGGCCGCGATCCCGGGTTCGCGACGAACTCGGGCTGCCGGAGCCCGACGAACTCTTACACGGCGTCCTCGCGTTCTCCGAGGAGGAGGACCACCAGAACTTCGTCGACGTCCACCTTACGGCGCCGACGTTCTTCGCGTGGCGCATCCCCCGCGGCGACGCCGGCGTCGAGTACGGCCTCGCGGCCCCGCCGGGCGTCGAAGTGAACAAGCACTTCGAGGAACTGATCGACGGCTACGAGGTCGACGTCTCCCGCCGCTGTTCGGGGGCGATTCCGATCGGCCCCGCAGATCGCGTGACGAGCCGTCGCGGCTTTCTTCTCGGGGACGCGGCCGCTCAAACCAAGCCCTTCACCGGCGGCGGCATCCTCTACGGGATGACCAGCGCCGACCACGCCGCCCGCGAGATCGACCCCGACCGGCCGACCAGCCTCGCGGCGTACGAACGCGCCTGGCGCGAGGACCTCGAGCGCGAACAGCAACTCGGCCACTACCTGCGACGAGCGTACTCCCTGCCCGAACCCGTTCAACGGATCGGCCTGAGTTCGGTGTCGGGAGAGATCGGCGTCCACATGGACCGGCCGACGTCGGTGATTTCGCCCGCCCACCTCAAGGCGATGCTCTCGCGGCTTCGTCCGTGAGAACCCCCTCGAGGCCGCACAGTCGCGCGGACCGCAGCGCGTTTCGTGAGCCCAGACGACAGACCGAAGGCGCGGTACGCGAAACGACCGGTAGATGACGGATCGACTGACGACAGCAGTGAGGGTCGTCGCGAGCGCGTTCGAGCGCGCGGGAATCATCGACGCCGAGCGGTTCCGCCCGACGATGGATCTCGCCTGGCCCCGGATCGTCACCGGATTCGCGATCATGTCAAAACAGACGGCCGACCTCGCGATGGTCGGGATCGCCGTCGGCACGGCGGGAACTGCGGGGCTCGCGTTCGCGCTGGCGTACTGGGAGGTCGTGACGATGCTGGGGCTGGGTCTGGCGGGCGGAACCGTCAGCCTCGTCTCGCAGAACTACGGCGGCGAGGAGACCGAGCGCGCGTCGCTCGTCGTCACCCAGAGCGTCCTGCTCGCGGTCGCGTTCGCGATCCCGCTCGTGATCGGCTTCGTCGCGTTCGCCGACCGGTTGATCGGCGTGTTCGGCGCCGGATCGACGTCGCTCGAGCACGGGAGCACCTACCTCGTCTTCGTCGCGCCGGCCGTCCTCTTCGAGCTGCTCAATCTCATCGCCAGCCGAACGTACACGGGCGTCGGCGACACCTTCACCGAGATGATGGCCCGGGCCGGCGGCGCGGTCCTCAACGTCCTGCTCAGCGCGCTCCTCATCTTCGGGTTCGGGCTGGGCGTCGCCGGGGCGGCGATCGGCACGACCCTCTCGACCGGCTTCGTGACGCTCGTCCTGGCGTGGGGGATGGTCGGTCGGTCGTACGGACGGCTGGGCATGGAGCCGAGTCCGGTGCCGATCACCCGCGGGGGAACGCGGCTCGAGCCGACGGTGATCCGACAGTTGATCGAGATCTCGACTCCGGAGATCGGCCGACGGCTCGCTCAAGGGATCGTCGTCTTCCCGCTGCTGTGGATCGCCGCCTCGTTCGGACCGGTGATCGTCACGGCACTCGAGGTCGGTCGACGGGTCCGCAGTCTGATCAACAGCGTCAACTGGGGGCTGTCGCTGGCCTCGAGTTCGCTCGTCGGACAACACCTCGGCGCGAACGAGGAAGCCGAAGCGAGCGCCTACGGTGCGGCGATCATCCGGCTGTCGACCGTGCTCTACGCCGGTATCGCCGTCCTGGTCGTGGCGTTCGCCGAACCGATCGCGAGCCTGTTCGTGAGCGATTCCGCCGAGGTCGCCCGGGCCGCGCCGTTCGTCGCCGTCGGCGCCGTCAGCGCGATCGGCTTCGGTCTCGACGGGGCCGCGACCGGCGCGCTCCTGGGCGCCGGCGACACCCGCTGGCCGTTCGTCGCCGCGCTGGTCGGACGGTACGGGTTCGCGCTGCCGGCCGCCGCCCTGGGGCTCGTCACGCCGCTCGGGATCGGCGGTCTCTACCTCGCGCTTCTGCTCGAGACGTACGTCCCGGGCGGGATCAACTACTGGCTGTTCAGGCGGGGGCGCTGGAAGGTCGTGAGTCGGCGCTATCGACCCGACGCTGACCCCGGCTGAATCCGTTCACGATCGGTTCAGTCGCCGGTTCGTGGCGCAACCGTCCCCCGGAACAGGTTCTCCGGGTCGTACTGCGTCTTCAGATCGACCAGGCGCTCGTAGTTGCCTCCGTAGAGGAGTTTCGCGGGATCTTCGTTCATGCCGGGGAAGTTACCGTACCGGCCCGACGCGACCGACAGCTCCTGCGCTTCGGCGATTCCGTCGCGGGCCCAGTTCACGTTCGCGTCGTCGTCGGCCGGGCCCTCCCAGTTCGCTTCGAAGGTGAGCATGTGCGGCTTGTCGCGGTGCCAGAACGCGGTCGCGTCCTTCGGGACCTCGGCGACCGCGCCGCCGAGGTGCCAGAGGTCGATCGTCGAGAGGACCGAGGGCGCCGATTCGTTGTGTCGGATCATGAGGTCGACGACCTCGTCGGTCAGTTCCTCGAGGTAGATCGACTTCCAGTAGTACCGGAGCCCGTCCGGGTAGTCCTCGTCGAGCATCGACTGCAGGTCGACGTAGCCCATCGAACCGCTGAGATCGGCGATCGGCGTCGCGCTCGCGAGCAGCGGACGGAAGACGTCGCCGGCATCCTCGAGGTCGCCCCGGTAGGAGCCGAGGAAGGCGAGGGCCGGCTCACCCCACGACTCCTCGGGGAACTCCTCGAGTTCGGGGACGCGGGCCGTAAACGCGAGGACGCCCGCGTCTCGAGGGGGGTCGACGGTCCACTCGCGGAACCGGTCCATCACCGCGGCCGCGTCGTCAGCGTGGAACCACGCGAAAAACGCGTACACTTCCGGCCCGACGTCGCGGAGGCGGTACTCGAAGGACGTGACGATCCCGAGAGCGCCACCGCCGCCGCGGATCCCCCAGAAGAGGTCCGCGTTCTCGTCGCTGCTCGCGGTGTGGACCTGACCGTCGGCCGTCACGACGTCGACGCTGACGAGGTTGTCCAGTGCCAGTCCGTACCGGCGACTCAGGTGGCCGTAGCCGCCGTTGAGCGTCAGTCCGGCGATCCCGGTCTGCGAGACGGCGCCGAGCGCCGTCGCGAGGCCGAACAGCTGCGTCTCGCGGTCGACGTCGCCCAGCGTCGCGCCGCCCTCAGCGCGAACCGTCCGCGCCCTTCGATCGACGCGCACACTGTTCATTTCCGAGAGATCGACGACGATACCGGCGTCGCAGACGGCCGTCCCGGCGACGTTGTGTCCGCCACCCCGGACCGCGAGCCGCAGGTTCTGTTCGCGGGCAAACGTTACCGCCGCGACGACGTCTGCGACGCCGGAGCAACGGGCAATGATCGCGGGATACCTGTCTATCATGCCGTTCCAGAGCCCTCGAGCATCGTCGTACGCCGGATCGGACGGGAATAGTACGTCGCCGTCGAATCCGTCCGAGAAGGAGCGAACGGCGTCGCTCGAGAGTTCATCGAACGATTTCTCACCTGGTGACCGACCTGTCGTTCCCATACAGAGCGTACACCCCCGGACGAGATATGGTCGTAGTACGCCTACCCTTGACGATCACTCGTCCGGAGATGTCGGTTCGCGAGACGCCGGAAACTTCCGGATCTCGAGTGCGTCCCGGAACGGAACACATCTTAACTATTAATTGTGGATAATTATATCGCGGATCGCGACCTACGATCACCGAGGAACAATGTCAGTGACAACCACGCCCACGGACGACGGAGCAGTACGCGAACTCGAAGAACAGCTCCGTGGTAAGCTGGTGCGCCCCGACGATCCGGGGTACGACGAGGCGCGATCGGTCTGGAACGGAATGATCGATCGATCGCCGGCGATCGTCGTTCGCTCGCGGGGCGTCTCGGACGTGATCGCCGCGGTGACCTTCGCCCGCGAGCACGACCTGTTATTCGCGGTGCAGGGCGGCGGGCACAACATCGCCGGGAACGGGGTCTGCGACGGCGGGCTCCTGCTCGACCTCTCGGCGATGCGGTCCGTTCGGGTCGAGCCGGAGCGGAAGATCGCCCACGTCGAACCCGGCGCGACGCTCGCCGACGTCGACCACGAGACCCAGTCGTTCGGCCTCGCGACCCCGCTCGGCATCAACTCGACGACCGGCGTCGCGGGCCTGACGCTCGGCGGCGGCTTCGGGTGGCTCACGCGCAAATACGGCATGACCGTTGACAACCTGCGCTCGGTCGACGTCGTCACCGCGGACGGAGAGCTCCGCCACGCGAGCGAGACGGAGAACCCGGAGCTCTTCTGGGGGATCCGCGGCGGAGGCGGCAACTTCGGCGTCGTCACGTCCTTCGAGTTCGATCTCCACGAGGTCGGTCCGGAGGTGCTGGCGGGACCGATCGTCTACCCCGGCGAGGACGCGACCGAGGTACTCCGACGCGTCCGGGACTTCAACGAGGACGCGCCGGACGAATCCTCCGTCTGGGTCGTCCTCCGCAAGGCGCCGCCGCTCCCGTTCCTTCCCGAGAGCGTCCACGGCGTCGGCGTCGCCATCGTCGTCGCGTTCTACGCCGGCGAGATGGACGTAGGCGAGGAGGTCCTGGCGCCGATCCGAGAGTTCGGCGACCCCATCGCCGACGGCGTGGGTCCGCACCCGTACGCGGAGTTCCAGCAGGCGTTCGATCCCCTGCTCACCGAAGGCGCCCGGAACTACTGGAAGTCGCACAACTTCCGGGAGCTCCCGGACGAGGCCATCGACACCGCCGTCGAGTACGCGGAAACGCTTCCGTCACCGCTGTCGGAAATCTTCTTCGGGCAGGTTGGCGGCGCGATGGCACGCGTGCCGGCGGACGCGACGGCGTACCCGCACCGCGATCCCGAGTACGTGATGAACGTCCACACCCGGTGGGAGGACCCCGAGATGGACGACCGGTGCATCTCCTGGGCCCGGAAGTTCTACGACGAGATGGGGCAGTACGCGACCGGCGACGTCTACGTGAACTTCATCAGCGAACGCGAAGGAGAGGAGATCCTCGCCTACGGCGAGAACTACGAGCGCCTCGTCGAACTCAAGACCGAGTACGATCCGGAGAACCTGTTCCGGATAAACCAGAACGTCGAGCCGACGGCCTGATCCGGTATTTTCGAGCCATCCGCCGAAAAGCGAGCCCCGAGACGAAGCCAGCGTGACGATCTCCCGGTTGGTCAGGGGCCGGCATCGGCAAGGGTTGCATCGCCGCTCGAGGCACGAACACTCCCCCGCGGATCGTCGGCGTCGCCCCGTCGTTCGGACACGACGTACTGGACTTCGACGACCAGCGACTCGTCGCCGTGGGGCCGGATCTCGTCGTAGAGCCGATCGGCAAGGCCCGGTTCGGGACCCGTCTCTCGTCCGGAGACCGTGACGACGACTCGCTCGACCGACTGGATCGGGTAGTCGCCGTCGAGTTCGACCACGACGTCCTCCGCCTCGAGGTGGTCGTACCGTGACTCCGCGAGCACCGTTTCGACCTCGTCCTCGGCGGACGACTCGAGTTCCGTCGTGTGGAAGTCGAGCAGCGTGACGCCAGCGAGCGGCGCGGCCAGCACCAGCAGCGCAACGCTGAAGATCGCCGCGTAGGTGTACGTCGGCTTCCGGGTCGGCGACACCTCGAATAGTCCCTGCGGGCGATAGCCGGCGACCCACAGCGTCGCCAGCGCAGCGAGGTTGATCGACAGGACGTTCACGATCACGAGGATGGTCGCACCGATCGCCGCACCGTACATCCCCCAGGCGACCGTGATCCCGACCGCGGCCGACGGCGGAATGAGCGCCGCGGCGATCATCACGCCGACGATGGCCTCCGAGAACCCCCGCGTGAGACTCAGGATACCGGCGATCCCGGCACCGAGTGCGACGGCGAGCGAGAACAGGTTCGGAGCGACCCGCTCCTGGAGTTCGGTGGCGACGACGATGTCGACCCCCGCGGGTTCGAGCCCCGCCAGTCGGGCGAGGGTGGCGAGCCCGATAGAGGCGACGATGACTATCGTGACACCGACGACCTGGTAGGTGAACCCGGTCGACTTGAGACGGTCGTCGCCGGTGACGATGCCGACGTTGGCGGCGAGCGCGGGCCCGATCAGCGGGGCGATAACCATCGCCCCGATCACGACCGCCGGCGAGTCGGCCAGCAGCCCGGCGGTGGCGACGACGGCACTGATGAGCAACATCGCCGTGTAGATTGGAAACGGGGGCGTGAGTTCGTCAGCCTTCGTGCGGAGAACCTGTCTCGAGGTTCGCGACCCCTTCTTCCCACCCTGGCTGTACTGGTCTCTGAGCGTCGCGAACTCCTCCGAGATGACCGTCTCCGCGTTGATGACGACGACGCTGGCGTCGTCGCTGAGCCCGGCTCGCCGCAGCCGGTCGAGAACCGGCTCGACGGCCCGGGTCGGGATCGGAAACCGGACGACTGCGGTGTAGCCCCTACCGCTGGTTTCGTCGCTGACGACGTAGTCGATCCCTTCCTCCTCGAGGATGTCGAGAACGGGCCGCCGCTTCCCCTCCGGCACCGTAATCTCCAGATAGCGCATACTGGGGCCACACCCGACCGCTGGATAGTATCAGGGGGTGGCGTGGACAAGGTCTGCGACGGTCGGGCGAAAACGGGCGCACGACTGGCACGTTAGCCGAGCAACGGCCCTGCCGCAACGGAACCGTCAGTGGTCGGCGCCGACGATTCCACACGCGATCGCTTCCGGCTCGAGCAGTTCCTCGCCGTCGACCGCGTCCGGATCCAGCAGCAGAATCGTATCGTCCGGCATCCCCTCTTCGACCCGCACCTCGCGGCCGAGTTCGTCCTCGAGTTCGGCGACGTCCTCGAGATCGTACTCGCGCTCGAGCAGAAGCTCGGCGTTGGCCCGGGAGAGCACGAAGACGAGCGAGCCCGGTTCGTCGGCCCCGGTCTCGGCGGCCTCGAGCAGTTCTGACAGCGCGTCGGGGTTGAGCTCCTGGAACGAGCGGATCGTCACTCGGTCGGTATCCGATCCGGCGGCGTCTTTCGACTGCGTGCGAACGCGTGAAGCCAACTCCTCGAAATCAGTGCTCGTGTCCATGGTGGAGGGACCGTCGGCGGCGTCCTTCATGCTGTGCCCGGCCAGTTCCGGCCGATACCAATTGGCCTGCGTATCGGCCGGCGTGGCTGCGACGGCTGCGTTCTGAACAGCGTCTTCGAGGGGGAACGACTGAAGCGGCGCGTCCTGCTATCGCGGCAACGCGGAGTCGCCACGTCCACCCGCGCCACCGTGTGTTGGAGGCCAGCTCGAAGTGGGCGTCGTTCTCCCCGGCCGTCGTGGCTTCAGAAGCGGGGGGAACGATAGAACGACGACTGCTACTGGTACTCCGGCAGTCGATCCGAGCGGTCCGACCCGTCGACGAACGGCAGGTCCGTGCGCGTCGCCGGCACCTCCTCGCCCTCGACGCGGACGGTCACCGAAGCAGCCTCGAGACCGTAGTCGACGACCGCGAGCGCGATCACGTCCTCTAGCAGCGGGCTGGTATCGGCGCGGGTCACCTCGCCGACCGAGGCGTCGCCGTCGAAGACCGCGGCACCGGCGTCGGGAATCGCTCGCTCCGCGTCCCCATTCCCGTCCCCGTCCTCGTCCGTCCCCTCGAGCGTGATCCCCACGAGCTGCCGGCTCGGCTGGCCCCGGTTCTCGACGCGGGAGACGACCTCCTGGCCGACGTAACAGCCCTTCTCGAAGTCGAGCGCGTTGCGAAGGCCGAGCACGTTCGGAATACGTCCCTCGAGTTCGGTCTCGAACAGCGGCGATCCCGCCTCGAGGCAGAGCGTGTCCCAGGTCCGGTAGCCGAAGGGTGCGGCGTTCAGCCCCTGGTTCAGGAGCACGTCGTAGACGTCCTCGGCGGCGTCGACGGCGCAGATAACCTCGTAGCTCTCCTCGCCGGTGAGCGCGTCGGTCCGGATGACGGTGACGCCCGCGTCGCCCATCGTGCCGCGAACGAAGGAGAACCGTTCGTCGGGAGAGGCGGCGCCGTTGAGGACGCTCGCGATCTTCTCCGTCGCGTGCGGACCGTGAACCCCGAAGATCGCGTAGTCGTCGGTCGCGACGCTGATCTCGACGTCCTGGATGAAGACCTTCTCTGACCAGTCCTCGGCGAGCGGGTCGGCGTGGGCCGGCGGCGTAAAGAGCAGCAGTCGCTCGCCGGCGTTGTAGACGTAGAGTTCGACTTCGATCCCGCCCTGGGGGTCGAGCACCAGCGCGTAACAGCCCCGTTCGTCCTCGGCCGGGACGCGGTTCGAGACGACGTTGTCGACGTACTCGAGTCGGTCGTCGCCCTCGACGACGATCACGCCGTAGGCGGCCTCGAACAGACCGACGCCGTTGCGGACGGCGCGGTGGGCGCGCTCGGGTCGCCCGTAGTGTTCGGCGACCGTTCTGCCGGCGCGCTCGCCGAACGTCGCGCCGAGATCCGTATGAATGGCCTCGATAACGCTCATGACTACGCTCAGGAGCCAGATCCCCTCAGGCGTTTCGATTCAAAAGGGCATTCGCTCGCGAATCCAGTCGCCGATCGACTGCTCGTCCTCGTCGTCGACCGGGGCGTCGGGGACGACGCGCTCGTCGGGCTTGATTACCGCACCGTCGCTGCCGCCCGTCTCGACGACGATCAGGTCGTCCTCCTTGAGCGTCGAGAGGGCCCGCTCGAGTTCGTCGATCTCGACCTCGACCGCGGCCCGGAGTTCGAAGACCGTCATCCCGTCGTCGATCCGGTCGACGAGCGCGTCGAGTACCGCCACCTCCGTCTCCGCGCGGTCCCGGTACTCCCGCTTTGCTTTCATCCGTCTCCCTATTCGTCGACCCGGGATTTGACGTTTGTCGTTCGCCATCGCCGGCTCACCTTCGGATCCGAGGACGGGCGCCCCCCGGACGGGAGGTTCGCCGAGGAGACGTCACAGTGCGGACACAACCCAGGCAGTACGTTTTTTATGGCGTGAATTGATACGGTGAGACAATGGTCCTGCGATGTTCGCTGCTCGGACACGACTACGGTGACACCGATGTCGAACGCGAGCGCGAAGAACGGGGCAGCGAAGTCGTCGTAACCGTCCGAGAGTACGAAGAGTGTGCCCGCTGTGGCGAGAGACACGTCATCAGCGAGAACACCGAAGTGCGGAGTATCTCGACCGAGACGGGCGTCGACCCGCGTCCCGACGAACCCGAACCGACGCCGGCACGCGAACCAGCATCCGAACCGGACGGAACGGACGCTACGTTTATCGATGCCGACGAGACCGAACCGGGCGCGGCCGCGGGCGGTGCATCGCCGGCCGAAGTCGAGACACCGACGGCTGACACACCGGCCGACGACATCGAGATCCCGACCGACGAGAACGGCGATCCGGTCACTGACGACGGAGAGATCCTCGAAGACGACGGGACGACTACGCGCGACCGCGAACACGGCGAGTGGCCCGACTCCGACGACGTCGGCCCGCCGGTCGAAGCCGAGCGCGGGCCGACCGACTGGCCGGACGACGAGTCCGAGCCGATCGAAGACGACGACTCCGAACTGATCGACGGCTCCGAACCGATCGACGACGACGCCGTCTTACTCGACACCGGAACGACCGACGACGCCGCGACCGCGATCGAGACGGAACCCGCACCCGAAGCGGCGGCTGGCGGCCCTCCCTCGGCCGAGGAGACGTCCGCCGACCCCGGAAGCGGCATCGAGCGCGCCGGATCGGCACCGACACCCGGCAGCGAGGGCGGAACGCGGGCGGACGACGGCTCGTCGGAACTGTACTGTCCGCGCTGCGAGTTCGCCGCGGGGAGCGACCGGAGCTCGCTTCGCACCGGCGACATCTGTCCCGACTGCCGGAAGGGGTATCTCAGCGAACGAGGATATCAGTAGCGTCCGACGGAGTGTCCCCGCAGCAGCGTCGCTTCTCGAGTGCGTCGAAGTCTTCCTCACTCGTAGATCGACCGCCCTCGGTAGTGGCCGGACAGCGCGCTGTTCCGCTCACCGGCGTTCCCACTCGTTCTACGGCGACGACGTCTATGAAAAGAGGTAAACACTCCCCCGTGTATCACCAATTCATGAAGGAGTACAAGATGCGCCGCGGTGAGTATCTCGAGGAGCGAATCCCCGACATGGAGGCCACTGTCGAGGAGTACTTCGGCCCCATTACGGAGACCGAGGAGTACAAGGGAAGTGACCTGTTCGTCATCGGCGAGCCGGACAACCCCGTCTTCGAGAAAGTCGTCGTCGGTACCATCGAGTACTCGGGCAAGAAGGACAAACTCGGCGTCGAGTTCTACGAGCGCGACCCCACCGAACTCGGCCCCGACGAACTCGAGGCCGCCGGTGACGCCGTCGACGCGAAGAACGACTTCCTGCTCGAGGCGACCGGCCGCGACGCCAAATCCCGTCGCGAATCGATGAAGCGGACCGTCGAGGACGACCCGGACCACGACTTCTGAAGAACGAACTTTTACGCTGTCGTTCGGAAGACGCTCGGCGTCTTCCGTGACTGAGCAAATCGGAGATTTGCGAGGTCCGCGAAACCTTCGGTTTCGCTTGATGACGAGACGCCTTCGGCGTCTCGAACCACGTGCGGTCGCTTCGCGACCGCACTCGGTGAAATCTCGAGAGAGCGCAAAGCGCTCTTTTCGACTGGGAGATTCCGGAGGAATCGCTTGCAGTCGGCGCGAAGTCGTTCGAAACGGCTTCGCCGTTTCGTGATGCCAAAAACCGGAGATTTTTGAGCACGCCGACGACCTCGCGGGATCTTCGATCCCGCTCAGCTTCGATGAAAAGCACACCTCCCTCCGTTCCGAACGCGTAACGTTCTCCACACCGATCGTCGGCTCGCTCGCGGTAAGTATCGTATAGCCGCCTGCCCTTCCCCGGGTCAGGCGGCTCACCGCATTTCTCGGTGAGCCGCCTCCCGGCCATAGCGGATGTCCGGTTACCGATTCTTGAGCGAGTTCGAGCAGCCGGCGGCGAGGTTCGAAACGGCTATTGGAGGGTCGTCGAACTAGACAGGTAATGGATCTCTACGCGTTTCTGCTCGCGACCGCGGTAGCGCACGTCGGGTTCTCGATCTTCATCGCCGGGCACGCGTTCCTGACGGACCGGGAGGCCGGCAACTGGCCCTACATCACCCTCGCGTTCGGACTCGCGGGCATCGCCGGCTACTTCTTCTACGACGAGGCGGACGACGGCCCGATTCGACTCAGTCGTCCGCGGTGATGCCCTCGTCACCGCCCTCCGGCGCCGGTGCGTCCGTCCAGACTCCCTCGGTGAAGTCGATTGCATCGGTCCACTTGCCGACGACTGAAGACACCGCGAGATCGCCGGTGACGTTGTTCATCGTCGCGATGCGACCCAGGATCGGATCGACGCCGGCGACGAAGCCGACGATCGCGAGCGGCAAGCCGAGCGCGCTCAGGATGACCGTGAGCATGATGAGTCCGGCCCCAGGGACGCCGGCGGTGCCGATACTGATCAGGATCACGGTGAAGAGGACGAGGACCTGCTCGCCGAGTCCCAGCGAGACCCCGACCAAGTTAGCGGCAAACACTGCCGTCACCGCCTGCCGAATCGCCGCCCCGTCCATGTTGATCGTCGCGCCGAGAGGGAGCCCGAAGCCGTAAACCGACTCGTCGATCCGGAGGTTCTCCTCCGCGTTCGTCACCGTCACCGGAAGGGTGCCGCTCGAGGAGCGGATCGTGAACGCCGTCAGCATAGCGTCTTTCGCGCCGTTCAGGAACGCGATCGGGGACTGACCGAGAATGCCGACGGTCATCACGCCGAGGTAGGTGACGGTCATGTGGATCGCGATCCCGATCGCGATGACGGCGACGAGCGAACCGAGCTGGACGATCGCCCCGAGCCCTTCGGTGCCGATCGAAGCGGCCATCAGCGCGAAGACGCCGATCACGCCGTACTCCATCACGCCCCAGACGATCTTGAACAGCGCTTCCGTGCCGGCGTCGACGAACGCGAAGAAGCCGTCGATCGCGTCCTCGATCGACTCCTCGCTCGTCGCCTCGCGGACCATCGTGAGCGCCAGTCCGAACACGATCACGAAGAAAATCGTCGCGAGGATATCGCCCTCGACCATCGCCGCGAGCGGATTCTCGGGGACGATCCCCAGCAGAACTTCCGCGACCGTCGGCGGTTCGGCTTCCTGGGCCTCGCCGCCGGTAAACTCGACGGCGCTCCCGGGATCGAACAGGTTCGCGACCGCGAGTCCGATGACGGCCGCGATGGTCGTCGTCACGATGTAGAGTCCGACCGTGAGTCCGCCGACCTTCCCCAGTCTCGAGGGCGTCAGCTTGCGCATTCCGCCGAGCAAGGTGAAGACGATGATCGGGATGATCAGCATCTCGAGCAGTCGCAAGAAGAGGTCCCCGAACGGGCTGAGAACCGCCGCTTGTTCGCCGATCGTTGCACCGAGCGCGGTCCCCAGAACGAACGCCGCCGCGATACGGTAGATGATCGGTACCGACCGGTATCGACGCCACGTTCGCCCCGGAATCGACCCCTCTGTCTCGTTCATCGATTGATGTGTAGAACGGAGGGTATCAACCGGTGTCGATATCGGAGAGGCTAACCGTCACCCGCGACGGGCGGGCGGCCTCAGGCGAGGAAGACGTGTCGCGGACGGTCCTCGAGCACGTCGCGACCGAATTCGACGGCGTCGGCGAAGGCGTCGCTGCGGAAGAACGCCATCGCGTCCTCGCGGGAGTCCCAGCGGCTGGCGATGAACATGTCGTTTTCGTCCTCGCGGTTGACGAGCAGGTCGGTCTTGCGGTGGCCATCCATATCCGCGAGCAGCGATGCGGCGTCGCCGAACGTATCGACGAAGTCCTCGCGGTGTTCCGGCTTGACCGTGTAGAACATCCCCATCGTCCCCCAGGAACCGTCGTCATTATCGCCCGCCTGTCGAACGATATCCGGCAGGTCGGCGAGGAAGCCGGCGGCCGTGTTGGCGGCGCGCTCGGTCTCCCAGAGGCTGACGACCGCGTTTTCGCTGTCGTCGTCTCGGGTGCCGTACACCGCCGTCTTCACGTGCGTGTCGTAGTGGTCGAAGTTCGTCCGCAGTCCATCGACCTCGTCGAAGAGTTCGTCTTCGTCGGCCGCGGAGTAGAGCACGACGGCGTGGACGTCCTCGCCGTGGGGCTGGCCCGCGTAGACGCCCATCTCCTCGAGTTCGCTGCGGACCTCCTCGCCCTCGTCTTCGTCGTCGCCGTGCGGGTCGTCCGAGCCGCTGGAGTCGCCGTGGTGGCGGCTTCCCGAATCGCCGTGTGCGGACTCGCCGTCTCCGTGGGGGTGTCCGCCGTGAGGGTCGGCGTCGTCCTGCGGAATCGGCTCGCCGGCGAGGAAGGCGCCGAGTTGCTCGGGCGGGAACCGCCGCGCGGAGAGAAACCGGCCGAACTCCGCGAAGCGGGAGCTCGAGGGGTCGAACCGCATCTCGTAGAGCAGTTCCTTCACGTCGGTCGGATCGTCGGCGAACAGCGTCACGCCCCACTCGAAGTCGTCGAGGCCGATACTGCCGGAGATAATCTGGGTGACGCGCCCGGCGTAGTCGCGGCCGATGTCGCCGTGACTCGAGAGGTGCTCCGCGCGCTCGTCGAACGGCAGATCGTACCAGTTGTCCTCGGGACCGCGGCGCTTGTCCATCGGGTAGAAGCTGACGAACTCGCTGTCGGGGATCTCCGGTTTGAGCCGGGACTCGATGTAGCGTTTCATCCCGGTGTCCTCGACCTCCGCGTCGTCGTCGAAGAACTCCTCGGACATGTAGCCCGAGACCTCCGTTACCGAGAGGTAGGAGTCCGCCCGTTCGGTGAACTCGGCGAGCGCCGTCTGCTCGAACCGGCGCTCGAGGGCGTCGATCTCGGCCAGCGTCGGCCGCAGGTGGAGGACCAGCAGGTCCGCCTTGTGGCCGAGCACCGCGAACGTCGCGGAGTCGCCGGCCTCGGCGTCGTCGACGCGCTCGGCGGCGGACAGATACTCGATACCCTCGTCGATCGCCCGCGAGCGACGCCGCTCGGGGGCGTCCCGCCAGGCATCCCAGTCGATCGACCGGAAATCGTGCAGGACGTACCACCCCTCCTCGGTCTGTGGCGGTTTCCGTCGTTCCATGAGCGCGGGTTGGACCGGCGTCGCCAAGAAGGAACGGGTTTCGCGACGAACGGGCGGTCGTCCGACCGAAACCCTTTACGCGCGTCCGTTTAAATCTCGGGCCACATGCGGAAGAGTGGACCGCCGAAGGGTGTGATCGCCTATCTCGTTCTCGAACTCCTCGAGGAGAAGCCCCGATACGGCTACGAGATACTGAAAGAGATCCGCGACATCAGCGGCGGCCACTGGGAACCGTCCTACGGCTCCGTCTACCCGATACTCTACAAGTTCGAGGAGAAGGGGTGGACCGAGCGCATCGAACGCGAGGACGAACCCGACCGGAAGTACTTCGAACTCACCGACGACGGTCACGAGGAACTCGGAGAGCGCAGAGCGTCCGGCGCGGAGAAGGCCAGGGACTTCGGCGACGTCATCCTCGGCTTCTTCCACGTCTACGCCGCGTTCTCGACGGACGAGCGCTTCGAGATCCCCGAACAGGAGGGCGAGTGGCACTTCAACGAGGAGTTCAGCGCCTGGATCGTCGAACAGGTCGTTCGTCACCACGAGCACTACTTCGACACCGACTTCGAGCGCATCGAGGAGACGCCCGAGGAGTTCTACGAGCGCCACGGGATCGACGAAGAGAACTAGCGCCGCGGACGGATCGGATCTCGAGCGCGTGCGACTACTCGAGACGCGTTCGGTCCACAGTTGCCGTTTGGAATCACCACTTTTGTCGGTGATACGTATCCGTAAGCCGCGTTACGTACAGGTCAAGCAGGTAACGGAGAGACGATCAATCTCTCCGATAGCTGTCAAAAACCGCCTGCTGAATACCGAGAGTGTAGTCAGCACGACGACTCCATTTCTTTCAGACGTTCCTCGCTGAACCGACGCTCAGCATGCGTGCCTATCGAAGGGCTACCTTGACGAAATATTGTTCGAGAGCGACTACCGTTCAGGTAGACACGTGGCCATGCGTCCAGCCAGGGTCGTGGCCGGTGCGGTCTATGAAATCGGACCGACACGCCGGACAGTAATCAGGGGTGACGGATTCGCTTCGGGGAACGTACACCGCGCCGCCACACTTTACGCACGCATCCGCGACGATGGTCGCGCAGTCCGCACAGACGCTGAAGTCGTCAGCCGTGAGTTCGCGCAGAGGTTCGAGCTGTTTATCGAGGAGATACTCGTCGATGACCGTCTGGCAGTTATGGCACGGTTTCATGGCGATGCATGCTACACTCGTGACCGCCCGGTAAATATCTGGCCTCCGAAACCGAACTGATTGCCGAAATCTGAACGAACCGTACGCGCGACCAACCGTTCCACGTGTGTAATAAAACAGGGGCCGTGGTACCGCGACGCTCGGAAGTGTTATCCGTCACTGGAGACAACGTTTGTTTGTAATGGCAAACGGAAAGGTTGATTTCTTCAACGACACTGGCGGCTACGGTTTCATTTCGACTGACGACGGCGACCTCGACGACGACGAAGACGTTTTCTTCCACATGGAAGATGTCGGCGGAGAGGACCTGACGGAAGGTACTGAGGTCGAGTTCGACATCGAGTCCTCACCGAAGGGGCCTCGCGCATCGAACGTCGTCCGGCAGTAATACTGAGACACACTCGTCGCTCACAGCGACAAACAATACCACGGATTTTTCAGACGGTTACACGTTCCAGCTGAGGCTATCTGCACCTCCAGAAACACCAACATCGAGAACGTTGCGTGACCGATACGCGCTCTGTATTCAGCACGGCTCTCTAAAACCCCTATTATCTGATGGAAGTGATCGCGTTAGGTTCGCACATCGACGTAACGGCTGGGCCGGACAAGCCCGCGTCCGAAGAACCCGAGTATCCGACGGTAGATCGCCGTGTATCCGGGAAAACCGTCCGTCGACGGCTCAGTTCAGCAGCTGCGGGCCGAACAGCATCAGCACGAAGCTGGTGAGCATCGCCAGGCCGACGGTCGTCGTTACGACCCGGACCATGCCGCGGGTCGCGTCGAACGGCAGCCGCGAAACGATCGCCTCCGTACTCGTTCGGAGGATGTGCCCGCCGTCGAGGGGGAACGCCGGAATGCAGTTGAAGAAGCCGAGCTGGACGTTGATCCAGCCGGTCCAGAACAGCAGGTTGGCGGCCATGAAGATCGTCCAGTCGCCGACGATCGAGAGCGGCCCCTCCACCTGATAGAAGTTCTCGATACCGCCGGCAAAGCCCGTAAAGTTGTACGGGAGCACCTCGAGAATGCCGGCGAGCGGGAGGAACAGCGCGAAGCCGATCTTCCCGAGGAACGAGTCGGCGAGCGGACCGAGATCGGTGTCCCCGTCACCGCCGAGCGCGGTCAGGTACGCCTCCGCGGGGTAGTACTGGATACCGAGTGCCTCCGCGGAGATGCCGGAGATGCCCGAGATCGGGTGGTATCCGGCACTGCCGCCGCCGGTCACCTGGCTCCGTTCGCCGAGGGTGACCTCGTACTCGACGCGCTCGCCGTCGAGATAGCCGGCGACGGTGACCTCGTCGTCGGGATCGGTCGTTCCGATGCGGTCTTGGAGCGTCTCCTGTGACTGCGTTCGCTCGCCGTCGAACTCGGTGACGACGAGCATCTCACCGGCCGGTGCGCCGGCATCAGCGAGCGGTCCGCCCTCGGCGATCTCGACCGCCGCACCGATCGGTAGGTCCCGTTCCGCGGTCTCGCCGTCGGCACCGATCGTCAGCGTGGCGATCTCCTCGTCGCCGACGGCCTCGAGCAGTTCGCCCTCGGTCGCGACCGACTGGCCGTTGACGGCGAAAATCGAGTCTCCGGTGTCGAGGTCGGCCGGGTTCTCCGAGACGGCGGCCGTCACCACGAGCGAGCGCTGGACGGATACCGTCTCCTCGCCGTTTCGTTCGACCTCGATCTCCTCGTTGTCGGCCGCCTCGAGTTGCTCGCGGAAGTGGTCGTCGTCCTCGATCTCCTCGCCGTTGATCGCCGTGATTCGATCGTTTGGCTGGAGACCCGCTTCGGCGGCCGGCGAGTCGGGGGCGACCCCGCCGACGGCAGCGCCGGGGGCGACGGCGATCGAGCCCGCGACCGGCCCGAACAGGAGTGCGAACGCGAGGATCGTGATCGCGAAGTTGTTCGTGACGCCGGCGGCGAACATTCGGGTCTGGCCGCCGCGGGAGGCGTTCTTGCTGCTCTCCTGATCGGGTTCGACGAACGCGCCGATCGGGAGAAACGCGAGCATCGCGACGCCCATCGAGTCGATCTCGATGTCTTCGACGCGACAGAGCAGCCCGTGGCCGCCCTCGTGGACGACGAGGCCGACGAGCAGCCCGAAGACGATCCCGGGCGTCGCCGAGAGCGGCAGGAAGTCGTTGACGCCGGGGATGATCAACACGTTACGCGGCTGCTGGACGGACGACGTCGGCTGGGGCGACGAGAGAGCGGCGATCGCTGCAAAGAGCAGAAAGACGAACATCGCCACCATCACGACGATGGCGATACCGATTCCGAGATTGGCCCACGCTCGCCAGAATCGTTTGGGACTCGCGAGCCAGTCGAGGAAGTCCCGCCCGCGCTTCGTGTGGAACGTCAGGATCGGGCCCTGCGTCCCGATGTATTCGGGTAGCAGGCCGGCGTTTCGAACCGAAATGATCGCAAACCAGTAGATCGCGAGCCCGATGAGTACCCACGTGAGCGCCGACGAACCGAAGAGCTCCGGCACCGAGACGAAAGCGGGAGAGCCGTAGTGCATCTACACTAACTCCGGGTGGCGCTGTCAAATGGTTTTTGTTGCCGGGAACGGTCGGGCGGGGTTAGCGTTCTCGGCGAAGCCGCGCGACGACGAACTCCCGGTCGACCTTTCCGAGGAACGGGCCGAGCTTCGGCCCCTGCTCCTCGTCGAAGAACAGCCGGTAGCCGGCGCCGAAGAACTCCCCGACGTCGACGTCGTGGCGCCTGGCCGTCTCGTAGATCTCGCCCTGGATCTCGTCGGGTTCGTGTCCCTCCTCGACGAAGTCGGCCAGCTCCGCGAGCGCCGTCTCCGTCGCGTCGTCGAAGTCGTGAGCCGGGATCTCGCTGCGCTTCAGTTCGTAGTCGAACTCGTTTTCGGTCCGTCGGGCCCAGTTCCGAGCCTGTTCGACTCGCTCGAGCGCCCCCTCGACGGCCCACTCGGGTGCGTCGTCGGGAACGTGGCCCTCGCGACGGGCGATCTCCTCGCGCAGGTCGGGATCGTCGGTCATGCCGAGTACTGCGGCGAAGGTGTAGGGAAGGCGAACCCGCTCTTCTCGAGGCTCGTCAACGACGAGCGGATAGACCCGATCGGCAAACGCCTTCTCGTCCTCGCCGACCTCGATCTCACCGAAGTAGACCGCCTCGAAGCGGTCGAACTCGTCGACCAGCTGATCGAGCCGCTCGATGCTGAAGTCTCGGGCCCGCGAGGGATCCTTCGCGAAGAAGTACCGGAGCACCTCGGGCTCGAGCAGTTCGAGCACGTCCGAGACGAGGATGACGTTCCCCGCCGAGGAGGAGAACGGTTCGCCCTCGAGGGTGAACCACTCGTAGACCATCGGCACCGGCGGCTCGATCTCGAGGACGTTGCGCGCGACGTCCTGGCCGCTCGGCCACGACCCTTCCGCGTGGTCCTTGCCGAACGGTTCGAAGTCGACGCCCAGCGTCTGCCACTGGCCCGGCCACTCGAAGCGCCAGGGCATCTTTCCCTCTCGGATCGTGGCCGTCCCCTCGTGGCCGCAGCCCTCGATGGTACGGTCGCCGGCGTCCATGTCGGTACAGCGGTAGTCGACGGTCGGCGGCTCACTCGCGAGGTCGACGCTCGTGACGGTCTCGGTGATCTTTCCGCACTCCTCGCAGATCGGGTTGAACGGGACGTAGTCCTCGTCGACCTTGTCCTGGTATTCGGAGAGAACCTCGCGCGCGCGGTCCTGGTTGGCGAGCACGTGGCGGGTGACGTCGTCGAGTTCGCCCGACTCGTAGAGTTCGGTGGTCGACACCATCTCGATCGGCACGTCGACGGCGTCCGCGCTGTCCTGGATAATCGTCGAGAAGTGGTCGCCGTAGGAGTCGCAGCAGTCGAACGGGTCCGGAACGTCCGTGTACGGCGTCCCGAGGTTCCGTCCGAGAGCGCCCGCGTTCACGTCCCCCAGATCGACGAGGTTGCCCTCGAGATCGCAGAGCGTTCGGGGCAGCTTTCGAAGCGGGTCGCGGTCGTCCGCCGTGAAGACCTGCCGGACCTCGTGGCCGCGCTCGCGGAGCACCTCGGCGACGTAGTAGCCCCGCATGACCTCGTTGACGTTCCCCAGGTGCGGGACGCCGGACGGCGAGATGCCGCCCTTGATGACGATCGGCTCGTCGGGCTCCCGGGCCTCTACGCGGTCAGCGACCGCATCCGCCCAGAAGACGTGGCGGGCCTCGTCTCCCTCCTCTCGTTGCAGGGTGTAGGGACTCTCGGCGTCCGGCCCGCTCGGCCCGTTCGCGTCGTCTCCGTCGGCACTCATTGTTCGTCGTTCGCCCAGTAGGTCGGTTCCTCCCCGACGGCGTCGGGGATGATGTCCGTCCCCTCGTGGTCGCCGTGGCGGATCGCGCGGGAGATTCGTTCGGGGTCGGTGCCGTCGAGGACGATCGTTCGCATCCCCGATCGCTCGATGATTTTGGCTGCAAGCAGGTCGACCGGCGCCGACGCGCCGGCGTTCATCTCGAGGCCGGCGATGACGTCGACGAGATCCGCCGCACTGAGTCGATCGAACTTCGTCGCCCCGTCGACCTCGTTCGGGTCGTCGCTGTAGACGCCGGGGACGCTCGTCGCGTAGACGAGGAGGTCGGCGTCGACGTACTCCGCGAGCGCGGCGCCGACGGCGTCCGTCGTCTGTGCGGGCGCGACACCGCCCATAACGGAGACGTCGCCCCGTCGGAGCGCCTCGCTGGCCTCCTCGTAGTCCTTCGCCGGCGCGGTTACGGCGTCCTCGCCGAGCGCGGCGATGAGGAGTCGTGCATTGAGCCGGGTGACGTCGATCCCCAGCTTGTCGAGTTCGATCTCGTTTGCCCCCAGATCCCGTGCGGCGCCGATGTACTCGCGGGCGACGCCGCCGCCCCCGACGACGACCCCGACCCCGCAACCGTCCCCGACGAGGTCCTCGACGACCGCGGCGTGTTCAGCAACCCGATCGGTCCCGAGCTGGGGAACGAGTACACTCCCGCCGATAGAAACGACCACTTTCATCCTAACCCGGTGTAACGGGGTTGCTATCTTAAGGATTGCCAACTGGGCGGCGACTGTGACGGCGTACCGCTCGTCCGTCGCACGAACGATCTATTCTTCGAACGACAGGACGAGCGCTGCACCCTCTCGCTCGAACGCGGTTCCGAACGCCGCCGACAGCTCTCGCATCCGGTTTCGAGTCCAGGCCGCCGCTTCCGGCCCCGCTTCGTGGACGGCGCAGTCGTCGATCTCGGTTGGATGGAGCCGAAGTTCGGTCGGTTCGCCGTCCTCGGTTACCGCGAGCACGAACAGGAAACTCCGGTCGTTTCGCAGACGGGAGTCGACCGCGTAATCGTCGACGAAGTCGCCCGCATCGTAGATGATCGGGGACCCCTGGTGAACCTCGATTCCGTGGAAGACGTGGGCGCTGTGGCCGTGGACGACGTCGACGCCCTCTTCGATCAGCCAGCGGCCGAACTCCCGAAACGACTCGGGCGGCTCCTCGACCATGTTTGGCCCCCAGTGCAGCGAGGCGACGAGCAGGTCGGGATCCGACTCGCGTGCGCGCTCGAGGGCGTCTCGAACTCGCCGCTCCGTCGCCGCGCTCTCGACGGCGTCGTCGGACTGCGTCCGACCGTTCGAGTCGCGTCGCGACTCGCTGATCTCGATCCAGGCGGTCCCCGGCGACTCCGCGTCGGCCGCGAACTCGGGCGTGTTGTCCGTGAATGCGACGACCGCGATCTCGAGGCCGCCGACCGAAACGACCGCCGGTTCGAGCGCCTCGTCGAGCGTCTCGCCCGCACCCGTGCGTGCGATTCCCGCTTCGTCCAGACGGTGTAGCGTGTCGCGCAACGCGATCGCCTCGTAGTCGAGGACGTGGTTGTTCGCCAGCGCGCAGGCGTCGACGCCGGCGCGTTCGAGGGCGGGCACCGCCCAGTCGGGATCCGCGCGGAAGTGAAACGGTCGGTGAGTTCGCTGCCACCGCCGGCCCCGCCTCGAGAGCACGCACTCGAGATTGATGACCAGCGCATCCAACTCGCGAAGTCGCTCGAGAACGGTCCCCCACACCGCGTCGGCGGGACGGCGTCGCTGACGGTCGTCGACGACCCGTCCGAGCATGACGTCGCCCGTGAAGCCGATCCGACGGGACATATCCGACCTTCGCGCCGCAGGACCAAAGTGTATACTCGCCAGCGGCGACAGCTACAAACCGAAACCCGACCAATCGTCCGACATGTACGTACTCGGCTGTTTGAACGGCGACGAGAGCCGTACCGGACTCGAGCGGGTTGTCGACCGCGTCGTCGACCGACTCTCTCGCGAGGGACGCGTCGGCGTCATCCGGTACGATGCGACGATCGCGGACGGGACGCACGAGTCGCTCACGATCGGCGGCGACGTCACCTACGGGCTCGGTGCCGACGGCGACTGGACCGCCTCGGGAACCGGGATGTCCGTCACGAGCGCGCTGGACGCGCTGGCGACCGATTGCGACTACGCGGTCGTCGTCGGCGTCTCCGGACTGCAGTATCCGACGCTCGTCGTCGGCGATTCGGTCGACGAGCGCGAGGAGGTGATCGCGACCGTCTCCGGTCCCGGCGATCTCGACGAAGACGGCCTCGTGACGGCGCTCGAGTCCTCGGAGCCCTACGAGACACTCGAGTCGCTGGTCGCGCGGGTCAAACGGTCGCCCGACGCCGACCGCGCGGGAGCGATCGCTACCTTCACGGGCCGCGTCCGCGCGAAGGACGATCCCGACGACGCGCGCACGGAGTACCTGAAGTTCGAGAAGTACGAGGGCGTCGCCGACCGGCGAATGGAGGCGCTCGAGGCGGATCTCGAGGCTCGCGACGGCGTACTGGACGTCGAACTCTACCACCGTACGGGTATCGTCGCGGACGGCGAGGATATCGTCTTCGTCGTCGTGCTCGCGGGACACCGGGAGGAAGCGTTCCGGACCGTCGAGGACGGGATCAACCGGCTGAAGGACGAAGTTCCCCTCTTCAAAAAGGAAGTCACCGTCGAGGACGAGTTCTGGGTACACGAGAGGTAATAAATGTTTCTCCAACAATTGTAGGTAATATCGGAACAGCGACGACCACAGTTCCGAGTTCGCTAACAGTGCTACCGTCAGAACCTGCTATTGCAAGCACGGCCGAAACAATACTACACACCAACACATATATCGTTCTGTATTATATATGGTGAACTAATAAGTTAGAAGTGATTTTAAAACGTCTCGAGCTATTTTAACAGCCCGTGAAAGGTATCGCGACCACCGGTAAAATGCCGATTATTTCACGAAAGGGTGAACGCAATCGAAACGCCGCTAACCATCCTCTCTTTATAACATATCCCCACCACAAGAGGCTGATGTCGATGAGCACGACAGCCCAACCCTCCACGGAAAGCAAAGAACACCGCCTGAAGAGCTACCTGCGCGAACGCGCAAAAGACGGAGAGCTGTACTTCAAGGGGAAGTTCATTGCAGACGATGTCGGCATGTCCCCGAAAGAAATCGGCGCGCTGATGGTCAAGCTCTCGGAGTCCGCGACCGACCTCGAGATCGAGAAGTGGTCGTACACGAGTGCGACCACCTGGCGCGTCGCACCCGCGTAGCTGTCTCGCCATCGACGCAACTCACACGGTGCCGACCACACCGGATTACATCCGATTCACCCACCCGCGCCGGCGCGTCATCGACGCCATCCGGTGCGCCCATCCCCCCTGACCGACGAATCGCTAACGACTACCACAGCCAATTACGGTACCGACGTACCCGCAGTTGTCTCACGCGTGCCCGCACCCACTTCGGGCACGCGATTCCCCATTCATTGCGCTCAGCGCTGGCTCGAGTGCGACCGTTCTCGACCGCGAGCAGCAGTCGCCGAGAGGGAAGCCGATTTATACGAGCGGCTGATGAACACCGATAATGGACGACGTCGATTCGTCCGGATTCCGTGCGACCGCCGACGAGACGGCGTCGCTCGAGAACGGCCCGCCGCTCGAGCGCATCGAGTCGGTGTTTACCGTCTACGAGGTCCGAGTCGAGGACGAACAGCTCCTGTACTACGGTGATCCGCTGGTCACCCACCAGCCGCTGCTCCAGGAGCTGTGGCCGGTGTTTCGCGAAGCGGGTTACGACGTCGAACTGATGCAACGCCGCGGGGAGTACGTCCTCGTCGCTGAACCGACCACCATCGGTATCGACGGGGTTCCGTGGATGAACATCCTCTTGCTGCTCGCGACGGTCGTCTCGACGCTGTTCGCCGGGTCGATGTGGTACCACATCGATCCGTTCGCGGATCCGCTGGCGATGTGGGAGGCCTGGCCGTTTATGGTCGCGATCCTCGGCGTGCTCGGGGTTCACGAGATGGGACACTACGTGCTGAGCCGCTACCACGGAGTCGACGCTTCGCTGCCCTACTTCATCCCCGTCCCGACGCTCATCGGGACCATGGGCGCGGTGATCAAGATGAAGGGCCGGATGCCCGACCGGAAAGCGCTGTTCGACATCGGCGTCGCCGGGCCGCTCGCGGGACTGGTCGCGACCGTCGTCGTGACGATCATCGGACTGCACATGCCTCCGGTTACCGCCCCGGACGACGTCGTCGCCGACCCCAACGCGATCCAGATCGAGCTGGGCTACCCGCTGTTGCTCGAGTGGCTCGCCCTCGCGTTCGATCAGCCGCTGTACAGGGACGATCCTGCGACGGCGGTGCACCCTGTCGTCATCGGCGGCTGGGTCGGGATGTTCGTCACGTTCCTCAACCTGATCCCCGTCGGCCAACTCGACGGCGGGCACATCCTCCGGGCGATGGCCGGCGACCTCCAGGAGACGATCGCGGCGCTCGTTCCGGGCGTGCTGTTCGCGCTCGCCGCGTACCTCTACTACGTGAGCGGCTACAGCGGTAACTCGGTGTTCATATGGGTGTTCTGGGGGATCTTCACCGCGGTGCTCGCGTCGGTCGGCCCGGCCCGGCCGATCTACGACGAGCGACTCGGTACCGGACGGTTCCTGCTCGGCGTCGTCACGTTCGGGCTGGGCGTCCTCTGTTTCATGCCGGTTCCGATCGCCATCGTCGGATGATCGGCCCGCGAAACTCCGTTCTCCGTCCGTTTACTCTCCGTGCGTGTAGCCGCGGTCCTCGAGTCGCGCTCCGTCGAGCGTAATCCCGTCTTCCCTGTCGACGACCGACCCGACCACCGAGAGGGGAACGTCGGTCGCGTCGCGAGCCGCCTCGAGTTCGGTCTCGGGGATCGTGACCACGAGTTCGAAGTCCTCGCCGAACGTCGTTCCGACCTCGAGCGCCTCGTCGTCGCTGTCGGTGACCGCACGGACCGCGTCGTCGATCGGGATCGGATCGGCGTCGATCGCGAACCCGCAACCGCTCGCCTCGCCGAGCTGGTGCAGCGAGCGAGCGAGACCGTCGCTCGAGTCCATCATCGCGCTCGCGTGGGGTGCGAGCGCGCGACCGGCGGCGACGCGCGGCTCGAACTGAAAGAGCGCGTTCGCACGCTCGAGTGCATCTCGGTCGCCGTCGGCGGCTCGGTCGAAGTACTCGAGGGCCGCCGCACTCCCTCCGAGCGTGCCGGTGACGCAGATCCGGTCGCCGGGTCGCGCGCCGCTGCGCGGAACGGGGTCGTCGGTACGACCGATCGCGGTCGTCGCGACGGTAAACTCGTCGTGCCCGTCGAGGTCGCCGCCGACGTACTCGGCGCCGACGAGTTCGCAGACGTCCGTCGCGCCGCGAACGAACGCAAGCAGTTCCGCCTCGACGAACTCGGGTGCGGCGTAGGCGGCGACCGCCGCCGTCGCGTCGGCTCCCATGGCGGCCACGTCCGACAGCGAGGCGGCGACGGATCGCCAGCCGGCGGTGTATCGGGTCGTCCCCGCCGGAAAGTCCGTCCGCTCGTGGAGCATATCGGTCGTCACGACGAGTCCGTCGACGACGGCGGCGTCGTCACCGACCGGCTCGAGTTCCCCCTCCAACAGCGCCAGGGCGGCGCGCTCGTCCATACCGGCTATTTCGCCCCCAGGACGAAAAACGACCCGAACCGCGATCGGCGCCAGACCGGGCCACGGGATCGATCTCGGGGAACAACGATGGCCTTAAATGCCGCGGAAGGAAACCCAACGCCAATGGCTACGATGTACGACGTTCCGGCGGACGACCTCATCGAGGCGCTCGCCGAGGACCTCGCCGACCGACTCGACGAACCGGACTGGAGTCAGTTCACCAAGACTGGCGTCGACCGAGAACTGCCGCCCGAACAGGAGGACTTCTGGGCGACTCGGGCCGCGAGCCTCCTGCGCAAGGTCTCCGACCGCGGTCCCGTCGGCGTCGAACGACTCTCGACCGAGTACGGCGGCGGCAAGAACGGCTCGAACCGCTACCGCGTCGCGCCCGACCAGCGCACCGACGGCTCGCGAAACGTGATCCGCACGATCCTCCAGCAGCTCGAGGAGGAGGACCTCGTCGAGACCGCCGAGGGTGAGGGCCGCCGCATCACCCCGGAGGGACAGAGTCTGCTCGACGACACCGCCGGCAACGTTCTCGAGGAACTCGACCGACCGGAACTCGAGCGCTACGCGTAAGACGGAGACCGGAAGCTCGTTTTCGCGGCGCACACCGCACCAGCGGCGTCGCTGCTGTCGTCCGTAATCATTTTCCGCGTTCCCAAGCAAGGAGTTACTATAGCTATGAGTGGCTCACCAGACGAGGAAAAACTCGAGGAGCTTCGACAGAAGAAGATGGAGCAGCTTCAGGACCGCGCCGAATCTCAGGGAGGCGAGGGTTCCCAGGAGGCTGCCCAGCAGCAGGCCGAAGCGCAAAAGAAGGCGGTGCTTCGCCAGCACCTGACCGACGACGCCCGAAAGCGGCTCAACACCGTCAAGATGAGCAAGCAGCAGTTCGGCGAACAGGTCGAACAACAGGTCGTCGCGCTGGCCCGCAGCGGTCGCATTCAGGGCAAGATCGACGACGAGAAGATGAAACAGCTCCTACAGGAACTCAAGCCCGACTCGAAGAGCTTCGATATCAAGCGCCGGTAATGGAGCTCGGACTGCTCTACAGCGGAGGGAAGGATTCGACGCTCGCGGCGCTCTTGCTCGAGGAGTTCTACGACGTCACGCTGACGACGGCCCAGTTCGGCATCAGTGACGACTGGAAACACGCCCGCGAAACCGCCGAGACGACGGGGTTCGAGTTCGACCGCCTCGAGCTCGACTCCGACGTGGCCGGCGAGGCGGTCGAGATCATCCGCGAGGACGGGTTCCCCCGAAACGGGATTCAGCACGTCCACCTGCACGCGCTCGAGCAACTCGCCGAGCGGGAGTTCGACGCGATCGCCGACGGAACCCGCCGGGACGACCGCGTGCCGACCGTCTCCCGGGCGCAGGCCCAGAGCCTCGAGGACCGCCACGGCGTCGACTACATCGCGCCGCTGTCCGGCTTCGGGCGGACGGCGGTGGATCGGCTCGTCGATTCTCGCCTCGAGGTGACCGTCGGCCCGACCGAGGCGATCGACCGGGCGGACTACGAGGCGGAGCTGCGGGCGCTCATCGCCGAGGAAGACGGTTCGGAAGCCGTCGAAGACCTGTTCCCGGACCACGAACAGACGTACGTAACCGGCATCCGGTAGGCGACTCGACGGACGATTCGCAGCCGCTTTGGCACACGGGTTTCTTCCGACGCTCGGGTCGACGGCGCCGGCTTCCAAACGAAAGGTTAGAAGGCCGCCGTCGCCGAACGGTGTCGTATGTACGACGGGATCAAGGGCTTTCGTGATTTCTACCCCGGCGAGATGTCCGCCAGGCGGGCGACCATCGACGTTCTGGAGGATACCGCCCGCCGGTACGGCTTCCGCGAAATCGGAACGCCGGCCTTAGAGCGCGCGGAAATGTGGACCGACAAGAGCGGCGACGAGATCGTCGAGGAGCTGTACGCCTTCGAGGATCAAGGCGGGCGCCACGTCACGCTGACGCCGGAGCTCACCCCGACGGTGGCCCGGATGGTCGTTGCGAAACAACAGGAACTCTCGAAGCCGATCAAGTGGTTCTCGACGCGACCGTTCTGGCGCTACGAGCAGGTCCAGCAGGGCCGTCAGCGCGAGTTCTACCAGACCAACGTCGACATCTTCGGTTCGACCGAACCCGAGGCCGACGCCGAAATCCTCGCGTGGGCCGCGGACGCGCTGACCGGACTCGGTCTGACCGGCGACCACTTCGAGTTCCGGATCTCCCACCGGGACATCCTCGGCGGCGTGCTCGAGACCTACGAGGCGGACGTCGACGTCGACGAGGCCATTCGCGCGGTCGACAAGTCGGACAAGATTTCGCAGGCCGAGTACCACGACCTGCTGTTCGAGGCCGGCCTCACGTACGATCAGGCGGCCGAGTTCGACGACCTCGTCGCGAGCGGCGACCTGGAGGCCGTCGAGTCCTTCGCCAGTACTGAGCGCGTCACCGCGGCCGTCGAGAACCTCCAGAACGTGCTCGCGGCCGCCGAGGACTTCGGCGCTCGAGAGTACTGTACGATCTCGCTCGAGACGGCCCGAGGACTCGACTACTACACGGGCGTCGTCTTCGAGTGTTTCGACTCCGCGGGCGAAGTCTCGCGGTCGATCTTCGGCGGCGGCCGCTACGACGACCTCATCGAGAGCTTCGGCGGCCAGCCGACGCCCGCCGTCGGCGTCGCCCCCGGCCACGCGACCCTCCCGCTCCTGATGCAGCGGGCGGGCGTCTGGCCCGAGGAAGAAGTGACGACCGACTACTACGTCCTTCAGGTCGGCGACACGCGCTCCGAGGCCGCCCGGATCACGCGAGCGCTGCGCGAGCGCGACCACGTCGTCGAGACCGACGTCGCCGGCCGATCGTTCGGCTCGCAGCTCAACTACGCCGACTCCATCAACGCCGAGACGGTCGTCATCGTCGGCGAACAGGACCTCGAGAACGACGAGGTGACGATCAAGGACATGGAGTCGGGCGACCAGGTCCAGACCGCCGTCGACGAATTCCCCGGCGATATCGAGCGGCCGACGTTCGAAGACTTCGCGTAACGGGAGTCGGAAGCCGCTCTCCTGGCCCGTCCGGTGCGGATCTCCGGGCGACTCCTTCAGGACGCTCCCGTGCGACCCGAGTAATCAGCACGCTTTTTGTTAGACGCTCTTCGGACTGCCGTTTCTCGCCGCTGTCGTGCCCGCATCGTACGCCGGAACGACGATGGCACTACAGCGGTTTTTCGAGAAGAACACCGAGAGCGACAGGCGGTGAGCACCGAGAACGAACCGTCTCGCCCGTAACAGCTGATTTCGAACGGTGAGATGGTTCTACGGCCGAAAGGCGACCCGCACGAGCGGGCGAGATATCACCGTCTACGACTCGAGCTCGCGACTCGCCCGTCGCTCGTCGGCATCCTCGCGCTGTTCGACCGAGTGGCCGGTCTCGACGTGGTGGTCGATCATCGCCTGGTTGAGTTCGGCACTCGAGTCGTCGTCCCGGTGGGTCCAGTCGCACTCCTCACAGTACGCGATCGGCACACGGAGAATCTCGAACAGAGGGCTCTTGAACGGTACGGTTTGTGCCGGGGGAGACGTCTGACCTCGACGGACGGCGAGGACCACCGTTAACTACGCCCCTGCCGTACGTCGTCCGATGGCTGACGCTGACGGTCGCCCGAACGTACTGTTCGTCCTCACCGACCAGGAGCGCTACGACTGTTCCGCACCCGACGGCCCGCCCGTCGAGACGCCCGCGATGGACCGCCTCTCGAGCGACGGGATGCGCTTCGAACGGGCCTTCACGCCGATCAGTATCTGTACGAGCGCCCGCGCGTCGCTGCTGACCGGGCAGTTCCCCCACGGCCACGGCATGCTGAACAACAGTCACGAGGCCGACGCGATTCAGGCGAACCTCCCCACGGAGCTACCGACGTTCTCCGAGGCGCTCGCCGAGGCGGGCTACGATCTCACCTACACCGGGAAGTGGCACGTCGGCGACGACCAGACGCCCGAAGACTTCGGCTTCTCCTATCTCGGCGGCAGCGACAAACACCACGACGACATCGACGAGGCGTTCCGCGAGTACCGGGAGGAACGCGGCACGCCGCTCGAGGAGACCGAACTCGAGGACGAGATCTACACGCGCGGCGGGAAAGAGGACGGCACGTTCGTAGCGGCGACGACGACCGTCGACGTCGAGGACACCCGGGCGTACTTCCTCGCCGAGCGGACGATCGACGCGATCGAGTCCCACGCGGACGCCGCCGCCGGGCCCTTCTTCCACCGGGCCGACTTCTACGGCCCGCACCACCCCTACGTCGTCCCCGAGCCCTACGCCTCGACGTACGATCCGGCGGACGTCGAGCGCCCCGAGAGTTACGCCGAGACCTACGAGGGGAAGCCGCAGGTTCACGAGAACTTTCTCCACTATCGAGGCGTCGCCGATTTCGACTGGGAGATCTGGGCCGAGGCTATCGCGAAGTACTGGGGCTTCGTGACCATGATCGACGACCAGTTCGATCGAATCCTCGCGGCGCTCGAGGAGAACGGCCTCGCGGAGGAGACGGCCGTCGTCCACGCCTCGGATCACGGCGACTTCGTCGGCGCACACCGCCAGTTCAACAAGGGGCCGCTGATGTACGACGATACCTATCACATTCCGCTGCAGGTGCGCTGGCCCGGCGTCGTCGACCCGGGATCGGTCTGCGAAGCGCCCGTCCACCTGCACGATCTGGCGGCGACGTTCCTCGAGATGGGCGACGTCCCGGTACCGGACTCGTTCGACTCGCGGAGCCTCGTTCCGCTGCTCGAGAACGGCGGCGACGCGCCCGCGGAGCGGCCCGACTCCGTCTTCGCGCAGTACCACGGCGACGAGTTCGGACTCTACACCCAGCGGATGGTCCGCACGGATCGCTACAAGTACGTCTACAACGGGCCGGATATCGACGAACTGTACGATCTCGAGGACGATCCGGCGGAGCTACAGAACCTGATCGACCACCCCGACTACGAGGACGCTCGCCGGGAGATGCGGGATCGACTGATCGACTGGATGGACGAAACCGGGGATCCGAACCGGAAGTGGGTGCCGGACGTCCTCTCCGACTGAGGGATCGCCGACCGGCATCGGGTGTGGAAGCGTACGTTTACAGTTCCGAGGCGGCTACCATCGATCATGACTGTCGACGCAGCCAAAACGGAGGGGAGCTGATGACGGGTATCGGGAGCGACGATCCGGACCCGGAGGAGCTTCGCGAGCGGGCGGACGAGTACGAGGCGATCGCCGACGCGCTCACGGACCTGGTTATAGAACTGCGGGACGAACCCGTCAGAGAGTCGCGACTCGAGGGGCTGTTCGACGAGGCGACGACGAGCAACCCGCAGATCTGGAACATCGTGACGGCCTTCATCGACGTCGAGGACGGCGAGGCGGTCGTTACCGACGAGTCGAAGCTCGCGGAAGGCAAGTGGGCGCCCGAGATCGTCGAGGGCTGCGACGCGATGGTTACGGTCGACGTCCAGCGCGGGTTGATGCCGGACGATTTCAAGTACCTCGTCGGGAGTAAACTCGAGGACGAGATCACGGAGTTCGGCGAGCGAGCGGCCGAGGCGAGACAGCGGGCGGCCGAACTCGAGGGAACTGAAGATTCGGTAGAGTAACCGGGCACCGAAGCGCCCTGAATTACTCGAGCACGACGTCTTCTCGTTCGAATCGTCTGTCACCGTCCTCGGACTCACGCCAGCGCCAGGACCCGATCTCGAAGGGGCCGAGCGAGACGATCAGATAGGAGCGATCAGGCCACGTCGCATTGGCCGCGTCGGTCTCGCTCGGCCGCGTCGGGCCGCGCGGGTGGGAGTGGTAGAAGCCGACGATCTCCTCGCCGCGGCCCTCGAGGCGCTCGAAGATCTCGAGCTGTTCCTCGGGGTCGATCCGGTACCGCGTCCGGGGGGTCTCGGCGACGTTCGCGGCGGGGTACTGCGAGCGAACGATACTCCGGCCCGTCTTCTCGTACTCGCCGCCGAAGATCCCGGAGATTTCCTCGGGCCGCCCCTCTCGAGCGCGACTCACGATCGCGTCCCGAACTTCGGGTGGGAGGACCAGCACGGCTACGGCGTCGGATCGGCTCGCGATCCGGACGGGGAGGCGTCACTCGACTCGAGCGCCTCGAGTCCGTCGAACGGCACCGCGACCGATTCCGGCGGCCCCTCGAACAGATCCGGCTGGACGATCGGTGCGAGCGCCTCGAGCGTGTCCACGAGCCGCGGCCCGGGTCGGTTGAGGTAGTGGTGGCCGTCCATCGCCCAGACTCGGTCGTTTCGAACCGCTGTGAGGTCGTCCCAGCCGTCTCGGTCGGTGAGATCGGCGCGGTTCGCGGCGGTTTGCTCGAGGTCGAACCCGCAGGGCGCGACGATCGCGAGTTCGGGATCGTACTCGCGGATCTCCTCCCACTCCCGCGGCCGCGACGGTTCGCCGACATCGGCCAGCCCGTACGCGCCGCCGGCCCAGTCGACGAGTTCGGCGGTCCAGTGGCCCGCGATCATGACGGGGTCCGTCCAGTCGAAGATCGCCACCCGCGGCCGATCGTCGGCGTCGATGTCAGTGGTCCCCTCCCGGACGGTGGCGATCCGGCTCTCCAGCTCCGACCGAACCTCCCGAGCACACTCTTCGCGGCCCGTCGCGCGCCCGAGGCGCTCGAGGTCTTCGAGAACGTCCTCGACGGTGTGAGGATCGACGGTCAACACCTCGGGATCGGCTTCGATCTCTTCGAGCGCCGCACCGATAACGGCCTCGTCGACCGCGCAGACGTCGCACATTCCCTGCGTGACGATCAGGTCCGGCTCGAGGTCGTCCAGGAGATCGACGTCGACCTCGTAGACGCCGTCGTCGGTTTCGCCGATCTCGAGGACCTGCCGGTCGATCTCGCCGCTCGAGGCGTCGGCGTCGACGCGCGAGCGCGTGATCGAGGGGATCGACTCGGCGCCGGGGGGGTAGTCGCACTCGTGGGAGACGCCGATCGGCTCGAGGCCGAGCGCGGCGACGAGTTCCGTCGCCGAGGGGAGCGTCGTAACGATTCGCATACCTGCCGTAGGAGCGGCAGGGCCAAAAACAGCAGCCTCTGGACGGGCGCTCCGTCAGAGTTCGTCCGGCTGGAAGTCGTCCGTACTGTCGAACTCGTCGGAATCCGGCTCGTCGGACTCGGAGTCGTCTGCGTCCGACTGATCGGTGTCCGGCGTTTCGTCAACGGGGCCCTCCTCGATCTCGATCGTCGTTTCGGTGCTCGAACCGGTCGAACCCGGTTCATCGTCGATGTCGAACTCGTTCGTCTCGAGTTCCGATCCATCGACGCCGACACTGCCGTCGGTAATCTCGATGGTGACGCCGTCGTGCGTGCGCTCCTTGCCGACGAGTTTCCCGGTCGCCGACTCGACCTCGTCGTTGACCGCCCAGACGAACTGCAGGACGGATTCGAGTTCGGCGCCGGCCTGCCGGATCCCCCGCTCGGCGGGGAGTTCGGCCAGGCTCTGTGCGCCCTCCGGGTGAAGGTACTGGATCGGATGATCGTTCGGCACCTCCCGCAGGTCGACGTCGAACGACCAGAGGTACGGAAGCAGTTGGACGGCGTACCCTTGCGGTTTCGGCGCTCGTCGGCCGGCCGCAGTCAGGGCGACCGTCACGGCGGGCGATTCCGCGTCGGTGTCGTAGTAGAGGCCCCTGAAGCCGGGAATCGAGATACGCATACTCGAGCGGTGGCACGCGCCGGGGGTGAGTCTGCACCCGGCACTCCCATCCTCCTTTTAACGGGGGTCAGAAACTGTCGGCGAACTTGTCCCGGCGGTTGATGTCGAGTTCGCTCACGCTCGAGTGGTCCCGGCTCGCGGCGAAGACGATCGCGTCGGCGACTTCCTCGGGTTCGCTGGCCTCGTTCGCGTCGAAGGCTTCGGCGAACGTCCGGCCATCGGTCGTCTCGAACTCCGAACGGACCTCCGCCGGATTGATTACGGTGACGCCGACGCCGTCGTCGCCGACCTGGGCCGCGACGCTCTTGGCGAATCCGCGCACCCACCACTTCGTGGCGGCGTAGATCGGGTTGAACGACCGCGGGTACTGGCCGGCGAAGCTCCCGACGAAGATCAGGTGACCGCCGCGCTCGCGAACGTGGGGGATCGCCGCCCGCGTCGCGTAGAAGACGCCGTCGACGTTGGTCTCCTGCATCGTCTCGTACTCCTCGGTCGTCATCTCCGCGATCTCGCTGCCGCGAGAGAGCCCCGCGTTGTTCACCAGGACGTCGAAGCCGCCGAACCGGTCGACGGCCGCCTCGATGAGGACGTCGACGTCGTCCTCATCGCGAACGTTCGTCGGCACGACCAGCGTCTCGACGCCGTGGTTCCGCTCGATGTCGGTCGCCAGTTCTTCGAGGTCGTCCTCGCTGCGAGAGGCGAGGACGACGTTCGCTCCCTCGCTCGCGAGCGCGCGACAGGTGGCCGCGCCGATGCCGGCGCTCGCACCGGTGACGATCGCGGTCCGTTGCTCGAGTGAGTCGGTCATCGTGTACTGACGGAGGATCGCTCGCTCCTAAGCGTTTCTGCAAGCGGTGATCGGAGACCAACGGACGGTCGGTCTCAGTAGCCCTCGAGGTCGTACAGATCGCCGTACTTCGACTCGACGTGCTCGAGGAAGTAGTCGGCGGTGAGCGGTTCCCCCGTCGCGACCTCGATCAGTTCTTCCGTCGGATAGCGCTGTCCGTGACGGTGAACGTGCTCGGTCATCCACTCCCAGAGCGGTTCGAACTCGCCCTCGCGGATCAGGCCGTCGACGTCCAGGTCCTCTCGGATCGCGGCGTCGAGCTGTGCGGCCAGCACGCTGCCGACGGTGTAGCCCTGGAAGGCGGCGAAGCTGGCCGACCAGTGGGTGTCCTGGAGACAGCCGTCCGCGTCGGTCTCGGGGGTGACGCCCAGGTAGTCGCCCATCTTCTCGTTCCAGACGCGGGGGACCTCGGAGACCGGAAGATCGCCCTCGACGAACGCCCGGTCGATCTCGCACCGGAGGATGATGTGGAGGTGGTAGGTGAGTTCGTCGGCTTCGACGCGGATCAGGTTCTCCGGGTAGATCCGATTCGCCGCGGCGTAGGCTTCGTCGACGGTGACGTCCTCGAGGTGGGGGAAGTGATCTTTCATCGTCGGGAGGAACAGCTCCCAGAAGGCCTTCGTGCGACCGACGTGGTTCTCCCAGAACCGCGACTGGGACTCGTGGACGCCCGAAGAGCGGGATGCGCCGAGGGGGGTTCCGTACTCCTCCGCCGGCAGTCCGAGCTGGTAGCTCGCGTGGCCGAACTCGTGAATCGTCGCCATCAGGGCGTCGATCGGATCGTCCTCCCTGAACCGGGTGGTAATCCGAGCGTCGAACTGGTTGCCGGACATGAACGGGTGCGGGGCGGTGTCGAGGCGGCCGTGCTCTCGAGGGTACCCGAGCAGGTCGACGACCTCCTGAGAGAGGGCCATCTGGTCGTCCTCGTCGTAGCTGTGGCCCGTGAACACCGAGGGGAGCTCCCGCCCTTCCGTTTTGATCTCCTCGATCAGCGGAACGAGACCCTCGCGAAGCTCTTCGAAGATTCCCTCGACGGTCTCGAGCGGGAGGTACGGCTGGCCGTCCTCGTAGAGCACCCGGTAGGGGTTCGCGTCGGGATCGATGGCTCCCGCCCGTTCGCGGTGGAGGTCGACCAGCTCTTCCAGGGCGGGCGCGAACTGCTCGAAGGCGTCCTCGGCTTTCGCCTCCTGCCAGACCTGCTGGGTTTCCGCCTGGTGGGCCGCCACTCGCTCGATCACGTCCGAAGGAACCTCGGCGGAGCGGTCGTACTCCCGGCGGAACTCCCGGACGACGGCCGCCTGTTCGTCGGTCAGATCAGCCGATTCCGATTCACTCAGCCACTCTCCGACCTCCTCGTCGACGAGGAGCTCGTGACCCAGCCCGGAGAGCGTCGAGAGCTGTCCGGCCCGGGCGGGCGTCCCGCCTTCGGGCATCATCACGCGCTGGTCCCAGCCCAGCACCATCGAGGCCATCTGTACGTCTGTGAGTTTCTCCGATCGCTCGAGGAGGTCGCGATAGGCGCCGGGGGCGTCGTCGGTGTCGTGGGGCTCGTCAGCGGTTGCCATGTTTCGGTTCGAAATATGTAACAGGCGGTACTAAAGCCTCGGGTCGAGGCGACGACCGAACCGTACGGTGTCAGCAGTCGAGTTCGAAAACAGTCTGTTGGGGCAGTTCGTTACGCAGAGGGTGCGTATGTAACGCCGTGGATTCTATCAGATATCGGTGATGGTGGCAGAGCCGTGCTGAATACACAGCGCGAATGTCGCATGAGATCGGGCACGATTTGTGAAGGTGGTGATCGCTCAGTACAGGAGAAACGACGAGTGATCCAGCGTGAAGGTATAGTTAGCCTGTGACAACGCTATTTAGCCGTCGGAACTGAGTGGTGGAGTGATGGCAGAGAGTGACACCTGTTTGCGGAATCCGACGCTGGAGTGTATCGCGTCCCGTCACCGACGCGAGTGCCTTCTCGCCCTAAACAGGTGGGGATCGACGCTCCCCGTGAAGCAACTTGCCGCCTACCTTGCTGCCGCGGAGCGGGGGACGTCGTCGCTCGGTACAACAGAGATCGAGGCGATGCAGATGCAACTCTCCCATGTTCATCTGCCAGCACTGGAGGCTGCAGGCTTCATTTCGTGGGAGGAAAATGATGGCGTCGTTCAAATCGCGACGCACCCGGCGCTCGATGATCCACGGTTTGAACGGTTGCTCAAGATCAACGCCGACGATGTGGATGCGATACTCTCAGCGCTTTCCCACGAATATCGTCGGATCACGCTGACCGTTCTCGAAGCCGAACAGACGAAGTCGCGAACCGAACTGGCACACGAGATTCGCCACCGTCTGCCAGTAACGGTTCGTCGTGAGTTACCGTCAGCCGAGGAGATCGGCCTCTTGCTGTACCACGTGCATCTTCCGAGCCTCGACGAGATCAACGTCATCAATTTTGACCCCGCCACTGGTGACGTCTCCTACATCGATCATCCTGTTCTCGAGCGGGTCTTCACGATCATCTTCGAACGTGACGACTCCGCTGTTGAGAAGCTGGACGGATTCTTAAACGGGCTTGCTGACTCCTACCAAGAGGCGAGTCGGGGAACGAATAGCAAGGCGGACTGGCCGCACTTCTGGAACGATCCGTACTATGGATAGCACGCTGGAATTGTGGGCGTACGTCTTCAGTAACATCGGGGCAGTCGCGGTCGGGAGTCTCTTGACCGCGCTGAGTTTCCTCGCGTATCGACGAAACAGCGATCAGGCGTCGTATTGGTTTGCCACCCTGGGATTCGGCCTGCTCGTCCTAGGGACGCTCGTTGACCCAGTCTACTTCCTCTGGATGTCGATCGACTATCGCTTGACGTTCACCGAGATCTTACTCCTTCAGGTCAGTGAAGACCTCTTGTTCGCGGCTGGACTCGGACTGCTCTTCTATGCAATTCTCCGGTTCGACACTTCGACTGATTCGACGGCGGATAAACCTGCTCCATCCGAGGACGAGTTACTTTGGGGCCAGCAGTCCCAGAATGATAATTAAGCAAATCTACGGGACGCCTGATTCATTGAATTCAGGCTGAAATAAATAGGTCCATTGTGCTGGACTCATCCTCTGTATTCAACACACCGCTCCTGACAGCTTTCAGTGAAATCAAACGCCGTTCCGTTATCTCTTTGACCTGTACGTAACAGTCGTCCCACACGAAAGAACAGAGAACCGGTATCGGCGACCGGCCGATTTCAGTACTCGTCGAGGTCGTACAGCTCGCCGTACTTCGATTTCGCGTACTCGAGGAAGTAGTCGGCCGTGTACGCCTCGCCGGTCGCGTGCTCGACCAGGTCGGGGGTCGTGTAGCGCGCGCCGTGCTGGTGGATGTTCTCGCGTAGCCAGCCGTTGAGTTCACCGAACTCGCCCTCTCGGACGTTCTCGTCGATATCGCCGAGTTCGTCCTCGGCCGCGGCGTACAGCTGTGCGGCGAGCACCGATCCCAGCGAGTACGTCGGGAAGTAGCCGAAGGAGCCGTGGGACCAGTGGATGTCCTGTAGACAGCCCTCGGCGTCGGTCTCGGGCCGGACGCCCAGGTACTCCTCGTACTTGTCGTTCCAGACTTCGGGAACGTCCTCGACCTCGAGGTCTCCCGAGATCAGGTCGCGCTCGATCTCGAAGCGGATCACGATGTGGAGGTGGTAGGTGAGTTCGTCCGCCTCGACCCGGATGAGGTTGTCGTCGTAGACCTGGTTCGCGGCCTCGTAGGCGTCCTCGGGCGTGGCGTCCTCGAGTTCCGAGAACCGGCCGGCGACGGTCGGCAGGAACTGCTCCCAGAACGGCTGCGAGCGGCCGACGTGGTTCTCCCAGAGCCGAGACTGAGACTCGTGGACCGTCAGGTCGCGCGAGTCGCCCAGCGGCGTGCCGTAGGCCTCGTCGGGGAGCCCGAGCGTGTAGTTAGCGTGGCCGAACTCGTGGACCGTCGAGGTGAGCGAGCCGAGCAGGTCGTCCTCCTCGAACCGGGTGGTGACGCGGGCGTCGAATTGCGTCCCCGAGGAGAACGGGTGGGGCGCAGTGTCGAGGCGGCCGCGGCCCCAGTCGTAGCCCAGCGAGTCGAGGACGTCCCGGGCCAGCGCCTCCTGGTCGTCGTCATCGAACTGGCCGGTGAACGTCTCGGTGGCCAGATCGGCGTCGCTGTTCTGGATCGCGTCGATCAGCGGGACGAGCTCCTCGCGCAGCCGCTCGAGGACTCGTTCGGCCGTCTCGAGGTCGAGGTACGGCTCGTAGTCGGCGAAGAGCACGGCGTACGGGTCGGCGTCGGGGTCGATGTGGTTCGCGTACTCGCGTTTGAGTTCGACCAGCTTCTCGAGGGTCGGCGCGAACTGCTCGAAGTCGTCCTCCTCCCTGGCCTGCTTCCACGTCGGGTGGGCGTTGGCGGTCGTCTCGGAGATCTCCTCGACGAGTTCCTGCGGGACGCTGGTCTCGCGGTCGTACTGTCGGCGGATCTCGCGGACGACGGCCTGTCGCTCCTCGGGGAGCTCTTCGGATTCGAGCCGCTCGAGCAACTCGCCCGTCTCGTCGGCGGTCAGCAGTTCGTGGCTGATCGAGGACAGCGCCGAGAGCTGCTGTGCGCGGGCCGGCGTCCCCTCTTCGGGCATGACGACCTCCTGATCCCACCGGAGGATGCCGGCGGCGTTCCCGACGTTCGTGATCCGCTCGATTCGGTCTTCGAACTGTTCGTAGGCATCGGTGCGCTGCTCGCTTTGCGCCTGGTCGGTTGCCATTGGCTGGCAATACTTACGGAAGCGACATCAACGTCGTGGTTCTGGTAGCACGGCGAGTCCGGAAATCGAGCGCGCACGTACCGCGAACCGCGGTCGATTCTCTGGGCCTCGGTTCGACCGTCGTCGAAAGCCGGACAGATGATAGAATTGTGGAACGTGCAAGCCACGAACTGTTCGCTTCCGCCGAGAGATACTGTGACGAAATGGTCCTGGCATCACTCGTCGTATTCCTCGTCAGCCTGCTGATCGGCGCGGTCGGCATCTTCGTCGGCGCGAAAGTCGTCGTCGACACCGAAGACTACACGTACGCGCTAGTGACCGCGCTCATCGGTGCGATCGTCTGGGCACTTGTCGGATTCTTCCTCGGCTGGATTCCGTTGTTGGGCCCGATACTGGTGTTCCTCGCGTACCTCGCGGTCATCAACTCCCGGTACCCCGGCGGCTGGATAGAGGCGATCGCGATCACCGTCATCGCCTGGCTGTCGGTGCTGGTCGTCCTCTACGTGCTCGCGCTCCTCGGCGTCACCGGGTTCGAGGCCGTCGGCGTCCCAGGAGTCTGACGCCTCGACGCACCGGCACCCGCTGCGCGGCGAACGGAGGATCCGTACTCGCCGTTTCACCGAGTACCGCGGAGCGCCGGTAGCGTTGGCGTCGCGGTTCCGGTATCCCGAACGAGGAAGGCATCTCGAGAGAGTTACCGTTCGAGATCGGGAACTGTAGTCTGTCTCCGCCCCGAACGGGAGCGAGAAAGCCGACCCGTGATAGGAATCTGGAACGTGCAAGCGATGGGCTGTTCGTCGGGACCGACGAGAATCGTCACGCAATGGTCCTAGCATCAGCCGTCGTGTTCCTCGTCAGCCTGCTGATCGGTGCGCTCGGCATCTACGTCGGTGCGCGAGTCATCGTCGGCGCAGGAGACTACGACCACGCCATCGTCACGGCGTTGATCGGTGCGATCGTGTGGGCCGTCGTCGGCTTTTTCGTCGGCTGGATACCGCTCCTCGGCCCCGTGCTGGCCCTGCTCGCGTACATCGCCGTGATCAACTTCCGGTACCCGGGCGAGTGGACGGCCGCCGCGATGATCGGTCTGCTCGCGTGGGTCACCGTGCTGATCGTGCTGTACGTCCTCGCGGCGCTCGGTATCACCGGGTTCGAGGCCGTCGGCGTCCCCGGCGTCTAGCGTCGGATCGACGGATGGTCAGCGATCGGTCGCTCGCCGGTCGCGTTTCGCGATCGGTAGAGCGACCTGCGGCCCGTTTTCACTCGAGACGTCGCGTTCGACGGAGAGAGCCTGACCCGGGGCCGTTCGCGGTACGATCACGCCGGAGAGCGTGGTGAAGAGTTATCCGATTCGATCGTCAACGTATCCCAAATGGGATTCTTCGAGAACCTCGGTCGGAAAGTCGGGCAGTTCACGCACGAGGCCAAGGAGGCCGCCGCCGACGAGGCTGGATACGTCTGCGAGGACTGCGGAACGCAGTTCTACACGGAGCAGGCGTGTCCGGAGTGCGGAAGCGAGAACGTAACCGAGCGCGAGGAGACGGCGGACGCGGGCGGCGACGGTCCGGAGACGCAAGATGCGGTGGAAGCCGACGACACCGCCGAATCAACCGAGCGCGGGGAACCTCCCGAGACGACCGAATCGAACGACGCGGCCGACGTTGACGGCGAACCGAAACGCGAATGAGAGTCTCTTACTGCGGCCAGCGCTCCGCCGCTCGCCGATAGAGCTCCGCACAGCGCTCGAGCACCGCGATCGAAACGCTCTCGTCGTCCGTGTGCGCCTCGCCGGGCTCCGCGGCTCCACAGACGACGCACTCCGTCCCGGCCGCCGCGAGCCAGCCGGCGTCGGTCGCGTGCGGCTTCGTCACGAGCGCCGGCGAGTCGGGCTGGACGGCGGCGGCCGCCTCGAGCACGGTCCGGGCGAAGCCCGCGTCCTCACACCGCATCGGCGGTAGATCCTGATCGATCACCCACTCCACGCCCGCGAGATCCTCGACGGACTCGAGGGCGACGCGCTCGCCGGGGACCGTCCGTTCGTCGACGGTGATCTCGCAGCGATCGGGAACGACGTTCATCGCCGTTCCGCCCTCGATCTCCGTGACGACGACGCTGCCCTCGAGCGTTTCGCCGCCGACCTCGACGGCCGGCGGCTCGAGCTTTCGGACGACGTCGACGGCGTCCGTCGCGCGGTAGATCGCGTTCTCGCCGGCCTCCTGCTCGCTCGCGTGGGCGCGCTCGCCGCGGGCCGTGATCGTGCTTCCGCGGCGTCCCTTGTGGGCGACGGCGACGTCGGTGACGCCGGGCGCCGAGTACCCCGTCGATCCCTCGCCGACGATCGCGTAGTCGGGCGCGAATCCCTGATCGATGGCGTGACGAGCGCCGACGCCGCCGACCTCTTCGCCGACGAAACTCGCGAAGACGAGTTCTCCCGCCGGCCGTTCGTCGCCGGACTGCGTCCGGCTGCTCGAGGTGCGTGGCACCTCGCTGTCCCGGAACGCGAGCGCCGCCGCGGCGACTGCGCCCTTCATGTCCGCCGTGCCGCGTCCGTAGAGGCGGCCGCCGCGCTCCTCGAGGGCGTACGCGTCGCCGGCGTCGAGCTGCGACGCGGCCGGTTCGACGACGTCGTGGTGGCCGACGAGTGCGAGGGTTTCCGTCCCCGCTCCCTTCCGGGCGATCACGTTTCCGGCGCCGTCTCGGGTCACTTCGGCCGCGGTCTCGCGGCGAAGCCACTCCTCGAGGAAGTCACCCGCAGCCGTCTCGTCCTCGTGGCTCGGAATCGCCACGAGTTCACGCGTTAGATCGGTAACCGACATGCCGGAACGATCGACCGCAACCGAGTTGAGTGCACCGCAATCGGCGAACCCGACGACGTCGACCCTTAATATGCTTGAACATCCTTATTGCCGTTCGGGATCCAGTGTGAGGTATGAATGTCGTGCCGGATACGAGCGTGGTCATCGACGGCCGCGTCTCGGCGACGATCGAAGACGGGCAGTTCGAGGGAGCGACGATCTCCGTACCGGAAGCCGTCGTCGCGGAACTCGAGGCGCAGGCGAACGACGGGCTCGACAGCGGCTGGGACGGCCTCTCGGAGCTCCAGCGACTCGCCGAGCTGGCCGACGAGGGCGTCATCAGCCTCGAGTACGTCGGTGAACGACCCAGCGCGATCGAGCGCGGACACGCCTCCGAGGGCGAGATCGACGCGCTGATCCGCGACCTCGCGGAGGAATTCGACGCCACCTTCCTCACCAGCGATATCGTCCAGTCCGAGGTCGCCCAGGCCAAGGGACTCGAGGTCGAGCACGTCTCGCCGGAGATCCGAGAGGTCGGAACGCTGACCGTCGAGGAGTTCTTCGACGAGGACACGATGAGCGTCCACCTCAGGACCGACGCCGTCCCGATGGCCAAGCGGGGCGAACTCGGCGAGATGCGCTACGAGGAGATCGCCGACCAGCCCCTGGACGAGGAGACGATGGACGAGTACGCTCGCGAGGTCGTCGACGGCGCCAAGGAGGCCCCCGGCGGCTTCATCGAGCTCTCGGAGCCGGGCATGAAGATCGTCCAGTTCCGGGACTACCGGATCGCCATCGGTCGACCCCCGTTCTCGGACGGCATCGAGATCACCGCCGTCCGACCCATCGCCCAGACCGACATCGACGACTACGAGAACGCCGAGGAGCTGAAGGACCGGCTCCTCGAGCGCCAGCGCGGCGTCCTGATCTCGGGTGCGCCGGGCGCCGGGAAGTCGACGTTTGCGCAGGCGGTCGCGCGCTTCATCTCCGATCACGACTACGCGGTCAAGACGATGGAGAAACCGCGGGACCTGCAGGTCGGCCCCGAGATCACTCAGTACACGGAACTGGCCGGCGAGATGGAGAAGACCGCCGACGCCCTGCTGATGGTCCGGCCGGACTACACCATCTACGACGAGGTCCGCAAGACCAACGACTTCGAGGTGTTCGCGGACATGCGCCTGGCCGGCGTCGGCATGATCGGCGTCGTCCACGCGACGCGACCGATCGACGCGCTCCAGCGACTCGTCGGCCGCGTCGAACTCGGGATGATCCCGCAGGTCGTCGACACCGTCGTCTACATCGAAGCCGGCGAGGTCGAGACCGTCTACGACGTGCAGACGGAGGTCAAGGTCCCCGCCGGCCTCACCGAGGAGGACCTCGCCCGTCCCGTGATCCAGGTCACTAACTTCGAGACTGGCGAGCCGGAGTACGAGATCTACACCTTCAACCGACAGGTCGTCACCGTCCCCCTCAAGGACGACGAGGGCGGTCCCGGAACCGAATCCGGCGTCGACCGCATCGCCAAACAGGAGATCGAACGCGAGATCCGTTCGATCGCGCGCGGATACGTCGACGTCGAACTCAGGAGCCAGGACAAGGCCGTCGTCTACGTCGAGGACGACGACATCTCGAGCGTGATCGGCAAGGGCGGCGGTCGCATCACCGACGTCGAGAACCGACTGGGTATCGACATCGACGTTCGCACCCACGACGAGAATCCCAACTACGGGGCGAACGCCGGAGCGGCTGGCGGCGGCGGCGGTGCCGGTGGGAACACCGACGGCGGCTCCCAGCCCGGCCAGATGGTTCAGCCGGAGATCACCTCGAGACACATCGTCATCCCCGTCGACGGCAATCAGGGGGAGACCGTCGAGGTCCAGGCCGGCGGCGAGTACCTCTTCACCGCGACGGTGAGTCGCGGCGGCGAGATCCAGGTCTCGAGAGGGAGCGCCATCGCGGACGACCTCGAGCACGCCATCGACCGCAAGGATCCGGTTACGGTTGTTCCTTCGTAGGGAAGCGGCCGCGAGCAAAGGGAGCAACCGCGAGCGAGTGAAGACGAGCGATAGTTCATTTTCCGTGTCTTCTGCGAGCGACGCGAGCAACGGCGACGAGAGAATCGCGTTTTGTTACGGCAGGTGTCGCGACGAGAATCGTCTGATCGGCTCTACAGGGTCGACGATGGGATCGATACCCACACCGAGAGTACTAGTTGTTTAACCAAAAGTCACTTATCTCAGACAGATATAGCGATATCTATGAGGAATGTGCAGGAATGAGTGGAAGTATCGGAGATGGGAAGACATTCGTATACTCGAGTGTGGGGCAAGAGAACGGCTCCTTTATCACGAGCGATAGCGGGGTCGAGACGATCCGCGAGCGCATCGTCACAGAGATACAGCGGCTCGTCGCTACCGCGGATGCAGACGGTGTCGTCGTCGCGATGAGCGGCGGCATCGATTCGACGGTGACGGCGGCACTGGCAGTCGAAGCGCTGGGAGGAGACCGCGTGCTCGGACTCGGTCTACCCTGTCACAAGGCCGACCAACAACACGTCAACGACGCCCGTACGATCGCCGACGGACTCGGCATCTCGTTCCACGAGATTCAGCTACGGCCGTTGCTCACCGCGTTCGAGGAGACGATCACGGCAGAACTCGAGCCGGAATCGGACGATCGTCCGAACGAGCGTAACCGAACGATCGGCAACGTGATCGCTCGACTGCGGATGTGCTGTGCGTACTACGCGGCGAACCGCCAGTCTCGAGTCGTGCTCGGTACCGCGAACCGCTCGGAGTTGTTGCTCGGATACGTTACGAAGTACGGGGACGGCGCGGCCGACGCCTATCCGATCGGAGACCTGTACAAAACTGAGGTCCGCGCCCTCGCGAAACGACTCGGCGTTCCACGACGAATCGTCAGCAAGGATCCGACGGCGGGCTTCTGGGCCGACCAGACGGACGCGGCCGAACTCGGCGCCACTTACGACGTGATCGATCCGCTGTTGCAGCGACTCGTCGACGAGGGCGAATCGATCGCGGAAGTCACCGCTGCGCTCGAGGTCGATTCACGAACCGCTCGCGCGATCGCATCCATGTACGTCGAGACGGCTCACAAACGGACGATGCCTCGAACCCCCGGAGTCGCGGGTCGTGAGAACGTCACCGAGAGAGAGCCCTGACCGTTCGACGGTCTCTCAGTCGAGACCGCGGTAGACGTCCGGATTGCGCCACCAGAACAGCCCCCACGAGAGCATGAAGCCGACGGCCATCGCGACGATGTCCTGTAACATCGGCCAGAGGCCCGTATCGACGATCGCGACCAGCGTGATCGCCGAGCCCAGCGCTGCGCTAGCGACGATGAAGACCACGTCACCGACGATCTGCTCCTGCGATTGCTCCCAGTAGTGCTGGCGGTCCTCGTCGTACCAGACGCCGATGTAGATCAACACCGGCGACATGAGCGTGATGACCGTGATCGACTGGTACGCCCTCGGCAGTCCGGCCGGATAGAGAACGAGTTGATTGATCAGCTGTGCGATAAGTGACATCGCAAACAGCCCAGCCAGCAGCCAGCCCCACCGTGGTAACCGTTCCTTGTCCATGTAGGAGGGCGGTCACCACTGGAAAATAATCCTGCCGCTTTCCCGACTACTCCGCGCAGCAGGCGTCTTTCTTCGGCGACTCCTCGACGCCGCTGCCGTCGGCCGCGACGGGTTCCTCGAGTCGGTAGAGGCTCTGGCGAGCGTCTGCAAAGTAGATATCCTCGTCGACGATGCCGATCTCCTCGAGCCGTTCGAGCGCGTAGCGAACGGTTCGAGCCGAGAGCATCGACTCCTCGACGATCTGTTTTTGAGTTAGCGGGCCGTCATATTCGAGGACCTTGAAAACGAGTTTCGCGCTCGGTGGCAAGTCTTCGATGTTCTCCCCGTCAGTCGCATCCATACTACGATTCGAAAGCACCCAACAGTATAAAAGTTGAGCCTTACTGGGTGGGTAACTAGCATATTATTCACATCTAATGAAAATGAAAATTGTGCCTTTACCGGTCAGAACTCCGATACCGACACGTTTTGACCAGTCAGTCAGTTCGCGACGAACGAAAGCGATGAGCGCGGATCATCGACGGTCGCGTTAGATTCGAACTACCGGGAGTAGCCGTTGGTTACCGCACTCGAGGATTCGAACGATCGAAACGACTCGTCTACCGGGCTAGATCTGCTCCCACGCATCGTCGTCGTCCGGATCCGGAAGGTCGTCCGCGAGCTCCTCTCGAGGCGTCGGGACCGTCGGTGGCTCGTCGGCCTCGTCGCTGGCGGACTCCCCGAGTTCCAGCTCCGGCCAGGCGGTCTGCTCCCACTGACCGCGCTCGGCGTAGTAGTAGACGACCTCGCCGTTGACGACCGCGAACAGCCGCCGCTGTTCGTCGTGAACGACGCGCTCGTTCGTATCGATCGCGACGTCGACGACGTCCTCGAGGCTGTCGAGCGCGACGTGGTAGTCGCCGACCCACATCGGGATCGATCCGCGGGAGATCCACTCTGCGTAGCGGTGTTCGTGTATCGACCGCCGGGCCGCCTCGACGTCGACCGGGCCGCGCGCAATGACGACGGCGGCACCCGCGAGTGCGAGCGCTGCAGCCAGCGAGAGTCCGCCGATCACCGCGGTGTTCGGTGACTCCTGTACCTCGATCTGGGCGGTCTGGCTGTGCTCGGCCGAGTCGGCAAGTGGCCCCTCGAGCCAGTAGGCCTCCTCGGTCATCTGAAGCGACGTCTCCAGTACCTGTTCGTCGGTGTAGGTCCCCGTCTCGTACTCGACGACGACCTCGACGACGGTTCCGATCGTTCCGATGCCGTCGAACTCCTCCTTAAGTTCCGTCTGCCGGTCGCGGGCGGCCTCGACGTCGATCGTCGTCTCGGAACTGGCGACACCGTCCTCGACGGACGCCGACGTCCGTGACCGCTGGTCGGTTTCCTCCCAGAAGACCGACCCGTCGCGTTCCGCCTCGTGATGGACTCGTACTTCGTGTGTAACCGTCGTCTCGTCGGTCGGGACGGACGTCTCGGGCGTGAGCGTCAACTCGGGTGTCGCAGACAGGACGTAGACCGGGCTATCCTCGAGTTCCGTCCCCTCGTCCCAGGGGCTGTCCTCGACGACGACGGCGCTCGTCGTCGTCTCGGTCGCGATCGACTCCCGGTCGACCTCCTGGGTAGTCATCGATGTCGACGGCGTGGCGGCGACCCAGCCGGTCGCGACGAGCGCGAGGATGCCCATCCCCACGAGTAAAATGGTGAGCGCGCGGCCGTGCTCCGCGATCAACAGATCCAGCCGCGGGTTCTCGATCACGCCTCTCCCCCCGGAGTGTGATGCCGTTTGCTCGCATACCCCCTCCCTCGAGCCGTCTCCGAACGGAAAGTTCGGATGACGGAACAGTTCATACGAACATTCAGTATATCAAATACTATAACAGTAGTGGTTCCACCCCGTCTGTGTCGCCGTTACACGCCCCTCTCAGCGCCACCGTCGAAGTCGCCGCCGAATTCGTGTCGAGAAGGGGACGTGATCACCGGCGGTGCGGATCCGGAAGTCGCTCCGTCCGAACAGGAGGAGCGTCGTCCCGACGACGAGACCGACGACGACCAGGTCGACGGCGGCGATCGCGAAGAGGGGGTGGACGCCGTGCAACCAGACGAGCACCGACGGCGGGAGCACGGCGAGATACCGATACTCTCCGAGGTGACGACTGTACTCGCCGGTCGACTCCGGCGCGGACAGCGACAGCGTCGTCTCGCTACTGTCACGAGGACCGACCGTCTGCCAGTGCAGGTCGCTCTCGACGCCACTACTCTCGGCCTCGTGGACGACGACGACCGGAACGTAGCCCGCGTTGTCGACGGTTCGAGTCAGTTCGGCGGTCTCACCCGGGGCGAGGACCTGCGGATCGTCGGTCGGTGACTCCGTGCTCACGACCGCGTACTCGTACGTACCCGCGGGAACCACCATCGCCGCCGTCGCGAGTCCCACGACCACGAACAGCACCAGCGCGATCGTCCCCCAGAAGGCGTAGACGTTCTCTCGAGACGTCGACCGCGTCGTGTCGCGTCTGTGCGGTCCCGCGTGATCGAGGAGGAACCCGACCCCGAACAGCGAGATCCCCAGCGCGACCAGCATCGCTCCGAGGTTGTCGCCCTCGAGCGCCGTCGTGATGCCGAGGGCCGAGGCGACCAGTCCGTACCCCGACTCCATCGCGCCGTGGACGGCCATGATTGCGGTTCCGAGGTGGGGAATCGTCACGACATCGCCGTTCACCTGCCAGGCGGCGGCGACGATCTGGCCCTCCGTCACCGGCGGCTCGCCGCCGTCCTGGTCGGTGAACGGATTCGCGTCCCCTTTCGTGACGTACCCCGCGTCCGTCTCGCCGACGATCCGGTGGGTCGTGAGCCCGCCGTCGTGGAGCTCTCGAGCGTCGAACACCGCGACGTCGCCCTCGCTCGGCGAGCCGGTCACCGCGCTCGGAATCGCGACGAAGCCGTCGCCGGCGTCCATCGCCGGCTCCATGCTCCCCGTCGCGACGTAGCCGAGCAGGATCGGCTGGCCGAGTAGCTGGCCGAGAACGAGCAGGAGGACGGCGAGCGCGACGGCGACGGCTAGCCCCCGTTTGACGAGCCCCGTCGTTGTCATGTGTCGCCTCGAGAGAGTATCATGGTCGAATACCGGTACGAGTCTCGAAATGAATTCGAACCATTATAAATTCCGCCGCCGCCTGACGGTTCCCGCGGCGAACAGGAGCCCGACCAGTGCGGGTGGCCCGACGACAGCGGCCACGGCGGGGTCGAGCTCCCGGTTCAGCACCTCGTACCCGGCGGATTCGTCGACGCTGACGGTGCCCGCCTCGAGTCCGCTAACGGCAACCGCGTACGTTCCGGGCTCGTCGAACTGCCGCTCGAAGCGTACCGTCCTCGATTCGTTCGGCTCGAGTTCGACGTACCGATCCTCGACGACGATTCCGCCGACGGCGAGTTCGGCGAGGAACTCGCCGGACGCGTTGCCGGCGTTCTCGACCGTGGCGATGACGCGCGTCGATTCGCCCTGGGCGATGGTGTCGTCCTCGAGATGGGCTTCGGTCACGTCGAAGTCCGGCGCGGGTTCGTCGAGTGGCTGGACGGTGATCGTCGTCGGGTTGCGGTCGTCGACGCCGACTCCGAACGTGCCAGCCCGCTGCATCGTCCGTTCGAAGGTGACCGTTTCGGTCTCGCCGACCCCGACGTAGACGACCTTCTCGTCGACGACGACGCCGTCGACGGTCAGTCGAGCGACTGTCGTTCCGCCCGTGTCGCCGTGATTCTCGTAGGTCGCCCGCACCGTCAGCGTCTCGCCGGCGGTGACGGTCCGATCGACGGTCGTCATTTCGACGAGTTCGATGTCGGCGTTCCCTTCATCGTCGTCATCTTCGTACTCGACGTGAACTGAGAAGGTCTCGCTCGAGGGCGTCTCGGCGTGGGTGTCGATTTCGACGCCGACGGTTGTTGTTTCACCTGCGGTTGGCTCGAGCGGCGTCGTCTCGTCGATTACGACATCGGGATCGCTATTCTGGTAGAACTGCACGCCGGTGGGGCCGTCGGTCAGCCATACCTGTTCGACCGAATCGTCGGTAACAGTAATCGCGAAGACGTCCTTGAAGGTTGACTTCGCACGGTCGTTGAGGCCGTCGAAGTCGAGGACGAGTTCGCCGTTTTCGACGCTTGCATACTGGCCGTTCCCAAAGGATGTGGGGGCGAGTTCAACGTGGTCCGTTCGGTCAGGTTCGGAACCTGTGTCAGTGATGCTGACAGCCCCTGTAGGGATGACAAGAAAGGCGGTTAGGGCGATTGCCGTGATCGCAGGAATTGCGGCGGCGATAAGGGGATGTCGCATTTGCGGTTACTTGTCTTATCTCTTCTTCCCTGTTATCCAACGATTGAAATCGATTGTCGATGATTCGGTGTCAACTGTTCTACTGAAGTTACACCCCATCAGTTCCGTTCGCTGTAATAGTGATACTTGCATTTACTTCACCAGCGGTATCGAGAGTGTGATTCTGTAGATCTATCGCGATACCGAACGCAACAGTTTCACCTGGGGCGAGAAGTTCTGAATTGGTAGCACCATCGCTTATCGTATTATTCTCTGTCGGAAATGGGTCTTGATTGCTACTGGATCCAAATCCATTCTCAGGGATGGCTGTAATCGCATCTTTGTCGTCCCCAGAATAATTGAATTCGATGTTTCTAATGTCAACACCATTAGTGCTATCGGTGTTGTTGGTAATGTTAATCAATTCAACAAACCTCGTCTCCGCATTCGCATTGATACCATCCTCACCATCCGTCCCGATATCAATGTCAACTGTTGCTACTTCCTGTTCAGTAGTTGTTGTCACGAATTGGTTGTCGTCCCCCGCCTGTGAAAGGCCCAAGTAAGCCGAACTATCGCCCTCTATATTGACGTCTATAGACCGATTAGCATCCACCTGACTAAACGCCCCCGTTCCGAGCGCGGCGCCGCTGCCCACGACGATCGTTCCCAGTCCGACTAACACGTTGCGTCGATTCAATTTCATTGGTTCTTTCTCCGTTGTGACCCGCACCGCGATCGTAGGCGTCGATTACGATCTGCGGCCGGTTCTTACTCACACCCTGTTATGCCACCCCCTTTGTATTAGGCCACCAGAACGACTACACGCCGACCGATACCTACGTTCAAGCTCGGTGTGAAAGACTCGAATCGTGGATAGTGGAGCCAGGAACCGAATCATGAACGCTTCTCTCGGTCATTCGCGGCAACAAAGACTATATATCAGAGATTATTACATTCATGAATAAGGACATCTGAATGGCGACAGAACAACACAGTAGCAGTGCTCCTACCAAGACTCTTGAAGATGACGTGGACAGTGGCGACAGCGGTAGTCGAACTGATCGAGGTGAAATTTTCGACCTCCTCAGTAATCACCGCCGCCGTTACACCATCCACTACTGCAAGCGCGAGAACGGTCCCGTCGAACTTGGAGACCTCGCGGAACATGTCGCCGCTTGGGAACTCGACAAGGAGATCGAGGGGTTGACCTCGGCCGAACGAAAGCGAGTCTATACGTCCTTACAGCAGACCCATCTGCCCACGCTCGAGAAAGCAAATATGGTCGAGTTCGACAACCGGACGATCGAACTCACCGATCAGGCGTCTGACCTCGAAGTGTATCTCGATATTGTCCCTGGCGATTCGATCCCGTGGGGGGTGTACTACCTCGGGCTTTCCGCTATCGGGTTCGCTGTGATGGGCGGACTCTGGATGGAATGGATTCCAACCGAGACGCTCCCTGTACTCGGCTGGGCGACGCTCTCGATTGCTCTGTTCGCCGCGTCTGCAGTCATTCACGTTTTCCAGAACCGGAAGCTTCGGCTTGGGGAGACGGAACAGCCGCCGTAAGTTGTCATGACACGAAACCCGATTCGAACCCTCGCGATCATCTGCCTCGCTCTTGGAGCGGTGCTACTCGCAGGACCAGCGTTCGGGTTCGACACGATCACAGCCGATCGTAGTGTCAGTGTCAACGTCGTCGACGACCCGAATGCGTACCTCGGAATCGATGCGCAGGACAACATCGGTGAACTCGCTGGAAACGACGATCCGACCGAGATCGCCACGCTGACGAATAACATAGACGAGCAAGCTGAAATCGACATTACGGTAGAAGAGATCCCCGACGGAAATGAGAGCGTTCTGTACGCGGACACAGATAACCTCAACCTCAATTCTGGCGAGTCGACGACTGCCAAGGTCGAATGTGCCCAGCCAGAGAGTCTTGGTGAACAGGATGTCGTCTTCCGGACCGAAGCGACCGGCTCCTCGGTTTCGATCACTGACGCCACGTTCACCGTGACAATCGACATACAGTGTGGAAAAGGCGGTGGCAACGTCGAACCGACCGATTCGGGGCTTAGTGGTGTGTCCGTTACCGATATGGATCTCGATGAAACCAATGAGAGTCAGATAATCGAGTTTGCAGTTACGGAAGATCTCCCTACAAATGAAACTGTGACAGTCACACTGGCTCAGGTTAATCAGATAGATTATAGCGGCGCTACGCTGAGCAACAATGCCACCGGAAGTATTCAAGGCGACAGTTACGAAGTTGAATTTAATCGCGAAGAGACGATCTCGGCCCGCGAAACGGTGACGATTGCGATCGACCGAATCGATACGACACACAACAACGCCGACGGAGATTACGACGCAGAATTCGAGCGAAGCGACAAAGACGATCCCGAGCTACTGGAGCCAGCTTTCACAGTCGAGTAATCGCCTAAAACGGAATCGGTAGGACGATTTTACGATATCAGATTACGTCCCTCGAGCAATGCGAACCCCTTTTCACCGCCGAAAACAGAACTCAACCTATGTCGACCGAATCGATTAGTGACCGGCGCGAGCACGTCCGCTCGATCAGCGTGACGGCGCTGTCCGCGCTGCTCGGCGTCGGCGCGGCGTTCGCCTCCGCGGTGATCACCGGCGACGCTGCGACGGCCGCCGAGGCGGCGACCGACACCCGAGCGCTGTTGGTCGTAGTGGGTGCGATCCTCGCCCAATTCGTCCTCTTCGACTTTACGAGCATCTACGGCGAGGACGAGTTCGGCGTGAAACACTACCTGTTCATCACGTTCATGACCTTCTCGTTCTGGTTCGTGGTGTGGGGCATCCTCCTCACGACGGAGGCAATGACGTAAGATGGCGGACGACAGCATCGCCGTCGTAGACTTAGATCGGTGCCAGCCGGACCGGTGTAGCTACGAGTGCAAGAACTACTGCCCGCCGAACCGCACCGGAAAGGAGTGTATCACCCTGCGAGGCGACGAGACGCCCCAGGGGCAGCCGGATCAGGTGCACATCTCCGAGGAGATCTGTCTCGGCGAAACCTGTGGGATCTGCGTCGAGAAGTGCCCCTTCGACGCGATCGAGATCATCAACCTCCCGCAGGAACTGCAGGACGATCCCGTCCACCGCTACGGCGAGAACGCGTTCTCCCTCTACGGACTCCCCGCGCCCCAGGAGGGGAAAGTCACGGGTATCCTCGGACCGAACGGGATCGGGAAGACGACGGCCGTCCGCATCCTCGCGGGCGACCTCGAGCCCAACCTCGGCCGCCACGACGAGGACGTCGGCTGGGACGACGTGCTCGAGGCCTACCGCGGAACCGAACTCCAGGATTACATCGCCGACGTCCGGGACAGCGAGGTGACCGTCGCCCAGAAGCCCCAGTACGTCGACCAGATTCCCGAGACGTTCGACGGCAACACGCGCGAACTGCTCGAGCGCACGGACGAGCGCGGCGCGCTCGACTCGCTGGTCGAACGGCTCTCGATCGGTCCCGTCATGGAGCAGTCGATCGACGACCTCTCCGGCGGAGAGCTCCAGCGCGTTGCGATCGCCGCAACCCTGGCCAGGGATACGGACTTCTACTTCCTCGACGAGGTAACGCCGTATCTCGACATCGGGCAGCGAGTGACGGCCGCGCGGCTGATCCAGGAACTCGCCGAGGAGGAGGACAAGTCGATGCTCGTCGTCGAGCACGACCTCGCGATCCTGGACCTGCTCGCGGACACGCTGCACGTCGCCTACGGTGAGCCCGGCGCCTACGGCGTGATCACCTCGCCGAAGTCCGTCCGCAACGGGATCAACGAGTACCTCTCGGGCTACCTCGACAACGAGAACATGCGGATCCGACCGGATCCCATCGAGTTCGAGGAACACGCCCCGCGGTCCGCGACGCGCGGCGACGTGCTCGTCGACTACCCCGACCTCACGAAGAGCTACGGCGAGGGCGAGTTCAGCCTCGAGGTCGAGGGCGGCCAGATCCGCGAGAACGAGGTGCTCGGCATCGTCGGTCCCAACGGGATCGGGAAGTCGACGTTCGCGAAGCTGCTGACGGGCGACCTCGAGCTGGACGAGGGAGACGCGGATCTCGATCTGGACATCTCGTACAAGCCCCAGTACGTCACCATCGACCAGCACATGCGGGTCGACGCCTTCCTCTCGTCGATCACGGACCAGTTCGGCTCCTCGTACTGGAACACCGAGATCGCCCAGCCGCTCCAGTTAGAGCGCATCATGGAGCAGAACCTCTCGGACCTCTCCGGCGGTGAGCGCCAGCGGGTCGCCATCGCGGCCTGCCTGTCGGATTCCGCCGACCTCTACCTGCTCGACGAGCCGTCCGCACACCTCGACGTCGAACAGCGGGTGCAGGCGACGAGCGCGATCCGGCGCTACGCCGAACAGCAGGACGCTACCGTGATGGTCATCGACCACGACATCTACATGATCGACCTGCTCGCCGACCGACTGATGGTCTTCGACGGCGAGCCCGCAGTTCGCGGCCGAGCCGGCCAGCCACAGCCGATGCGCGACGGGATGAACGAGTTCCTCGCGAACCTCGAGGTCACGTTCCGCCGGGACAAGCGGACGTCGCGTCCGCGGATCAACAAGCCGGACTCACAGCTGGATCGCGAGCAAAAACGAGAGGGCGAGTACTACTACGCGCCCTGACCGGCGATTAAAAAAACGGTACTCAGCGAAACCGTTACTCCTGTCTCGAGAGGAGGTCACCCCGCTGTTCTCGCAGTTCGTCGATTCGTGACTGGGCGGTCAGCCGGCCCTCACCGATCGCCGAGCCGACGAGCGCACCGACGGCCGCACCGGAACTCGCAGCGCTCCTGCTGAACAGTCCGCCGATTCCACCGCCGATCGCGGCGCCGATAGCTGCGTACCGTGCTCGACTGAGCACCAGTTCGAGTTGCTGTTTTACCATGTGCGATACTCTATTCGGAAGCGAAATAAACGTGTTCCCGGAGAGTCGCAACCACGAACACGAACGGGCGCGATATCGACGTTCGCAGCCGGTGCGATGGCGACACACGAACCCGCAGTTCGGTATGCTGGCGACGCACTGGTGACGACGAACAGGCCGTCTCGGGCAGGGCCCCCTTCGAACGACTCGCGGTCGAGTTCCACGAGTCCTCGAAGACGGTCCGGACGCGCTGCTCGGCGGAAAGTTCGGCCGCTTCGACGGCGATACACGGTTCTTTCCCCGTCAGAAAGTTCGCGTGCGCAGAGACGGTTCTCGTCCTTACACCCCTGGTAGCCCCGCTCGAGCGGACTCGAGCGATCGAGCGCGGCGACGGTGGAACTCTCGTCGTCGAGCGCACGACGACCCTCCACGAACGCCGCCGTGAAATCGTCGAGGAAACAGACTGTGACGAACGGGGCGCAATCAAGCGCATCGTCGGCGACGGGCAGCGATTCGGCGACGCCGCGGACGGGTCGACACCACGGTCGCGGGCGCGCTCGAGCGGGTTCAGTGTGAGATCGATACCGACGGAGATACCGAGCGGAGCGACGAAGCGGACGGTTCCGACGCCGATCTCGAGGCGCGCTCGCGGGCCGATCCGTCGGGAAGAACGCGATCGATCGCGGCCTGGTCCGTCAGGTGAGCGGTCTCGTTCGCGTCGAATCAGTCGTCGTACGCTCCGGGATGCGTTTCGAACGGGTGAGCCGTCGTCATCGGCCGCCGAGAGACGCGCCGAGCAGGAGAGTTCGGAGAATGGTCCGGATAACTCTGATCGATGTATTCAGTGGAATAAACGCTGACAGCTGCCACAGAGGTTCTCTTCTTTGATGTCGACCTCTCGAACCGTCGGAGAGAAGTTCATCACGCAGCGGTTGTTGTCGCAGTGTTCGAGCCCGTAGGTGTGGCCGATCTCGTGGACGATCTCCTTTCGAACGCGGTTCTCGAAGATCTCGCTCGAGCTCTTGTTCGAGAAGCCGCCGTCGCTCGAAGTCTGGAGGCGGTAGGTGGAGACGACGCTGCCGCTGCCGTCGAGGTACGCGAGCCCGAAGACGTAGTTTCGACGCCGGTAGAAGAGGTCGTGTGGCGTGATCGCGATGTTCTTCTCTCCGCGGCCGACGCGTTCGGCGAGCTGGATGAACGTCTCGGCGCAGTACTGGTTCCGTCCGGAGTCGTACGCACCGGTCGGGACCGACTGCGAGTCGTTGACCGTAACGTCGCAGTCGTAGACCGATCGCAGCGCGGTGGAGGCAGCCCGCTTGACCTCTGCGGGCACGCTGCCGACCGGCACGATATCGACGAGCATAGCAACTGCTATGATGGCGGGTGGCATAAACGTCCCGCCATGGCGACTCCCTGCCGTGATCCCGCGACGATCGAAGCACATCTTGCGACGTACGACCGGGCGGTCGAGGTCGGCATCGGACGCCGAACCGATCTGGCAGCGGCGCTCGTCGACGCGGGAGTGGCCGTAACGGCGACGGACGTCTACCAGCGCGACGTCCCCGAAGGCGTCCGGTTCGTTCGCGACGATATCGTCGATCCCGATCCGCAGGTCTACGCGGACGCCGACGCGATGTACGCCCGAAACCTGCCGCCGGAGCTCCACCGACCGGCGCTCGAAGTCGCCGAACGCGCGGACGCCGAGTTCCTGTTCACGACGCTGGGTAGCGATCAGCCGGCGATTCCGGTCGAGCGACGAACGGTCCGGAAGGGGACGCTGTACGTCGCTCGCACGGCGCCGCGGTAAGACGCGAAGGTATTAGTGGGGTGCGCGAGAGTTGCTCGAGCAATGAACAGCGAGTACGTGATCTACGCCGTCGCTGCGGTGGTTCTCGTTGCAGTGCTCGCACTCGCGGTGATGGGAATCGAGTACCTCCTCAGATACGCGTACCATCTCTTTACGTTCCCCGGCGTCGTCGCCCACGAGTTCGCTCACGCGACCGCCTGCAGGGCCGTCGGCGTGCCGGTGCTCGAGGTCGTCTACTTCCGGTTCGACGATCCGCCCGGATACGTCCGTCACGTCAATCCCGCACGCTATCGCCAGTCCGTCATCATCAGCGTCGCTCCGTTTCTCGTCAACACGATCGTGGCGTTCGGCTCGTTCCTCGGTCTGGGCGTCCTCGTATCGATGACCGAGAGTCTCGGCACGGCCCAGATCGAGACGATCGTCGCGGGAATCGTGCTCACCTGGATCGGGCTCTCCGTCGGGATGCACGCGTTTCCGAGCACCACCGACGCGAAGACGCTGTGGGACCGGTCCCGACAGGAGTGGCGGCGCTCGCCGATCGTCCTGCTCGGGATTCCGGTCGTCGCCCTGATCTACGTCGTCAACCTGCTCTCCTGGCTGTGGGCGCACTTCTTCTACGCGCTCGGCCTGCTCGTCACGGCGCTCTATCTCGTCTGGACGCTGCTATTTTGAATCCCGGGCGCTCCTGCCCCGAATCCGACCGCCTTTATCCCCGGGAGCACCTTCGAGTCGGTATGAACGCAGATGCCGTCGTCCTCGACATCGACGGAGTGCTCGTCGACGTCGCCGACTCCTACCGTCGAGCGATCGTCGACTCCGTCGAACGCGTCTACGATCGAACGATCCGCAAGGAAGACATACAGCAGTTCAAGAACGCGGGCGGGTTCAACAACGACTGGGAGCTGACATACGCCGCCGCGCTCTACGTGCTGGCGACCGAAGAGGGGTACCGCGGGTCGATCGACGAGTTCACCGACGCGATCGCCGCCGAGGGTGGCGGCCTCGAGGCCGCCGAAACCGTCGTCCGCGAGGCGATCGGCGCCCGGGCGACCCAGCGGGTGACGGAGCGCTGGGACCGCGACGGGCTCCGAGACGTTTTCCAGCAACTGTACCTCGGCGCCGACCTCTACCGCGGCCTCGAGGGCGGCGAACCCGAGATCGAGAGTCGCGGCTTCATCCACGACGAGCCGGTGATCCTCGAGGCCGACGTCCGGGACGCCCTCCTGGAGCGCTACGACGTCGGCGTCCTGACCGGCCGCCCCGAAGCCGAGGCCGAGATCGCCCTCGAGCGCGTCGGTCTCGAGGGCGAGATCCCCCACGAGCACCGATTCACGATGGACGACTGGGAGGAGGGCAAGCCCCACCCGCGGGCGCTGACCGCGCTCGCCGACCGGTTCGGCTCCGAGCGCGTCGTCTTCGTCGGCGACACGCTGGACGACGTGCGGACGGCGAACAATGCCCGCGAGGCGGATCCCCGGCGTGAGTACGACGGGATCGGCGTCCTGACCGGCGGGCTCACCGGCGAGGAGGGGCGCCGAGCCTACGAGGCGGAAGACGCCGCGGCGGTCCTCGAGTCGGTCAACGAACTCCCCGCGCTGCTCGAGTAACGAGCGGTCGAGCGCGGTTGGAGGACCGGGAACGTCTCGGGGCCTGCATCTTCCCCCCACTCGTTTTTTGCCCGCCTTCGGTGTAGTACGGCTCCGTTCTATGGCCGAACCCACCCGCGGCGGCGATCTTCCCGGCGAACCGACGTCCGTCTGGCTCGCGAGTACGCGCGACGACGATCCCGAACCGGAGTCGCTCGAGACCGACCACACCGTCGACGTCGCCGTCGTCGGGGCGGGGATCGCCGGCCTCTCGACGGCGATCAACCTGCGCGAGCGAGGGCGGACGGTCACGGTCCTCGAGCGCGACCGCGTCGCGACGGGCGTGACGGGGAAGACGACGGCGAAGCTGACCAGCCAGCACGGAGCGATCTACGACCACCTGCGCCGGGAGTTCGGCCGCCGGAAGGCGAGCCAGTACGCCTCGGTCCAGGAGGCGTCGATCGACGAGGTCGAACGCCGGATCAGTGAGAGAGGAATCGACTGCGGATTCGAGCGCCAGCCGTCGTACCTCTACAGCAACGAATCGGACCAGATCGAGCGCGAGACCGACGCCGCCCGCGCCGCGGGGCTCGAGGCGAGCTACGTTACCTCGGTGCCGCCGTTCGAGCGCGCCGCTGCCGCCGTCCGCTTCGACGATCAGGCGTGGTTCCACCCGCGGAAGTACCTGCTCGCGATCGCGGACGAGCTTCGGGCCGACGACGGGGCCAATCTCTACGAGGAGACCCGCGTCACCGATCTCGAGTCCGGAACGCCCTGCCGCGTCCGGACCGAGACGGCGACGGTGACGGCGCGCCAGGTCGTGCTCGCGACCGGGTTCCCGATCCTCGACCGGGCGGGCTACTTCGCCCGGATGCACCCGAAGCGCTCCTACGTCCTCGGGATTCGCCTCGACGGCGCGCCCCCGGAGGGAATGTACTACCGCACCGGCGACAACTACCGATCGGTCCGCACTTACCGCGATGACGACGAAGAACTCCTGCTCGTCGGCGGCGAGAATCACAAGACCGGGCAGGGAGGCTCGACGGCCGACCGATACCGGCGGCTCGAGCGGTGGGCTCGCGAGCGGTTCCCCGTCGACGAAATCGCGTACCGGTGGTCGACCCAGGACTACAAACCGGTCGACAAGGTACCCTTTATCGGCCGCGCCGGTGCCGGCACCGAGAACGTCTCCGTCGCCACCGGCTTTCGCGGCTGGGGGATGACCAACGGCACCGCCGCGGGTCGGCTCCTCGCCGCCGCGATCGACGGCGATCGGCCCGCCGAACTCGACCTCTTCGATCCGCTCCGGCTGACGCCGAAGGCGTCGTTCGGCAAGACGGTCACCGAGAACGCCGATGCCGCGAGCGAGTTCACCACCGACTGGGTCCGGGCGTTGCTCACACCCGACCGCTCGAGCCTCGAGCCCGGCGAGGGAAAGATCGTCCGCGAGGGCGGGAAGCCGATCGCCTGCGCCCGCGACGAGGACGGCGACGTCCACGCCGTCTCGGCCGTCTGCACCCACATGTACTGTCTCGTCGAGTGGAACGACGCCGAGGAGAGCTGGGACTGTCCCTGCCACGGCTCGCGGTTCGACCCGGACGGGGAGGTGCTCGAGGGGCCGGCGAACGAAGGACTGCCGGCTCGAAAGTCCCGGGAGCGATGATTCAGCGGACGGGTGCGTTCGTCGCGACTCCCGGATAGTCGGCGACGATCCCGTCGACGCCCGCCGCGGCGAGCTGGTCGAACTGGCACCAGGTGTCGATCGTCCAGACGTTGACGGCTCGGCCCTCGTCGCGGGCGATCTCGACGATGTCGAGAGCCGGCTCGTCGGTCGGGAGTCCGTAGTACGGCTCGCCCGCGAGTGGCGTGCCGGCGATCGCGTTTCGGGGCGGGTGGATCGCCTCGCAGTCGTACCGGCGCGCGATCTCGAGGCCCGCCTCGAGGTCGTCCCAGACGAGCGCGCCCGCGGCGTAGTCGGGTGCGACGTCTCGGACGGCGGCGAGGGCGCCCTCGCAGAACGAGGAGAAGAGGATCTCACCGTCGAACTCGTCACAGACGTCGACGACGCGCTCGACGAACGGGCACCACACCTCGCGCCGTTTCTCGCGTGCGCCCTGCGGCAGCGACTCGGCGAACCGCAGGTCCGTCGTTCCCGGATTCTTCAGTTCGACGTTGACGCCGACCGTCTCGGGAACCGCCTCGAGCAGCGACTCGAGCGTCGGAATCGACTCGTCTGTGCCGAGGACGGCCGTCGACTCGAGATCCGCGAGTGGCGTTTCCCAGACCAGGCCGGACGCGGGGGTGATGGGACGACCGTCGCGAGTTCCCTCGAGTCGCTCGTCGTGGAAGACGACCGGCGCACCGCAGGCCGCGGGCTGGACGTCGATCTCGAGCATCGCGGTTCCGTCGCGGTCGGCCGCGGAGACGGCCGCGGCGACGGTGTTCTCGGGGGCGATGCCGGCGTAGCCTCGGTGTGCGATGACTGCGGGGCGCGGCATATCGGCACCACGAGCGCGAGGCTATTGGCAGCACCGTTCGCTCGAGTGCTCGTCTGCCGGGCCGGCTTTCAATACCCTACTGACCGAAGCGTCGACGTATGACCGATACGACCCTCGACGACATCGAACGGAACCTCGACCGCGCGACCGACCTCGAGGCCGACGAGGCGGTTTCGGTACTGCAGACGGCCAGGCAGGATCTCGAGGCGCTCGGCACCGACGCCGACGTCGACGAGGCGCGCCGACGGGCCCTCGAGGAGCGACTCGACCAGCGTATCCGGGAGGTACAGGAACGCGACGCGTACAGCAGCGGCCTGGGGGCGGCGATGAATCCGGAGGAAGACGACGCTCCCTGAGAGTCGGTCGGGACGACAGCTGCCGGGCCGCGGGAGTGCCGCAACCGAGAACCCGGCGAGATCGGCCGACCCCCCACCATTTTATTCGGGTACCGTCCCGAGAGACGGGTATGCGAATCGCACTACTCGGCGGAACCGGCGATATCGGACAGGGACTCGCGCTTCGCTTCGCGCGCGATACGGATCACGAGGTCCTCATCGGCTCTCGCGACCCCGAGAAGGCTCGCGACGCGGTCGAGCGGTACGAGGCGGAACTCGAGGAACGCGGCGCCGAGTCAAACGTCAAGGGGTTCGTCAACGAGATGGCGGCCGACCGCGCCGACGTCGTGGTCCTCTCGGTCCCACCGTACTACGCCGGCGACACGGTCGAGGCGGTCGAAGACGTCCTCGACGAGGAGACGATCCTCGTTACGCCGGCCGTCGGCATGCAGGGCGACGAGGACGGACTGCACTACCATCCGCCGAGCGCCGGCAGCGTCACCCAGCTGGTCGCCCAGCGCGCGCCCGACGAGGTCCCGGTCGTCGGCGCCTTCCACAACCTCGCGGCGGACGCGCTGTCGGATCTGGACGACGAACTCGAGTTGGACACGCTCGTCGTCGGCGACGACGCGGATGCCAAGCGGACGGTGGTGGCCCTCGCGAACGAAATCGAGGGGCTTCGCGCCCTCGACGTCGGTCCGCTCGCCAACGCCGCCGAGGTCGAGAGCGTGACGCCGCTGGTCATCAACATCGCTCGATACAACGAGGACCTCCACGACGTCGGCGTGCAGTTCCACTGAGAACGCGAGGGGCGCTCAGACCCGTTCGAGCGAGCGAACCGTCTCGAGAAACTCCTCGGAGTCGACCGGCTTCGTGAGCGCGGCGTCGACCGGAAGGTCGTCGGTCCCGATGACTTCGTCCCGCGCGGGGTGGCCGGTCAGTACGATGAGCGGGATCTGGTCGAGGTCTCCCGTGTCGTCGATCTTGGCCGCGACTTCGTCCCCGTTCAGCCGCGGCAGTTTGAAATCGAGGAGGATGATGTCCGGTCTGGGCGCGTCGGCGTGCTCCCCCCGCCGGTGGAGGAAGTCGAGCGCTTCGGCGCCGTCGGTGACGACGTGAAAATCGTGGTCGATCGACGTCGCTCGCAGCGCTTCCTTCGTCAACCGCACGTCTCCCGGGTTATCTTCGACGAGTAAGATCTCTAACGCTGCGGGAGACTCACCAACACCATCCGACATGGTCCCACTTCGGTGTCACGAACGGATCCAATCGCTGCCTGAATCTGAAGGCATTAAAATACTATTCGTCGATCAGCGTCGTCTCGACGAGCGTCTTCGTTCCCCGTCGAAGCCGTTCTGAGAGCGACTGGGACGCGATATCGAGTTGCGCGGCGACGTCGGGTTGTGAGGCACCCCGCGGAACGTCGAAGTAGCCCGACTCGTAGGCGGTGATCAGCGCCTCGTGCTGGTTCGACGTGAGCGACGCGGTAGTTCCGTTCTCGCGTCCCCGCTGCCGGTACAGCGACCGGAGGTGAAACTCGAGTTCGCGATCCCGCAACGCGGCCCGGTACTTCGCGAGCATCCCGCGGTTGGGAAATCCGAGTCGGCTCGTCCACCCCTCGCTCGTTACCGCGATGTCAGCCGAGATCACGTCGAGGCCGGACCGCACCCGATACGCCGTGCCCGTCTCCCCCGCCTCGGAGATCGTCACCCGGTACATGGTACGCGACGGTGTCTCCGCGAGTTTCGTCGGGTCGGTGACCGTCGGATCCCCCTCGAGCGCCGACGCGAACTCGTCGTGGCCCTCGTCCCCTCTCGCCCAGAACAACACGCGGATCCCCTCGGACGTGGCGTACTGCTCCTCGACGGAGAGCGTCACTCCGGGCGATCGCTCGAGGGCAGTCCGAAAGAGCGGCGAGTCGACTCGGAACTCCGCGATCAGCATTATCCGATCGCATACGTGCTGGGAGCAAAAAGCTGCCCGGTCTTCGGGTGGCGCTGCGGCATCTCCGAACGCGGCGATCGCTTTGGCGGGCCGAGAAAACGTCGATAACGAGAGTCGGTGGCCGATCAGGCGCCTGCGTCCTCGAGGGCGTCCTCGAGGTCCTCGCGCTGGGTGACGCCGACGAATCGCTCGGCGACGCCGTCGTCGTTCTCGATAATGAGCGTCGGCAGCGAGCGGACTTGGTACTCGTTGGCGACGTCTTGCTGTTCGTCGACGTTTACCTTCTCGACTTCGAAGCGCCCCTCCCAGTCCTCCTCGAGATCCTCGAGGATCGGGTCCTGGGTCTTGCAGGGGCCACACCAGTCTGCGTAGAAATCCTTCAGTGTGACAGTCATCGGTTCACCGCTAGTTCCAACGCGTCGCGCATAAGGGTTTCCCACCGGCCTTCAATTGCCGCAAGTGGTGACGGAAACCGGTTCGAGCGCGCTGTCCGGTTCGAACCTGAGCCGGACGGTCGGTGAACTCCCGGTGCTTCCGTCGGACAGTACTCTCCGTCGAACGCGGCGATGATGTGTGAGATTTGGCGAATGTAATACGGCGCGAACACTACTCCAGAACGGGACGAAAGATTTAGTTCTGCTCGGCCGTTAGGGCCGATATGGATAAAGGGCAGAACACTGGTGGGCTGATGTCCAGTGCCGGACTCGTCCGGTACTTCGACTCGGAGGACTCGAACGCGATCCGTATCGACCCGAAGACGGTCATCGCAACTGGCGTCATGCTGGGCGTCCTCGTTCAGCTACTGACGTTCGTCTCGTAACGCGTCGCATCACCCCTCTCACAGACTCCGTCCGCGAGCGGTTGCGCCGTCGGATGCGGACGGACGTACTCGATCGACTTCCAGCGGCGCATCCGTCGCGGCCGCTCTCTTCCTCGTCGCTGTCGATCTATCCGGCACTCGGACCGTGACGTGGCACTTTTGCCGACCCTCTCCGTAGGGCGGGTATGACACTGGTTGCCGGCGTCGTCGCCGTCCAGGGCGACGTCGAAGAGCACGCCAAGGCCATCGAACGAGCAGCACGGGCACACGGGCGAGAGGTTACAGTCCGCGAAGTTCGCGAGTCGGAGATCGTCCCCGAGTGCGATCTGCTGGCGATGCCGGGCGGCGAGTCGACGACCATCTCGCGGCTCGTCCGCGACCAGGGAATCGACGACGAGATCCGAGACCACGTCGACGCCGGGAAACCCCTGCTCGCCACCTGTGCCGGCCTGATCGTCTCCTCGAGCGACGCGAACGACGACCGGGTCGACGAACTCGGTCTCGTCGACGCGAGCATCGAGCGCAACGCCTTCGGCCGCCAGAAGGACAGTTTCGAGGCACCGCTCGAGATTTCGGGACTCGAGGAGCCGTATCCGGCGGTGTTCATCCGCGCGCCGGCCATCGACGACGTCGGCGAGGCCGACGTCCTCGCGCGCTGGGACGGCCGTCCCGTTGCGGTTCGGGACGGGTCGGTCGTCGCCACCGCTTTCCACCCCGAACTGACCCCCGACAGCCGTATTCACGGGTTAGCTTTCTTCGAAAACGACGAGTCGACCGGTCCGGCCCTCGAGGAGACGACGGAGTGATCGATCGAGTTCCGCGGAAACGAGCGGCGAAATTCCCGAACCGTGCCGGCATTTGCGGCCGAACACGTTTTTCTCCCTCGCCCGCATCGGTTGGGATATGAACGCATCTATCGACGCGGTTCGCGTCGCGGGGACCCCGCAGGGACCGGTGCCCGTGGTCATCCTCGCCGTCGATGGGGAGAACGACATCGTCCCCATCTTCATCGGGTTCAACGAGGCGACCAGCATCGCGCGGGGACTCGAGGCCGAGGACATCGGCCGACCGCTGACCCACGACCTGCTGCTCGACGTGATGGAGGAACTCGGCAGCCGGATCGACCGCATCGTCGTCAACGGGATCGAACAACAGGCGGACGGGCGCGGTGGCACCTACATCGCCGACCTTCACCTCCAGACACCTCGCGGCGAGACGGTCGTCGACGCGCGGCCGAGCGACTCGCTCGCGCTCGCCGCCCGCACGAACGCCCCGATCGAGGTCACCGAAGACGTCTTCGAGGACGGACGAGACGACAGCGAAAAGTTCGAGCACCTCGAATCCATCCGCAACGTCTCCGGTGAGTTCTAGATGGAAGATACACTCGACGACCTGTTCGCCGTTATCGAAGACCGCAAGGAAACGCTGCCCGAGGACTCCTACACCGCGTCGCTGTTCACCCACGAGAAGGGGGAGAACGCGGTGCTCGAGAAACTCGGCGAGGAGACCACCGAACTCGTGCTCGCGGCGAAAGACGACGACCGCGACGAGATCGCCTACGAGGCGGCCGACATCGTCTACCACCTCCTCGTCCTGCTCTCGATGAAGGATATGGACCTCGAGGAACTCGAAGCGGAACTCGAGGCGCGACGCTGAGCGAAACGGCCGAGACCCGCTCTCGGCGCCTGCACTCGTCGCCTTGCAGTCGCTCAGCCCACCTTGATAGGAGCGATCGGCGATAGTCGACTACATGGCACTCGAACGACTCGAACACGCCGACGAGCACATGCAGGAGTGTATCGACAACTGCCTCGAGGCCGCACAGGTCTGCGAGTGGTGCGCCGACGCCTGTGCAGGTGAGGGCGAGGGGATGGCCCGCTGTATCCGGCTCTGTCGGGACGTGGCGGACGTGACGACGCTGCACGCGCGGTTCATGGCCCGCAACTCGGGCTACCACCGCGAACTCGCTTCGATCTGTGCGGATCTCTGCGAGGAGTGCGCCGAGGAGTGCGAACAGCACGATCACGACCACTGTCAGGCCTGCGCGGAGATCCTGCCGGAGTGTGCCGAGAGCTGTCGCGAGATGGCGTCAGCCTGAGTGGTCACCGATGGAGACGTCACTTCCGGGCACGGCGGAACGAGTGCCCGCGAGCACCCGGGAAACGATCAACGAGGCAATCAGACACCGGACCGGCGACCGGCAGCAGTACTACGCGGAACACCCCGAAGGGATCGACGACCGGCTCGCCGAACTCGAACGCGAGTGAGACGTCGAACGGACGCTCGAGGCGTTACAGGACGCGCAGTAACGATCCGAGGGTTAGTACCGGTCGGCGGGACGACCCGTTCGGTCGGGTCGACCGGGATTGAGGACGCCGCCGATGGCTCCCGCAACGGCGCTCTCGAGGGCCATGATGAACGAGACGATCACGGCGATCGCGAAGATCCCGAGACCGGCGATGCCGGTGATCGCACCGCCGATCGGACCCCCCGCCCAGCCGGCGACGCCGACGACGAGCGCGAGGAGTAGCCCTCCCACGATACCGCCGAGCGCCCCGGCGAGCAGGCCGTGCCAGAACCCGCTCCCGAGACCGCCGCCGGCGATGTAGCCGGCGACGAAGCCGCCGATCAGTCCCGCGGCGAGCTGGCCGATTCCCGGCAGGGCGAGCCCGACGATTCCGAGGACGGTCGCGACGAGGAAGCCGATGATGACGGCGCGCCAGTTTGTCATACGTGAAACCAGGTCTCGAGCGGACATAAGCGCTCGGCGTGTATACTGCGGCTGTCAATCAGTGAGTGAGATTCATCGACGGTGTCGGGCGAATTCCACAGCCAGTTACGGCCCGCGGTATAACGAACGACCTTTTACCATCGCGCGTTCTATCTGTGAACATGATTTTCGAAGACCTTCCGACGACGCCCACGTCGGAAGAGCTGATCGATAAGGCGTTTTCGCGGGCGGCCCGGGCCGGGAGGTCCAAACACAGCCTCGAGGCCCAGCAGTCGATGCTCCAGACCGCGGCGAACATCATCTCGGACAATCTCGAGAACGTGGTCACCGCGTGGCCGGACTTCGCGTACGAGGACGACGTACACCCGTTCTACTACGAACTCGCCGACGCGATCGTCGACGTGGATCGGCTCCGCCAGAGTCTCTCCGAAGTGATGTGGGCCAGCCGCAAGGCTCGAGAGATCCACGAGGAGTACCAGCCGAAGCTTCGCAAGACGGACGTCGACACCGCGCGCAAGCACCGCAAGCAGGCGTTCGCGCGACTCGCGGACATCGTCGAACAGGTCGACGACGAACTCATCTACATCAACAAGTCCCGCAACGACCTGCGGGACCTGCCCGAGATCAACCCCGACGAGCCGACGATCGTCGTCGCGGGCTACCCGAACGTCGGCAAGTCCTCGTTCGTCAACGACGTCACGAACGCCCGCGGCGAGACCGCCTCCTACCCGTTCACGACGAGGGGAATCGGTCTCGGCCACTTCGAACGGGATCACATCCGCTACCAGATCGTCGACACGCCGGGTCTGCTCGACCGGCCGCCGGCGGAACGCAACGAGATCGAGACCCAGGCGGTCAGCGCCATCGAACACCTGGCCGACTGTATGCTCGTCGTGCTCGACCCCAGCGCCGAGTGTGGCTACCCGATCGAGTCCCAGCTCGAGCTGCGGGACGCGATCGCCGCCCGGTTCGAGGACGTCCCGGTGCTCACGATCGCGAACAAGGTCGACCGCGCCGAGCACTGGAACGCCGACGTCGATGCGGACTACGAGATGAGCGTCGAGACCGGTACGAACGTCGAGACGGTGCTCAAGGCGGCGGTCGAGGCGATCGGCTACGAGCCCGAGCTACCGTTCGAGGAGTGAAACAGCGTACGAGAGGGATACGATGAAGGGACCGGGAATCTTCTGGATGATTCAGACCGCGGCGGGCCTCTCGATGGCCGGCCCGATGTTCGTCGTTGGAGTCGAGTTCGCGCGCACCGGCAGCCCCATCGCCGGCGTCGGGTTCTTCACGCTCGGCGCGCTCGCGCTGTACTTTCCGACCTACCTCATCAATCGGATCGGGGGCCCCCGGACGTGGATCCGGCGGCGACTCGGACGCAGCGACGACGGCAACGACGAAGAATCGACTCGTGCGCGTCCGAGCGCCGACGCCGGCGAGGAACACGGCGGACTGCGAGGGTCCGTCCTCGAGCGGCTTCGAAACCGGTGAGGAACACGTTCGGGCGAGACCGCGCCGCAGCCGCTACTCCTCGTAGACCGCGATATACCTGATCTCGACTTCGACGGGGTCGTCCGCGTGTTGTTCGATCCGATCGCGGAGTTCGGAGCCGAGCCCCGGCGCAATTTCACCCGGAGGACCGCCGATCGTGACGACCACCCGCTCGGGACTCTGGAACGGGTAGTCCTGGTCCATCACCACCTCGAATTCGAGCAGCTGGTACTGGGCGAACTCGTCTTCCTCGAGGGCGAGCACGACCTCCTCGCGGGCGTTCTCCTCGAAGCTTCCGGTCTGGTAGGAGGTGTAGGTGATCGCGCCGAGAAACGCGGAGAAGATCAGGACGATCACGACGAGACCGACGACCCGCTTTCGGACGCGTCGCTCCGTCTCCCCGAGCGCGAACAGGTTCTCGGGTCGGTAGCCGAGGTACCAGAGGGTCAGGAGGCCGGCGAGGTTCACCGAGAGAACGTTCACGAACACGAGCACCGTCGAGCCGATGGCCGCATCGGGTTGACCCCACGCCATCGCGATTCCCGCGGCCGCAGCGGGCGGAATCAGCGCCGCCGCGATCATGACGCCGACGAGCGCGACGGAGATCCCCGTCGCGATGCTGACGATGCCCGCGACGCCGGCGCCGAGCGCGACCGCGAGCGAGAGCAGGTCGGGCGCGAGCCGTTCGGAGATCTCGTCGACCTCCGCGAGGACGAGCCCCGGCGGGACGATGTTGGTCGTCCGTACCATCAAGGCGAAGGCGGCCGCAGCGCCAATCGCAAGGACGACTCCGATGATCTGGTAGGTCATGCTCTCGATGAACAGTTCCTCCTCGTCGATCACCGAGCCGACGCTGGCGCCGAGGGCCGGACCGATCAGCGGCGCGATCACCATCGATCCGACGACGACCGCGGGTGAGTCGAGCAATAGCCCCGCCGTCGCGACGACCGAACTGATGATCGTCATGATCGAGTAGACGCCGAACGTCGGCGTCAACGACTCCGCTTCCGTCCGGAGCTCCTGTCGGGAGATCCGGTCGGATTCGACGTCTCCCTCCTCGTACTCCTCGCGAAGCGCCTCGAACCGCCGAGAGACAACCGTCTCCGCGTCGACGACGACCGTGTACGCGTCCTCGTCGACGCCCGCCTCCTGGAGTTCGTCGAGCACCGGTTCGACCGCCGGTGACGGCAGCGGGAAGTACACGACCGCCGTGTAGTCCCGACTGCTCGCCTCGTCGGTGACGACGTAATCGATCTCGCGATCGTCGAGCGTCTCGAGGATCGTCTGTCGCTTGCCCGTCGGAACCGTCAGCTGTACCAGCCGCACGTCCGGTGGATAACGGCCCCGGGGGTCATAACTTCGGGCGCTTTCACTGTGCAGGAGGCCGGTTTCGCTCGTTCGAACTCGGTCGTCACCACGGCGGCGACCGCCGGCCGGTCGCGTGCGTGAACTATACCCCTCTCGCGTTCGTTGCAGGCGCCATGACACATCGGGTCACGGTCTCGCTGGACGACGACGCGCACGCGGCCCTCGAGACGCTCGGCGCCGAGACGGGGATGGGACAGAGCGAACTCGTTCGCCGCGCACTCTCGTTTTACGCCGCGAACTTCGAGGCCGCGCGCGAACGGCCGAGCGATAACTTAGAGCAGTACTACCAGATGCTCTCCTCGGGCGAGCACGTGCTGCTGGACGTGGACTTCCTGCACGCCTTCCTCGAGCACCTCTACGCCGGCGGCGACCCCGACCCGGCGTTCGTCGAGGCGGCCGACCGCGTCTCGGACTACCACGCCCGCGAGTACGAACACCGGTTCACCGAGGTCAGCGAACTCCTCGAGTGGCTCGCGTTCTGCGGGTTTCTCGAGGTACGCCACGAGGCCGGCGAGGTCTACCACGTCGTCTTCCCCTCGGAAGCGATTCAGTGGTTCATGACCCGCTTCATCGAGCGCAGTACCGCCTCGATGCCGACGGAGATCGAGATCGAACGGGGCGTCTCGAAGACGATCGTCGCCGAGCAGGGGAACGACTGATCGCCGGGAGCGCAGGCGGTCACAAGAGTTCATACGAATTCACACGCAGGCCGATCGGATCTGGTCGCTGACGCGACCGTATGATCGATTCTCAACAACCCTTATGCCGCTCTCGGAGAGCGAAGTATGTGGACAGTCAACATGGGCATCACCGACAGGCTGAAAGCGGTCGGACCGGGGGCGCTCGTCGCCGCGGCGTTCGTCGGTCCGGGAACCGTCACGACTGCGAGCGTCATCGGCGCGGAGTACGCGTACCTGCTCGTGTGGACGATCGCGTTCTCGATTCTCGCGACGATCGTCCTCCAGGAGATGAGTGCGCGGCTCGGCCTGATCACGAAGGAGGGGCTCGGCGAGGCGTTTCGAGACGAGTTCTCGAACCCGCTCGCGAAGGGGGCGACCGTCGTGCTCGTCGTGAGCGCGATCGGAATCGGGACGGCGGCGTTCCAGACCGGCAACATCGTCGGCGGTGCTGCCGGCCTGTCGACGATCACCGGCGTCAGCGAGAACGTCTGGGGGCCGCTCATCGGACTCGTCGCCGGCGCGCTGCTGTGGACGGGAAACTACAAACTGATCGAACGGGTGTTCGTCGGCCTCGTGGTCGTCATGGGGCTGGCGTTCATCATCAACGCCGCCGTCGTCCGTCCGGATCTCGGCGCGCTCGGCGGCGGGCTCGTCCCGACGGTCCCCGAGGGCTCGGCGTACCTGATCGCCGGCCTCGTCGGGACCACCGTCGTCGGCTACAACCTGTTCCTGCACGCGAGCACCGTCCAGGAGCGCTGGGACGGAGCGAGCGATCTGGCGGAGTGTCGCACCGACACGATCGCGATGATCGTCGTCGGCGGTATCATCACGACCTCGATCGTCGTCACGGCCGCCGCGGTGTTCCCCGAAGGAACCGGGATCACCGACGTCGGCGAGATGGCCGACCAGCTCGAGCCGGTCTTCGGCGGCTACGCGCTCACGTTCTTCGCGATCGGCCTCTTCGCGGCCGGCTTCACGAGCGCGATGAGCGCGCCGCTGGCCGGCGCCTACGCGACCGCCGGCGCGCTCGGCTGGGAGCGCGACCTGAAATCGACCCGGTTCCGGGCGATCTGGGGGACGATCCTCGGCGTCGGCATCGTCTTCTCGGCGCTCGACTACGACCCGGTCGAAGTGATCGTCTTCGCCCAGGTGGCCAACGGCCTCCTGTTACCGATCCTCGCCGTGTTCCTCGTCTACGCGATGAACAACGACGACTTGCTCGGCGAGTACACCAACAGCACCCTCCAGAACGTTCTCGGCGGGCTCGTCACGCTCGTCGTGATCGGCATCGGCGTTCAGACGCTCTACGACGTTATCTTCCTCTGAATTCGAATGAACGACGCAAACGAGACGACGGACCGACGCACAGCACGAAACCGAACCGAACCGGCACGGACGGACGGCGGAGCGGTCGACGACTCGAGCCGGACGCGAATCGGCGTCGACGTCGGCGGTACCTTCACGGACGTCGCGCTGTCGGTCGACGACAGCCTCGTCACGGCGAAGGTGCCCACGACCGCCGACCAGCACGTCGGCGTCCTCGAGGGGATCGCGAAGGCCTGCGATCGGGCCGGGATCGACCCCGGCGAGATCGACGCCTTCGCCCACGCGATGACCGTCTCGGTCAACGCCCTGCTCGAGCGCGGCGGCGCGAAGACCGCACTCGTGACGACCGAGGGGTTCGGCGACGTGCTCGAGATCGGCCGCCAGAACCGGCCCGACCTGTACGACCTCGAGGCCGAGAAGCCGGACCCGCTCGTCCCGCGACGACGGCGCTTCGAGGTCGACGAGCGGACCACCGCCGAGGGCGTCGAGCGACCGGTCGACCCCGAAGAGATCCGAGGGCTCGCGGCGACCCTGCGGGAGCGGGACGTCGAGAGCGTCGCGATCTGCCTGCTGCACGCCTACGCCGACCCGGAGAACGAACGGCGGGTCGCCGGGATCCTGCGCGAGGAACTCGAGGTCCCCGTGTCGGCCTCCTACGAGGTGCTCGCGGAGTTCCGCGAGTTCGAGCGCACGTCGACGACGGCCGTCGACGCCTACGTCCGACCCGCGATCGACCGCTACGTCGGCCGACTGGTCGAGGAGGCGACCGAGCGGGGGATTCCCGCGCCGCGAATCATGCAGGCCAACGGCGGGATCGCCGACCCCGAGACCGTCCGCGAGCACGCCGTGACGACGACGCTGTCCGGTCCCGCGGCGGGCGTCGTCGGCGCCGCCGCGACCGTCGGCGACGAGGACGTCGAGGGGCTCGTCACGTTCGACATGGGCGGCACCTCGAGCGACGTGAGCCTCGTCCGGGACGGCGAGGCCGAGCGGACGACCGACGCCGAGATCGACGGCCTGCCGATCCGCACGCCGATGGTCGACGTCAACACCGTCGGCGCGGGCGGGGGCTCGATCGCCTGGGTCGACGCCGGCGGCGCCCTTCGAGTGGGACCCCGATCCTCGGGTGCCGACCCAGGCCCCGCTTGCTACGGCCGCGGCGGCACGGAGCCGACCGTGACCGACGCCAACGTCGTGCTGGGCTACATCGGCCCCGAGACGGCGCTGGGCGGCGAGATGACCCTCGACGTCGAGGCGGCCCGCGACGCCCTCGAGCGGCTGGCGGACGAGGCCGGCCTCGAGAGCGCTCTCGAGGCCGCGCGGGGCGTCTACCGCGTCGCGAACGCGACGATGACCCGGACCGTTCGATCGGTAACGGTCGAGCGCGGCCACGACCCGCGCGAGTTCGCCCTCGTCGCGTTCGGCGGCGCGGGTCCGATGCACGCCGGGGCGCTGGCCGAGTCGCTCGAGGTCGACCGCGTCGTCGTCCCGCGGCCCGGCGGCGTCCTCTCCGCGTTCGGGCTGCTGGCGGCCGACGAGAGCTACGACGCCGCTCGCACCGTTCAGGTCGACCTCGCGAACGCGGAGACGGGACGCCTCGAGGACGTCTACGACGAACTCGTCGCGAACGTGCTCTCCGACGTCTCCGACTCTCGAACCGCGCAGGTCGAGCGCGGGGCCGACTGCCGGTACGCCGGCCAGAGCTTCGAACTGACCGTTCCGGTCGACGAATCGTTCGATTCCGATGCAGTCCGCGAGCGGTTCCACGCCGCCCACAAGCGGGCCTACGGCTACCGGATGGACGAGGGTATCGAGGTCGTCACCCTCCGCACGTCGGCGACCGTCGAGGGTGCGTCGCCGACCGTCCGCCACGCCGGTTCCGGTGACGCGCGGATCGGAACCCGGGAGGCGCAGTTCCCCGGACACGGCGCGCGCGAGACGGCGGTCTACGATCGCGACCGGCTCGATCCCGGAACGCCCGTCACGGGGCCCGCGGTTCTCGAACAGGCGGAGAGCACGACCGTCGTTCCGCCGTCGTGGGCGGGCGAGGTGCTCGAAGACGGAACGCTCGTGATGACGGAAGCGGAGGCGGATCAGGACCGATGAACGCGAATCAGCCCGCTACAGACGGCGGAATCGATCCAGTGACTCTGGAGGTGCTGCGAAATCAGCTCGAGAGCGTCGCCGAGGAGATGGGCCAAACCCTGATCCGCGGGGCGTACTCGCCGAACATCAAGGAACGACGGGACTGCTCGACGGCGCTGTTCGACGCCGACGGGCGGATGATCGCCCAGGCCGAGCACATCCCCGTCCACCTCGGCGCGATGCCGGAGGCGGTCGACGCCGTCCGCGAGTTCGATCCCGAACCCGGCGACGTGTTCGTGCTCAACGACCCGTTCGCCGGCGGCACCCACCTGCCGGACGTGACGATGGTGTCGCCGATCGCTCCCGAAGACGAAGCGGGGAACGACGAGGACCGATCCGACCGCGAGATCGTCGGCTACGCCGTTTCGCGCGCCCACCACGCCGACGTCGGCGGGATGACTCCCGGCAGCATGCCGGCCGGCGCGCGCGAAATCTACCAGGAGGGACTCCGATTGCCTCCCACTCGGCTCGTCGAAGGCGGCGAGATCCGAGAGGACGTCCGGGCGCTGGTGCTCGCGAACGTCCGCAACCCGCGCGAGCGCCGCGCCGACCTCCGAGCCCAGCTCGCAGCGAACGACCGCGCGGCCGATCGACTCGCCGCGCTGTTCGACGAGCACGGCCGGGCAACCGTCCTCGAGGGGTTCGACGCCGTGATCGACTACTCCGCCGAGCGGATGCGCGATCAGATCCGAGAGCTGCCGGACGGCACCTACGAGGCGACCGACGTCCTCGAAGGCGACGGCATCACGGACGAGGATATCGAGATCACCGTCGCTGTGACCGTCGACGGCGACGCCATCGAGGTCGACTTCGCGGGGACAGAGGGCCAGCTTACGGGCAATCTCAACGCGCCCCTCGCGGTCGCGAAGAGCGCCGTCTACTTCGTCGTCCGTTGCGTCACGGACCCCGAGATCCCGCCGAATCACGGCTGCTACGATCCCGTCGGGGTACGCGCCCCCGACGGGTCGCTCCTGAATCCGAACCCGCCCGCCGCCGTCGTCGGCGGGAACGTCGAGACCAGCCAGCGCGTCACGGACGTCGTCTTCACCGCGCTGGCGGCCGCCGCCCCCGACCGCGTCCCCGCCCAGAGCCAGGGGACGATGAACAACCTGACGGTGGGCGCCCGCGACGGCTCCTTTACCTACTACGAGACCATCGCCGGCGGCTTCGGCGCGCGCGCCGACAAGGACGGGATGGACGGCGTCCAGGTCGGCATGACGAACACGCTCAACACGCCCGTCGAGTCGATCGAGACGGAGTACCCCCTCCGGATCGAGCGCTACGCGCTGCGGCCCGACAGCGGCGGACGGGGCGCGTTCCGGGGCGGTCTGGGCCTCGAGCGCACCGTCACCGTCGAGACGGACGCGACCGTCTCGCTGCTGACCGAGCGCCGACGGCACGCGCCGAGCGGCGTCGCCGGCGGCGAGTCCGGCGCCCGCGGAGAGAACCTGATCGACGGCGAGTCGGTCCCCGCGAAGACGACGGTCGACGTCGACGCGGGAACGACGGTTACGGTGCGAACGCCGGGCGGCGGCGGCCACGGCAACCCCGACGACCGCGATCCGGACGCGCTCGAGGAGGACCGCGCCGACGAAAAGGTCGCTCGAGGGGACGATGAATGAGCCGACGGCCGACGGGCGGACGCGGCTGGGGCTGATCGTTCCCTCCTCGAACACCACCGCAGAACCCGAGTTTCGCCGACACGGTCCCGACGCGGCGACCGTCCACGCGGCGCGGATGCCCCTCGAGTCCGTCACCGTCGACGCACTCGACGCGATGAGCCGCGACGCGGTTCGCGCGGCGGAACTGCTCGGCCACGCCGACGTCGACGCGGTCGCCTACGCCTGCACGACCGGCAGCCTGATCCACGGGCCGGGGTTCGACGCCGAACTCGAGGCCGACCTCGCCGACGCGGCGGGCGTTCCCGCAGTCGCGACCGCCCGTTCGGTGTGCCGGGCGCTCGAGGCGCTTTCCGCCGAACGGGTCGCCGTCGCCACGCCCTACACCGCCGCGCTCGACGAGAAGGAGCGGGAGTTCCTCGAGGCGGCCGGTCACGAGGTCGCGGCGATCGACGGCCGCGGAATCGAGGCGAACGCGGAGATCGGCGCGCTCGAGGCCGCCGACGCGCGCCGACAGGTGGTCGACCTCGCCGCCGAAGCGGCGGCCCTCGACGAGAACGACGTCGACGCCGTCTTCGTCTCCTGTACGAACTACCGGTCGCTCGCGGCGGTGGCGGACCTCGAGGCCGAACTCGGGATCCCGGTCGTCACGAGCAACGGCGCGACGCTCTGGGACGTCTGCCGTATCGCTGGGATCTCGGTCGACGCGCCGGGAGCGCTCTTCCAGGGGTAACGGGATCGCAAATCGTCACCCGTTCGAGTGACTGCTGCGAGCGGCCGTCGCGCCACTTATAAGCCGCGACGCGACTACGGCTACACATGTTCGATACGCGTCCCGACCGCGAGGCGGAGGTCGCCCTCGTCGGTCGCTCGAACGTGGGCAAGTCCACGCTCATGCGCGAGCTGACCGGCCACACGTTCGATACCGGCGGCAAGCCCGGCGTCACCCGAGAGCCGAATCACTACGACTGGGCCCCGGAGGACTTCGTCATCACCGACCTCCCGGGCTTCGGCTTCATGAGCGGCGTCCACGAGGATCGCCGCGAGCAGATCAAGACCGACATCGTCCACTACTTAGAGGAGTACGCCGACAACGTCCTCGTCGGAATTCTCGTCGTCGACGGCAAGAGCGTCATCGACATCATCGACCGTCACTCCGGTCCCGACGAGATCCCCTACGACGTCGAGATGTTCCACTTCCTGCGCGAACTCGAGATCCCGACCGTGGTCGCCGTCAACAAGATGGACAAGGTCGACGACAGGGACGAGCGGCTGAACGAACTCTGCGACCGGCTGGGCCTGCTACCGCCGTGGCAGCAGTGGCGGGAGACCATCGCGCCGATCACCGCCAAGCGCGGGCAGATCGACCCGCTGAACGAGGCCGTTCGCGAACACCTGCACGAGCACGAGCGGGACGATCTGTTCAAATTCTTCTGAACCAACCTTTTGCTCTGCGGTCTGCTGCGCTCGCGACGGGTTTCCCGTCGCGAGCGCATCGTCCCTCGGCAAAAGGTTGATCAAAAGCACTCCTCCTTCCGTTCGCTCGTCCATTCGTCCTCGCTCACATCAGTCGTCGGCCCGCTCACTCCCTACGGTCGCTCGCGGCGAGTCCCGGGGCAGCCGCCTGCCCTCCCCCGAGTTGCACGGCTCTCGTGGTACTCGAGCCGTGCGCTCGGCCGTTCTCACACTCGGTCGTTCGTACGCTCGGCCGTTTCACCGACTGGTAGCCTGCAGTGCCTTCTTGGGTCCGTCCGTGCTCACTCCAGCCATGGTCGAACCCGGACGAATCGCGATCTGTCACTACACCGGACGCATCGTCGACGGCGACGAGGTGGGGGAGCCGTTCGACACCACCGACGTCGACCTCGCGAGGGAGAGCGGCATCTACCACGACGATCGAGATTACAAACCCCTCCAGATTCGCGTCGGCGAGGGCGAGGTCCTGCCCGGCGTCGAGACCGCGCTGCTCGACCTCGAGGCCGACCCCGACGCGTTGCCCGTGGAGACGACGATGCGACTCGAACCCGACGAGGCCTTCGGCGAGCACGACGGGAGCCAGGTCGTCGAGATTCCGGTCGACGAAATCGACGACTCCGGTGCCGAGGGCTCGCTCGAGCCCGAGACGCCGGTCCACACCGACGACGGGAAGACCGGCTGGGTGACCGACGTCGGCAACGAGACCGCCATCGTCGACTTCAACCACGAGCTCGCCGGCGTCCCCGTCGAGATCGAACTCGAGGTGCTCGAGGTGCGCGACGAACGGACGAAAAGCGAGTAACGTACCGGAATGGAAGCCGCAATATTTTCGGTCGCGGTTTGATCAAGCAGCCGTTACGTAGAGAGTGCGAATGGAACACCGGAAGTATTATCGGCTGAGTTGATACGGGTAGCGTATGACAGACGAGATTTCACTGGATGGACGGACACTTGCTGGCGTCGCAAATGATGAAGGCGGAGAAGTGGATGCAGATACCGTCTTTCACTTCGAGCAGAACGGCGAACGAATATACGCGAACTATTCTGGTGGCAGTGTTGTGGACGGACATTTGGTTGGAACCTTCGATGGGAAACAGTGGGATATCCGATACACCCAAATAAACACAGAAAACGAAACCGCCACCGGCCACTCCATCGGTGACGTTGAGCTTCTCGACGATGGTCGTATTAGGGTTGAAGATGAGTGGGAATGGGAATCGAAGCCCGGGAAAGGTGAGTCGGTGCACGAAGAAGTTGACCAGTAGATGGTTCCTGAATAATCAACCTTCGACCGTTCACTATTTGGCCTACACGTAACGCGAGTTTCGCACGCGATTCTGAAAGAAGAAACCCTGCTACTATCTACTGTTAACTGCTTGCCCTGAACGGAACACCGACCGGGCGGCTGACTACTCGCAGCCGTCGTCGACGACCGTCACGTCCACGCCGTGGGGGAGGTAAGCATTGTTCCCGTAACCGTCCTGATTCCACGGGAACCGATCGTCTTCGATCGTGAGTAGCCCCTCCTCGGCGTCTGCGACGGTCCTGGGCTGGTTGCGGCCGTGTTCGTCCGTCGCTCGAGAGACGATCGTATACTCTCCCGGTTCGGCGTCCCAGCAGTAGCGGAACTGTCGCCAGCCGTAGGGTCCGAGATCCTGGCCGAAGAAGTCGGCGTCGGCCCACGTCTCGCCGCCGTCGACGGAGATCTCGACTCGCTCGGCCCGGTCGTCGCCCGCCCACGCGACGCCGACGATCTCGATCCGTCCGTCCTGTTCTCGAGGCTCGAGCGTCGCGTTCTCGCCGGGATATCCGACGAGCGACTTGACGAGTTGATCGTAGAGATACGGCGCGTAATCGATCTCGCCGGCCGCCTCGGCGTCCATCTGCGCCCGGGTATCGAACTCGTCGATCGACTCGCGTTCGCTGGGCTCCTGGTCCGCGGCGAGCATCCGGTAGGACTCGTGTTGCCACTCGACGTAGTCGGCCCACGCCTCGCCCGCGTGCATCTTCTCCGTCACCTCGAGTTCGGCGACCCACTTCACGCAGTTGTTGCCGAACCAGCCGGGGACGACGAGTCGGACGGGGTAGCCGTGGTCCGGCGTCAGCGGCTCGCCGTCCATCTCGTAGGCGAGGATGCAGTCCTCGAGGACCTTCTCCACGGGCAGCGAGCGGGCGAAGACGTCCTCGTCCTCGGGGTGCTCGCCGCCGGCGACCACGAGCCACGTCCCGTTGTGCGTCTCCGCGCCGGCGCCCTCGAGCACCTCCCGGAGTGGCGCGCCCGTCCAGACGGTCGTGCCGACGGCGCCGACCGTCCAGGGGACGCCGTCGACCTCGGGTTCGAAATCGGCGCGGCCGTTGCCGGAGCACTGCATCGTGTGGGCGACCGACTCCGTCGAGAACTCCTCGCGGAGGGTCCGCGTATCGAGTTCGAGGCAGTCCTCGAGGCCGAGTCCGCGGAGTTCGATCGTCCACTCGTCGGCGTCGATCGCCGGCGTCGGGTAGTGGTTACGGACGTAATGCTCCGACGTCGGCGTCGTGGCTTTCGTGTACGTCTCGCGGTCGGCCGCCTCCGCGTTCTCGGGATCGTGGGTCATGACCCGCAGTCCGGGGTAGCGCTCCTCGAACGACTCCGGTTCCTCGCCGGGGCGCAGGTCCGGCGGCGGATCGGACTCGTCGCTCGAGGCCGTACTCGAGCGGCCCGCGATCGCGACGCCGGCGAGCGTTCCCGATGCCATCAGGAACCGACGGCGGTCGAGGAGGCGGCGTCGCGCGGTGGTCGACTCTGAACGGGACTCGGACGCCGGTTCGGACTCCGCTGGAGTGTGTTCCGGTGGCATAGTGAGACGCATCGCTCGAGTCGGTTACCTCACAGCCGTCCCGCTCTCGAGCGATGAACGCACCCGGCGCTATTCCGTTCCGCCGTGACAATCAACCGATTGCGGAATATCTCGCCGCTTTACGCGAACCGGTCGGCTTTCCGTCGCGGGCGAACGCCGCAAAACCGATTTCGAGTTACGGGGACGACAGTCGTTTCCGCATTCGGAGCGCCGCGAGCGACACGTCGTCGGTCATCTCGAGCACGACCGTCTCGTCCCCCTCGTACCCCTGGCGACGGTAGAAGTCGATCGCGTGTTTCGACGCGACGAGGACGATCGATTCGAGTCCCGCGTCGCGGGCGACTCCCTCGAGACGCTCGAGGATCTCGCGGCCGACCCCCTCGCGAACGGCGTCGGGGCGGACGTAAACGGCCACGATTTCGCCGACCGACTCGTCGCGGCCGCTCGAGTTACGATCGAGCCAGCCGAAGCCGACGAGTCGATCGTCGCGTTCGGCGACGAGCACGTGGATGCCGGCGTCGGTCTCCTCGATCGGATAGCGCTCCGGATGGACGTTCGCGAGCCACGCCCGTCGCTGCCGGTCGTCGTAGTCGCCGCTCCCGAGTTCCCGGATCGCCGCAGCGTGGACGGCGGCGATCGCGTCGGCGTCCGTCGGTGTCGCCTCCCGAACCCGCACGTCCGTCACGCTCACACGACCCGATTGTGGAACTGCTCGTCGCCCGCGAGTCGGTCGGCGTTCTCGCGGACGATCTCGCCGACGTCCCGGAAGTAGTCCCGCGTGTAGGCCGCGCAGTGGGGCGTGACGATCACCTCGTCCATCTCCCACAGCGGCGACCCCTCGGGGAGCGGTTCGGCCTCGAAGACGTCGAGCGCCGCACCCTCGATCGTCCCGGCCTCGAGGGCGTCGGTCAGCGCAGACTCGTCGACGACGGAGCCGCGGCCGACGTTGACGAAGTAGGCGTCCTCGGCCAGCGCGTCGAACGCGTCGGCGTCGAAGAGATGGTGGGTCTCGTCGGTCAGCGGCAGCGTGACGATCACGAAGTCAGCCTCGGAGATCGCTTCGTGGAGGTCGTCGTTCGCGTAGATCTCTTCGAAGCCGGGGACCGACTCGCCGCTCCGGCGAACGCCGGTCACCCGAACGCCGAGCGCGCCGACCACGTCGGCAACGCCCCTGCCGAGCGTTCCCGTCCCGACGACGCAGGCCGTCGTTCCGGGCAGCGTGAACGCCTCGTCCCACTCGGGGCGGTCCCACCGGCGCTCCTGCTGGTCGGCGACGTGGACGTGGAGCCGACGGGCGAACGCGAGCAGGTAGCCGGCGACCGTTTCTCCCACCGTGCGGTCGTGGATCCCGGTGCTGTTCGTGAGGATCACGTCGCGTGCCTCGAGTTCGTCGAACGGGAAGCGGTCGACGCCCGCCTGGATCGAGTGGATCCACTCGCACTCGAGGAAGGCGTCGCGGTGCTCGAGGGTGACGACCGCGTCGCAGTCGGTGATTTCGTCGTCGCCAACGACGGCGACGTCGACGGGCAGATCTGAGAGGAAGTCCGCGAGTTCCGACGGCGGGAACACCGCCTCGACGGAGTCGTGGACGCCGAGTCGCTCGAGTTCGAACTGCATGGCTGGCGCTACGAACGACTCGAGGTTCAACGTTTGCATGAAAGGCGGCTCGGAGAAAATCCCTCGTCACAAGGGGCTCGGAGGGGGTAACACTTCGTCACGGCCGCCACGTTCGGGCTACGCTCGTCACACGCAAAAACCCCACGAACCGCTCGAGTTCACCGAAACTCGCCGCAAACGAGCCTCGATGAGCTACCGATCGCGTTCGACTCGCCACTTCTCGCGCAGTAGCCCGTACCGGATCGTATCGCGGTAGTTCCCGTCGACGAACCGATCCTTGCGGATCCGGCCCTCCTCCGTGAAGCCGAGCGACTCGAGCAACCCTCGAGACGCGTCGTTGAAGTCGTACGCCACCGCGCCGACCCCGGGCACGTCGTACGTCCGGAAGACGTAGTCGATCAGCTGAGAGACTGCTTCCCGACCGTACCCCTCGCCGTGAACGTCGGGGAGGAGCCAGTACGTGAGATCGGGCCGTCGCCAGGCGGCGTCTTCGACGGTAACCGCGCCGATCCGGCGAGTCGATCCCTCGTCGAGAGTGCCGTCGTCCGCGTCGTCTTCGTCGAGACAGACGAGGAACCGATCCGCGTCGTCGTCCTCGAGCCACGCCTCGAGTTGGTCCCGGTTCTGCAGCGGCGCCCCGAGCGGGTAGCGAAGTTCGGGATTCGCGTAGGCCCGCTGGAGAAACGGCAGATCCTCGTCCTCGAGCGTCCGCAGCGTCACCCGCTCGCCGCGCTGAATGCGTGCTCCCGGCATACGGTATCGTTTCTATCAGTCAGCAAAAACGTTATGTGTCGGCCGGTGGCGCCGCTACGCGTCTCGCCACGCTTCGAGTTCGCGCAACTCCTCGGCCACGTCGGCGACGTCCCCGGACTCGAGCCGCCCGCGCTCGGTGGCGACTTCGTCCACGCAGTCGGCGGGCGTCACGTCGAACGTCGGATTGACCACGTCGATTGCGGCGTCGCCGTCGTACACCGCCGATCGGTTGCCGGACTCGAGGTTCACCTCCTCGCGGGTCGAGATCTTGTCCGTGGCCGCGACGACCGTCACCGGCACGCCTTCCCGGGCGGCGGCGATCGCGAGCGCTCGCGTGCCGGTCTTGTTCACGACGGCGCCGTCCGGACGGATCGCGTCCGCGCCGACGACGACTCGGTCGACGTCCTCGCTCGCGAGAACGTGTGCGGCGGCCGCGTCGGTGTGCACGGTTACGGCAAGGTCGTCGGCCAATTCCTCGGCGACGGCGACACCCTCTCGAGCCGGTCGGGACTCGCTGACGAACGCTCGAGTCGGGTCGCCGCCGCGAAGCGCCTCGAGGACGGTTCCCGACCGCGAAAGTGTCGCGACCGGGCCGTCGATCAGGTCAGCTGCGGTCGCCGCGGCCTCGGCGTCGGCCTCGAGCGCGCGGTCGATCCCCGCGAGCGTCGACTCGAGGATCGCAGACGCGTCGACCGCGTCGTCCGTGCTGTACTCGTCCGCCTCGGCCATCGCCCGGTTCACCCGGTTTCGGAGAACGGCCATCGAGGGCCGAGCCTCGAGCAGACGGCCCGCGAGTTCGGCGAGTTCGTCGCGCTCACCCTCCGGGTCGTCACCCTGCTCACGGATCCCCCGTTCGCCGTTCCGAGGCGACGGCGTCGCCTCGCTCTCGGCTCGTTCCGCGACCAGCAATCCCGCACGGTCGCGCAACACCTCGAGCGCGCGGATCGACAGGGACGCGGCGCCGTGTTCGTCGTCGGCGGCGATCGAGCGCACCGTCGGCGCGACCCGCTCGTAGGCGGTCCACAGCTTCGGCACCGTCTCGCGATCCGATTCGGGATCGATAATTTCGGTCGGCGGAACCCATTCGAACGCGTCGTGTTCCTCGCTCAGTTCGACGTCGGGGTCCCCGCAGTCGAAGAGGGAGGGGTGGACGACCCACTCGCGCTCGAGGTCCGGATCCGTAAACTCGACGGGACGGCCCGACCGGACGGGCGAAACGTCGTCCTCGAGGCCGGTTTCCTCACGGATTTCGGTCCAGACCTGTTCCTCGGGTTCAGCCTCCGCGAAGCCGGAGACGCCGCCCCACTGCCCCGTGTAGGTGCCGACAGCGTCGCTGCGGCGCAACAGGAGGATTTTGCCCCCGTTGCGGAGAAACGCAGTGACGACGTGGGTTCCAGTGCCCTCGCCGTTCGATGACTCGCTCATACGAACGCGAACGACCGGGGGGAGGGAATCGCTTTCGGGACTGCACGAAGTACGTCCGTCCATGCCGCGTATCGCCATCGTCGCAGACACACACACGTCCCGTCTCGAGCGACCGGCGTCCCCGACTGGGTCGAGGACAGAATCGGACGGGCCGACCACACGATTCACGCAGGTGATTTCGACTCGAAACGGGCCTACGATCGGATCGTCGATCTCGCCGAGGGAGAACTGACGAGCGTGAGCGGAAACGCGGATCCCGCGAGCCTCGAGGTGCCATCAGTGGCGACCCTCGAGGCGGGAAAAACGACGTTCGTCGCCACCCACGGAACTGGCTCACCTGTAGGGTGGTACCAGCGAGTGGTAGAGACTGCCCGCGAGCAAGCAGGATCGGATGCGATCGCCGTCGCGGGCCACACCCACGAGGTGGTCGACACGACGGTGGACGGAGTTCGGGTGCTCGACCCGGGTAGTGCGACCGGCGCGAACCCTGCCGACCGCGAGACGATGCTCGTCGCGACCGTCGACAACGGCGATGTCGCCGTCGAGACGCTGACCGAGTGAGCACGGTAGAGGGGGCGGCCGAATGCTCCGGTGACGGTGCGCTTTTGGCGCCGCTTGCCCACCCTCCGGTATGGAACTGCACGCAGTGCCGGACCTGCCCGAGATCCGGCCCGGCGACGACATCGCCGCGCTCGTCACGGATCGGGCCGATCTCGAGGCCGGCGACGTGCTCACGGTCGCGAGTACGATCGTCTCGAAGGCCGAGGGGCGGACGGCGAACCTCGAGGACTACCCCGTCAGCGGCCGCGCCAAGGAGATCGCCGAGCGGATCGGCGAGGTCGCCGGCGAGGAGAAAGATCCCAGATTCGCACAGGCGGTGCTCGAGGAGAGCACCGAGTTGCTGATCGACTGCCCGTTCATGCTCACCGAGACGCGCTTCGGTCACATCTGCGTCAACGCGGGGATCGACCGCTCGAACGTGCCGGATCACGACGTTCTGTTGCTCCCGCGAAAGCCGGCCGAGAGCGCCGAGCGGATCCGCGACGGACTCGCTGCGCGCGGCCACGAGGACGTCGCGGTGATCGTCACGGACACCTGCGGGCGGCCGTTCCGCCACGGTCAGCGCGGCGTCGCGCTCGGGTGGGCCGGGATGCCCGCGAGCCGGGACTGGCGCGGCGAACTCGACCGCGACGGACACGAACTCGGCGTCACCGTCCAGTCGGTCGTCGACGAACTCGCCGCCGCCGCGAACCTCGTGACCGGCGAGGCCGCCGGCGGGACGCCCGCCGTCGTCGTCCGCGACTGGGAGTTCGGCAACCTCGAGGGCAGCGACGAACTGTTCAGGGACGTCGAGGACGACCTGATTCGCCAGGCCCTGCGAGAGTGGGGGTTCGAACGGTGAGCGACGCGACGCCGCCGCTCGGCGACGGAACGACCTGGGGGATCGAACTCACGCCCGAACACCCGCCGGATCGGATGGGTGAACTCGCGGCATTGGCCGAGACGGAGGGGTTCGACGTCGCGTTCGCGAGCAGCCACTACTTCAACCGGGATCCGTTCGTCGCGCTCTCGCGGATGGCCGACGCGACCGACTCGATCCGGCTCGGGCCGGGGGTCGTCAACCCGTACGACAGCCATCCGGTGAAGCTCGCGAGCCGGACGGCGACGATCGACGAGGTCAGCGACGGCCGCGGGGTCTTCGGCGTCGGCGCGGGCGATCGCTCCTCGCTCGCGAACCTCGGATACGAGCACGAGCGTCCGCTCCGACGAGTTCTCGAGACGTTCGACGTCGCTCGCGATCTGTGGGCCGGCGAGACGGTGACTCACGAGGGAACGTTCACCGCGCGGGACGCCTCGCTCAACTTCGACGACCGAGAAATTCCCGTCTACGTCGGCGCGCAGGGCCCGCACATGCTCCGCATGAGCGCGAAACACGCCGACGGCGTGCTGATCAACGCGGCCCATCCGGACGACCTCGAATGGGCCGCCGGGCAACTCGAGAGGGGACTCGAGGAGCGCAGCGACCCGCGAGACGGCGCGTTCGAGGCGCTTGCCTTCGCCAGCGTTAGCGTCGCTGCGGACGAGGACGCGGCCCGCGAGGCGGCCCGTCCTCCCGTCGCGTTCATCGTCGGCGGCGCGGCCGAACCGGTGCTCGAGCGTCACGATATCGACCGCGACGCGGCGAGTGCGGTCAGCGAGGCCGTCGAGCAGGGTGACCTGCAGGCGGCGTTCGACGAGGTCACGCCTGCGATGATCGACGCCTTCTGTATCGCCGGGACGACCGAAACGGTCGCAGAACGGTTCGACGCGGCGCTCGAGCACGTCGACGGACTTGTCGTCGGCTCGCCGCTGGGGCCGGATCTCGAGGACGCGATCGAGCGAGCGAGCGACGCGATCGAGCGCGTCGAGCAATCACCGAGCGGTTAGTCCGACGTAAAGAGGCTGCCGACGGCACCGAGGGTCAACGCGCCGAAGACGCCGAGCGAGAAGACGATGAGCAGCGTGCCGACGAGGACGAGCAGGGGCGCGAGTCCCTCTCCCACCGCGACGTCGGTGAAGAGTTCGTTCATCTCCCGAATGTTGTCCGCGATGACGTTCAGCACTACGGCGGATTCCATGCGTGGGAATTGTCACCGGTGGTACTTGGGGGTGCCGGTCCGACCGGAGGACGGACGGATTGGCGATCGCGGAAGTGGCTACAGCAGAGCGATTAAGCCGTTCGCATTCGTACGACAGCACGTGACCGACGACGCGACGCTCTCCGATTTCGAATCTGCGGCGGACGGAGCGGACGACGAGCGAGCGACGGGCGAGACGACTCCCGGTGAGGTAGACATCGACGAGTCGGATGCCGACGGGGATCCGACCGGCTCGAGCGCGGCTGAATCGGACGACGGGACGGCACTATCGACCTACGCCTGGGGAACGTACACCTGTGCTCGCTGCGGGACGACGACCGAGCGCGCCTGGCGCGACGAGGGTTCGTTCGTCTGTACCGGCTGTAAGTCCTGGTAATAGCCGGCGTTCCGAGCGCCGAACGATCCTTCCTCCCAAACATTTATATCTCAGTCGCGGCTCTATAAACTTGCAATGGCGAAAGGAACGGTTGACTTCTTCAACGACACTGGCGGCTACGGATTCATCGAAACTGAGGACGCGGACGAGGACGTGTTCTTCCACATGGAAGATGTCGGCGGCCCTGACCTCGAGGAGGGTCAGGAGGTCGAGTTCGACATCGTCGAAGCCGATAAGGGCCCGCGCGCGGACAACGTCGAACGGCTCTGAGGCGATCCGGCGGAGGTATCGTTTTCTGATCGTTACTCGCCCAGTGGCGACACTCGTTCTCGACGGAGTCCAGAGGAAACGGCCGATCAGCGACTCGAGTCGCGGCCGACATAGTAGCCGCTGAAAGCCGGTGCACACCCGATCGTACGACGGCTGTGCGATCGGTGTGTGAACCGTTTGAGCTGGTACTACAACCCGTCTGTTCAGCGCACGACCACCTGAAACCGACCGTCAACCTGACCGACACAAAACATATAGTTCTAACTCATAGAACACGTACTGATGAGCAATTCGGCTGGGTCCCCCGTGAAGATCGTTTTGAGCCATGACTGACGCCAACCCGACATCCGCGACTGGCCGCGAACCGCACACCCCGAACACCCTTCCGGTATCCGCTATCGAATCTCTCTGCTCCGACGTCGAAGCGAACGTTTCGCGCGTGATCGTCGGTCACGACGACGCCATCGAGCACGTGATCACGGCGATTCTGGGACGCGGTCACGTACTGCTCGACGACGTCCCCGGCGTCGGCAAGACGATGCTCGCTCGTTCGCTCGCGAGGTCCGTCGACTGCAGGTTTCGCCGGGTCCAGTTTACGCCCGATCTCCTCCCCGCGGACGTAACCGGCGTCAACGTCTTCAACCAGAAGACGCGAGAGTTCGAGTTCAACGAGGGACCCGTCTTCGCCAACGTCGTCCTCGGCGACGAGATCAACCGCGCGCCGCCGAAGACCCAGTCGGCGCTGCTCGAGGCGATGGCCGAACAACAGGTGACCGTCGACGGAACGACGCGAGAGCTTCCGGACCCGTTTACGGTCATCGCGACCCAGAACGCCGTCGAGCCGAACCAGACCTACGAGCTGCCGTTCGCCGAGGTCGACCGTTTCATGAAGAAGCTCACCCTCGGCTACCCCGAGGCCGACGAGGAGACCGAACTGCTCGGGCGAGCGGTCGGCCACCACCCGATCGACTCGCTCGAGCCGGTGACCGACCTCGAGACGCTCGTTCGCGCCCGCGAGACGGTCGCCGGCGTTCGCGTCGAAGAGCCGATTCGGGAGTACGCGACGCGACTGGCGGGGTACACCCGCGAACACGCAGACATCGGCGTGAGCCCCCGGGCGGCGATCTCGCTGCTGCGAGCCGCCCAGGCCCGCGCGGTCACCGACGGCCGAGAGTACGTCATTCCGGACGACGTTCAGACGGAGGCACCCGTCGTGTTGAGTCACCGCATCAAGACCGACGGCCGCGACCGGGACGGCGCGTCGATCGTCGAGGACGCACTCGAGTACGTCCGCGTCACATGAGACTCACGAGCCGGGGATGGGCCGTCGTCGCCGTCGTCGCGTTCGGTATCACGATGAGCTGGCAGTACGGCCCTCGAGCGCTGGACGCCGTCGTCACGCCGCTGCTCGTCGTCCTGTTCGCCGGCGTGCTCACGACGGTCCGCGCCGAGCGTCCGCGAACGAGACGGCTCCCCGTCTCCGAGGGGTTCATCGGCGAGCGCCGGACGGTAGCCGTCGGGATCGAAACCGACTCGAGCGTCGCGGCGACCGTCCGCGACGACGTCGGCGACGGGCTCTCGGCGTCGGGCGCCGCTGCAGAGACGACCCTCGAGGGTGAAACCGAGTTCGAGTACGACCTCACCCTCGAGGGGCGAGGCGAACGCCGGATCGGCCCGCTGTCGGTCACCGTCGGCGACGTCTTCGGTCTCTGTGAGCGACGGTTCGAGTACGAGGAGACGACGAACGTCCTCGTCTACCCGCGCGTCTACGACCTGCGCGAGGGGACGAACCGCGACCTCGAGTTGCTCGCCGACGTCGCGAGGCGTGAGGATCGCGAGGAGTTCGACCACCTCCGGGAGTACCAGCGCGGCGACCCGCTCCGGGACGTCCACTGGAAGTCCGCCGCCAAGCGGCCGGGCGACGAACTGGTCGTCAAGGAGTTCGCCGCCGACGAGACGAGCGGGTCGGCGACGATCGCCGCCGAGTGTATCCCCGGTCGCGAGGACGAACTAGCGGGCGCCGCCGCCAGCGTCGCGACCTACCTGCTCGAACTCGAGGTCGACGTCGGTCTCACCCTCGCGGACGACCGTCGTCCGTCGAGCACCGGCCGCGAGCACCACCGGTCGCTCCTTCGACTGCTCGCCGTTCTCGAGGGCCGCGAACTCGACGACCGGGACCGGACGGAAGCGGACGTGCTGATCCAGTCCGACGCGAACGGGACGGTAGTCGTCGTCGACGGATACGAGATCCCGTTCGATCGGCTTCGCGGTGCCGCCGGAGATGAGACTCGCACCGATCGCGAGACCACCCCCGACGGCGGCTCCTCGCGAGGGGTTGCCGCATGAGCACGGAGTCGCGCGGGCGAACCGTCGGGGTCGACCTCGACTCGCCGATCGATCCCGACCCGTTCCGTCTGCTCGCACTCGGCTGCGTCGCGGTGCTGATCGCCTCGTACGTTTACGTTCTGCGGGAGGTGACTCGAGTCGTCGGCGGAACCGAGTCCTTGCTGTTGCTCGTCGGCGCGATGATCGTCGCGGCGACGGTGCTCGCGCGGACGATCCGGCCCCGGACCGCGACGATAGCGACCGTCGTGGCCGTCACCGTCGGCTTCACCTACTACTTCGAAGCGACCGGCGCCGGCGTCGGTGTCGCGCTCGCGGCGAGCGGAGCGCTCGTTTCCGACACCGCCGCGCTCGCGACCGGCCTCCCGCTCCTTCGAATGGTCGAAGTCGGTCTCTGGACGCTCGGATTCGCACCCGGCCCCGCTTTCCTCTCGTGGTATCTCGCGCTGCGCGGGCGGTACGCGCTGAGCGTCCTCCCCGCGAGCGGCGCGCTGCTGTTTCTCGTCCTCACGGGCGACGCGGGAACGACGATCACCCTGCTCGGGACGGTCGGCGCGATCGGCGCCGTCGGCTTCGGCGAACTCGAGCGCCGCGGCGGCTCGATCGCACAGGCTGACCTGCTCGCCGTGCTGTTCGCGGCGATCATCGTGCTCTCGCTGTCGGTGACGTTCCTCCCCGGCGACGATAGCGGTCCGGCGTTCGCGGACGGAGGCAGCGGGACCCTCGAGGGGACGATCGACACCTCGGACGAACAGTCGGGGATCGGCGGCCGGGTCGACCTCTCGCCGGAGGTCCGGTTCACGGTCGAGGCTGAGGAGCACTCCTACTGGCGAACCGGCGTCTACGACCGGTTCGCAGGCGACGAGTGGATCCGATCGGGCCAGACCGAGGAGTACGACGGCCGGATCGGCGCGCCGCCGGGCGAACACGAGACGACGACGCAGCGGATTACCGCCGAAACGGAACTCGGCGTCCTCCCCGGCGCGCCCCAGCAGGTCGGACTCGAGGGACCGCCGGTGAGATACGCCGACGTCTCGAGTCACGGCCAGCCCCAGCCGGCCGATACGCTCGTCGAGGGCGACGAGTACATCGTCGAGAGCGCGGTGATCGATCCCGATCCCGACGAACTTCGAGCGGCGGGGACGGACGATCCCGAGTACGTGACCGACGAGCACGATTACCTGCAGATGCCGGAGGACACCTCGAGCGAGTTCGAAGAGCACACCGCCGAGGTAACCGAGGGCGCGGAGACCCGCTACGACGCGGCCGTCGCGATCGAGCAGTACCTCCGCACGTCGAAGGGGTACTCGCTCGAGGTCGACCAGCCCTCGGGCAACGTCGCCGAGGAGTTCCTGTTCGAGATGGACGAGGGCTACTGCGTCTACTTCGCGACGACGATGGTCCAGATGCTGCGGAGCGAGGAGATTCCGGCCCGGTACGTCACCGGCTACACCACCGGTCAGCAGGTCGACGACGACACGTACGTCGTCCGCGGGCTGGACGCCCACGCCTGGGTCGAGGTCTACTTCCCCGGCCACGGCTGGGTCGCGTTCGAACCGACTCCCGGTGACGCCCGTGAGAACGTCCACAACGACCGCCTCGAGGAGGCTCGCGAGGACGGCCGCGACGACGTCGACACGGAGGAGAGCGAGGACGTTCCGATCTCCGACGACGAGGACGAGAACGAAAACGAGTCCGAGAGCGAACGCGACGACGAGCCGAACGAGTCGACGAACGACACCGATCCCAACGACGACTCGCCCGATACCGACGACGATCCGAGCGACGACACAGATGACGGATCCGGCGTCGACGACGGCGGCGGCGACGGTGATGGCAACCGAGATCTGAGCGAACTCGTCGCGGTCACGCGCGAGCAACTCGCCGTCGGATTCGTCGCACTCGTCGGACTGGTAGCCGGCGTCCGCCGAACCGACGCGACGACCCAGGTCCGTCGGGAGTTCCGGCTGTACCGACACGGCCGCCGGGGCGACCCCGACGCGGACGCCCGCCACGCGTATCGTCGACTCGAGCGACTGCTCGCACGCGAGTATCGGCCCCGACGCCGCGCGGAGTCGAGCCGACAGTACCTGGCGGCGCTGTCGGCCGAGGAGGCAGTCGATCCGCGCGCAAAACGGGTCGCGGAAGCCTACGAGCGGGCGACCTACGGCGGCGGCGTCGATCGAGAGGCGGCGGACGAGGCGATCACGACCGTCGACGAACTCGCTCGAGAGCGGCTGCCGATCCTCCGTCGGTTCCGCTAACCTCCTTTCCCTCAAAAAGAATCGCACGACGCGATGTAGGTCCCGATAGTGTTTAATATGCCCATTTCGTACCATCGGATGTAATGTCGGAAGTCTGCTCGACGTGCGGGCTGCCTGAAGAGCTTTGCGTCTGTGAGGACGTGGCCAAGGGACAACAGCAACTCAACATCCGCATTGACGAGCGCAGATACGGTAAAGAGGTAACGATCGTCGAAGGATTCGATCCGAAGGACGTCGATCTGGACAGTCTCTCGTCGGATCTCAAGTCCAAGTTCGCCTGTGGCGGAACCGTCGAGGACGGCCAGATCGAACTCCAGGGCAACCACACCGGCCGCATCGAGGATTTCCTTCGGGATCGCGGCTTCAACGTCGCCTGAGCCCGCGATGATCTGAGACGACTTCCGAACCCGCGACCGCAGCACGTACCGCCCGGCATCGATTTTCCGTCGCGCTGACGAATTTCCCGATAACTGACAAGGCAGTGGCTGCTGAAAAACGCCTCGAAGACGGAATACGGGTCCGAACGGAGACCGATCAGAACGGAGACTCGGCGTTCGCGGACTCGTCGGCGTCGCTCTCTTCCTCTCGAGCGAGTCCGTACTTCATACCGTACTCCTCCAGACCGCCGGCCATGCTCTCGACCGTCGCGTCGGCCGTCCCCTCGTAGGAGCCGATGAGCCTGGCGGCCTGAACGCTCGCCTCGCCGTGCGGGCAGACGGTGACGATGCGCTCGGCACCCTCGAGATCCTCGATACGGCCCGAGAGTTCGTGGAACGGCAGGTTCTCGCTGTCGGGGATGTGGCTGTGTTCGAAGCTGTGCTCGTCGCGGATGTCGACGACGCGAACGTCGGCGCCGTCCTCGAGGAGTTCCTTGACCTCCTCGGTCGAAATTTCGCCGTCCATGATTTGCGAGTTAGAACGCCGCGTGAATAAGCCCCACGGGTCGACATCGGTTCGAGCGTCCCTCGTTAGAGCAGGCCGTCCTCCTTCGCGAGCAACAGCGCGGTCATCGTCGAGTCGTTCGCCGGCTGCTCGCGGGCGCGCTCGAGGGCGCCGTCGACCGGCACCGTCGTCACCTCGAGGAACTCGTTGCTGTCGAGTTCGCGTTCGCCGGGTTCGAGCCCCTCGGCGTAGACGATACCGCGGTCGTGGCGGAGCACGCCGGTCGCGACGGCGTACTCCTGCAGCAGCGACGTACTCGCGGGACGAAAACCGGTCTCCTCCTCGAGTTCGCGAGCGGCGGCCCGCGTGTAGGACTCGCCGTCCTCGACGATTCCCGCGGGAAGTTCGAGGTGAGTCTCGCGGATCGTCGGACGGTACTGCTCGACGAACAGCAGGCGGTCGCCGTCCTCGTCGACCTCCGCGCTCTCGAGCACGTCGGCGTCGATCCGGGCGACCACGACGACCGCGGGCGGCAGGTCCGCCCAATAGTACTGTTTCTCGCTCCCGTCGGGCTGGACGAGCCGATCGTACCCCCCGTCGTACCAGGGCGTCTCGTACTCGGTCACTTCCTCGAGTAGCTCCCACTCGTCGGGCTCGGTCATGGTGAGAGGCTGCGTTCTCGAGGGTGTAATAGGTGCCGTCTCGTTCGATGCTCCGTTCGGCGCCGACGATCCGGCAGCCCGTTGCTCGCGTTCCGAACGTGGGCGACGGTATGGTCTCCGACGCGCCGCGCTCGAGCGGACGCCCGTCTCGACCGTCCCGACGAACTCCACGACGGCGACCCGCTTCGACGTCCCCGCGGTCGCGCGCCGACGCGACCGCTCCGTTCAGTCCGTCTCTTCCGCGAGTTCCCGGTAGATCCGGCCGAACGCCTGCCGTCGCAGCGTGGCGACCGCAGCGTCCTCTTCGTCCTGAAAGGTCGCCGCGACGGCGTCGCCGGTCGGCCCGGCGTGCCAGACGACGCGGTCGACGCGCTCGTGGCCGACTTCGGTCACCTCGCCGTCGAAGGACCCGCGCCACTGCTCGTACTCCTCGCGAGAGCCGACGGCGACCTCGAGTAGACTCGCGAAGAGCGCGTCGCGGGCGGTTTCGACGACGTCGCCGCTAACGCGCTCGTCGTACTCCTCGCGGTCGAACTCCATCGACTTCGCGACCTCGCGGACGACCGTCTGTGCCGCGGGGCCGACCGACTGGTACTGCGTGCGTGCCTCCTCGATCGACTCGAACGTGAACGTCCCCACCGTGTGCATATACGATCGGTCGACGGACGGGCAGTTACGCGTTTTCGTTTTCGTCGCCGGACTCGTCCGCGTTCGCTTCGTCCGCAGAATCAGCGGCCTCCATCTGACGGGTCATCTCGCGCGCCTCCTCTAGCACGCTCTCGGCTTCGGCCGTCATCGCGCCGCGACCCGGCTGGTTCGCCTGGCGGGAGAGTTCGTCCTCGAGCGCCGGCGGGCGGCCGGGGTCGTGTGCGCGGTCGTCGAACTCGGGCGTCTCGATCTCGGTCGCGCGCTCGGCGAGGATTTCGCCGAGTTCCTCGGGCCCGCAGTCGGCCCAATCGGGGGCGTGTTCCTCGAGCCAGGCGCGGTGGTCCTGGCGGCCGAGCGAGGCGGTGACGGCGAGGTGGTTCGCGAGGTGGACCGCGTCGGCCTCTTCGACGTCACAGACCGGGCAGACGTATCCCATAGCCGCCCGTACGAACGCCGGCGGTAAAACGTCCTCGCACCCCGAGGCTCACTCGAGTTTCCGGAGCATCACGATCGCATCCTCGTCGTTGTAGTATCCCGGAACCCGTCGAAGCCCCTCGAAACCGAACTTTCGGTAGAGGCGTTTCGCGCCGTCGTTCGACTCTCGTACCTCGAGTTTGACCGAGTCGGCGCCGTGCGCCGCGAGGACGGGGAGTACCTGCGACAGCAGCGCGGAACCGACGCCAGCGCCGCGTCGGTCGGGGTGGACGGCGATATCCTTGATGTGGCCGAGATCCCAACCGTAGTTTCGCGTCACGTCGGCGACGACGTACCCCGTGATCCCACCGTGTCCGCCGACCGCGACGAGAAATCCCGGTTCCTCGACGAACCGTTCGAACGCGTCGTAGGGCCAGGGTTGAGCGAACGACGCGTTCTCGATGCGAGTGACCGCGAGCAGGTCGGCGCGTTCTACGGGCCGGATCGAAAACCCGCTGTCGTTGTGGCTCGTCGGAACCGGGGTTGTCACACCCGTCACTACCGTGTCGAGACGTAAAAGAGGTGACGGCGGGTCCGGCTCAGACGCGGTCGAGGCGGTCGATCTCTTCGCTCGACCAGTCGTAGAAGTGCCTGTCGGTCTGCACCAGTGCGTCGACGCACTCGTTGTGTTGTTGCCGGGCCTCGTCGACCAGCGGGTCGTTCGGATTGTTCTCGATCCACTCGCGCAGTTCCGCGAGCGCCGCCGGCGAGTAGGTATCCATCCGCTTCTGGCGTTTGAGGATCTCGACCTTTCGGTCCTCCTGACGCAGGGTGCGGGCGAGCGCCCAGCCGGCGACGCCGTAGAACGCCAGCAGGGTGAACGCGAGCATCCCGAGGACTTCGGCGGTCAGCGCCATCAGTCGTCACCCCTCGTGACGCCAGCGGTATCCGGTTCGCCGCCACGACCCTCGAGAACGGACATGAGCGCGTAGCCGATGATCGGGAACAGCACGAGCACGAGCATGCCGCCGATCATCTCCGTGGTGCCGAAGTTCTCCCAGGCGAAGTAGGCCATGATGAACAGCATTACGGCCGGAATAACGTACTTGATGACCGGGTTCCACCAGCGGCCGATGTGGATGCCGGCGTTCTGGTTGACCGCGAGCAGGCGCAGGCGCTCGGGCCCCATCACCCAGCCGATGATTCCGATGATCATGAGCGTCGCCAGCGGCAGCCCCCAGTTGCCGAAGACGAAGTCCAGGTAGTCGAGAACGTCCACGGAGTACGCGCTCGGTAGGCCGAGCAGCCAGATACCGCCGCAGACGCCGAGGACGGTCTGGGTTCGATCGAAGCGCGTCTCCTCGGCCAGCGTCGTGACGCTCACTTCGGTGATCAACAGCCCGGAAGTGAACGTCGCGAGGAAGAAGCCGATGAAAAAGAGGACGGCAACGAACCCGCCCAGCGGGATCTCGGGGAAGACCTCCACCAGCGAGATGAACGCCAGTCCAGCGCCGACGTCGGGTTCGATGCCGACGGCGAAGACGATCGGGAAGATAGCGAGTGCCGCGAGGATACCGATACTCGACTCGCCGATCGCAGTGAATACGCCACCGCCCAACGGGACGTCGTCGTACTCCCGCAGGTAGCTGCCGACCGTCAGGGCGATCCCCCAGCCGAGGCCGGTCGAAAACAGCGCCTGTCCGAGCGCGGCGATCCAGGTGTCGCTGAACGTCAGGTACTCCCACTGGATCGTGAACGCGAAGGCGATCCCTTCACTCGCGCCGTCGAGCGTGAGTCCGCGGATAGCCATCACGACGAGTGCGAGCACCAGCGCAGGCACGGCGTACACGACGATTCGCTCGACCCCCCGCCGGATACCGAGCGCGAGTATCGCGGCAATCGAGCCCATCACGACCGTGTGGAGCCCGATCATCAGCGCCGCGTTGTCGAAGAGCCCCATCATGAACGGTTCGGCCTCGAATCCGGGTGCCGTGAACGTAAAGAGCAACGAGTGGACCGCGTAGTACAGCGTCCAGGCGATCACCGGCGAGTAGTACGACATCAGTGCGATGTTCACCAAGAGGACGACGACCCCGAAACCGACCATCCCGCCGCGGCCGACGACGTCACGGAACGCACCGATAACCCCCTTGTTCGTGTACCGGCCGAGCGCGACTTCGGCCATCAGTCCGGGAACCGCGAGGACGAACAGGAGGACGAGGAACGCGAGGACGAACGCACCACCACCGTTGTTCCCCATCACGTACGGGAATCGCCAGATGTTTCCAGCGCCGACCATGGCGCCGATCATCGCCATCAGGAACCCGAAACGCGTTCCCCACTCCGCTCGAGCCGTTTTTGTCGGAACATCTGCCATCGTAGACTCACACGAGCTGCATCATCGTATAGATAGGTCATATGTTACCGTGAAACACAATAGTAATGATCGATTTCCTATCAGACTGGAAAACAGCGCTTGTAGGCGTAATACCCCTCGGCCGGAAGCGCGTCCGAACCACGCTGGCTCGCTCCCGGAGCGGCGGCGTCGAACTGATGTTCGAGGTTCGGGACCTCGATAAACGTGTAGTCGACGTCTCGAGCGAAGAGCGGTAACCGATCCGGGGAGAACGCGCGATTCAGCGATCCGACGAGACGATACTCGAGTCCTTCTCCGTCAGCGGTACTTCACCTGCGGACGCGGTCGAAGCGGTTCAGTCCACTCATCGGCCCGTATCGCCTGCATCGTTCACGAGGGCGACGACGAAACGTTGATCGAGATTCACCTCGACGGCGTCCGTCTCTTTTCGGTGAAATGACGGATCAGCCACACGCCGACGGAGCGTCGGTGACGATCTCTCAGGAGGGGTCAGCGGTGCCGTCTCGACGCTTCTCATCGAACGGGCGCCGACTTCGACGGTCTCCCGCCGCTGTACGAGCGGGTCGATCCGGATGCGCTCGCACAACCCCTCGAACACAGCACCGATCACCTCTCCGTCTCCTTCGAATACGCGGGATACCGGATCACCGTCGCCGATGTCGACCAAATCGAGTTCGATCCGCAATCGAACGCCACGACATCGGACTGACGGTTCTTCCCGACCGGTTGATTCGTCACGACGAAAAGTTCGGACCGAAACGAGCTACGTCTCGTCTTCCTCGTCGTCGTCCTTGTCCTCGTCGGAAGAGGTGGTCGGCTGCTTGTCCTCAGTTCCGCCGGGTCTGTTTCTCCTCGGTTTCGTTCTCGTCCGTGTCGTCAGTCATGGGGTTACTCGGCCGGAATCGCGTCAATCTCGAAGGACTCGGTCAGTTCCTTCAACTCGTCGAGTGCGTCCTGTTCCTCACGGAGGTTCTCCTCCAGGAGGTCGGCTGCGTCGTCCAATCCGAGCTGATCCGCGAGCGGAATCAGGTTTCCGTAAGCGGCGATTTCGTAGTGCTCGGTCTTCTCCGCCGCGGCCATGCTGTGGTAGTCGAGCACTTCCTGGGACGGGTCCTCCTCGGTGAACTCCTCGTACTCCTGGATCAGCCCCTGGATCCCTTCGCACTCCTCTTTTTCGGGCGGCTCGCCGAACATCTCGAAGACCTTTTCGAGTCGATCGATCTGGCCCTCCGTCTCCTCGCGGTGCTCGGCGAACGCCTCGGAGATCTCCTCGCGTTCGGTGTGCTGCTCGAGATCCTCGAGCGCATCGAGCAGTTCGTGTTCGGCGTGGTAGATGTCCTCGAGGCCGTGCTCGAACAGATCGTGAATTGTATCGACGCTCATGGTTCGACCAACAGTGGTTCCGCTATCCGGGAGAAAAAGTCGCGTCCCTGCGAGGGCAGGCGATACTGGGATCGTCGCATTCGGAGCGTCTGTGCCGGTAGAACGCCGTCCGAGAGGATCGTTGCCGTACCAGACGATACGACGCCGAAGCCGGTATCGACTCGAGTGACGCCCTACGAGCCACCCTGTAGGTGCACGCAGCGCACTCACTCTCGATCACCCGACAGCGTCCACCGGGCAACCGTGGTGGTGATTCGAAAGGCTGCAGACGGAACCGACCTCCTCGAGCAGATCGCATCAACCGAGCCCGTCGACTCGACCGTGACGAATCGGTTGAGATCGCACACGAGACAGCCCCCTGGAGCGTTCGACGTCGTCTTCGAGCCCGTCCAGTTGCTGGACGATCAGGAGAGCTACAGTATCGTCACGGGGGAGCCTTCCCGAAGTGTCGACGCGGAACTCCCGGAAGCGACGCTGCGATACTCCACACCCTCGCGGAGCGCATTACCGGTGGACAGGTGACCTCGCGCTGTACTGCCACGAGAGGTTCGACGGCCCCTCACCGACAGCGACAAGGAGAGCCGCGAGTTCGACTGCGACGAGTTTCTCGAGCGGATTGCAGTGCGGACCGATACCGAGCGGAGCGACGCCCCGGCCTCGCGCGGGCAGTGTCCGACCGTGAGTCGACGGCCCGTGAAGAACTCGAGAACGTCGTCCGCAACTTCTCGAGGAGCACGACGGCTTCTTCGGCCGGTGATCCCCGACTCGGGATGCTACCGGGCCATCCGCCCATCCGCGTCGGAGGACTCGGACAAGCTGACAGCTGGAAGATATTACCGCATCCCCAGCACCCCATCTACCGGTGATTTTTACCACACTTCAAAAATTCGATCCGCGACAGTCCGCGTGAAGACGATTTCATCTACCAGAACGATTATTTTTCCTCCTCCGACCGGCCGGAAGGGTCGAAGGGTCAAACTCGATGAACACGCCCGTTCGCGGACGCCGGTAACGACTGCCCCAGCAGTCCGAACGTGCCGTCTTCCAGTACCGGCACCCGAATCGATTCAGTCCGAAAAAACGGAGCCATCGAATTCGTTCGCACACGATCCGACCGAGAGGATCTGCTCTCGGGAACGGCACATCAGCGGAATCACCTCGTCACGATGTTATTTCGTTGCCATCGACGTCCGAGATAACGGCAGAAGTCACCTCTAGGACAGAGCACGGGTATCGCTTGCAGCCGAAGCGCCACTTATCCCTACGGACTCCGAAGGGGGTTCCATGACTGACGCGGTCGAGCACACGGCAGAGACATCCGAGGAAGACGACGAGCGTGACGACTCTCACCTCGACGACATCGAGGAAGGCGCCGGTTGCACGGAAATCTGGGAGCACCTCGCAGAGAAACGCGGAAACTGATCGAGATACTTACCGTAGCATCGCCCTTTTTGACTGCGCCACCCCTACCAGGAGTCATGACCGACAACCGGCCCCGCGAGAACGCTGACGACCGCGACAAACGCGGTCGATTCGTTCCCACAGACCGTGAGTCGCCCGTTGGCACGCCAGTCATCCGGGGTGACGAATCGGTTGCCGGAACGCACGCCCGCGAGGCCGTCCAGTTCGATCCCGACGATCCAGACAGCCTCGCCAACGCCGCCGAAACCGTCCACCAGTTCGCCAGCGGCGAAATCGCGGACGATCACCTCTACATGCTTCGCGGCGCCGCCGCCTGTGCCGCACTCGTCCGCGGAGAGGGGTCGTACAAGGCCGCAGCCGAGCGCGCGGGAGGAGACGCGACCATCTCGTTCATTCGAAAGTGGGCCCGCGTTCACGACCTGCCGCGGTCGGTCCGCAAACAGGTCGCACTCGGCCAGATCGCGCCGACAGCCGCCAAACACATCGCTCGCGTCGCCGGCGAGGCCCGTCTCCTGCTCGCCTGGGCAACCCTCGACGGCAGCCTCACCGTCCGCGAGGTCCGGAGCGTTGCCAGTGCTATCAACGATGGTACCCCTATCGAGCAGGCGCTCGGAGAGTACGACGTCGAACTCGGCCGAATCGACGTGACGCTCTCACCAGAGACGTATCGGGACCTCCGGCGTCGTGCTTCCATCGACGATGTCGAACCCGGCGAACTCGTGACGACTGCACTCGAGGTGTACTTCGAGTAATCGCCGTCGTATCCACACCGAGAAAGAAACGTTTAACCACTACTCACCGATAGTAGGAAACGAAGGGCCGGTAGCTCAGTCTGGCAGAGCGTCTGGCTTTTAACCAGACGGTCGCGTGTTCAAATCGCGCCCGGCCCGCTTTTGCCACGAGCAAACTTGCGAGCGGCAGAACCGTCACGAGCGATTTGAAATAGACAAGTCGCAACCCGGGAAGCGAACAATCTGGAACGTCTTGGCGTAGTTCAAATCGCGTCCAGTTCGGTTTCTGTCAGCGAACGATACCGTGAACCGACAGCACCGAAATTGGCGACATTTGAATACAGGAACACACGACACGAACAACGGGAAGAGGATACACAGTCCGGCGGGTATACTCGTATAATCCGTGTGAACCATCGTACGTCATACCCGATCCGACATTGATCCGTCGCAATGAGTGGTTGCGAACGATCGCCCCCAGGTCGCGGAATTAGGAGTTGAACTCGAACGGGTGACGTTACTAAAAGTCTCTATGCCAGGTACACCATCACGGACACCAACATGATTAGGGATCAGAATTATTCCCCGTTGGGTGATACGGTAAAACGCAGTTAACTCCATTGACAGTCACAGTGATCTCACCGGTGTGATTCAACGCCGGAGGTCACATTTCCGAAGCACGACCTGTAGTTAACAGTCCGTTACCTCGGAGAATCAAAAGCGAAGTGAACGGACTGGAAGGTTTCGACTGTGACGTCTCACGTTCTACGTTCGTCCGAGAACACGCTCCAAACAAAGAATCGAAACGGAGCTGTCGCTCACAAACGAGTTACGATATCAAGCTAAGGACCGAATTCGAACCGGAGGGACTTCGCTTCGCTCCTCCAGGGTTCGAGTCCGTTGTCTGGTTCTGCCGCTCGTGAATTTGCTCGCGGCAAAGAAGCCAAGGGCCGGATTTGAACCGGCGGTGGGCGGCTCTGCAGGCCGCTGCGTTCGGCCGGACTCTGCCACCTTGGCGCAGTTTAGTGTTGTTACTGCGTTCGTTTAAACATAGCGGTACGGCCCAGCGAGACGAAACTGCGTACGCTGAGTGATATTGAAATACAGGAACCCGCACGAAGCTGGTGCTCCGTGCGGGCGTTGAAACGTGGAAGTGGCAAAACCACCCCACGGAGGGCGCGACCGCTGATCGGGCGCGGAATGAACGAAAGTATGAGTGGAGGCGGCGAATCGGATTTCCCAGAGGCTCGCGCACTCCAGTACTGACCGAAACGCAGGCAGGCTTATCTTCCGTGTTCGGGATGGGTACGGGAGGAACCCCGCCGCTGTGGCCGCCGTAACGCCGATTCACGGAATCGAACCGTGATCATGCCAATATCGGTGGCTTGTGACCGTGTGTATGTGTAGTCCAGTTTGCGTCCGGACCCGTTCGCGGGTACTGTTGATCCGAATGCGGTTATGATTGTGTGGCTCGATCGGTTAGTGCTCGCGGGCTCAATGCCTCGTTGCCTTGGCACGTACACCCCGAGTCTATCGAACTCGTCTTCTACGAGTGATCTCGATGGTATCTCTTTTCCAGGTGGGTTTCGAGCTTAGATGCGTTCAGCTCTTACCCCGTGGTGCGTAGCTGCCCGGCACGTGCTCTTTCGAACAGCCGGTACACTAGTGGCACCCATTCGTAGTTCCTCTCGTACTATACGAACGTTCCCGTCAGATACCGTAACACCCCCAATAGATAGCAGCCGACCTGTCTCACGACGGTCTAAACCCATCACGACCTCCTTTAATAGGCGAACAACCTCACCCTTGCCCGCTTCTGCACGGGCAGGATGGAGGGAACCGACATCGAGGTAGCAAGCCACTCGGTCGATATGTGCTCTTGCGAGTGACGACTCTGTTATCCCTAAGGTAGCTTTTCTGTCAGCAATTTCCCGCATCAAGCAGGATAATTGGTTCGCTAGACCACGCTTTCGCGTCAGCGTCCGTCGTTGTGCCGGACACTGTCAGGCTTCCGTATGCTCTTGCGCTCTTTCCCGAGTCTCCGACTCGGGTGAGGAAACCTTGGGGCGCGCTCGATATCTTTTCAAGCGCGTACCGCCCCAGTCAAACTGCCCGGCTACCAGTGTCCTCCGCCAGGAGTGAGAGTCGCAGTCACCATCGGGTAGTATTTCAATGATGGCTCGGTGGGCCGCTAGCGCGGCTACCTGTGTAACGCCTCCTACCTATGCTGCACAATGGCGACCACGTCTCAGTGACAGCCTGCAGTAAAGCTCTATAGGGTCTTCGCTTCCCCTTGGGGGTCTCCAGACTCCGCACTGGAAAGTACAGTTCACCGGGCCCAACGTTGGGACAGTGGCGCTCTCGTTGATCCATTCATGCAAGCCGCTACTAAAGCGGCAAGGTACTACGCTACCTTAAGAGGGTCATAGTTACCCCCGCCGTTAACGGGTCCTTCGTCCCCTTGTAAGGGGTGTTCAGATACCCGCACTGGGCAGGATTCAGTGACCGTACGAGTCTTTGCAGATTTGCGGTCACCTATGTTGTTACTAGACAGTCGGAGCGCCCGAGTCACTGCGACCTGCCTCTTTCCGAGGCAGGCATCCCTTCTTCCGAAGGTACGGGACTAACTTGCCGAATTCCCTAACGTCGGTTGATCCCGACAGACCTTGGCTTTCGCCGCCATGAGTACCTGTGTCGGATCTCGGTACGGACAGTGTGTTCGCCTTTTCACGGGCTCTAGGTTGACCTCTCTTGCGCTATCCAGCCATTCGTTCGCTTCGTGCCATTACGGCTTCCACGAATTTCGACTGTTCGACCGGGCGAGTGCCCGGCAGAGGCGGCCCCAAAGCGTTGGCTTTGAGTACACACTGGCATAGGAATATTAACCTATTTCCCTGTTGTCAGCTTCGACTTACGGGCTGACTTAGGACCGGCTAACCCTCAGCTGATCAGCATTGCTGAGGAACCCTTACTCATTCGGCCGTCGGGGTTCACACCCGACTAACGCTGCTACTATGACCAGGATTTTCGTTACTGAACGGTCCACACGACTTCTCAGCCATGCTTCCGCCCGAACAGAACGCCAACCTACGAGATCACCAGTTGAGTGGTGCTGCTAGGTCTCGGTGGTAGACTTGAGCCCCGATCATTTTGGGCGCCTCAAACCTCGGCCGGTAAGCTGTTACGCTTTTCTTAGAGGGTAGCTGCTTCTAAGCTCACCTCCCGGCTGTCTAGGGCTTGAGACCACCTTCGATCGCACTTAGTCTACACTTGGGGACCTTAACCCAGCTCTGGGTTGTCTCCCTCACGGTACACAGGCTTACCCCGTGCACCGGACTCCCCGCGTCGAACGGCGTTCGTAAGTTTGGAGTTGGACAGGGGGGCGCACTCCTCTCGGAGTGCGGTCCCCCAATCCGTCGCTCTACCTCACGAACTACCTCAGCGGAGGTCATGCTTCGACATGTTTCGGTTGGAACCAGCTGTTTCTGGATTCGATGGGCCTTTCACCCCTAGACGTAAGTCACGAGAGGGTATTGTAGGACACCAACTCTAACAGACTTCCACGTGCCTTTCGGCACGCTTCATCTTGCTCACGCCTAGATCATCCAGTTTCGGGTAATGCCCGTTTGACTCCCCGCGCTTGAACACGGCGGCCCTCACACAAAGTGCTGCGGCCCTGTCGGTTTCCCTACGCCTCCCCGGATAATCCGGTTAGACTCGTCAAACAGGCATACTCCCTGGTTCGTTTTTCAAAACGTACGACGGAACACCGGCTTCCTGATCGTCCTACTATGGGTTCGCACCCAGTTCGTTTTGATCAGGACCTTGTGTGCCCCGTCGCTCTATCGCCAACTGATTTCACGCCCTATTGCACCTCCCTTCTCGGGGTGCTTTTCAGCGTTCGCTCACGCTACTTGTTCGCTATCGGTCTTGAGGAGTGTTTAGTCTTTGCAGTCGATGCCTGCAACATTCACGAGGAATATCCAATCCCCGCTACTCTGGAGCTGACTCGTTCCTTACTCGTCAACAGTACGGGACTGTCACCCTGTATCGTGCTCCGTTCCAGGAGACTTCGTGTTGCGTTTCGGGAAGTGATCGTCAGTCCGAACACCACATTGCCCGTAAGGGCTTCGGTTTGGACTTCATCGCGTTCATTCGCCATTACTAACGACATCACGTTACGTTTTCTTTTCCTGTCGATACTAAGATGTTTCAATTCTCGACGTTCCCCATTGCGCGAAGCAATTGCGGTGGGGATTCCCATTCGGAGATCCCAAGTTCTTTGCCTCCGTGCGGCTCCCTTGGGCTTATCGCAGCTTGGCACGTCCTTCTTCAGCTCTCAAGCCGAGCGATCCACCAGCTGGCACAGTAGCCACGTTCGTCGGATCGGGGTTGCAACGCGGCGTTGCAACCGTAGAGTGACCCGGGAACGGGTCCAGTGGACGCCTGGACTACACGTACACACGGTCTCATTTGCACGCTTGTAGACGGCAAGCCTGCATTAACCCTTCCCAGCCACACTTGCGCGGGCTGGTGCATCGGTTCGTTCGGATTGATTCGTAGCGCCCTCTCCCACTTAAGGGGAGTGGTTTGCTTCGAATCGCACCGAGACATGGACCCACAGGGATTCGAACCCTGGGCATCCTCCTTGCAAAGGAGGCACTCTACCGCTGAGCTATGGGCCCACCCCGTCCGCCTCGATCGAGGCGGACGGGAGCGTAATGTTAGCCTTGGTAGTTCAAAGGTGCCCAGTCGGCCCGTAATGGGTCGACCGAACGTGGAACCGCTGTTAGGTGGGCTGGGGCAACGCCCCAGTCCCGATCTGTGGAGGTGATCCAGCCGCAGATTCCCCTACGGCTACCTTGTTACGACTTAAGCCCCCTTGCGAAGCCCAGATTCGACCCCTATACAGGGGCCTCATCCGGACCTCACTCGGGTGCTTTGACGGGCGGTGTGTGCAAGGAGCAGGGACGTATTCACCGCGCTCTTCTGAAGCGCGATTACTACCGAATCCAGCTTCATGAGGGCGAGTTTCAGCCCTCAATCCGAACTACGATCGAGTTTCGGAGATTAGCGTCGCCTCTCGGCGTAGCGTCCCACTGTCTCGACCATTGTAGCCCGCGTGTTGCCCAGCACATTCGGGGCATACTGACCTACCGTTGCCCGTTCCTTCCTCCAGTTTGGCACTGGCAGTCCTCTTAATGTACCCAACTACCACAAGGGTATTGCTGGCAATTAAGGGTGCGGGTCTCGCTCGTTGCCTGACTTAACAGGACGCCTCACGGTACGAGCTGACGGCGGCCATGCACCTCCTCTCAGTAGCTCCAGTAAGCTCATCACACTGACCTTCATTGCATACTGTCGATGCTGGTGAGATGTCCGGCGTTGAGTCCAATTAAACCGCAGGCTCCTCCGGTTGTAGTGCTCCCCCGCCAATTCCTTTAAGTTTCATCCTTGCGGACGTACTTCCCAGGCGGTCTGCTTCACGGCTTCCCTACGACACAGCACAGGCTCGTAGCCTGTGCCACATCTAGCAGACATCGTTTACAGCTCGGACTACCCGGGTATCTAATCCGGTTCGTGACCCGAGCTTTCGTCCCTCACCGTCGGATCCGTCTTTCCAGAGCGCTTTCGCCACCGGTGGTCCGTCCAGGATTACAGGATTTCACTCCTACCCCGGACGTACCCTCTGGATCTTCCGGTCCCAAGCCACGCAGTTTCCGTCGGACGCCTCTCCGTTAGGCGGAGAGATTTCCCGATGGACTTGCGCGGCCAGCTACGGACGCTTTAGGCCCAATAAGAGCGGCCATCACTCGTGCTGCCGGTATTACCGCGGCGGCTGGCACCGGTCTTGCCCAGCACTTATTCTGTGACCACCTTACGGTCACGAAAAGCGAGGGCTCTATGCCCTCGCACTTGGAGTCCCCTTATCGCACTGGCGTGCAGTGTAAAGGTTTCGCGCCTGCTGCGCCCCGTAGGGCCCGGTATCTTGTCTCAGATACCGTCTCCGGGCTCTTGCTCTCACAACCCGTACCGATTACTGGCACGGTGGGCCGTTACCCCACCGTCTACCTAATCGGCCGCAGCCACATCCTACAGCGCCGGAGCGTTTCGAGCTCACACCACTCCAGGTGATGAGCCGTATGCGCTATTAGCCTCAGTTTCCCGAGGTTATCGCGCTCTGTAGGGTAGTTTGGCCACGTGTTACTGAGCTATCTGCTACGAGTCTAAACTCGTGCAACTAGCATGGCTAAATCGGACTCCAATAGCAATGGCCTCCGGCAGGATCAACCGGAGTGCTCTTCCCCGGCAGAGCCGGGGGGTTTGGCGGAGTATGTAATGAATACACACTCACTTGCTATGGTCCACGTTCGGATCGACCACGATCGCGGACCGATCGGGCGTCACCGAACTACCAAGGCTAACATCAGATCCCATCTGTACGGCGGACCGCAGGGGTAGGATCCTCATTTCCTTCGGACGTATTCGTAAGCGCCGAGGAGTACTTAACCCCTTCGAAGCTACGTCAGCCCGAGATGACGGAGCGAGTTGAACGCTCCGTCGATCACGTCTTACATTGCATCCGAACCCCCGTATACACTTAAGGGCAACGGATCGCTCCCGCGCCGAAAACCGCATCCGGCGTGGACGTTTGCAATCCAATCTGAGTGCCCAGTTACGTATAAGGGCATCGGATCGTCGTGACCGGCAAAGCCGGCCACGAACACATCCAAATTCGAGTGCCCTCGTACGGATAAGGTCGTCGGATCGGACCGACGACCGAAGGGTACGGATATATGACCTGCCTCCGTGCCGGGAAACGGCCGGAGGGGACGTGGCGGCTTGCGCCACGTCGTTCGCATTAGTATCGAATGCCGGGTACACATATAATACCGTCGAACTGGATAGAGGTCGAAACCCGATACCATGGCACGGTTTTCCACTGGACAGTCACCAGTGTGACACGTATAAATCCCCAGCCGTTGCTCGAGCGGTCGCTCGTCGATCAGAATATCGCGCGGGCGGAGGTCGGCCGCTCATTCCTCCCTCGCAGGTACGGTCGGACCGAATGATACCCGCGCGTTTCGCACTACGAGCGCGCACGCGCAAGAAGGCTTCGAGTCGCAAGACGCGTCCGTCGGTTCTCGAGACCCACTGGGCGAGGTCGGTGAGAGTACCACACGTGCCGGCTTTCACGTCTGCATCGATGCCGATAAACCACCCGCGTTACAACAGCAAGACGAATGGTCCGGGACCCGATCACTTCGGAATCATCGCCGTCTCCGGAAGTGATCTGTTCTGCGCTGGACGACCCTGACTGCCGAGAGATCATTCGGAACCTCGAGGAGCCGATGACGGCGTCGGAGCTCAACGCGCGGTGTGAGATCCCCCAATCGACGCTGTATCGGAAGCTCGAGGTACTGACCGAGTCGACGTTACTCGAGGAATCGACCGAGATCCGTCGGGACGGCCACCACGCGAGCAAGTACTCGATCGCGTTCGACGAAATCACGCTCGCGCTCGATGACGACCGAACGCTGTCAGTTCAGATCGACCGCCCGGCGCGGACAGCGGACGAACGACTCGCCGAACTGTGGTCCGAGGTGCGAAAGGAGACATGACTCTACCACTGACTGAAATGGAAATCGCGCTCGCACTGGCAATCGTCAAGACGCTCGTTCTCGTCGTCGGAAGCGTAATCACGTACTTCTCGTTCAAGGCCTACCGCCGAACGCGTCAGCCGGCACTCGGCTACCTGACGGCAGGCTTCGGCATCGTTACGCTTGGGTTCGTCCTGGCCGGCGTTCTCCACGAAATTCTCGGCGTCTCGCTCGCGACGGGCGTCCTCCTCGAGAGTCTGCTGGTACTCGCGGGCTTTCTCGTGATCGCCTACTCGCTGTACGTTCAGTAAGACGACAACCAAAACCGGTTAGCCGTCGTATCCTGCATCGTCCATGATTTCGCCGAACTCCTCGGTCTCCATCGCTTCCTCGTAGACGATCGCAGTTGCCATGCCACCCGGGTAGGCGTCTTCGGTCGTAACGTGGTGTACCTTGTGGCAGTGGGCCGGATAGATACCCGGATCAGCATTGGCCTCGAACTCGAGGGTGTACCGTTCGGCGGGGGCAATGTTGATCACGTCTTCCTCGTGCTGGGCCGACTCCGGAATCGGCGACCCGTCCTTCTCGATGACCGTAAACCGGTGGCCGTGCGTGTGGAAGGGGTGGCTCTCGTAGCCGTGGTTCGCGATGTTCAGGTGGACCGTCTCGCCCTCGGAGACGATCAGCGGCGAGCCCAGTTCGGGGTGGAACGTCGTCGGTGCGCTCCGGCCGTTGATCGTGTAGGCGTTCGAGGACCGCTCGGACGGGCTGTAATCGGAGTCGCCGCCGGCCTCGCGGTCGTGGAGACGGGTGTCCCAGTCCCGTAGCGTAAAGAAGTACTCCCGGTCCGGCGGGTTGTAGTCCTCGGGATCCACCCGAATAATTCCGTACATCCCCATGTCGAGGTGGTTCTGCGTCTGGTAGTGGCAGTGGTAGACGTGCGTCCCCGGGACGTCGCCGTGAAGTGTGTAGGTGTGGCTCTCGCCGGCGTTCACCTGGGTCCGGTTGGTGACAGGGGCACCGTCGTCCGCCCACGTCTTGCCGACCGCGTGGACGTGAACGGTGTGGGGTCGGTTGTGCTCGCTATTGTCGTAGGTGAGTTCGAACGTATCGCCTTCCTGCATACGGTAGACGGGACCGGGAACCGATGGCTCGAGGTCGTCCGCCTGCCAGGCCCACACCTCGGGGAGTTCGACGGGACCACCGGACGCCGCCTCGGTGACGAGTTCGTGACGAGCTGCGACGGTTCGCAGCGTCGACTCGTACCCCTGCTCCGCGACGTCGACGATCTGGGGCGGTGCGGTGTAGGGGTAATCGGTTAGCGGTCCGTTATCGGCCTCTTCTTCATCGTCGCTGTCGTCGCTCTCGACACCGCCATCGTTGCCCGATAGCGCGGACGTACAGCCGGCCAGTGCGCCGAGCGCGCCCGTGCCAGCGATCGAGAGGACGGTTCGGCGTCGAATACCGGAGGGCGTGTTGGAGGTCCTGGTCACATGCGTCCGTTGGAGCCGACTAATAAAGGGTTGTTAAGTCAGTTCCCACCTGTCGGGAAACGCGCGATCAGTTTCTGGCCGTTTCGAACCAGTTTGGTCAAAAAGAGGGTGGCGACTCGGCCGTCGGTACCGAGTCAGCGGTTCAGCGTGTGAATCGCGTGGCCGAGCGCGTTCTCGGCGGCTTCCATCACGGCCTCCGAGAGCGTCGGATGCGTGTGGACCGTCGACGCGACGTCCTCGAGGGTCGCGCCGAGTTCGATCGCGAGGCCGAGTTCGGCGATGAGTTCGGACGCTTCCGGGCCGACGATCTGTGCGCCGAGTACGTAGCCCTGCTCGTCGTCGGCGACGATTTTGACGAACCCGTCCGACTCGCCGGTCGTCAGCGCCCGGCCGCTGGCCCGGAACGGGAACTTGCCGACGACGGTTTCGAAGCCGGCCTCCTCGGCCTCGGCTTCGGACATCCCCACCGTACCGATCTCGGGTTCGGTAAAGACCGCGGCCGGCATCGCCTGGTAGTCGACCGCCGACGGCTCACCGGCGATTACCTCGGCCGCGACCTGACCCTCCGTGCTCCCCTTGTGGGCGAGCATCGGTTCGCCGGCCACGTCCCCGACGGCGAGGATGTGCTCGACGTTCGATCGCGTGCGCGAATCCGTCTGGATGAAGCCGCGGTCGTCGGTCTCGACGCCGGCCTCCTCGAGGTTCAGCGTGTCCGAGACCGGTTCGCGGCCGACGGCGACGAGCACCTTCTCGGCGTCGAGTTCGAGCGTCTCGTCCTCTCCGCTCGCGGCTTCGCCGTTCGCTTGTTCCGAGGCGCCACGCGCCTCGCTCCCACCGTCGGCCGCAGCCTGTTCGGCTGCCTCGGCGACGACCTGGATGCCGTCGCCCGTCTCGGTCCACTCCGAGGCCGCGTAGCCGAAGTGAAAGTCGATCCCGAGATCGTTCGCGCGTTGCTTGACCGGCCGTTTGAGATCGTCGTCGTAGCCAGGCAGGATGCCGTCGAGCATCTCGATGACCGTCACGTCGGTGCCGAGTTTGGCGTAGACGCCGGCCAGTTCCATCCCGATGTAGCCGGCACCGACGATAACCATCGAGTCGGGCACGGAGTCGAGCGCCAGCGCCTGCGTCGAGTCGAGCACGGGCTCGTCGCCGTAGTCGAATCCGGGAATCTGGATCGGTCGAGAGCCCGTCGCGACGATGGCGTGTTCGAACTCGAGGGTTTCCGAGCCCTGCCCCTCGCCGCTGTGAGAGACCCGGACGGTGTTCTCGTCGGCGAAGGTCGCGGTTCCCTCGAGCAGGTTGACGCCGTTGGCCTTACAGAGCTTCTCGACGCCGCCCGTAAGCTGGCCGACGACCTCGTCCTTCCACTCCATCATCTTGGCGAGATCGATCGCGGGGTCGGCGTGAATCCCCATCTCCTCGGCGGTCTCCGCCTCGTGGGCGACGTCGGTCGCGGTGATCAGCGCCTTCGAGGGGATGCAGCCGTCGTTCAGGCAGGTCCCGCCGTAGGCGTCCTTTTCGACGAGCGTTACGTCCAGATCGAGCTGACCGGCCCGGATCGCGGCTACGTAGCCCGCGGGTCCGGCACCGACGACCAGCACGTCCGTTCCGGTTGTGACATCTCCGACGACCATCAGTTCGTTCCCTCGCGCGGTAGTGTACTAAGTTTCATCATTCGAGCAGTAGTAGTTCGGGGTTCTCGAGGTATTCCATCACGGTGTTGGTAAACTCTGCGCCGATCGCGCCGTCGATCAGCCGGTGGTCGAACGACAGCGACAGCGTCATCACCGAGCGCGGTTCGATCGACTCGGTGCCGTCTTCGTCGGTAACGACGCGGGGCTTGCGTTTGATCTCGCCGATCGCGAGGATCCCCGCCTCGGGGTAGTTGATGATCGGCGTGGCGTACTCGCCGCCGATTCCGCCGATGTTCGTGATCGTGAACGTCGATCCCTGGAGTTCGCCGGGGCTGATCGTGCGCTCGCGGGCCTTCTGGACGAGTTCGTTCATCTCCGAGGAAAGCTGGAGCAGCCCCTTTCCGTCGGCGTCGTCGACGACCGGAACCATCAGTCCGACGTCGGTCGCCGTGGCGACGCCCACGTTGTAGTAGTCGCGGTAGACGACCTCCTCGTTCTCCTCGTCGATCACCGCGTTCATCTCGGGGTACTCCTTCAGCGCCGCCGTCGCCGCTTTCATGATGAACGGCATGTACGTGAGGCGGATCCCCTGCTCCTCGGCGCGCGGTTTGAGTCGCTCCCGCGCCTCGACGAGTTCGGTCACGTCGACCTCGTCGTGGTGGGTGACGTGTGGCGCGCTGTACTTCGACTCGACCATCGCGTCGGCGATGGTCCTGCGGACGCCCTTGAAAGGCTCCCGGCGCTCGCGTTCGCCCTCGGCGAACTCGCCGGTCCCTTTCGAGACCGGTTCGCCGGCTTCGACCGCTTCGACGTCGGCTTCCTGCGCCTGACGCTGGGCCTCGGCGTACTCCTGGACGGCTTCGGGCGTAACGAACGCCTCGCCGTCGCGCTCCTCGGTCGCGGGCACGGCGTCGATGTCGACGCCCCCCTCCTCGGCGATCCGCCGGGTTGCGGGTGCCGCCAGCGTTCGGTCGCGGTCGGCCGACTCGACCTGGGCCGGCGCGGACGTCGACTGGGTCGTCTGCGTCGCGGCCGCCGCTTCGGCGGCCTCGGCGGAACTCGAGTCCGTCCCCGCGTCGGGTTCGGGCTCGGCGGTCGACGCCGCGGGCTCAGTCGCCTGCGCCGGGACGTCCGAACCGCCGGCGGCGGCCTCTACGTCGGCCGCGGTGATGCGACCGCCGGGGCCGCTGCCCTCGAGTGCGGAGAGGTCGATTCCCTCCTCGCGGGCCATCCGTCGAACGCGCGGCGGGGCGAAGACCCGGTCGTCCGGCGGTGCTACCTCGGCGGTTTCGGCGCCGGTCGCACCGGCGTCGCCGGCGGGTTCGCCCGCCGCGTCGTCCTGCGCCTGATCGGGAGAATCGACGCCCGACGGTTCGCTCGCTCGTTCCTCCTCGGACGTCGTCGGTTCGGCCGCGGCGGCGGACTCCTCGTCGGCCTCTTCGCCTTCGACGTCGAAGACAACGAACACGTCGCCGACGGGGACGATGTCGCCCTCCTCGTAGCGACGCTCGCGAACCGCGCCGTTGACCGGCGCGGGCACCTCGACGAGGGCCTTATCCGTCTCGACCTCCGCAACCGGCTGGTCCTCGCTGACCTCGTCGCCTTCTTCGACCAGCCACGAGACCAGTTCGCCCTCGGCTACCCCCTCGCCGACGTCGGGGAGTTTGAACTCGCGTACCATGTTAGAACCCCATCGCGTCCCGGATGCCGTCCTCGATGCGGGCCGGTTCGGGCAGGTAGTAGTCTTCGAGCGCGTACAGCGGGAACGGCGTGTCGAATCCCGTGATTCGCTCGACCGGAGCCTCCTGGTAGAGCAGCGCCTCCTCCTGGATCGTCGCGGCGATCTCGGCGCCCAGACCGCCCGTCTTGGGCGCCTCGTGGACGACCGCCGCGCGCCCGGTTTTCTTGAACGACTCGATGATGGTCTCCTCGTCGAGCGGCGACAGCGTCCGGAGGTCGACGACCTCGACGTCGACCTCGCCCTCGAGATTCTCCGCGGCCTCGAGCGTCGGTCGACTCATCGCACCCCACGTGAAGACGGAGATGTCCGATCCCTCGCGGCGGACGGCAGCCTCGCCGATCGGGACCTCGTAGGGTTCGTCGGGGACCTCCTCGCGGAACGCGCGGTAGATGAGCTTCGGCTCGAGGAAGATCACTGGATCCGGCGAGCGGATCGCGCTGGTCAGCAGCCCCTTCGTGTCGTACGGCGTCGAGGGGATGACGACCTTGAGTCCGGGCTGGTGGACGAACATCGCCTCCGAGGACTCTGAGTGGTGTTCGGGCGCGCGGATCCCGCCGCCGTAGGGTGCGCGAAGGACCATCGGACACGTGTATCGGCCGCGCGAGCGCGTTCGCAGGCGCGCGGCGTGGGAGACGATCTGGTCGAATCCGGGGTAGATGAAGCCGAGGAACTGGATCTCCGGCACGGGTCGCATCCCGTAGGCGGCCATCCCGATCGCCGTGCCGACGATTCCCGACTCGGCCAGCGGCGTGTCGATGACCCGGTTCTCGCCGAACTCGTCGTACAACCCCTCGGTGGCTCGGAAGACACCGCCGTTCTTGCCGACGTCCTCGCCCATGACGACGACGTCGTCGTTGCGTTCCATCTCGCTTTGTAACCCGTCTCGGACCGCCTGTACCAGCGTGAGATTCTCTGATTCTGCAGCCATGTCTTAGCCCTCCAGTAGCGCGTCGTCGCCGTGTCGCTCGCGAATCGATTCGAACCACTCGAGCTGTTCCTGTAATCGTTTGGGCATTCCCTCGTAGACGTGTGCGAAGATCTCCTCCGGGTCGGGACGCTCGACCGCTTCCGCGGCGTCGATGGCGTCGGCCACGTCCTCGGTGATCCGGCTCTCGATCGCGTCGACGCGCTCGTCGTCGAGGACGCCGTTGTTACGCAGGAACGTCTCCATCCGCGGAATCGGATCCTTCTGCTTCCAGTGTTCGACCTCGTCGTCGTCACGATACACCGAGGGGTCGTCCGCCGTCGTGTGCGCACCGAAGCGGTACTGAATCGCCTCGATGAGCGTCGGTCGGAGTTCGCCTTCGCCCGGGTTCTTCGCCTTCTCGACGGCGTCGCGGGTGACCTTGTAGACCGCGAGCGGGTCCATCCCGTCGACCTGGACGCCCTCGAAGCCGTAGGCCGTAGCCTTCTGGGCCAACGTGTCGCTCGCGGTCTGGCGCTCTCGCGGAACCGAGATCGCCCACTGATTGTTGTTACAGAAGAAGACGTTCGGGGTATCGAAGACGCCGGCGAAGTTCAACCCCTCGTGGAAGTCACCCTCGCTCGTCGCGCCGTCGCCGAAGTAACAGAGGAACGCCTTCTCCTCGTCCTGCAGACGGGAGGCCCACGCCGCACCCGTCGCGTGTGGGATCTGAGTGGCGATCGGGACGGCCACGGTGAAGATGTTGGCGTCCTCCGGGATCTGGTTGCCACGTTCGTGACCCATCCAGTACAGCAGGGTTCGCTTGAGCGACATCCCGCGAACGAGCGCGGAGCCGTGCTCGCGGTAGCTCGGGAACAGCCAGTCGTCGGTGTCCAGCGCGTGCGCGCTGCCGATCTGGGCGCCCTCCTGGCCGGACAGCGGGGGATACGTACCCATCCGACCCTGTCGCTGCAGGCTCACCGCGCGCTCGTCGAAGTGGCGAACGAGCCGCATCTGCTCGTACATCTCGACGAGTTCGTCCTCGGAGAGCTCCGGTACCTCGGCGCCCTCGAGGACGCGTCCGGCGTCGTCGAGAATCTGTACTCGCTCGCTGGGGTCTCGTTGTATCGTACTCACGGGTAAACCCACCTGTACATACCCTAACGAATTATCGCTCGCGTTAAAGGATTTTCGTAAATAGTTTACTATCAAAGAGATTCTTGCCCGACATACCGAGAGTGTTCGATGAACCGGGCTCGAACCGGGTGATCGTCCGAAAGGTGAGGGGTAGGGGTTCGGTTCGCGCAATATTTGCAAATAAATCATCGGAATACTGGACGAGCGGTCGATCTCGAGTCGAATTCGAAACCGGAGGCTGCGAGCGTACTCGAGGCGAGAACACGAGACGGGCGACGGATAACGGGCGACGGATAACGGGCGGCGGATAACGAGCGACGAGTAATGAGCGAAGGGTGACGAGCGGCGGACACCGAGCCCCGAGTCGTCGAGTCACCGGTTTCCCGGCGATCCGCGTCGATTACTCGGCCAGTTCCGTCGGCGATTTCGACTCCGACCGCGCGGCGCGGCGCGCCTCCGCCACGCTCTTGCCTTCCCGCAGGATGGCGTCGACGAAGAGTTCGCCCGCCTTGTACGACGAACGCACCATCGGACCGCTGGCGCAGTAGAGGAAGTCGAGTTCCTCCTCGGCGACCCGCCGCCACGTCTCGTACTTGTCCGGGTGGTCGTAGCGCCGGACGTCGAGGTGGCTCCGCGAAGGCTGGAGGTACTGTCCCAGCGTGACGACGTCGACGCCGCGCTCGCGGCAGTCCGCGAGCGTCTGGTAGACCTCGTGGTCGTACTCGCCGTGGCCGAGCATGATCGAGGTCTTCGTGTAGGTATCGGACTCGCGCTCGACCTGCTCGAGTACCTTCAGGCTCTGTTCGTACCCCGCGCGGCGGTCCCGGACGGGGAACTGGAGCCGTTCGACGGTCTCGATGTTGTGCGCGATGACGTCCGGATCCGCATCGATTATCTTGCGCACGAGGCGCTCCTCGCCCCGGAAGTCCGGAATCAGGACCTCGACGAGGATGCCGGGATGGCGCGCTTTGATCTCGCGGATCGTCTCCGCGAAGTGACCCGCTCCCTGGTCGGGCAGGTCGTCCCGGTCGACGCTCGTGAGGACGACGTAGTCCAGTCCGATCTCGGCGACGGCTTCCGCGACGTTTTCGGGTTCGTCGGGGTCGAGGGGCTCCATCCCGCCGGTCTGGACGTCACAGAAGTTACAGGCTCGAGAGCAGCGATCGCCCATCAGCATGAACGTGGCCGTCCCGCCTTCACTGTCGCCGGTCCCGGCACCGCCCGACCAGCACTCTCCGAGATTCGGGCAGTTCGCCTCCTCACAGACGGTGTGGAGGTTCCGCTCGCGGAGGGTCTCCCGGATGTCGGTGAACTCCCGACCCGACGGGGGTCGCATCTTGAGCCAGTCGGGCTTTCGAGCGCTGCTCATACTCCGAACGTGGTGGTCCGGAGGGAAAAATAGTTATGATCCACCACCCCGGATCCGCCGGCGCGTACGTTCCATCCGATAGAAATATTTATTTTACTTACTAATAATCGTGGGTACGATATGCTCGATCTCGACCGCGAGGAGATTACGACGGGATCCATTCCGAAGGCGCTCGCCCTTCTGGCGGCGCCGTTGCTCGTCCAGAATCTCGTTCAGGTCCTCCAGCAGGTCGTCGACACCCTCTGGCTCGGCCGACACAGCCTCGAGGCGGTCGCCGCGGTCGGGTTGACGTTCCCGCTCATGGGACTGCTGGCGGCGGTCTCGATCGGCGCCGGCATCGGAACCCAGGTGCTCGTCTCTCAGCGCGTCGGTGCGGGAAACGAGCGAAGCGCGCGTCGTGCGGTAGGAAACGGAATCGTCGTCGGCTTCGTCGCCGGGTCGCTCGCCGGACTCGCGGTCGCGTACTTCGCAGCCGACATCGTTGGCGTCTTCGGCGCCGGCGAACTCGTCACCCGGTACGCCGCCGCGTACCTCGTGGTCGCCGCGCTCGTGTTTCCCATCCTGGGTGCGAGCAACTGCCTCGAGTCGAGTTTCACCGGCTGGGGAGACACGCGAGCGGCGCTCTACATCAACGTCGTTGCGGTCGCAGTAAACCTCGTTCTCGATCCGTTCCTGATCTTCGGCTGGTGGCTGTTCCCCGAACTCGGCGTCAGCGGCGCGGCGCTGGCGACGGGGATCGGCTACGGCTTCGGCTTCCTGTTCGGCCTCGGAATGGCGGTGCGGGGACGCGACGGGTTCGTTCTCTCGCGAGACGTCTGCAAGTTCGACCTCGAGGACTGTCGCGAGATCGTCGACATCGGCTGGCCGACCGCCGGCCAGTACGTCTCGAGCCAGTCGGCGCGCGTCGGAATGGTCTGGCTCGTCGCGCTCGTCGGCGGCGCGACGGGACTGGCAGCGTACACGATCGGCGCCCGGGTCGCGACGATCGCGTTCGTTCCGGCGATGGGACTCCAGCAGGCCGCGCAGAGCATGGTCGGCCAGAACCTCGGGGCGGAACTCCCCGAACGGGCGCGGCGGACGACATGGATCGGCGTCGGCATCGCGAGCGTCAGCCTCACGGCCGTGGGGGCGATCCAGTTGGCGATTCCCGAAACGCTGTCGGTGCTGTTCGTCCCCGACGCGACGCAGGCCGAGGTCGCGATCGCCGCCGACTACCTCCGGATCCTCGCGTACGGCTACTGGGCGATCGGGGCGACGTATCTCCTTCAGGCCGGGTTCAACGGCGCCCGACGGACGCGGACCAGCCTGATCGCGACCCTGCTACAGTACTGGATCATCCGGTTGCCGATCGCACTCGGCGCGGCGCACCTCCTGAACATGGGCGTCATCGGCGTCTTCTGGGGCGTGACGATCTCGAACATCGTCGCCGCGCTCGGACTCGGCGTCTACTACTGGTACGAGACCGAGACCGGAATGAACGTCCGGGCGGTCGAAACCGCGGCTTCGGAGCCCGCGGACTGACTCGATTCCCGGTATCGACGCGCCGCGACAGCTTTACGGCGAAGAATAGAATAACAAGAGCCATGCCTCCTTCGTCACCGGACTGGCTCCACCTCTCGGACGACGAACGGATCGTCTGGGAGAGCCGACCCCACCCGATCACGATGGGGATCAGGGTGCCGATCGCCCTCCTGATCGTCCTCGGCGGGTTCGTACTCGCCGGCTGGAGCGCGGCCGACGGCACCAGTGTCCTCACGTACGCCGGGATCCTCCTCGCGCTCGTCGGAGCCGCCGCCGCGTTCGTCCGGTACATCTTCTGGCGAAACACTCGATACGTGATCACCTCCGCGGAGCTGTACAAGAAACGCGGCGTCGTCTCGCGGGACGTCACCCAGTTCCGACTCGACCGGGTCCAGAACACGACCCTGGAACAGGACGCGATCGGCCGACTGCTCGGCTACGGCGATCTGACGGTGTACACCGCCGGCTCCGGCGACCCGGAGCTCACCTTCGAGCGGACGCCTCGCCCCGAACGAGCGGGCAGCGCGCTCTCGGACCAGCTGAACGAAGCCGTCGACGGAACTCGAACCCGGACGCCGTGACTCGCGTCACGTCTCGGACAGATCGCGAAGGAAACGCCTTTCACTGCCGACTGCCCGTTTCAGTCTGATGGAGGTCGCCGAGGTTTTACCCGAGTTCGCCGACGCCTTCGCCTTCGAGGAGTTCAACCGAATGCAACGCGAGGCTCTGCCCGCGTTGCTCGAGTCCGAGGAGAACGTGGTCGCGAGCGCGCCGACGGCTTCGGGCAAGACCGCGCTCGCCGAGCTCGCGATCTGCAAGGCGCTGGCCGACGGCGGCACCGCGCTCTTTATCGCGCCGATGCGAGCGCTAACCAACGAGAAGGAAGACGACTGGGACCGCTTCGAAAAACTCGACTACTCGGTCTACGTCGTCACCGGGGAACGGGACCTCAATCCGCGGCGGGCGCGTCACGCGGACATCCTCGTGATGACCCCCGAAAAGCTCGACTCGGCGACCCGAAAACACGACTCTCGACGGTACGACTTCGTCACCGACATCGACCTCTGCGTCATCGACGAGGTCCACCTCCTCGACGCCGACCGCCGGGGATCGGTGCTCGAGGTGACGATCTCCCGGCTGCGGCGGCTCTGCGATCCCCGGATCGTCGCTCTCTCGGCGACGATGCCTAACGTCGACGACGTCGCGGCGTGGCTCGACGCGCCCGACGAGACCACCTTCGAGTTCGGCGACGAGTACCGGCCCGTCGATCTGAACGCCGGGGTCAAGACCTACACGCACGGCGAGAACTCCTTCGCGGACAAGTACCGCCGCCTGTACCGCGCGCTCGACCTCGCGGAACCGCACCTCCGCGAGGACGGCCAGTCGCTCGTCTTCGTCTCCTCTCGCCAGGACACCGTTCAGGCGGCCAAGAAGGCCAGAGACGAGATCGCCGAGCGCGACGTGCCGATGGGCGCCCGCGGCGACTACGACTTCCACACCGAGTCGAAGGAACTCGACAACGACACCCTCCGCAACTCCGTCCTCGACGGCGTCGCCTTCCACCACGCGGGACTCTCGAAAAACGACCGCGACCTCGTCGAGGAGTGGTTCAAGCAGGGACACGTCGAACTGCTGTTCTCGACCTCGACGCTGGCGTGGGGAGTGAACCTTCCGGCCCGTTGCGTCGTGATTCGGGACACGAAACTCCACGATCCGCTCGAGGGCGAGGTCGATATGAGCCCGCTCGACGTGCTCCAGATGCTCGGGCGCGCGGGCCGGCCCGGCTACGACGACGTCGGCTACGGCTGGGTTGTCTGTGACACCGCCGAGGCAGACAAGTACCGCCGGCTGCTGCGCGACGGCAAGGAGATCGAGTCCAGACTCGCGGAGAGCCTGGAAACGCACCTCAACGCCGAGATCGCGATGGGGACCATCACCGACTTAGAGGACGTGATGGACTGGCTCGAGACGACCTTCTACTACGTTCGCGGGCAGTCACAGCCCGAGGAGTACGACTTCCCCAACCTCCGCCAGCGCGTCCGGGACTGCCTCGAGGAACTGGTCGACCGAGGGTTCGTCACGATGGGCGAGTCGGGCGACCTCTCGATCGAGGCCACCCCGCGCGGAATGCTCGCCTCGAAGTACTACCTGCGCCTCGAGACGGCCGCTCGGTTTGCGGAACTCTGTGACGACGCTACGGTCGGCGACCTCGAGGCGGCGGATATCCTCGAGGCCGTCGCGACCGCCGCGGAGTTCGACTCGGTGTCGTCCCGGCAGGCCGAACGGGACGCCATCAGCGCGGTGCTCGTAGGCCAAGAGACCGACGACCTCGAGGCGGGCGAGCGAAAGGTGCTGGCGATCCTGCGCGGCGCCGCGAGCGGCTCCGTTCCGGGCGAACTCAGGAGCGACGCCTGGGTCATCCGCCAGAACGCGACGCGGCTCGTCTCCGCCCTCGGTGCCTTCCTCGACCGACTGGCAGGGCCGCAGGCCGCGAACCTCGCCCGGCGCGTCGAGGCGCGAATCGAGAACGGCGTCGCCGAGGACGCGGTCGGGCTGACCGCCATCGACGGGGTCGGCCCCGGCCGGGCGAGCAAACTCTCGAAGGAGGGGCTGTCGACGCCGGGCCACATCGTCGGCGCCGGCGTCACCGGCCTCGTCGACGCGGGTCTTTCAGAGGGCGTCGCCGAGCGCGTCTACGAGGGCGCGCAGTCGCTCCCCGCGGCCGAACTCGAGTGGGGGCCCTTCCCGGAGACGATCGGCGTCGGCGAGAACGACGTCTGTGAGGTCACCGTCCGAAACGTCGGCGAACCCGCGCGGGCGGGCATCCGCGTCACGGTAAACGGGGTCGAGATGACGAGCACGAACACCTACCTGCGCGATGCCGAGACGGTCCCCGTCGGCGTTTTCGGTGCCGACGCCGACGAACTCGAGTTTACCGTCAGCGTCGTCTTTCCCGAGGAGCCGCTGGTGCCGCTCGAGGAGACGCGGACCGTCGATGTCGTCTGAAAGGAGGCGATTTGCGCACCGGAACTACCGACTCGGTGTTCGGAGTCCGGCTCGTCGCGTGGAGTGCGAAACGTACCGCCGGGAGTTCTGTCAAGTCTCGAGTCTTATTGCTAGAAAGTGGTGACGCGGTCGCGGTGATACGCCTCGGCGTACTCGACGAAGTTCCGGAGTATCCGTAGCCCGAGCGGGCCGCTCTTTTCGGGGTGGAACTGCGTTCCCATCACGTTTCCAGTCTCGTTCGTAGCGATAGCGGCGAAGTCGAACCCGTAGTCACAAGACGCGACGGTGTGAGCGTCGACAGCCGACCCGTAAGAGTGGACGAAATACACGTACTCTCCGTCTTCGATGCCCTCTACGATCGGATGTTCCCGTTCGATCGTGAGCTGGTTCCAGCCCATGTGTGGCACTTTGACATCGGTGTGAGGGAGGCGTTCGACTCGTCCCGGAACGAGATCGAGCCCCTCGGTCGTTTCGCCGTCCGGAACACCCTCGCTACTCTCGGTGAACATGAGTTGGAGGCCCACGCAGATTCCGAGTATCGGAGTATCTTCGGCCGCCTCGACGAGAACGTCGTGGAACGGTCTGGAGTTGCGAACGCACTCTCCGAACGCGCCCACGCCGGGAAGAACGAGCGCCTCTGCGTCGGCAATCTGCTGTGGATCATCCGATATCTCTACCGTCGCGTCGGCTTGTTCGAGTCCGCGCTGAAGACTCCGGATATTTCCAACCCCGTAATCGATGATCGTTACCTTCACGTACGCAGTTCGAACCGGATCCACAAATGGTTATTCCCCGTGTTGCCCGCGTACGCACGTCTCCCGAGCTACGTTCAGCGCAGGGAGGGCGAGATACTCGCGGGGTCGCGCCGAACTCACCCTCTCCGTCCGGCACGCCGTTTTTGACAGGGTTTGTACGGATTACGATCCGGAGCGTTACGCCGTCCACCGGCATACAGCAGCCGTTTCACGAGCAGTTCGTCACCGCAGATCGGCGGCTTCGAGTTACGCGTCCTCGACGAACTCGAGCACCGTCTCACGAACCCCGTCGGGCGAGTCGACGACCTCGTCGGCCGGCGAGTAGTCGATACCGTCGTGGGCGTCGATCCGGTAGGCGACGACGAGCGTCTCCGCGCGGTCCGCCGCTTTGATCCCGTTCTCGGAGTCCTCGACGACGACGCAGCCCTCGGTCGGTACGTCGAGTTCGTCGGCGGCGTACTCGAAGACGTCCGGTTCCGGCTTGCTCGAGGCGTCGATCTCCTCGGCGCTGATCACGCGGTCGAACCCGTCCTCGAGGTCGAATCGCTCGAGGACCATCCCGATCCAGTCGTGGGGCGAGGAGGAGACGACCGCCGTCGAGACGTCGCGGTCGTCCAGTTCCGCGAGCAGGTCGTGGGTCCCGTCGAGCAACTCGACGCGCTCGGTGTAGAGCGTCTCGGCAGCATCGGCGAACTTGTCGACGTGTTCCTCGCGGGAGATCGCCGTTCCGTACTCCTCGTCGAGGTAGTCGTAGATCTCCCGGTAGTTCATGCCGGTCACTTCGGCGACGTCGACGTCCTCGTCGGGGACGGCCGCGGGGAGGATCTCCTCGCGCTGAAACTCGACCCAGTAATCTTCGGAGTTGACGAGAACGCCGTCCATGTCGAACAGGACTGCACTCATGTACGTCAGGGTAGCCGGGACGGACGTATAGCCGTTTGGCTATAGTAGTCACTGAAAATCGATGCACACCCGATCGCACGACGGCTGTGCGATCGGTGCGTGCATCGTTTTAGTTGGTACCACAGCGGTCGTCAGCCGAAAACCTCGCCGCGGCGCTCGTGTTCCATCTCTTCTTCGACCGCCGCAGCGACCTCGGCGCCGAACTCCCGCTCGAGCAGCCACAGCGCCAGGTCGATCCCCGCCGTGACGCCGCCGGCGGTGAGCACGTCGCCGTCGTCGACTACGCGCTCCTCGACGACGTTCGCGGCCGACTCCTCGAGGTCGTCGATCGCGACCTGGTGGGTCGTCGCGGGGCGCCCCTCGAGCAGGCCCGCCTCGGCCAGGATCATCGCGCCGGTGCAGACCGAGGCGACCGTCGCTCCGTCGGCGTACCGCTCGTCGAGGACGTCCGGCAGCACGCCCTCCTCGACGACGGCGCGGACGCCCTCGTTCGCGGCCGTCCAGCCGCCGCCGGGGACGAGCAGCAGGTCCGGCTCCTCGAGCGTTCCCTGCGGTTCGACCCGGAGATCGTGGCTCGCGGTGACGAGGTCGGTCTCCTCGAGCGTGACCAGCCGCGTCCCGATCGACGCGCCGGCCTCCGCGCCGTTCTCGAGGACCTCGTAGGGTCCGATCGCGTCGAGTTCGTCGAAGCCGTCGAATAACAGTATTTCTGCGGTAACGTCGACCATGTACGGGACGTCTTCGCCGTCGTAGAAACGTATTTCGCCGGACAGTTCGGGCCCGATCGTCGCCGCGAACCCGGGCGCGTATATCTCGAGATCCGCTCCGGACGCCGCGAGCAGAACGTCCTCCCAGCCGAACGCACCGACCAGTACGGCGATCAGAGCGACGGCGACCGTAAACGCCGCCGCGACGCGGACGAGATCGCCGTCGGCGTCGAGATCGGGATCGGGGTCGGGATCGTTCGTGGCGATCGAGCGGTGAAGTCGAGCGGGCCGCGTTTCCGCCGTCTTCGCTCGTGACGGGACGCGGACCGCGAACGGGGGATTACTTTCGGTCCGCGAGTGCGTCTCGAGGGATTTCGACGAGTGCGTCGAACACCGCCTCGTTGCCGGCGGCGACGAACCAGCCCTCGCCGCGCTCGGTCTCGAGGCCACTCTCGTCCGCAAAGAGTTCGCCGAGTCGCTGCTCTTCTCGATCCGGACGGTAGCAGACGATACCATCCAGCCGACCGCGAGCGAGCAGCCCCCAGTGGACCGTCGGGCTCCAGCTCTCGAGGCGGCGCTTGCACCGGTCCTCGACGGCCCGGTTAATCGCCTCCGAGATCGCCGCGCGGTCGGGCTCCCGCTTCACGTCGTGACCGATGACCGAGGCGACGGTCGCCGTCGACGGAGTCGCGTCGCTGTCGGCCCGCACGGGCCGTCCGTCGTACCTGACGCCCTCGTCTCGCCATCCGACGTACAGGTCGTCGAGCAGCGGCACGTAGACGACGCCGAGGACGGGATCGTCGTCCTCGAGGACGGTCACCGCCGAGGCGAACGACGGCAGCCCCGACTCGAAGTTGTTCGTCCCGTCGAGCGGGTCGACGAGCCACTCGTGCGCTCTGTCTCCGTCGTGAACGCCCGATTCTTCGGCGTCGATCCGGTGGTCCGGAAACCGCGACCGGACGACCTCGAGCATCCGCACCTCCGATTCGACATCGGCGCTCGATTTGACGTCGTGCTCGAGGCGGTCGGCTTCCGTGTCCCCGGCGCGATAGGCGTCGCGCAGGTACCTGCCGCCCGCGATACAGGCCTCGATCGCAGTCACCTCGAGTTCCGAGAGGGATGGCTCCATGACTCGCGTACGTCACCGATCCGTCATCTTGAACATTTCTATGACGGGGGCCGAACACACGCGAGTCGGCTGGGGAGGATGCGGTGAGTCCGCGTGTTCGGTAGAAGAAGAGCAGTCCCGTCGAACGCTCTCCTCCGTACGGACGATTCCGGATCGGAGCGCTATTCGGTGCAAGAAGGTACCGGACAGCGCGTTCGAAAGAGAGTGACTGAAACGACGTGTCCTGCTATCGTGACAACACGGAATTGCCACGCCCTCCCCAGCCGACTCGCTCGCACAGTATCGTCGACCGCCCTCGCTTTCGCTCGGTCGGCCGACAGCGCGCGCCACCTCGTGAGGTAGCCAGTCCGAAGCGGGACGTCGTCGACCACTATTGATCGCGAAGCACACCGCACCTTTCTTAGTCATGTTCCGAACCGATAGCATATGAACGACCGACAGCGACAGGTCGCGGCGTTCGTTGACGAACACGACCTCGAGACCCCGCTCGAGTACAGGCTGCTCGACCTCGTCTCCGAGGTCGGCGAACTCGCCAAGGACGCGAACGAGTCGACCGGCTACGGCGCGTCGCCCGCCGACCTCTCGATCGAGTCCGACGAACTCGGCGACGCCCTGTTCGCGCTGCTGGCCGTCGCCGACGCCCTCGAGATCGACGCCGACGCGGCGCTCGAGGAGGCCCTCGAGAAGTACGAGCGGCGACTCGAAGACGGGGGATCGCCGGGCTCCGGCGAGTGAGAAGCAGGGTCGATCAGGGGGTGGGGTCGTCCTCGACCGCGAGGACGGTCGCGGCCGCCTCTCGAACCGACTCGAGCTGCGCCGGCGGGGCGTAGACGCCGAGTCGCCAGATCTCGCGCGCGCAGGCGTCGAGGCCGGCGACCAGCGGCGAGCGATCGGCGAGGCGCTGCGATTCGCCGTCGACGACGACGCGGGCCCTGGACTCGGGCGAGGACGGGTCGCCGGGGCTGTCGAGGATGACGGACGCGGGATCGACGCCGGCCGCGCTCGCGATCTCGCGCTCGAGGTCGCGCGTCCGGTCGTAGTCGATCGCGACGAACTCGTCGGGGACGGCGTCGCGCCTGGCCCAGACCGCGCGCTTGTAGAGCCGGCGGTTGCGCAGCCGGGCCGCCAGGTCGGCCGTGGGCTCGTGGTCGGCGAGCGTCGCGAGCAGTTCCTCGTCGGTCAGCCGAGCGAACCGTTCTGCCGGGAGAACGCCGTCGACGAGGAGCCGTTCGCTCGCCCGGTCGAGCATCGCGCCGGCGATCCGGGAGACGTGGTGGCGGTAGACCGTCGCGTTCATGAGCGTCCGGGCGATCAGCGCGCTCTCGGCGGTCGCGACGTTGCCGTCGGCGAGCGCGAGGTCGCCGTCGACGATCTGGAACGCCCGGATCAGCCGTCCGTGATCGATCGTCCCGTAGGGGACGCCGGTGTGGTGGGCGTCGCGCACCAGGTAGTCCATCCGGTCGACGTCGAGCCCGCCCGAGACGAGTTCGCCGAGCGGGCCGCGCCCGTCGACGGTCGCCGCGACCGCGTCGGGGTCGACGCCCCGCTCCTCGAGGACGGTCCCGAGGTCCGTCTCCTCGAGCAGCCACTCGATCTCGTCGTGGTGGCGACCGAGGTGTCGCTCGATCGCGCGCTCGGTCTGGTGACCGAACGGGCCGTGGCCGGCGTCGTGGACCAGCGCCGCGGCGCGGAGACGGTCGGAGAGATCGTCTTCGAGGTCGAGGTGGTCGACGGCTCGCGAGGCGAGGTGGTAGACGCCGAGACTGTGTTCGAACCGGGTGTGGTTCGCAGAGGGGTAGACGAGCTGGACGGTGCTCAGCTGTCGGACGTACCGGAGCCGTTGCATCGGCTCGGTGTCGAGCAGCGCCTCCGCCATCGGACAGAGTTCGATGTAGTCGTGGACGCTATCCTTGATCGTCGTCATACGCGACAACTCGGCGGACCGGGGTCTTAGACGCGGTGGTCTCCGGCGGCCGAGAGCGAGGGCGGGGCGGCTGCCAGCGACGTTCGACGGCGGTTACCGCCCCTGGACGGCCGGCTCGAGGAGTTCGTGATCGATCTGCTCGTAGGTCGCCTCGAGCGATCCCGAGTTGTCGACGACGACGTGGTCGCGCTCGAGCGGATCGAACGACTCGCGCAGCTGCAGGTACTGTTCGAACCGGGCGTCGCTGACGGCGTCCGTACGGTTCTCGATTCGCACCTTGACGACCTCGAGGTCGCAGTCGACGTGGACGAACGTGAGTTCGGCGTCGACCGCCCGCGCGATCTCGACGGCCCGGTCGCGGTACGGTTTCGACTGGAACGTGGCGTCGAGAACGACGTTCGTGCCGGACTCGAGGTCCGAGCGCGCGAGTCGGAGCAGTTCTTCGTACGTTGCCTCGGACTCCTCCGAGGAGTACGTCGGTTCGGGGAAGAGCCGCTTTCGAACCCGGTCGCTGCGGTAGCGTTCCGCCTCGAGGTGCTCCGCCGTATAGGCGGACGCGACGGATTTGCCCACACCCGGCAATCCACAGTAGACGATCAGCGTTGGACGAGCCACGGTACCTATCGAGAGTACTCGTACTAAATCCGAACGGATTCCCGCGACGCGTCCCGAACGAGGTTCCGGGACACACCGAGCGAATCTCCTGTGTCGGCATATTATTCCACCGAGATAACTAAATATGAATACCGAAGTGATAACATATAAATTATCATTGATTTTATGTCGGTTCGCTTTTCGTACTACGTATGGCGCAGAGACCACGCGGCGGTGACAGCAGCCGACGATCGTTTTTGGCAGCTTCCGGGGGAGCCACACTCGTAGGTCTGGCGGGGTGTGTCGGCGGACTCGGCGGATCCGACGACGATGCCGTCCGGTTCATCCTCAACCCGGCGGAGGAACAGACCGACATCGTCGAAGAGTACACGCCGATGAAGGAGTACCTCGAGGAGGAGACCGGTGCAACCATCGACCTCATCCGCGCCGGCAGTTACGTCGAAACCCTCGAGGCGCTCGACTCGAACCAGGCGGATCTAGCGGACACGTCGCCGACGGCGGTGCCCGGCGGCGAAGGGTTCGCCGACGTCGTCGGCATGCGAACGGCCTTCGGCGGTCCGCTGTACTTCGCGACGATCTCGACGCTGCCGGACAGCGGGATCGAAAGCCTCGAAGATCTCGAGGGTGAGACGATCACCACGGGATCGCGGTTGTCGTTCAGTGGAACGCTGACCCCGACGCTGATGCTCAGCGAGGCCGGACTCGACGTCGGAAGTTTCCCGGACGGAGATGCGAACGACCTGGATATCCAGACCGCGGAGGATCACGACACCTCTCGCGAGCAGATGATCAACGACGATACGGTTGCGGCCGCTGCGACGGGCGCGTTCGCCTCCGCCCCGCAGATCCCACAGGAACAGTTCGAGGAGTACGACGAATTCGTCGAACACTCCGCCGAGTACGACGGTGCGGGCGACGGAGTCGACGACGAGAACCCGGAGCTACAGTTGCTCGCCGTCTCGGATCCGCTTCCTCGGGCACCGATTATGGCCCGCAGCGAGTGGGACGCCCCCGAGCGCGAGGATATCGAGGAGGCGCTTCTCGACGCCGAAGAGGAGGATCTGGTGCCCGAAGACGTCGACGAAGACAAGGAACTCTGGTTCACCGGCATCGAGGAAGCCGACCGGAGCGATTACGAACCCGTCCAGGAGGTTCTCGACGAACTCGGGCTCGAATTCGAAGACTTTGAGGAAGAGTAGCGGACACGTTCTAACAGACCGCGCAAGAATATTTAACAATGTCCGCTATCCGAGTAGAAAACCTCACAAAACGGTACGGTGAGACCGTCGCGCTTGACGACGTCTCGTTCGAAATCGCCGAGGGGGAGTTCGTGATCGTTCTCGGCATCTCGGGATCGGGGAAATCGACGCTCCTCCGGTGCATCAACGGGTTGACTGCGCCGACGAACGGCGAGGTAATCGTTCAAGGCGAGCCGGTCACGTCCCACCGAAACGACGTCTCGATGGTCTTCCAGCAGCACAATGTCATCGGCGATATGAGCGCGTATTCGAACGCGCTTACCGGCGCACTGAGTCGAGCCGACTTCGTGGAGAGCCTGCTCCGCTTCAACGACCGAGAAGACAAAATAAAAGCGCTGAACGCGCTCGACACGGTTGGACTGCTCGACGAGGCAGAACAACGCGCCGGCCGCATGAGCGGAGGACAACAGCAGCGGGTCGGCATCGCGAGAGCACTCGTTCAGAATTCGGATATTCTCCTCGCCGACGAACCGGTCGCGAGTCTCGACCCGGGTAGCGCACAGACGGTGATGGGGTATCTCCGTACTGCAGCCGAGGAACGCGGGTTGACCGCGATTATCAGTCTGCACCAGGTGAATCTCGCTCGGCAGTTCGGACAGCGGTTCATCGGCCTCGCCGACGGCGAGCTGGTCTTCGACGGCTATCACGACGATCTGACACTCGACGTAATCGACGAGCTGTACGGTGGCATCGATATGGGAGAGTTCCTGTCGGGCGGAGACAACAAAAGCGAGGCGACACGATGAGCGAGGACAAACTCATCGAACAGCGGTTAGAAGAGATCCGTCTGACCCGTCGGGTTCAGTGGGTCATGTACGGACTGTTCTCGCTGCTGTTTCTGATCGCTATCTACGGCTCGGTACGGTTGATGGATTTCTCGTTCGGCTATCTCTACCGGCAGTGGCCGTACTTCACCGATCAAGTCGTGAACTACGTCCCGGACATCGAATTCCTTATCGAGCGAAATCTGCCGCGTGAAGCAGGGATTACGCTCGCGATGGGATTCGTCGGAACCGTGTTCGGTATTCCGCTCGCGTTAGCCCTCGGCGTCCTCGGAAGCGGACGGGTTACTCCCTTCCCGTTTAATTTCATCTTTCGGTCGATCATGGCCGTCTCCCGTGCGATTCCCGCGCTGGTCTGGTTTTTCATCTTTATCCCGCTGAGCGGACTCACGGCCATCACCTCGACCATCGCGATCGCCGTCAGCACGATCGGAAACCTCGGTCGGCTGTTTACCGACGAGCTCGAGGAGGTCAAGGAGGGACCGATCGAGGCGATGGAAACCACCGGCGCGTCGAAATCACAGACGGTTACCTTCGGGATGCTCAGTCAGGTCAAAACGTCCTTCATCGCGTGGACGCTGTATATCTTCGAGGTGAACGTCCGACAGGCCGTCACCCTCGGGTTGATCGGCGGCGGCGGAATCGGCGTCGTCATCGAAGTTCAGCAAGGACTACGCGCCTACGACAACATGATGGCCGGCATCCTCGTCGTCTTCGTGCTAATCGTCGTCGTCGAGATGATCAGTCAGCGCATTCGATCCTACCTCCGCGACGACGAGGAAGCCGACGGGCTGATTCAACTCATCGTCGGGTTCCCCCAGCGGATGGCCGAGTCGGCGATCAAATAAGCGGCTCTTCTCTCGCGTTCTTCGCGATACTCAGTCGAGGTCCAGTTCCAGCGCTCGCGCACGCTCGAGGAACAGCGCCTTCGCATCGGTCTCGGGGTCGATATCGTCGGGGACGTACTCGAGGGCGGGTTTCTCACGCTCGCCGTTCGGAAAGTGCACGGCCAGCTCGTACCGACCGATCTCGGCGTCGACGGCCTCGACCAGCCGCTCGTCCGTACTCGTCACCTCGAGTCCCGCGGCCTCTCGGACGGCCGCCTGCAGTCGCGTCTCGGCGCGAGTGTACCCCGGAAGGCTGCGCTTGACCGGCGCGGGCACGTCCGAGAGGTAGGCCTCGCTGGCGTCGTGGAGCAGTCCCCAGCGCCGGGCCGCGCGGCTCCCGCCGCGGGCCTCGACCTCGCGGCTGACGTGAATCGAGTGACGGGCGACGCTGTAGAACCACCTCCCCTGGCCGGTGAATCGGCTGAGGTTCGCGAGGGCGTGGGCGACGTCGGCCAGATCGATGCGCTCCGGCTCGGGTTCGAGCGGCGTGATCGTGCTCCCCGATCGCGTGTCGATGGCGCCGTGATCGTCGGTTCGCTCGACGAGCAGGTCCTGGAGCCGACCTACGACGGTCTCGGTCCGCCGTCGAAGCTCGGCGTCGGGCCCCTCGCCCGCTCGGAGCGCCTGCGCCAGGGTCACCACCTCGTCCTCGAGTCGCCGGCGCTCCCCCGGAGGCCCCTCCGAATCGTCGTCTGGACTGACCATACTGTCACCGGTTCGAGAGGAGAGCCAAAGGTGTGACGCTGTCGGTGCCGGACTTCGACCGCCGGTCGGCAGCGGGAATCGGACCGCCGTCGTCCTCGAGTTTAAGTACCAGACCGCGGCCAACGGGGGTATGATCGACGACGCCATCCGCGTGCTCGCGGGCGACTGTACCGTCATCGCGGAAGGAACCGACCGATCGGAGTACCGCGGCCGCGTAACGACCATCGTCAAGCCGGACAACACCGTGCTCGTCCACGACGTCGACGGCTACCAGCCCGTCGCCTGGCTCACCCGCGCCGACAGCGTCTCGAGCGATCGTTCGGACGGGTTCACGCTCGTCGCGAAGAAGGACACCCAGACGCTGCGCATCGCCGCCCACGAGCAGGACGGGTTCGCCCACTACCCGGCCTCCGCGGCCGGAACGCCCGTCGGAACGTGTCCCGACTGCGATAGCGCGCTCGTACGTTCCTCGGGCGTCCACTGCGTCGGCTGCGGCAACCGCTACGGCGTCCCGACCGACGCGACGATCCGCGACGACCGGTGTGAGTGCGGACTGCCGCGGATGCGCGTCGAGCGCGGTCTCGCGTTCGACGTCTGTCTCGACCGGAACTGCGAGTCGCTCGACGAGGCCGTTCGCGAGGCGTTCGACCGCGAGTGGGACTGTCCCGAATCGGACTGCGACGGCGACCTCCGTATCCTCCGGCGGGGAGGCCTGATCGCCGGCTGCGAGCACTACCCCGACTGCGAGACCGGATTCGCGATGCCCACCGGCGTCGTCGACGGCGAGTGCAGCTGTGGGCTCCCGACGTTCGAAACGTCGACGGGGACACGCTGTCTCGACGCGACCTGTGAACGGGTACTGGAGGGGCCGCTCGAGGTCGGCACGAACGACTGATCCACCGACTCGATAGCGATTCGGCCATCTACCGAGCGAGAGCCGACCGATCAGCCGTCGCTGCGGTGGGCAGGAATGAAAGGGACAGGGGCTGTCAGGGTATTCGAATCACCGTTCGCGTTGGCTCTCCGGAAGAAGCGATCCACAGCCACTTAGTGGCCGACGGCCAAGCCACCGGTATGTCACTCGAGGGGCGGTTCGAGGACGGCGTCGTTCGCGTCGGCGGCGACGCTCGCCAGCGCTATCACGACTCGCGGGGGTACGGCTACCCGCTCGAGGGGAACGAGATCGCCCTCGCTCCCATCGAGGCGGCTCACCTGCTCTACCGGGGCGACCTCGAGGCCGTCGTCGACGAGAGCGGCGACCGCCTCGAGTTCCGGTCGTTCCTGGCTCGCGAACCCGGGCCCGACTTCGGCGTCCGCTTTCTTGTCTACGCCGACCTCCGCTCGCGGGGGTTCTATCTCTCGCCCGCAGCGGAGCCGTGGCTCGACGATCCGCCGGAAACCGACTTCGCCGTCTTCCCGCGGGGTAAGGGACCCGGCGACGGGAAGGTCGCCTACGCGCTCCAGGTCATCGGCGAGCGAACGGACGTGCCGGCACGCGACCTCGAAGCGGGCGTCCTCGCGGTCGTCGACGAGGAGAGCGAAATAACGTACTTCGAGGTCGCACGGCGGGATCCGACGGGTTCGTCGGCGTCGTCGCTGCCGGAGGGCTGCGAGGCGGACCTGCTCGCGGACCGCGTCGTCGTCTGGGAGCCGCCGCTCGCCCTGTACGAGGAGACGTTCTACGGCCAGCCGCTCGAGGGCCGGGAGTACGACGAACCGACGTTACAGTGTTCGCTGCTCGAGGCGGCCTACCTCGCCGAGGGGGACGCGATCGACCTCGAGCCGACGACGGTTCGCGAACGTGGCCGAAAGGTCGAGGGCGAGCGGTTCGACCGACGGTTCCGAGTCTACACTGAACTGCGCGAGCGTGGCATTGTACCCAAGACGGGGTACAAGTTCGGCGCGGACTTCCGAACCTACGCCGACGTCGACTCCGTCGACGACCTCGGTCACTCGGAGCTACTGGTGCGCGTCCATCCGGACGACTACGTCTTCGAGCCGCGCGACCTCGCGCTCGACGTGCGGCTGGCCCACGGCGTCCGGAAGACGATGGTGTTCGCGCTCGTGGGTGCGGAGAGCGTCGAGTGGTGGTCGATCGAGCGGCTGACGCCCTGAAGAATCGCACGACGGTTCCGTACAGGCGAACTGCGTATCACTTCGGACCAACCTATTTCCTGCGGTGGCGCGCGCTGTCGGCCGACCGAGCGCGAGCGAGGGCGGTCGACGACGCTGTGCGAGGGGCGAACGAGCGCAGCGAGTGAGTCGGCTGGGGAGGGCGTGGTAATCCCCCGTGTTCGTGCGAGGAGGACCTGCTCCTGGAGAATTACCGCGAAAGTCCCTGGCCCGCTCGCCGACTGCGACTCGCTGCGCGCTTCTTTCGCTCCGCTCAGTCTCGTTCGAAAGGCGCTTCGCGCCTTTCGTGATCACGAGAGAGCGAAGCTCTCTCGAACGACAGTGCTTGCGTCGTCTCGCTCGTCAACCGGGCCAGCCCCTTTCAGTCCCACCCGGCGGCGGTTGGCCGGTACTGCAGACTCGACGTCGGACGTTCCATTCGCCTCTCTACGTAACGAACGACCAGTTCGGGTTCAGAACCAAACTGCTGCTATTCGGTCCCCGGAATCGAGGCCCCCTCGTGCTCGAGTAGGCGACGCTTCAGCTTCAGCCCGCCGGCGTAGCCGGTGAGCGAATCGGTGCTCACGACGCGGTGGCAGGGGACGATCACGGGAAGCGGATTGCGGCCGCAGGCCTGTCCGACGGCGATCGGCGCGGTCTCGAGGTCGGCCGCAAGTTCGCCGTACGTGCGCGTTTCTCCGCGTGGAATCCGCTCCATCGCCCGCATCACCGCACCTGTAAAGTCGCCGGGATACTCGATTTCGAGGTCGAACTGCGCCCGCTGCCCGGCTTCGTACTCCCGCAGTTGCTCACGAACGGACGACGGATCCGCGTCGATCCGCACCTCGTCGAGTTCGAGTTCGCTCCCGAAGATTCGAATGCGCATCGGTCAGTCGTTCGTCGTCGGACGACTTAGCCCGTACGGTGGGTCGAGATCGACGGCGAGACCGAAGGCGAAGGCTTTTGCGCTCCGGCGCGCCAAAACCGTGGTAATGACCGGAGACGACCCATGCGAGGAGCCCGACTCAGCGGAACCGCGAACCGGGCAGCCGGTAGCGGACGGTGTTGAGCGATTCGCCTCGGCGCTCCGTTCCGACGGCGGAGCAGCAGGCGCAGACGACGTCGCACTGGATCCGTGGGGCTCCTCGGCCGTCTCCGACTACCGCAAACTGTTCGAGGAGTTCGGCATCGAGGAGTTTGACGAGATACTCGAGGAGGTTCCGAACCCCCACTACCTGATGCGTCGGGGCGTCATCTTCGGACACCGCGACTATCGACCGGTCGCGGAGGCGCTACGCAACGGGGAGGACGCGGCCGTCCTCTCAGGATTCATGCCCACCGGCGATCCGCACATCGGTCACAAGCTGGTGTTCGACGAGATCGTCTGGCACCAGCAACAGGGCGCCGACGCCTACGCGCTGATCGCCGACCTCGAGGCCAACTCCGCCCGCGGGATGAGCTGGGACGAGATCGACGAGCACGCGCGTAACTACCTCCTCTCGCTGCTTGCGCTCGGGTTCGATCCCGAGGAGGGAGAGCTCTACCGCCAGTCGACCAACCGCGAGGTCCAGGACCTCGCGTTCGACCTCGGCGCGGACGCCAACTTCTCCGAGTTCCAGGCGATCTACGGCTTCGACGGCGAGACCGACGTCTCCCACATGCAGTCGGTCGTCACGCAGATGGCCGACATCCTCTACCCGCAACTCGAGGAGCCCAAACCCACCGTGATCCCCGTCGGCCCGGACCAGGATCCACACGTCCGACTGGCTCGCGACCTCGCCGAGCGGACCCGATTCTTCAAGGTCTCGGAGGCGTACGCGAGCTTCGAACTCGATCCCGAGGAACGCGCCCTCGTCGCCGACTACTACGAGCGCCTCGATCCGGCCGAGTTCGACGACGACTCGCTCCGCTGCGTCCACGTCGCCGGGGCGATCGAGGAGACGCCGCTCGAGGAACTCGACGTCGCGGCCGACACGCTCAGCTCGGTCCTGACGAAGCTCGAGGAGGGCGGAATGGAGCCGATCCGTCCGCGGACGCGCTTCTCCGACCGACGGGCGACCGAGGAAGCGTTCGACGCGCTCATCGACGCCATCGACGGCGAGAAGCGCGTCTACGAGAGCCACGTCGACGCCTTCGAGATCGACCGCGCCGAGGCCGAGGAACTCGCCCGACAGGTCGAGGTCGACAACGGCGGCTACGGCTTCCGTCCGCCCTCCTCGATCTACCACCGCTTCATGACCGGGCTGACGGGCGGCAAGATGTCGTCGTCGGTGCCGGCGAGTCACATCTCGCTGCTGGACGATCCCGAGGACGGCTACAGCAAGGTGAAGTCGGCGACGACCGGCGGCCGCGAGACGGCCGAAGAGCAGCGCGAACTCGGCGGCCGCGCCGACGAGTGTCCCGTCTACGAACTGTACGCCTACCTGCTCTCGGGGGACGACGACGAGTTCGCCAAGCGCGTCTACGACGAGTGCGTCGGCGGGGAGCGGCTCTGTGGCGACTGCAAGGAGCAGGCCGCCCAGCTCATGAAGGAGTTCCTCGAGGAGCACCAGGAGAAGCGCAAGGAGGTCGCGGAGCTGCTCGAGGCGGCGGATATCGAACTCGAGTCGCCGCGGCGGGGGTAAATCGCCGCTCGAAGTTCGTTTCTATACCGGCTCTGACGAGAGCGCGTCGACTCACTTACTGCGTACGTCTGATTTTGCGATCGGTGTAGCGGAGTCTCGGACGGTGCAGCAACACACTGAATCGACCGCTCGACGGCTAGCGTCAGTTGATAACACAGACCAAACAGACTTACGAGTTTCTTTCTAAGATAAATTTAACAGCAGTCCTACTGAAACGTGTGATTATGAGCGAGACAACACACAGCGGCCTCGTAAAGGCGTTATCCTCGAAAGAGGTGCTGATACTGTCGTTCGGTGCGATGATCGGGTGGGGCTGGATCATCTTGACGGGAGAGTGGATCAACGAAGGGGGGCCGCTGGGGGCGATCACGGCGTTCCTTCTCGGCGGGGTCGTCGTCGGAGCAGTTGCGATAGTATACAGTGAACTCGCTTCCGCGATGCCGTTGGTCGGCGGCGAGCACGTGTACAGTCTGCGCGCTCTCGGTCCGGTCGGATCGTTCGTCTGTACGTGGGCAATTATCTTCGGTTACGTTACCGTCGCCGCCTTCGAAGCCGTAGCTCTTCCGTCTGCGATGGCGTTTATCATCCCCGGATTCAATGCGGTGCCGCTGTGGTCCGTGGCCGGCGAACCCGTCTACGGAACCTGGGTGCTCGTTGGAGTGCTCGGCACCGTCGGGGTGACCTATTTGAACTACATCGGTATTCGGCCGGCAGCACAGTTTCAGATAATCATGACGACGATCATCGCGTTCGCGGGGATCGTGCTGATCGCCGGTGCGATCGTCGGTGGTCAACCGTCGCCGGATAGCTCGTTTGGCGCGGGGACTGCGGGTATCTTTGCCGTGATTCTGATGGTCCCGTTCATGTTCGTCGGGTTCGACGTAATCCCTCAATCGGCCGAAGAGGCCAACGTCCCTCCTCGGACGTTAGGCCTTTTGATCGTTCTCTCGGTGGGACTGGCCGCAGCGTTCTACGTGGCCGTTATCTGGGGTGCCAGTCGTGCACTTCCCGGAAGCGCGCTCGTCGAAAGTCCGCTCCCCGCCGCCGAGGCGATGGCCGTCTTGTACGACAGTCAACAGATCGGACAGCTGATGGCCCTCGCCGGAATCGCAGGAATCCTCACCAGCTGGAACGCGTTTATCATCGGCGGAAGTCGAGCCCTCTTTGCGCTTTCCGAGTCCGGAATGCTCCCCGGAGTGCTCTCAAAAGTCCATCCGGAGTACAATACGCCGAGCAACGCGATTCTCCTCGTCGGAGGGCTCTCCGTACTCGCCCCGCTCTTCGGGGAGCAGATGTTGACGTGGATCGTCAATGCCGGAGGGCTCGGGATCGTCACCGCCTGGTTCCTGGTCGTCGTGTCGTTTCTCGTTCTGCGCTACCGCGAGCCGGAGATGAACCGGCCGTACGAAGTTCCGGCAGGATACCTCATCGGGACGATCGCGCTCGTGATGACCGCTGCGTTCGTCTATCTGTACCTTCCAGGGGGCGAATCCGAGCTGCTCTGGCCTTACGAGTGGATGATCGTCCTCGTCTGGATCGTACTCGGTGTCGTGCTCTATGCAGCATCAGGAGGAGCGACGTCGGAGACGACCGAGGATCTCGTCGAAAAGCTCGAGTCGTTGGAAGAATCTGACGATTAACCGCACGACTCGATTCCGTACTTGTGGGGTTCGGCGTCGTAAAACGACTCCCAGTCGAGTCACAGTATCGCATTCGCGTGCGAACAAACGGTTGTAAATCCCTGTCACCGTCCCGCAAAGCTTTTGCTCCGGACGGGGTATCCTGCGAACGTGGCACCCGAATCCCACGCCCGTGCCGGTGTCGCGCGCCAGCCACCGCTCTCGAAGGCGGGATTCGGTTTTTTCTTCGTCCGGTGACCCCGGGTCGGTGGAGTCTCGAGGGGCCACACCGGCTTCTCGAGCCGAAACCGACCGCACCGACGCCGGACGATTCGCGTCGACGCGAGTCGAGTCGGAACCGCTAACTGACCGACCAACAGCAATTCAGGTAAGCGAATGCAACTTCCCGAACAACAGGTCGCGGTCGTAGAGGCCGCGAGTGCAGACGAGGCAACGTCCGTCGACGCCCTCGCTGCGGCGACCGACCTCCCGCCGGAGACCGTCACCGGGGCGGCCTTCGAACTCGAGGAGGACGGACTGGTCGCCGTCGCCGAACGCGTCGACGAAACGATCGCCCTCACCGAGGAGGGCCGCGAGTACGCCGCGGACGGACTGCCGGAGGTTCGTCTCTACGAGGCCGCCCTCGAGGCCGGCGCCGACGCCGATCCCGTCTCGATGGGACAGGTCATCGGCGCCTCCGGACTCGAGGGGGCCCAGGTCGACATCGCGCTCTCGAACTACGCCCGGAAAGGCTACGGTGTGATCGACAGCGGCGAGATCACGGCCGATCCCGACGCCGATCCCGCCACGGATTCGGAGAGGAACGCGCTCGAGTCGCTGGCCGGCGACGGGGTGCTCGAGGGGAGCGAGGACGTTCTCGACCGGCTCGAGCGCCGCGGTCTCGTCGAGATCACCGTGTCGACCGTCCGCGAGGTGACGCTGACCGAGCAGGGCGTCACGGAGCTGATGGCCGGTATCGAGACCGCCGAGACGGTCGGGGAGGTCACGCCAGAACTCCTGACCAGCGGCGAGTGGGAGGACGCCGAGTTCGCCGAGTACAACGTCGAGGCCGACGCCGAGTCCGTCGAGGGCGGCCGCGTCCACGTCCTGCGCGAGACGTCCGAGCGGGTCAAGGACGTCCTCGTCGGGATGGGATTCGAAGAGATGGACGGCCCCCACGCCGACGCGGACTTCTGGATCAACGACTGCCTGTTCATGCCCCAGGACCATCCCGCGCGGACCCACTGGGACCGGTTCGCCCTGGAGCAGCCGACGCACATCGACGAACTCCCCGAGGACCTCGTCGAGCGCGTCGAGCGCGCCCACAGGGAGGGCGTCGGCGAGGACGGCGAGGGCTATCACTCGCCGTGGGACGAGAGCTTCGCGCGGGCGCTCGCGCTTCGCGGGCACACGACCTCGCTGTCGACGCGCTACCTCTCCGGCACCGAGATCGGCGAGATCGAACCGCCCGCCCGCTACTTCAGCGTCGAGAAGGCCTACCGCAACGACACCCTGGACGCGACGCACCTGCTCGAGTTCTACCAGATCGAGGGTTGGGTGATGGCCGAGGATCTCTCGGTACGGGATCTGATGGGCACCTTCGAGGAGTTCTACGCCCAGTTCGGCATCGAAGACATCCAGTTCAAGCCGCACTACAACCCCTACACCGAACCGAGCTTCGAGCTGTTCGGAACCCACCCGACGACGGGCGAACTGATCGAGATCGGTAACTCCGGCATCTTCCGCGAGGAGATGCTCGAGCCGCTGGGCGTCGACTGCGACGTGATGGCCTGGGGTCTCGCCTTAGAGCGGCTGGCCATGCTCACCACCGGCGCGGAGGACATCCGCGACCTCCACGGTACGCTCGCCGATCTCGAGTTCCTGCGGAACGCGGAGGTGACCTACTGATGCCAACCGTCGATATCGACCCGGACGAACTGCGAGAACTGACCGGCCACGAGGAGAAAAACGACGACGAACTCATCGACGACCTGTTCGGCCTCGGCCTCGAGTTCGAGGGCTGGACGGAAGACGACGAGTTCGAACTCGAGTTCGCGCCTGACCGCCTCGATCGGCTTTCGGTCGAGGGGGTCGCGCGATCCATGCGGTACCACTACGGCGACGCCCGCGGCGTTCACGTCCCGTCGACGAACAGCGCGGAGTGGACCATCGAGGTCGACGAGTCGGTTCCCGACGAGCGACCGTACGTCACGGGTGCGGTGGTCCGCGACGTCGATCTCGACGAGGAGAGTCTCGACTCGCTGATTCAGTTGCAAGAAAAGCTCCACGCGACGATGGGGCGCAAGCGCGCGAAGGGCGCGATCGGGATTCACGATCTGACGATGCTGAAGGGGAGTTCAGCCGTAGAGGAAGGCACCCCGTCGATCGAGTACGTCGGCATCGAACCCGACGAGGACCGGTTCGTCCCCCTCGACTCGGACGCCGAGATGACGCCGGCCGAGGTGCTCGAGGACCACCAGACCGGCCAGACCTATGCGGATCTCGTCAGCGAGTACGAGCGCTACCCCGCGATCTACGACGATATCGGGCTGTTCTCGTTCCCGCCAGTGATCAACGGCCGCCGCACCGAGGTCTCGACGGACTCGAGAGACCTGTTCGTCGAGATGACGGGCACCGACCAGTGGACGATCGACAAGATGCTGAACATCGTCTGCTACGCGCTCACGGCCCGCGGCGCGACGCTCGAGGACGTGACAGTCGAATACCCAGATAGCGAGTCCGCGAACGCGGACTCGGACGGGAGCCGGACGCAGTCCGGCGGGCGCGACCTCGTCCGGCCCGATCTCTCGACCAAGACCAAGACCGTCTCCCACGACCGTATCGAGACCGTTCTGGGGATCGATCTCGACCCCGACGAAGTGATCGATCTGGCGGAGCGATCCGGTCTCGATGCCGAGAAAGACGAGGACGAGGTCGAAGACGAACCCGAGGAGAGTATTACTCCGCTGGAGCAACGAGATGGACTCGAGGAACGGAGTTCCGCGGACGGTTCGAGCGGGCCGCGAGAGAACGACGAAGCCGCGCCGGTTGGCGACCTCGTCTACGAGGTCACCGTCCCGCCCTACCGCGTCGACGTGCTCCACCCGCTGGACGTCATCGACGACCTCGGGCGGGCCTACGGCTTCAACGACCTCGAGCCGACTTACCCCGACGTGGGGACCGTCGGCGGGCGTCACGAGCGCTCTCGACTCGAGCGCGCCGTCCGCACCCAGCTCGTCGGACTCGGCTTCGAGGACCTGCTGAACTTCCACATGAGCAACGAGGAGGTGAACTACGAGCGAGTCGACGTTCGACCGGGCAAGGAGTTCTACGGTGCCGGCGAACCCGCGACGATCAAGGAGCCCTACAGCGAGGACTACACCATCCTCCGGACGTGGTGTCTCCCCTCCCTACTGATGGTTCTCGAGAACAACACTCACCGCGCCTACCCCCAGCACCTCTCCGAGGTCGGCTTCGCCGCCGAAGTCGACGGGCGCGAGAACACGGGCGTCGCGGAGGGCCGTCACGTCGGAGCCGTCCTCGCGAGCCACGACGCCGGCTACGAGGACGCCAAGGCACGACTCCAGGCGATCGCCCGGGACTTCGACGTCGACCTCGAGACGCCCGCGACCGACCACCCGACGTTCATCTCGGGCCGCGCGGCGGACGTCGTCATCGACGGCGAGACCGTCGGCGTCGTCGGCGAGGTCCACCCGAAGGTGCTCGTCGAGCACGACCTCGAGGTGCCCGTCGCGGCGTTCGAGTTCGACCTCGATGCGCTTCGATAGGGCCGCTACCGAATCTCGCCGTACGTTCGCACCAGTTCTCCTTCCGCATATCGGCGTTGTTCGAAGCCGAGCGCGTTACACACCAGCGTGTGGCCCATAAAGGAGACGGCGTAGTCCGCCATTCCGAAGGGGTGAAGCTCGGTCTGCCGAGCCGGCGGGAGGACCGAACCGAGCACGGTGATCTCTGACTCGTCCGCGGCGAGCGTGCCGGCGCCGACGCCGGAGCCGACCGGTGCCAGGTTGCCGCCGTCGTCGTCCCACTCCGTGAACGTGCCCGCGATCGAGCCGCCGGCGTCCGCGAAGGCGTCCGGATCGACGGTCGTCGCCGGCTGGTCGACACCGGTGGTGTAGCCGAGCTGTGAGCCCTTCCAGATCTCCCGCTGTCGGGTCCTGATTCCCGCTAGCAGCGGGTGATCGAACTCACGATCCTCGAGGTTCACGAACTGCATCTGGACGTCGCGGACGTCTTCGGTCGTAATCGACGCGGCTTCGCCGACCTCGAGTTCGCCGAGCAAGTTGACGCCCGAATCGGTGAGGACGAGGTCGCCGCCGGCGTCGACGAACGCCTCGATCGCCTCGAGATACTGCGGATCGTCGACGCCGTCGTCGTGCGAAACGACGAGTTTGTCGTAGCGGCGTTCGCCCGAGTTTCCGCGCAGTAACCGACCGATGCGCACGTCGTGGACGCGCAGTCCGTCCAGCGAGCCGTCCTCGAGGACGGGTCCGAGATCGGCGAAGAACTGCATCGGGTTGACGGTGTACTCGCGCTGCTCGTAGCCGAGGACTTCCTCGGGGTCGGGAACGTCGCCGTCGACGTCGAGCATCGTCGTACCGACCGCGACTTCGGCGTCGCTCTCGACCTCGACCTCCCACCGGCCCGCCCGCGGTCGGCGGACGAAGAATTCCTCGAAGTCGTGTTTCCGCGCCGACGAGTCGTCCGGGTCCGCCGTCGCATCGATGTCGATCTCGCGAACGACGGTTCCGGACGGATTTCTCACGCGAACGACGCCCTCGGTCGCGTTGCGGATCCCGTCGAGGTGGACGAACAGGGAGTGTGAGGCGTCGGACGCGTCCGCCGAGACGCTCGAGGCACCGACGGGGCCGGGCTGGATCACGTCGTGGCGCCGTCGCATCTCCGTCGCGCGCTCCTGGCCGTGGCCGCCGCCCTGTCCGGGGTGCTCGTCGGCGTGAGGAAGATCGGCCGACGACCGCGTGAGTTCGTCCGTCGTGACGTAGGCGGTGTTCTGGTCGCCGGTCGCGACGGTCGCGTTCGTCTCCCGCGCGGTCATCTCGGCGTACTCGCGCATCGAGATCCGGTAGGCCGTTTCGTAGTGACGCACCCAGTACGGTTTCCAGTCCTTCCGGGCGTCCTGGTAGTGATTCGAGAGGATGATCTCCGGCGCGACGGTAATCGCGCCGAGTCCGCCGAACTCCTCGGGTTGGCCGGCCCAGCCGAGAAAGCCGCCGGTGATCTGGTAGGCGAGCGAGTCGTAGATCGTCCCCCAGTCGAACAGGCCGTCGTAGCTGTCGCCCTCCGGCACGAACGGGAATCCGTACATCTCGTCGCCGGCCGTAGCGATGTCGTCCGCGATCGCGTCGACGCTACCCCAGTGGTCGTGCATTCCCTCGCCGATCTGGATGTTGACCTCGTCTAAGTCGTGAGTGCCGTCGTGATCGAACGGCGCGTTCGTCTCGAGGTTGAACACCACGTGGTCCGCGGTGTACATGCCGTGGTAGTCACAGAGGAACGCCACGTTGTCGTAGCCGCGGAAGTGGTCGACGATCGCGAGCGAGTCCGGAACGAGATCGTGGAACTCCTCGGGCGCGCCGTCGGGTTCGGCCGGCCGGAAGCTCGGGTTCGTCCAGCCCATCGTCGGGTACTGGCGGTTGGTGTCGACCGGTTGTCCGTCGAAGAGACTCGCGTTCCCGCGCTGGAAGTTGGTGTCGTGGCCTTCGACCCACGGAATCTCGGTCTGGGGCTTGCGCGAGACCCAGCCGTCCGGGTTGGTAAACAGGAAGAGGATGACGATGTCGTCGAGCAGCTCCTCGAACTCGTCGGCTTCGCCCGCTGCGATGTCCTCGATGAGCCGACAGCCGGCCTCCGTGCCGGCCCGCTCGTCGCCGTGGATGCTGAGCGAGAACACGACTTTCTCCTTCTCGGCGAACGAGGAATCGTCCCGGACGTCGTTCGTGACCTCGGTGACGTAGATGTCCCGCCCGTCGGACTCTTCGCCCGCGAACTGGTTCGTCCAGCCCGGCGACTGTCCGATCGCCTTCGCTCGGATCCGGTCGGGGTTGTCCGCCTCGAGGTGCTCGAGCGCCTGGACCGACTCCTCGTAGGCGAGGTAGTTCCGGGCCTCCTCGACCGGCGGGAAGACGCCGTCCTCGTAGGGCGCCTCGAGTTTCCACCAGGGGTTCGCGCCGGGTGAGAAGTCCATCCGTTCGACCCCGTCCAGTTCGAGGACGTCACCGACCTCGTCGGCGGTGAGGTGTGCGTGTGCGGCCGGCGCGGGCGACTCGCGAGTGACCGCCTTCGGAGCGCGCTCGAGGTCCGGATCGGGTTCCTCCGCGTACTCGTCCGCGAAGGCCTCGAGCGCCTCCCCGTCGGCGAACTCGATGACGGTCGCGGTCTCGTACTCGTCGGGGGTGTGGTTGACGACGAACGCGTACTCGTCGGTTAACGGCTCCCCCGTTACGTCGGCTGTCGCGGCACCGGGGAGCGCGAGCGCGGCCCCCGTGGCGGCGGAGAGGCTGAGAAACGTTCGGCGGTCGATACCGCCCTCGAACGCCTCGTCCGGGTGTTCGTCCGCGGGACCGCCGTCGACACCGCTGGATCGGAAGCTGTCTGGATTCCGTATCATTTGGTATCGTGGGTGCGCCCCACGAGAACGAATCACAATGATTTCGGATAAATAAAATGATGAACGAGAGAATGTATCTGGAAGGTGCATATTTACGTTGCTGAGAGGCGGGAGAGTTCGGGAGGCGCGTCGCTCGGAGGCAAGTGAGTTCAGTCTCAGAAACACTGAAACGCGGCAGCGAGGCTCGAAGCGTTCGTATCGGCGCCGATCGATACCGGTTAGAATCGAGAACGAGGTCGGCGGCTCCCGTTAGAATTCGTGCTCTACATCGTTTTCGTCGGCCTTCTGAATGATAATCTTGCCATCCCGGACGCGGACGAACACCTCGTCACCGATATCCATGCCCGCGACTGCGAGTTCGTCCTCGTGGAGATTCAGATGAACGTTGTGATAATTGCCGTCTTCGTCTTTGGCACCGCTTGGACTCAACTTCTTTTTCCGTACCATCGCGGGATTCTAGGTCGAACTTCGCCGTAGGATATACTTAAGTGTTTTCTACGTCACAGCGAACGATATCGTCTTAACAGTGAATTACAGGAAAATACGCGACAGCGAGCGCATCGCGTGGAGAGAACACCACGGAAAGACCCGCGGCGGTATCACTTAAAGATGACGGCGCAGTCGGTCGGTTTTGGGGGATATCTTTATGTCGGATCGTGTGCTGAACTGACATGGAGGCGAAAACTATGGTACGTGAAGATGGCAAGCGAAACTTCGCACTGCGCGAATCGAGTGGCGACGAGACGAGCGTCTTCTCGGGGAACACCCCTCGTCAGGCCGCCCTCAAGGCGGCCCGTCGGCTCGAGCCCGGCTCGAGCGAGGACGCTGCTGATCGGGTCGAACTCCGACTCCGAGAGAAGGGAACGGACAAGGTCCACATCTACGACGGCTGGGCCTGGGAGGAGACGGCTCCGGACGACAAACCCGACTGGATGCCCAGCGAGATCACGGAGGCGAACGTCTCGAAGAAAGGAATCGAACACTTAGAGGAGTGAACGGACGACCGGCAGATGGGTTTTCAGAGAACTCGAGCCGCCGCGGATAGCGGTGTCGATGTCGGTCCATCGAGCGCGGACGCCCGAAACGTTCGGTACGACTCTTCTCGTCCGGGATCAAGAAGACGCGCTCGCGGAGCGCACACTCGCGTCAGTTCTGCACCCAGCGACGGTCTTTTGCTGTGGAACCAGTAAGGGATAGATAATGAGTACTGTAACTCTCGGTCCCGAAGGGACCTACTCGCATCGCGCAGCGGGCGCGATCGCCGCGGACGACGAGATCGACTTCCGGCAGTCGGTGACCGCGATCGTCGAGGCCGTCGCGACCGGCGAGTACGACCGCGGGATCGTTCCCATCGAGAACAGCATCGAGGGGAGCGTCAGCGAGAGTCTCGACGCCGTCGCCGAGTACGACGTCGCGATCACTCGCGAGATCGTCACCCCGATCAGGCACGCCCTGCTCGCCCAGGGGACGGAGTTCGACACGATCGCCAGCCACTCCCAGGCGCTGGCCCAGTGTCGCACCTACCTCGAGCGCGAGCATCCAGACGCGACCCTCGAGGCCGTCGCGAGCACGGCCCAGGGCGTCGAGTTCGCTCGCGAGGATCCCTCGGTTGCGGGGATCGGCCACCCGGCGAACGCCGACATCGAGAACGGACTCGAGGTGCTCGCCGAGGACATCCAGGATCAGGACTCGAACGCGACCCGGTTCTTCGCGCTCGCACCCGTCGAGGAGCGCTCGAAGGGCGGCGGGAAGACCACGCTCGTCGTCTACCCGAACGCGAACTATCCGGGTCTCCTGCTCGAGTTGCTCGAGCCGTTTGCAGATCGAGATATCAACCTCTCTCGCGTCGAGTCGCGTCCGAGCGGCCAGCGACTGGGTGACTACGTCTTCCACATCGATATCGACGCGGGACTGTACGAGTCCCGGGCCACCGAAGCGATCGCCGAAATCGAGGAACTCGCCGAAAATGGGTGGGTGCGACGGCTCGGTTCGTACGACACGGAACACGTAGTGGAGTGAGCACTCCCATCTCCGACGGCTCGTGAATCGCCTCGGGTACGACCTCGATGCGCTCGCCCCGTTTCGTCTCGAACGGCCGATTCCGAAGACGTCAGTAGTGTCCCATGACGCCGGCCGTTCGTGCTCGTTCCGTGAAGTACCGGAATAGAACGTATCCGAACGCAAAGTACGCGAGTCCGACCAACACGAGTACGGACAGTTCGAGGAGTTCGAGATCCCAGAGGCGAAGTTCTTCGTTCATTACGCGTTGAAGCAGATAGCTCCCCTGGACGAGCGGAAGGAATTTGAGCGCGAAGACGTTCTCCGAGGCCGGCCCCGCGGCGATGAGCGCGACGAAAACGAATTTGACGAGGCCGAAAATCGAACTGATGTTTTTGTATCGGATCGTGGCTCCACCGAACAGCAGTCCGAGACCTACCGTAGAGAGAAGCGTGAACGTGACGATCGGAAGGATGCTGACTAGATCGAGCGAAATCGAGGTTCCCGTCGTAAGAAGCATCAGCGCGAGCATCGTGAAACCGATGAAAAACGTCACGAGGAGTGAACTGACCGACAGGAGTACTGCGACGTGACCGAATTTGACCGGTGAGAGGTACAGCCGCTCTAACGTCCCCCACTTTGCCTCCGTCGCGAAGAGGCCCGCGAGCGTTTTGTAAGAGGCATTTCCCATAATAAAGAGAAAGAACCCGACGATGAGTGCCCCGAGCGTACCGCTGAATCCCGGACCGAGAAGCGAGCGACCGCCGAGATAGACGAGAAGGAACAGCGCGTACAGACCGATTATTGCCCCGGCGGTATTCAGCGGATACCGCTTCATGATGAGAATATCACGCGTCACTAGGGCCCGTAGTATCGAGACAGAGCTGGACACTCTCCCTCCCCCACCTCGTATCATCGTTCACCCCGCGCCGCACGGGATTCGTCGACGTGCGGTCGATCGTACACGAGAGACGCGAAAACGGTCTCGAAATCCGTATCGTCCATTCGTATCGACCTGATTTGCAGACCGCTCCGTACGAGTACACCCGTCAAGCCGTGAACGCGATTTGCGTTCGAAACGGCGACGGTCAGTTTCGTACAGCCTCGGTGTTCGACCCAGGAGACGACGTCGTACGCTCGTTCGATTTCGTTCCGGGTCGAGGCCGCGACGCGTCCCTCAACGATCAGTTCGTACACCCTCGTCTGGAGCACGTCGAGTAGATTCTCGATAGCGTCGTCGGCCACGATTTCGCCGTCGTCGAGGACGATGCCGCGATCGCAGACGGACTCGATCATACCCAGGTCGTGACTCGAAACGAGAATCGTTACGCCCCGCTGAGCCGCTAGTTCGGTGAGCGTCTGCTGCAATTCGAACGACCCCTCGACGTCGAGTCCGAGCGTCGGCTCGTCCAGGAACAGAACGTCGATATCTTGTGCCATTGCCGTGGCCAGCGAGACTCGCTGTTTCTCGCCTCGAGAAAGATCGTTTACCACGTCGTCCATCTTTTCGGTCAAGTTCAACCGCTCGAGGAACTGATGATCCCGTTTGCGCTCTTCGGTACCAACCTCGCCGTTCAACCGGCCGAAGAACTCGAGATTTTCGCGTATCGTCAACCGCCAGTAGGTGCTCCGCGCTCCTTCTAACACCGCAGCCATCTTCGCGTGAGCGCGATTCGGGTTTTCGACGACGTCGACGCCACCGACCGAAATCGAGCCGCTCGTCGGAGTGATGAGACCGAGTATCGATTTGATGAGCGTCGTCTTTCCGGCGCCGTTCGGGCCGAGCAGACCGACGATGCGTCCGGCTTCGACGGTTAGACTTACGCCGTCGATAGCGCGAACCGTCTCTTCTCGCCCGCCGTACGACTTGACGAGGTCCTCGATGGAGACGATCGAATGCGGGTTCGTCTCTCGTTCTACTTCTTCGCTTCCGATCATACACCGGTCCCTGTGCCTCGCTATGATACATATAATTCCGCGCCGGTACAGCGCTCGAGACGACTATTGACGATCGAACCGCTGTATTACGGATAGAGATCGGGCGCAGAAGTCCTTCGGACACCTATAGTAGCCACTGGAAGTCAATGCACATCCGATCGCACAGCCGTCGTGCGATCGGTGTGTACATCGTTCCAGTTGGTACTATAATGCGATATCCCGGTACCTAATTCGTTTGATAGTTCGTAAGTTTATATATGGATACGAGCAATCCGAGGTTGGGTGCTACCAACCCATGCTACAGTATATCGAAGCCAGTTACGATGGCGACACTATAAGCGCAACCCTCAGTATCGACATCGGTCCGTTCTAAACGGACGGACAGCAGGAGTATAGCCCACAAACAATCCGCTTTCGGACGCGAAACCGATCCTGTTCGGAAAGGAACGTTCATCCGAAGACTTCAGTTAGAAGATACGTCAATGGTTACGGACTGCGAGAACGAAGAAGCGGTACGATCGATAGACGAGTGGAAGGCCGGAATCATCCTACTCACGCTCCTCGGTGCTGCGTTGCTCATACTGGTCGGTTCGCACATCGCATCGAATCGATACCTGTCGATACCGTGGCTGCTGCCGGAGGCAGAAGGAGCGCTCGTCGGTATCCCAGCGGCACTCCTGCTCTACCTGTCTCTTCCGAGGTTCCTCAGTATCCCGTACGGCGCAGTGTTCATCGAGATGCCCGACAGATCGACGCTTCGATGGGTGTGCTTCGGAATCGTCCTTGCGGCGAGTGTCGCCACCGGGGCCGTCGTACTGCTACCCGGAACGATAACGGTACAGTACGACGGCCTGCAGACCCTCTCGACGATCCTGCTTAGTGCGATTCTGTTGGGGCTGCTCGCGGCGATCACGGAGGAACTGGTGTTTCGAGGATACATGCTCTCGTTCGTCGGGTATCGGTGGGGATGGCCGAAGGCCATCGTCCTGACTTCGGTGCTGTTCGGGGTATTACACAACGCGAAGGTCGAAGGGACGGGCGCCTCGGAACTCTACGTGCTCATCGCGGCGTCTGCAGGCCTGCTGTACGCTCTCGTCACATACTATACGGAAACCGTCTGGAACGCCGTCGCTCTTCACGCGATGTGGAACGCGGTGTTTCACGCCGACGTTCTCTCGATCAGACCGTTCGACGAACGGGCGAGTGAAGCAGTAATAACGTACGAGTATACCGACTCGAGTCACCTGTTCGGCGCCGACTGGACCGCCGTTACCGGATCGCCGTTCGTTCTCCTTACTCTGGTAGCCGTGTCAGCTGCCGTGTACGTTACGTATGACGAAATTAGTCTGAAAACGTCCGGTGTCAAATAGAAGTTGTTTTCATATTTATATAGGATAGGTAAGCTAGCAATCACGAGATGGCTGCAATACGAACGACCGACCTGACGAAGCGGTACGGATCTCACACGGCGGTTTCGGAGCTAAATCTCACGGTGAACGGCGGAGAGGTGTACGGATTTCTGGGTCCGAACGGAGCCGGCAAGTCGACGACGATCGGAATGCTGCTGTCGTACATCTACCCGACCGAGGGGACCGCTCGAGTCTTCGGGAAAGACGTCCACGAGGAACCGGTTGCGACCAAACGCCGCGTCGGCGTCCTACCGGAGTCGTGCCAGCTGTACGATCGACTGAGCGGGCGAAAGCACCTCCAGTTCGCCATCGACGCGATGGAGGCGGACGACGACCCTGACGCACTGGTCGGCCGCGTCGGACTCGAACCCGACGCGGCCCGACGGCCGGTGGGCGAGTACTCGACCGGGATGAAACAGCGACTGAAGATCGCGGTAACGCTGGTCGGCGAGCCCGACCTGCTCGTTCTCGACGAACCGTCGAGCGGGCTCGATCCAGCAGGGATTCAGTTGCTCAGGGAGATCGTCCTCGAGGAACGCGACCGCGGTGCTGCGGTTTTCTTTTCGAGCCACATCCTCGAGCAGGTCGAGGCGGTTTGCGACCGCATCGGCATCCTCGTCGACGGGCGGCTCCGAACGAGCGGCGACATCGAGGTGCTCAAATCGGATACCGGTCCCGCGGTCGAGCTCGACATCGAGGTCGATGCCCTTTCGTCGGAGCTCGTGACTGCCCTCGAGTCGATCGACGCCGTCACCGCGTGTACCGCTATGGAAGGGATTTCAGCGGGTTCTACTCCTACCATCACGGTGTCGCTGTCGACCGCTTCCGCGAAGGCCGAAATCCTGCGGACGGTCGAGGAGTATGCAACGGTCGAGGACTTCACCGCCGAGGAGCCGTCGCTCGAGTCGCTGTTCGACGATCAGGTCGCGGAGGCCAAACGATGACGGCGATCGACATCGCGCGCAAAGACGTCGCCGACGCCGTTCGATCGAGAGCGCTGTGGGCAGCGACCGCGATTTTTCTGGGATTCACGGTCCTGGCACAGTTCCTCGTGGTTACGGTGATCGAGAATCCGGACCCCGAGCTCGCCACGCACTTCCTCGAAGGTCCCGCGACCGAGGTCGTGCTTCCGATCGTCGGATTGATCGTCGGCTACCAGGCGATCGTCGGCGAACGCGAGACGGGGAACGTCAAATTCCTCCTCGGGCTTCCCCACTCCCGGCTCGACGTCGTGGTCGGGAAGTTTATCGGACGGTTCGCCGTGCTCTCGGTCGCACTCCTGAGCGGGTTCCTGGCAGCCATCGGTGTCATCGTCGCGACGCTCGGCGTTCCGCCGATCGTTCCGATCGTAACGTACGTCCTGTTCGTCCTCCTGTCGGCAGCGGCCATCGTTTCGATCGCGATCGGAATTTCGGCCGTCGTCGGCACCAGGGGCCGTGCCATCAGCATCGTCGTCGGCGGGTACATCTTTGCGACGATGCTCTGGTCGTACGTCGTCGACGGGGCCTATTACGCCATCAATCGGGACGTTCCGGGAGCGGATCCGCCGACGTGGGTCGCGGTGCTCGATCACCTCAATCCTCTCACCGCGCTGCGTACGAGTGGGAACGTGGTGCTCCCTGAAGCGAGCCATATCTCGATTACCGTGACGGAAGAGGGGGTCTCCGCGGCGCAGACGGGACAAGCACCAGCCGGGACGACGGAGACCCTCGTTCACGAACCGTTGTTCCTGATAGGAGTGCTCGTACTGTGGACCGTCCTGCCGCTCGCGGTCGGGTATCTTCGATTCCGCGACGCCGACCTCTCGTAGACGCTCCCTCGAGTTCGGCGTCGACACTGTGTTCCACAGATCCCAATCGCGCGCCCGCACTCTTGCCGTCTTCGAGCACCGTTCTACCGGGGGTCGCGACGATCGCGTGCAAACCGTTTTTTCGCATCGCCGCGCTATCAGGAGTATGGCACTCACCGCAGGCGACGACACGCCGACCGTAACCGCGCGCAACCAGGACGGCGAGGAGGTGACTCTCGAGTTCGAGGAGCCGACGGTACTGTACTTCTACCCCCGGGACGAGACCCCCGGCTGTACGGTCGAAGCGAACCAGTTCCAGCGCGAACTCGAGACGTACCACGACGCCGGCGTCTCCGTCTACGGCGTCTCGACCGACGACGTCGGCTCCCACCAGTCGTTCTGCGACGCGGAGGACCTCGAGTTCGACCTGCTCGCGGATCCCGACGGCGACCTCGCGTCGGCGTTCGACGTCGACGTCCGAGACGGGGCTGCCGCCCGGACGACGTTCTTCCTCGGCGACGGCGAGGTCAAGGCGGCGTACGAGAACGTCGACCCCGACGGCCACGCGCGCCAAGTGTTGCTCGACGCGCTCGAGGACGACCGCGTGACGCTTCCGGAGTAGCCGGGCGGCCGACTGTTCGCGGAACCGTTTCTGGAGTCTCCGGCCGATCGACTGCGATGGGCGTAATGGGTGGTTGGGTATACCAAGCACACTTTTTATAACGGCAGAGATGAAACGTGCGTCTGTCGCTGGACGATAGCAAGTCCGGTGATCGACTGGTAGCGTATCGCGTGTGAAATGGCCAGACACGACGATACGGGCCGCGCCTCCTCGGGGAATGGAGAAGAGAGACACGAGCGAGGAGTCGAGTCACCTGTTCGCGCGGCCCCTTTCAGCGCTGGAAGCCGCTGACGGCGAGACGAGCGTTCTGTTGTTTCGCTTCGAGCAGAATTTATCCCCGTCCACCTCCTACGTCGAGGTATGCGACGAAACCCGTTCGACGAGATCGAAGAGATGCTCGACCGCGTCAGCCAGCAGGTCGAAGAGGGGATGACCGGCGGCGGGCTTCAGGTTCCGAACTCGGTACCGGTCGACGTCGCCGATACGGGCGAGGAGTACGTCGTCACGGCCGACCTTCCCGGCTACGACACCGAAGACATCGACCTGACGCTCGCGGATGGGACGTTGCGTCTCGAGGCCCGCCGTGCCGACGAGACGGAAGTGGAGACGACGGACGAGGCGGGACGATACCTCCGTCGCGAGCGAACCCGAAAGTCGGTGAATCGACGAATTCGCCTGCCCGATCCGGTCGAGGAGGAGTCGGTGTCGGCGGGCTACGAGAACGGCGTTCTCACGGTTCGACTACCGAAGGTTTCGGGCGGCGAGGACTCGAGAGAGATCGATATCGAGTGAACGACGACCGCGGAAACCGGCGTGAGTTCGTGCGCGGCCGCCTTCTGTCGAGGCTATCGCGGCGTCCTGGAATCCAGCCCGCCCCGTTTTCGCCTCGCGGGCCGGCGACAGTACGTATCGACCAACCGTTGTATGGAAAGCTATAGGACGGCCTCGGCACCAAGCGTATATAAGCAAATGAGCGACGCGGGATACGACCACGCGGCGGTCGAACGACGCTGGCAAGAGGCGTGGGACGAGGCGGACGTTTACCGAACGCCCGACGACGTCGACGATCCGACGTACGTCCTCGGGATGTACCCGTATCCGTCGGGCAAACTTCACATGGGCCACGTCCGGAACTACACGATCACGGACGCGTACGCGCGCTACCGACGGCTTCGCGGCGACGAGGTTCTCCACCCGATGGGCTGGGACGCGTTCGGCCTCCCCGCGGAGAACGCGGCCAAGGAACGCGACACCAACCCTCGAGACTGGACGTTCGACTGCATCGAAACCATGCGCGACCAGATGGAGTCGATGGGCTTTGGCTACGACTGGGACCGCGAGATCGCGACCTGCACCCCCGAGTACTACCGGTGGAACCAGTGGCTGTTCACGCGGTTCCACGAGGAGGGATTGGTCGAACGCCGCGACGCCGAAGTGAACTGGTGTCCCGAGTGCGAAACCGTCCTGGCCGACGAGCAGGTCGAAGGCGAGGCGGAACTCTGTTGGCGCTGTGACACCCCCGTCGAGCAGCGCGAACTCGATCAGTGGTTCCTGCGGATCACCGAGTACGCCGACGAACTGCTCGAGGGTATCGACGGCCTCGAGGGGTGGCCGAACTCGGTGCGCCAGATGCAGCGCAACTGGATCGGCCGGCAGTACGGCACCGAACTCGAGTTCCCAATTGACGGCTACGGCAGCGTCGAGGCGTTCACAACCCGCGTCGACACCATCCACGGCGCGACCTTCTTCGCGCTCGCACCGGACCACCCGATCAGCGAGAAGCTGGCGGAGGAAGACGACGAGATTCACCAGTTCGTCCACCACGAGGCCGACCGCGAGGGGGACGAGCCGAACGGCGTCGAGACCGAACTGACCGCGACGAACCCCGTCACCGGCGAGGAGATCCCGGTCTACGTCGCCGACTTCGTCCTCTCGGACGTCGGCACGGGCGCGCTGATGGCCGTTCCGGGTCACGACGAGCGCGACCACGCCTTCGCGACGAAGATGGACGAGGAGATCGTTCCGGTCATCGCCCCCGAGCCGGACGACTGGGACGGCGAGACGGTTCCCGACGCTCCGGACGTCGGCGAGGAAGCATTCACCGACGACGGCGTGCTCGTGAACTCGGGCGAGTACTCCGGCCTCGAGAGCGAGACGGCCCGCGAGCGGCTGACGGCCGAGATCGAGAGCGCCGAGGAGGCGACGCAGTACCAACTGCGCGACTGGGGGATCTCCCGCCAGCGCTACTGGGGGACGCCGATCCCGGTCGTCCACTGCGACGACTGCGGGCCCGTGATGGTCCCCGACGAGGAGCTGCCGGTCGAACTGCCCGAGTTCATCAACACCACTGGGAACCCGCTGGACGCCGCCGAGGAGTGGAAACAGACGACGTGTCCGGACTGCGGTGCGGATGCGGTTCGGGAGACCGACACGATGGACACCTTCGTCGACTCCTCGTGGTACTTCCTGCGGTACGTCTCGCCCGACCTCGCGGACGCCCCGTTCGATCTCGAGCAAGCAAACGACTGGATGCCCGTCGACCAGTACGTCGGCGGGATCGAGCACGCCGTGATGCACCTGCTCTATTCGAGGTTCTTCACGAAGGTGCTGGCCGACAACGAGGGCCTGGAGCATCGCGAGCCGTTCACGAACCTGCTCGCCCAGGGGATGGTCCAGCTCGAGGGCGAGAAGATGTCCAAGTCGAAGGGCAACGTCGTCTCCCCGCAGCGAATCGTCGAGGAGTACGGCGCGGACACCGCCCGCCTGTTCATGATGCAGGCCGCCCAGCCCGAACGGGACTTCGACTGGAGCGAGGAGGGCGTCCGCTCGACATACGCCTTCCTGAACCGGCTGAAGGGGATGGTCGAGACCGCTGCCGAGACCGAGCCTGGCGGTGACGACGACGCAATCGCGAGCTATGTCGCAAACGAGATCGACGCGACGATCGCCATCGCGAGCGAGAAGTACGACGATCTGACGTTCAACCGGGCGCTGCGCCAGACGCAGGACCTGGTTCGGACCCTGCGCCAGTACGAGGACTACGCCGAACCCCACGCCGAGACCTACGAGCGCGGACTGTCCGCCGTCGTCCGACTGCTGGCCCCCGTCGCTCCGCACCTGGCCGAGGAGCTGTACGCCGAACTGGGTAACGACGAGTTCGTCGTCGACGCCGACTGGCCGACCGCCGAAGTCGACCGTGACCGCGTCCGGAAGCGCCGTCAGCTGGTCGAGAACACGCGCGAGGACGTCCGCCAGATCGTCGACGTCGCCGGGATCGAGGATCCCGAGCAAATCGACGTCGTCGTCGCGCCCGAGTGGAAGTACGACGCGCTCGAACTGGCGATCGAGAGCGACGCCGGCAACCTGATCGGCGAACTCATGCAGGAGTCACACATCCGCGAGCAGGGCGACGCCGCGGCCGACTACGGCCAGGATCTGCAGGCCGAACGCGAGGCGCTGTCGATGACGCTCGCGCCCGACGAAGAGTACGACGCGCTCGAGTCCGCCGCCTGGCTGATCGAGCGCGAGTTCGAGGCGCCCGTCCGCGTCGTCCGCGCGGACGAGGCCGACGAGAGCGTCCTCAAGAACGCCGAACCCGGCCGACCGGCGATCGAGATCGACGACTGACATCTCGGTCGCGATCGGCCGTAGTACCGGTCAGGGAGCCATTTTATGCGCCCGCTCGTCGTGTCGGAGGACACAGCGGCTTCGCTCCGCGAGGAGGACGATGAACGTACGATCCCGCACGGATCCCTCGAAATGGCCGGACTCAGGAGTACCGAGTCCGAAGGCACCGCACGTCGCCGCGATGACCTGGCGGGACGGACTGTTCGTCCACTGGCCCGTCGACCCCGACGACGTTCGTCCCCGCGTTCCCGACCGGTTGACCCTCGAGACGCGAGACGGCCACGCCTGGCTCAGCGTCCTGCCGTTCGTGCTCACGAACGCCGGACTTCGCGGCACGCCGTCGATCACGAGGACGGCGTTCGCCGAACTCAACGTCCGGACCTACGTTCGGTACCGGGGAGATCCCGCCCTCTTTTTCTTTAGTATCGACGTCGGGAACCCGATGATCGCCGAAACGGTCGGTCGGGCGACCCGCCTTCCCGTCTACTCCGCGCGAATGAACGTCAGTAGCTCCGAGCGGCAGGTCGTCTTCTCGAGCGAGCGTCGAGGAACCGAGGCGAGTAATCCGGCCCGGTTTATCGCGAGGTACCGTCCCGACGGCGACGTCTTTACCGCCGAGCCGGACACGCTCGCGTACTGGCTTACCGAGCGACGGCGGTTCTACGCCCCGTCGAACGGCGGCGTGCTGGCCGGCGAAATCGCACACGACCCGTGGCCGCTCCAGCCGGCCGACGTGACGATCCACGAGAACACGATGCTCGCCGTCAACGGACTGCCGTCGCCGACGGACGAACCGGTCATCCACTACTGCGACCAGCTTTCGATGACGGGGTCGATCCTCCGTCGACTGCCCGACGGCTGAACTCCAGTCGGTACCGGACGTCGGCTCGGGATCTCACTCGTTCGAACTGGAATCGCAAACCCGTCGTAGAGGGATACTGGTTAGAAATTGATAATAAGCACCACGCGTACATAATAGACTACCATTTTACTTCCGTATTTTTAATTATATAGTCACAAAACCGGCAGATTTGTTTACTGAGATTCGAAAGAACTCTTCATCGCTACCCTGTATGACAACAGAAAACACAAGCCACAAATCTGATGAACGGAACTCGTTCGTCTACGTGGTCGCGGCGCTGGCCGCGCTCAACGGGTTACTGTTCGGGTTCGACACCGGCGTCATCTCCGGTGCGATGCTCTACATTCGGGAGACGTTCGAACTGGCGACGATCCTCGGCTACTCGATGAACCCTGCGTACGTCGAAGGCGTCATCGTCAGTGGCGCGATGATCGGCGCAATTATCGGTGCGGCACTCGGTGGACGCCTCGCCGATCGGCTCGGTCGACGACGGCTCATTCTGGTCGGCGCCGTCGTCTTCTTCGTCGGGTCGTTGATTATGGCGATCGCGCCGACCGTCGAGGTGTTGATCCTCGGACGAATCGTCGACGGGATCGGGGTCGGGTTCGCCTCGGTCGTCGGTCCGCTGTACATTTCCGAGATCTCGCCGCCGAAGATACGGGGATCGCTCGTTTCGCTGAACCAGCTGACTATCACGAGCGGGATCCTCATCGCCTATCTCGTGAACTACGCGTTCTCGAGCGGCGGCGAGTGGCGGTGGATGCTCGGTCTGGGCATGGTCCCCGCAACCGTCCTGTTCGTCGGAATGCTGTTCATGCCCGAAAGTCCCCGGTGGCTCTACGAGCAGGGTCGTGAGGCGGACGCTCGGGACGTGCTATCCAGGACTCGTACCGAGGGACAGGTTGCCGCCGAACTTCGCGAGATCAAAGAAACCATCCGGACCGAGTCCGGAACGCTCCGGGATCTGCTCCAGCCGTGGGTGCGCCCGATGCTCGTCGTCGGTATCGGTCTGGCGGTGTTCCAGCAAGTCACCGGTATCAACACGGTGATGTACTACGCGCCGACGATCCTCGAGTCGACCGGCTTCGAGGATACCGCCTCGATCCTCGCGACCGTCGGTATCGGCGTCGTCAACGTCGTGATGACCGTCGTTGCGGTTCTGCTGATCGATCGTACCGGCCGCCGTCCGCTGTTGCTCACGGGACTGGGGGGGATGACGGTCATGCTCGCCGTCCTCGGAGCCGTGTTCTACCTTCCCGGACTGTCCGGCGGACTCGGCTTGCTCGCGACCGGGAGCCTGATGCTGTACGTCGCCTTCTTCGCGATCGGTCTCGGGCCGGTGTTCTGGCTGATGATCGCCGAGATCTACCCGATGGAGGTCCGAGGAACGGCGATGGGCGTCGTCACCGTGCTCAACTGGGCTGCGAACCTGATCGTCTCGCTAACCTTCCTCAGGCTCGTCGACGTCTTCGGTCAGTCGGGGACGTTCTGGCTGTACGGCGCGCTGACCCTGCTCGCGCTCGTCTTCTGTTACCACCTCGTTCCCGAGACGAAGGGACGGTCGCTCGAGGAGATCGAGGCCGACCTGCGCGAGACCGCGTTCGGAAGCGACGCCGACCGTCGCGACGCCGTCGGGAGCGACGACTAGTCGATCGCTGAATTTTTCGAAAATCGGGTTCGGATCGCAGTTCTCGACCGACGACCGGCGCGCTTATCGGTCGGTGTGGATCAGGCCGAAGTCGTAGCCGGACTCGTTCGCTCGAGCGTTCTCGTAGACGACGTGCGCCGCCGCGACGTCCTGGATCGCGAGGCCGGTCGAGTCGAAGACCGTGACGCCGGTGTCCTCGGTGCGGCCCGATTTCTCCCCGACGACGAGTTCGCCGATCTCGCCGTAGATGTCGTCGTCCGAGAGCGTTCCCTCGTGGTACGGGACGTTGACCTCCCCCGAGTGGGTGCACTGCTTGTGGTCGTCGATAACGATCGTCGACTCGAGCAGGAGGTCGTCCGACAGCTCGTGTTTCCCTTCCGCGTCGGCGCCGATCGCGTTAATGTGGGTGTGCTCGCCGACGTCCTCGAGGTCGACGATCGGATCCCTGACGGGCGTCACCGTCGAGAGGACGTCGCAGTGGCCGGCCTCGGAGATCGAGCCGGCGCGGACGTCGAACTCGTCGCCGTAGGCGTCGACGAACCGCTGGACGCGATCCTCGTCCTTGTCGGCGACGACGACCTCTTCGATCGGGCGAACCGTGCTGATCGCGTCGAGCTGGGTGTACGACTGGACCCCTGCGCCGATGACGCCGAACGTCGTGGCGTCCTCGACGGCGAGGTAGTCGGTGGCGACGGCCGCCGCGGCGCCGGTGCGCTTCATCGTCAGCGCCGTCCCGTCCAGGATGGCGAGCGGGCGCGCCGTCTCGGGATCGGAGTAGATCATCGTCCCCAGGACCGTCGGCAGGTCGTGGTCCGTCGGATTGTCGGGGTGGACGTTGACCCACTTGACGCCCGCGGCATCCCACTCGCCCGCGTCGAGGTAGGCGGGCATCGACCGGAAGTCGCCGTTGTACTGCGGGAGGTCGATGTAGGACTTGGCCGGCATCTGGGCGTCGCCGCGCTCGTAGGCGCCGAAGGCGTCCTCGACCGCGCCGATGACGTCCGCCATCCGCGCGTGCTCGTCGACGTCGTCGCTATCCAGGAGAAGCGTGTTCATGGTGGCGAATTTTGCGAGGGACTACTTAGTTGAATCGGATGTCGGAACCGGCCAGCGCTCACGGCGTTCGGCGGTCTCGGCTCAGGGTGAGATACGGCTCATCGGATACCGACGGCAGTATTATCTCTGCATACATCGAAGTAGCGGTCGATGGTTTCCGCGAACGAAGAGGAAGAATCCCGGCACGGCACTGGTGCGGGGATGTCGACCGGGCTCGCTCTCGGCGTCGCTATCGGTGTCGCGATGAACGAGTTGGCTATCGGTATTGCGCTCGGAATCGTCTTCGGTGCGAGCATCGAAGCTGGCTGGCCTCGAAAACGGCTGTCGTAGTTCGGTCGTCGTTCAGTACGTTCTCTTCCGCCAGTTCGGGATTCGCAGATCGAAACGAAGGGAGTGGCCGTGCCGTACAGAATCTCCGTATTCAGCACGCTACTCTCGAAGGCGCTTCGGCATTGCGGGTGGAATCTGCTGAACGGAGGGCGCGAATGCGACACGAATATCGGTCGGATTTCTCGAACCGAGGGCCGACGTCACCTACTCGAGAAGAACGATACGAGTCGGCGTTACGATAATACTACCGACACGTTTTAACTGAACGGTACTTATTCGCGTTAGAGAAATTGTACGCCATGAACACGAATCACACTGGAAGAGTGAGTCGGCGTCGCGTACTCCAGACGGTCGCCGGAAGCGGGTTCGTCTCGATCGCCGGGTGTGGGAGTCTCTCGTCTGACGACACCGAGCCCGGTGAGTTGAAGTGGGAGTTCAATCGATCACTCGTGGAATTCTCCTCGCCGACGGTAGTGGACGGAACCGTTTACCTCGGGTTCGACCACAGTGACGCGTTGTACGCGGTGGACGCGGAAACGGGCGAGGAAGAGTGGGCGTTCACCGAGCCGTCGTGGCGAGTAACCGTGTCGCCGGCAGTAGCTGACGGGACCGTCTACGTCGGATCGTGGGACGAGACGGTGTACGCGGTGGACGCGGAGACCGGCGAGTCGGAGTGGGAGTTCACCGACTCGTCCGGTGAAATACGTTCGACGACGGCGGCCGGTGGAATCGTCTACGTCGGGTCGTGGGACGGAACCGTATACGCGGTGGGCGCGGAGACCGGCGAGTCGGAGTGGGAATTTACCGGGCCGTCCGAAGGACTGCACTCGTCGCCGACGGTGGCCGATGGGATCGTCTACGTCGGGTCGTGGGACGGAACCCTATACGCGGTGGATGCAGAGACGGGCGAACGGGAGTGGGCGTTCACCGAACCGTCCGGAGAAGTAGAGTCTTCGCCGACGGTGGCGGAAGGGACCGTCTACGTCGGATCGTGGGACGAGACGGTGTACGCGGTGGATGCAGAGACTGGGGAGCGGGAGTGGGAATTCACTGACCCGTCCGATACGGTACGTTCTTCGCCGACGGTCTCGGCGGGGACCGTCTACGTCGGGTCTGCGGATACCACGTTGTACGCGGTGGATGCAGAGACGGGCGAACGAGAGTGGGCGTTCACCGAGCCGTCCGCGGGCGTGAATTCGTCGCCGACGGTGGCCGGTGGAATCGTCTACGTCGGGTCGTGGGACGGAACCGTATACGCGGTGAGCGCGGAGACGGGCGAGCAAGAGTGGGCGTTCACCGAGCCGAACGGCATTATGCAATCGTCGCCGACGGTAGCGGAGGGCACCCTATACGTCGGGAGTGCCGACGGGAGCCTGTACGCAGTCGATGCGGGCGTCGACGGATCGAGCGAAGACTCGAGGGTCGTGTTAGGGACGCTCGGCCATCACGACGAAACGGTCACTAATTGACCACCGTCGTTCGTCGACGCCGTTCTCGAGCCCACCGTTCGAAGCGGGGCGAGAATCAACTACGGGCGCGACGACGAACCGCAGGAAGAGTGAATATGGGCCGACTCGAGCGGTGAACGACGGCTCGAGCGGAAGAATCGCCCGATCCGAAAGAGCGGGAGCGCTCCGTGCTCTTTCGAAGATTCTGTCGAGGGTGCGCCGGAGGCGCACGTACGGTGCGGAAGGTCGGCCTACATCATGCCGCCCATACCGCCGCCCATGCCGCCCATGCCGCCACCCATGCCGCCGCCGGGTGGCATCTCCTCGTCATCGTCGTCGTCGGCAACCGCGAGGTCGCCGGCGGCGATGACGTCGTCGATGCGCAGCAGCATGACGGCCGCTTCGGTAGCGGACTCGATCGCCTGGGTCTTCACGCGCAGCGGCTCGTAGACGCCTTCCTCGCTCATGTCGATGGTGTCGCCGGTGAAGGCGTCCAGTCCGGACGCCGTGTCGCCGGCGTCGTGGTCGGCGCGCAGCTCGACCAGCGAGTCGATGGGGTCGAGACCGGCGTTCTCCGCGAGGGTTCGCGGGATGACCTCGAGTGCGTCCGCGAAGGCCTCGACGGCCAGCTGCTCGCGGCCGCCGACGGAGTCGGCGTAGTTACGCAGGGCGAGCGAGAGCTCGACTTCGGGTGCGCCGCCGCCGGCGAGGACCTTACCGTCCTCGAGGGTGGTGCGCACGACGCCGAGGGAGTCCTCGATGGCGCGGTCGACCTCGTCGATGACGTGCTCGGTGCCGCCGCGAAGGATGAGGGTGACGGCCTTCGCGTCGTCGACGTCCTCGACGAAGATGCGCTGGTCGCCGGCGATCTCCTTCTGGGCGACGTTGCCGGCGAAGCCGAGGTCGTCCTCGGTGAGGTCGTCGACGCTCGTGACGGGCGTGGCGCCGGTCGCGCGGGCCAGCTGGGACTGGTCGCTGGACTTGACGCGACGGACGGCGATGATGCCCTCCTGGGCGAGGTAGTGCTGGGCCATGTCGTCGATGCCGCCGTCGACGAAGACGACGTCGGCGCCGGCGTCGGCGACCTTCCCGGCCATCTCCTGGAGCTGCTGTTCTTCCTGCTCGAGGAACTGCTCGAGCTGGTCGGGGTCGGTGACGTTGACCTCGGCGTCGATCTCCGTCTCCTTGATCTCGAGGTCGCCGTCGACGATCGCAACCGACGCGTCCTCGGCGAAGTACGGCATGTTCTCCGAGACGCGTTCTTTGTCGACGATGACGCCCTCGACGAGTTCGGAGTTCTCGATCGAGCCGCCGACGACCTTCTCGACCTTGATGTTGTCCGTGTCGACCTCGTCGTCGTCCGCGACGGACTGGACGGCGTCGACGACGAGCCCCGCGAGCAGGTCGCGGGCGCTCTCCGCACCCTTGCCGGTCATCGCCGTAGCGGCGATCTGCTGGAGGATCTCCTCGTCGTCCTCGTCGACGTCGATCGCGATCTCCTCGAGGGCGTCCGTGGCCTCCTCGGCGGCCTGGCGGTACCCCTGGGCGAGGGTCGTCGCGTGGATGTCCTGGTCGAGGAGGTCCTCGGCCTGGCTGAGGAGTTCGCCGGCGATGACGACGGCGCTGGTGGTGCCGTCACCGACCTCGTCCTCCTGAGTCTCGGCGACTTCGACGATCATGTCCGCCGCCGGGTGGTCGATTTCCATCTCCGAGAGGAGGGTCACACCGTCGTTGGTGACGATGACGTTGCCCGACGAATCGACGAGCATCTTGTCCATCCCCTTCGGTCCGAGCGTCGTTCGTACCGACTCGGCGACGGCCTTTCCGGCCTGAACGTTCATCGACTGCGCGTCTTTACCGGAGGTTCGCTGGCTGTCCTCCGAGAGAACGATAAGGGGCTGGTTGCCCATCTGCTGTTGAGCCATAGTCACCCGAAGGATTGATTGTTATTCTATATAAAAGTTTCGTAACCGGCCCGCTCGAGGCGTGCGAATGGTTTACAGTCAGGCGGTCCTGCTGGCCCGTTGAAGGTGTATTATAATCGCTGTAGCCAGCCGATGAAGCGAGTTCGCTGAGGGTCGGTTAAGTAGGAGTCGTCCCGAAAAGCAATCGGGGTAGTGTATCCGGTTCGAACGGGAGGAGCCGACCCGAACCGGTTCCCGGCCCGACGACGCCGACATTGCCCTCCCGGCGTTCGAGATTTCGGATCGCTTCCAGCGACTTCCGTGACGATTTCGAATCGGGAAACCGACCGGCTCTCGGGCGGCACGGTCGGCCGCCCGTTCGATCGGTGCGTCCACTGCAGGGGCAGACCGTAGCTCGAAGATGTGCCACGGACCCGCCGCTCACGGGGTACAGTCACTGCAGGAAATGCATCTGCGACCGGTCGTCGAGAGGAGGGTGTTTCGAGGGTCGACTCAGACCTGCTCTTCGCCCGATCCAGGGTACCGGTGGTACTGCATGCCCTGGTGTTTCATCTCGTTGTGTCGCTCCTCGAGGAACGAGTAGACGGCGCCGTGTGGCGCTCCGTCCAGGAGCATCTCGGCGGCGCTGCGGACGGCGTCGACCTGGGGTGGCGTACCGATGATCCCGAGCGTCGAGCCGTAGATGACGACGTCGGCGCCAGAGAGTTCCTCCATGAGTTCTCGGGTGCGGCCACCCTCCCCGATGAGCCGGCCCTTCTTTCGCTTCATGTCGTTCGTGTTGCGCGCGGCGGCGTCGATGTCGACGAGGTCGAAGAGGATCATGTCGTCCTCGAGCAACTGCAGTGCTTCCTCGGGCGGGAAGCCACGGCCGATCGCACGAACGATCTCCGGGCCCTTGAGGCCGCGAACGGGGTCGCCAACTGTCTCGACGGCGACGGATCCGTTCTCCGAGTCGATGTCCAATCGGACCTCGGCTTCCGCCTCGATTTCGCGCATCGTCTCGCCGCCCTCACCGATGAGAACGCCGATGCGGTCCTGCGGAATCTTCACGTGCTTCATACCCCACGGTACTCGCCGGGCGAGGTTAAGACCTTTGTCCGTGATCAGCAGTGGAACAACTATGATCCGCTCCGACGTACGCACCCTATGACGAGTGAACCGCGATACGAGGTCGCCGTCTCGAGCGACGAATCGCTCGAGGGAACGCTCGTAGTCGGCCTCTCGAACGTCGGACTCGCAGGCCTCACCGCCGTCGATCACCTGGTCCACCGGCACGAGTTCGAGCAGATCGGTCACGTTCGGGCCCGAAACTTTCCGACGAGCACGCCGTTCAAAGACGGAACCCCGCGACAGCCGATCCGGCTCTACGCGGCCCCGGAGCACGACTGCTACGTCCTCACCAGCGAGACCGTCGTCCCGGTGTGGACCGCGCCGACGTTCGCGGACGCCGTCCAGAATTTCGTCGCCTCGAGCGAACTCGAGGAGATCACGGTCTTTCACGGCGTGCCGGTTCCGCACGGGCCCGACGAACACGCGCTCTTCTTCGTCGCGACCCCCGAGTATCGAGCGCGGCGACTCGACGACACCGAGATCGCACCGCTCGGCGGGGGCGTCCTCGACGGCGTTCCCGGCGAGTTCGCGAACCGGAGTCTGAGCGGCGAGCTTCCGCCGGTAGGGACGCTCGTCACGCCGATCCACCCGCCGGGACCGGACTTCGACGCGGCCCTTCGATTCCTTGCGTTTCTTCGGGAGCAGTACGGACTGGCGATCGAGGACGAACAGCTTCGCGAACGCTCCGAGGCGATGAGTCGGTACTACGACGAGCTCGCGGACCGGATCGAGACCCTCGGGTCGGATGGACTCGCACCGAGCGATCGGAACCTCCCCGTCGATCGGATGTTCATGTGAGAGGTGACGAACGACGTTACGGCTGCCGGGAACGAGCGACCGCCTCGCCGAGTCGCGGGAACGAAAGCGTCGCCAGGGCCGCGACGACGAACGCGACTACGAGCGAGAGCGTCGGCGTCCCGACCGCGGTCGCGACCACCACGCCGCCGGGGGCCGCCGCGAGGAAGACGGCGTTGTAGTACACCAGTCGCAGGCCGATCAACGAAGGAGAGAACGTCACCCAGCCGAGGGTCTCCGTTCCCAGCGGGCGGATCGATCCGCCGCGAACGAGGGCCCCCCCGAAGACCATCGTCGTCCACGCGACCAGCGCGGCCGCCGTCACGCCGTAATTTCCACCCGTACCGGTCGTCGCGATGTACATCAGTACCGGCAGTCCGAGGATCGAAACTTCTCCGAAGATGGACGCGACGTCGTGGAGAAAACAGCCGAACCGGCTCTTCTCCATGCTCGCTATCGACCCGTATCCGTACCAGGACTGTCGTCTTCGGGTGTAGGCGGGGCGCGTCCGCCTTCCGGGCGGACGATCGCGGCGATCTCGGCCCATGTCGGTCGCAACGGCTACCGCAGATAAATAGCCGGTGACTCGCTGCAAGCCGAGTATCCTCCGACTACTCGAGGACGGACCGGAACCGAACCGACTCCGAGAGCGTGTCGATGACAGCGACCGTTCGATGGTCGTCGTCGACGGTCGGGAAGTGGGCACCGGGGTTGAGCACCGTCGTTCGCCCCACCTCGGTGTGGTCGCGCTGATGGTGGTGGCCGTAGCAGACGAAGTCGTACTCTTCGGCCGCGGCGAGCGCCTCGACCTCCGCTTTCGATTCGCCGTGGAGCGCCGCGAAGGAGAGGCCGTCGAACTCGAGGGTTGCGAATCGGCCGTGGAGCGCGCTCTCCCCGCCGAGAGCGTCGAACCCCGCCTCGAGGCCGGAGATCTCGCCGTCGTTGTTCCCGAGAACGCCGTGGAGTTCGAACCCGTCGAAGGAGGGGAGCACCGGCGGCGCGACGAAGTCGCCGCAGTGGACGACGACCTCGACGCCCTCCTCCTCGAAGATCTGGCCCGCTCGCTCGGCCGCCGCGACGTTGTCGTGGGTGTCGGAGACGATGCCGATATTCATACGTAGTCGCGCGCGGGCGAGCCACTAAGACGTTCGGGAGGGAGAAGAGGAGAGAAGAAGCGAATTGCGGCGGTTACGTCCGCAGCGACGCCGGAACGCCGGCGGACTCGAGCGCCGTCCGTCGCTCTTCGGCGGTCAACCGGTAGGGCTCGAGTTCGTCCGCGAGCGGTCCGAGGGCCGCCCGACGGCGCTGGTGTTCGGCGAGGAAGTCGGTGATTCGCTCGATCGCGATCCCCTTCAGCTCGGCGCTGAGCAGGTCGCCGGACCGATACTCGCGAGCGAGGCGCTCGAGTTCGTCGTCGTCCGCCTCGAAGAAGTATCGGAGGTACCGGAACGGAACGTCGACCGACGGGTCGCCGCCTCGCTCGCGGTGTTCCTCGAGCGTCGCCCGGCCGCCGGTGTAGGCGCGGGTTCGGATCGTCTCGGCGACGGTCTCGGGATCGTCGGTGAGTGCAATCGACGCCGAATCGCCGGAGGAACTCATCTTTCCGGGCCCCTCGAGTCCCGGGAGGAAGCGACCGAGCAGGGCACCCGGCTTCTCGACGGGCAGGGCCCCCTTCGCCGCGACGTCGCGGCAGATCCGCACGTGCGGATCCTGGTCGACGGCGATGGGAACCAGCGTCGGCTGGCGACCCGAAACGAGTTGCGGAAGCAGGAGGTGCGTCGCCTGCACGGCGGGGTAGAACTGCAGTCCGACGGTATCCTGCTCGCCGTAGACGGCCTCGACGGTTGCGGGCGTGAGGTGTTTCGCGAGGCGAACGGCGATCGGATAGATGACGTCCGCGTCCGCGGAATCGACGACGATCCGCGTCCGGTCGGGATCGAGGCCGACGGCGAGGATATCCCGCAGGTTCTCGCGGGTGTGCTCGCCGATCTCCGCGAACGACCGGTCCTTCGCGAGGAACTTCTCGTCGTCCGAGAGAGGGACGGTGACGGTCGCGCCCGTCTCCTGCTGGAAGCGCTTCGCGAGATAGAGCGGCAGAGCGTGGCCGAGGTGCATCGGACCGGACGGTCCCCTGCCGGTGACGACGGCGTGGGGAGCGCCCGATTCGGCGGCCTCGAGATAGCGATCGACGCCCCGTCCGGCGTAGAACGTCCGCCGGCGGATCGCCGGATGATCGGGCAGGCGGTCGATCTGCTCGTCGGTGAGGGGGTCGGCACCGAAGCGCTCGAGCAGTTTCGCATAGTCGACGTCGCCTTCGACGTCGTACGGCGTAACGGTGAAGTCGTCGGCGGCAGTCGTGTCGTCGACGTCGGCAATCGTACGGTCGGTTCTGTCGGTCGAATCGGTCGGGTTCGGCATTCTATTTCGAATTCGATGGCGGCGGCTGACCCGCGATACGTGGAGAAGAACGGAGGGAGCGCCCGTCGCCGCGGCCGCCGGGTTAGGCCGCGTCGCCCGCGGTGACGAGACTGTTCGCTCTCGAGACGTCCCGGCGCCAGTGCCACTCGAGAGCGGACGGCATCGAGTAACCAGTGTCGCGCGGCGATAACAAGCGTTTCGGCCGGCTCAGTCTCGAGACGGATCCGGATCCGGATCCGTCACGAACTCGAGCAACTCGTCGGGATCGGTCTCGAGTCCCTGCCGGGAGAAGAAGTTCGCGACGTTCTCGCAGTCCCGCTCGAGGAAGGTGCGGCTGTTGGGATGGTGGACGGTCACGGCCTGGCCGAGGTCGATGACGACGAGCTGGCCCTCGTCGAAGACGACGTTGTACTCGCTCAGGTCGCCGTGGATCAGCCCCGCCGAGTAGAGTCGGCGCATGTACTCGCGCATGACCTCGTAGGCGGTCTGTGGGTTCTCGATGTGGACCTCGCCGAGGCGCTTCGCGCGGCCCTCGTCGTCGCCGATGTACTCCATCACGAGGACGTTGCGCTCGGTCGCGATCGGCTCCGGCACCCGGACGCCCGCCCGGGCCGCCCGTCCGAGGTTGGCGTACTCCTTTTTGGTCCAGGCGAGGACGACGTCCTTCTTCTTGCCCCCTAGGCCCTCGAAGCGCGGATCGCCCTCGAGGTAGTCGCGCATCTGCCGGAAGTTCGAGGCGTTGATCCGGTAGACCTTGACGGCGACGTCGCGGTCGTCGCCGAGCGCGTGGTAGACGTTCGCCTCCTTGCCGGTCGAGAGCGGGCCGCCGAAGGCCTCGACGTAGCCGTCCTGGACCAGTTTGTACAGCGCCGCCAGCGTCGCATCGTCGAACACCGACTGCTCGACCTTGAACTGGTCGGCGTCCTTGATCCGCTCTTCGAACTGCTCGAACTTCCGATCGCGCTTGCGGGCGATTCGATCGGCTTCGGTGTCCGAGACGTCGATCTCCTCCCACTCGTCCCCCGGCGTCTCGGCTTCCTCGAGATCGACCAGTCCGTACTCCGATTCCGGTCCCTGTTCCATCTACTCGGTCCTACTCGCTCTGGCGGGTAAAGTACTGGGTATCCTCTACCCGAGCCCGGGTCGCGTCGCCGCTTACCGCGACGGCGTTCGACGTCGGCTCTCCCGAGACTCCGTCGAGATGCCGAGAACAACCGTCGGCCGCGTCAGTTTGTCGACCCCGTTTACTCGCCCGAACCGGGTCGGTGTAGCCCCCGCACAGACTTATGTGCAGGTTCGTGGTCAGAAGATCTGCAGAACTATGAGTGACGTTAACACGCCAAGTGACGGGGAACCGGACCAGGATCACGACCACGCACATCACGACCACGACCACGAGGGGCCCGGCTACGCGACGCCCCAGGCCGCCATCGAGGAAGGAGGACGGGAGGAACTCGCCTACGTGATGAGCCTCTACGTCGGCACGGACGTCGACGCGCCCGACTTCGTAGCGGTCGTCGACCTCGATCCCGACTCCGACACCCACGGAGAGATCCTCGACCAGGTCGAGCTACCCAACCGCGGCGACGAACTTCACCACTTCGGCTGGAACGCCTGTTCCTCCTCGTGTCACGTGGAGGGTCTCGAGCGCCGGCACCTGATCGTCCCCGGTCAGCGCTCCTCGCGGATCCACGTGATCGACGCGAAGGATCGGCGGAACCCGGAACTGGTCGAGGTGATCGAACCTGAGGAGGTCTTCGAGCACGACCTCTCCGCACCGCATACCGTCCACTGCATTCCGGACGGGGAGATCCTAATCAGCATGCTCGGGGACGCCGACGGCGAGCTTCCGGGCGGGTTCCTCGAACTGAACGACGACTTCGAGATCGAAGGGCGGTGGGAGCCGCCGGGCGAGGTCGAGATGAACTACGACTACTGGTACCAGCCCCGGCACAACGTGATGGTTTCCAGCGAGTGGGCCGCGCCGAAGACCTACTACCCGGGGTTCGACATCGAGGACGTCGAGGCGGGCAACTACGGCCAGAAGATCCACTTCTGGGACTGGGAGGAGGGCACCGTCGAGCAGACCATCGACCTCGGCGAGGAGGGAATGATCCCGCTCGAGGTGCGCTTCCTCCACACGCCGGAATCGACCCACGGGTTCGTCGGCGCCGCGCTCTCGTCGAATATTTTCCACTTCTGGTGGGACGACGAGGGGGACGAGTACCGCGCCGAGAAGGTGATCGACTTCGAGAGCCGAGAGCACGACGACTGGGACATGCCGGTTCCCGCCCTGCCGACCGACATCCTGATTTCGATGGACGATCGCTATCTGTTCGGCTCGAACTGGCTCCACGGCGAGGTCTGGATGTACGACGTCTCTGACCCCGCGAACCCGCGCCGGGCCGACTCGCTCTCGGTCGGCGGCACCTTCGGCGAGGTCCAGGAAGTCCAGGGCCGCGAACTGGCCGCCGGCCCGCAGATGATTCAGCTCTCGCTGGACGGCGAACGGCTCTACTGGACCACCTCGCTGTTCTCGTCGTGGGACAACCAGTTCTACCCCGAGGAGGGTGAACGGGGATCGGTGATGCTGAAAGCCGACGTCGACCCGCGAAAGGGCACCCTCGAACTCGACGAGGACTTCCTCGTCGACTGGGGAGAGTGTCCGGCAGGGCCGGCCCGCGCACACGAGATCCGGTGGCCCGACGGCGACTGCACGAGCGACGTCTGGCAGTGAGCCGAGCGATGGCTCGCTACGAAGTCGCCCTCGACTGGGTCGGCGGTCCGAGTCGGACGATCGACGTCGACGAGAACGAGACGGTGCTCGAGGCGTCCCAGCGGACCGGCCGCTCCTTGCCGTACGGCTGCCGCACCGGGGCGTGTGGGACCTGTGTGGGACGGCTGCTCGCGATCGACGGGACGGCGGCCGACGACGATGCACGCGACGAGGAGCCGACCAACGTCGCGGACGCGTTCGCCTATCGACGGACGCCGAAAGCGCTGAAGTCACGACACCGAGACGACGGCTACGTGCTCCTGTGTATCGCCGCCCCACGAACGGACTGTCGGATCGCCGTCGGCTCGCGTGTCCAGGCCGAACTGGTGGACAATCCGTGGAAGTGATTCGTCTCGAGTCGGATCGATTCGCTCGCGGCCCCGCTCAACCGAGTCGTCGTCAGTAACGTTAACGGGTGGGAGTGGCTACGCTCGAGCAACGAATGTCCGTCGCCGACGAAAACGTAGACGAAGACAACCCGTACATCCGGGATCCGCCGACCGACTTCGCGCCGGTCGAGGACCTCCCGCCGGAGCGAGCCGAACGGCAGGTCGAACTGCTCCGCGAGGCGATCCGCGAGCACGACCGCCGATACTACGTCGAGAACGAGCCGATCATCGCGGACCGGACCTACGACGCGCTGTTCGCCCGGCTACAGGAACTCGAGGGGGCGTTCGACCTCTCGCATCCCGACAGCCCCACCCGGAGCGTCGGCGGCGAGCCGATCGACGCGTTCGAGACGGTCGAACACGTCGCGCCGATGCTCTCGATCGACCAGAGCGGCGAGGTCGAGAACGTCCGCGAATTTGATTCGCGCGTGCGAAGGGAGGTCGACGAGGTCGACTACGTCTGCGAACCCAAGTTCGACGGCGTCTCGATGGAGTTCGTCTACGAGGACGGCAGCTTGGAGCGCGCGGTCACCCGCGGCGACGGCCGCGAGGGCGACGACGTGACGCGAAACGCCCGGACCATCGGCTCCGTCCCCCAGCGGCTCCACGGCGACTATCCGGAGTTCCTCGCGGTCCGCGGCGAGGTCTACATGCCGAAAGACGCCTTTCAGGAACACAACCGGGAGCGGATCGAACGCGGCGAGGAGCCGTTCGCCAACCCCCGCAACGCGACCGCAGGCACGATCCGACAGCTCGATCCGTCGGTCGTCGCCGACCGGCCCCTCGAGGTCTTCTACTTCGACGTGCTCGAGGCCAGCGAACTCGAGGACAGCCACCGCGAGGAACTCGAGCGCTTCCCCGAGTACGGCCTCCGAACCAACGACCGCGTCGAGGTGGCGGACGACATCGAGGGCGCGATCGACTACCGCGATCGCATGCTCGAGGCCCGCGACGACCTCGGCTACGAGATCGACGGCACCGTCATCAAGGTCGACGACCGCGAAGCCCGCGAGGAGCTGGGACGGACCGCGCGCCACGACCGCTACGCGTTCGCCTACAAGTTCCCCGCACGCGCGGAGGTGACCCCGATCGCCGACGTGGCGGTTCAGATCGGTCGTACCGGCCGGGTCACACCCGTCGCCCTGCTCGAGCCGGTCGACGTCGGCGGCGTGACGGTCTCCCGGGCGAGTCTTCACAACCCGGAGGAGATCGCGGAGAAGAACGTCAACGTGGGCGACACCGTCCGCGTACAACGCGCCGGCGACGTGATCCCGTACGTCGAGGAGGTCGTCGAGAAAGGGAGTACCGGCCATTACGACCTCCCCGACCGCTGCCCCGTCTGTGACAGCGCCATCGAGCGCGACGGGCCGATGGCTTTCTGTACCGGCGGGCTGGCCTGCGACGCCCAGCTTCGGCGGTCGATCGAGTACTACGCGAGCGACGCCGGACTGGATCTAGAGGGGCTGGGCGAGCAGAGCGTCCGCCAGCTCGTGAACGCGGGCCTGCTCGAGTCCGTCGCCGACCTCTACGAACTCGAGCGCGAGGCGCTGACCGCCCTCGAAGGATGGGGTGCGACGAGCGCCGAGAACCTCCTCGCGGAGCTCGAATCCGGCAGGGAGCCGCCGCTGCCGGACTTCCTCTCCGCGCTCGGCATCCCCCACGTCGGGCCGGCGACGGCCCGCGAACTCGCGGGCGAGTTCGGCACGTTCGCGGCGTTCCGGGAGGTCGCCGAGACCGAACCCGAGCGGCTCGAGGGCGTCGACGACGTCGGCGAGACCGTCGCCGGGCAGATCCACGACTTCTTCGCGAGCGAGGCCAACGCCGAGGCCGTCGACGACGTCCTCGAGCACGTCTCGCCCGAGGAGTCCGACCTCGAGACCGGCGGCGACGAGCTCGAGGGCCTGACGTTCGTCTTTACGGGGTCACTCGAAGACGTCACTCGAAGCGAGGCCCAGGAGACCGTCGAGGCCCACGGCGCGAACGCGGCGGGCAGCGTCTCGGGGAACACGGATTACCTCGTCGTCGGGGAGAACCCCGGACAGACGAAGCGCGACGACGCCGAAGCCAACGACGTGCCGATCGTCGACGAGGACGAGTTCCGGGAGCTACTCGCGGAGCGCGGGATCGACCTCGAGTAATCGAACTGGGGAGACGGACACCAGCGGTGGCGCGTGCCGTCTCGCGATGAACGGCGGTGAATCGCGAGACGAAGCCGCGCGAGCGAATCGGCTGGGGAGGACGTGGAATCCCGAGTGCTCGTGCGAGCAGGACGCTCGGATTCACGAACCCAGGCACGTGCGCACGGTTCGAGTTCGTGATCACGTCCCGAGCCACGATTACGGGGAGACGACCGACAGCGTTCCCAACCTATTCCTCTGGAAGCCGTCCGGCGATCGACTCGAGCGCCTCGAGCCCCTGCACCTCGCCCTCGCGTTCCGGAAGCGTGACAACCTCGAGGCCGGGAAACGTCTCCCGAATCTCCCCCACCCGCCGTTCGTGGCGCTCGCGTCGCGACTGACAGCGCGAACAGTCCTCGTCGGGGTTCTCGAGCACCTGGTTTACCACGAGCCGTTCCACCGACACGTCGGCCTCGCGAAGCCGGTCGACGAGCCGCTCCGACTCGGCGATGGCCATCCCCTCGGGGAGCAAGACAACGCGGAACTCGGTCCGCTCGGGATCGACGAGCAGTTCGCGGGCGCGCTCGAGGCGCGCCTGGAACGCGGCGAGGTCGTCTTCCTCCTCCCTGCTTCCGGACATCATCGACATCGGGCCGAGCATCGCGCTCCGGGCCGCGTTCCCGATCCGGCGAACCTGTCCGCGAAGCGAGCGCGCCGTCTCGAGCGCCAGCCCCATCACCTCGGGCGTGTCGAACAGCCTGAGGGTGTGGCCCGTCGGCGCGGTGTCGAAGACGACGACGTCCCACTCCCCCGAGTCGACGAACTCGACGAGCAGGTCCAGCGCAGCGATCTCGTCGCTCCCGGCCGGCGTTCCCGAGGCGAAGAGCCGCTCGATCTCCTCGTCCTCGAGTCGAATGCCCGCCCGGCGGAGGTCGGCGGCCAGCGCCCGGGTCAGGTCCTCGTAGCGTTCCCTGCGCGTCTCCGGATCGATCTCGACGGCCCAGAGCCCGCCCGATTCCGCGGCTGAACCGGTTGCTACGCCGTCGAGATCGAGCGCCGTCGGCTCCGGGCCGAGGTCGGCGTCGAACGAGTCGGCCAGCGAGTGAGCCGGATCCGTCGAGACGACGAGCGTCTCCCGGCCCTCGGCCGCGAGACGGCGGCCGGTCGCCGCCGCGCAGGTCGTCTTGCCGACGCCGCCCTTGCCGCCGTAGAGGATGCAGTCGGTCACGCGCTCGAGTACGCCGCTCGGACACCTAATTCAATTCGCAGGGTGTCTCGAGTATCTCGCCGACTGAGGGGAACGGCGGACTGCAGTAAAACGGGCTCCCGGACGACCGCGGCGTTAGAGGTCGACCCGATCGAACCGGTAGAGCGCGACGGCGATCGGCGCGACGATCCAGAACAGGAGGATCAGGAACGCGAACCAGTCCTGGAGGTAGAACGGGATGTCGCCGCCGAACATGACCTCCTCGAGCTGGACGTCCAGGTCGGACTCCGCGGCACCCGTCACGATCGACAGCGCGTTGTTGTAGGCGTATCCGGGATCGATCGACTCGATGAAGAAGGCCCAGTCGGGCAGCCGTTCGGGTTCGAACGTCTCGCCGTTGAGCGTCATCGTGTACGTCTCGCCCGAGATGTAACCGCGGTCCATCAGGAGCCGAAGGGCCGACATGATGGCGTTCCAGACGATGTAGAAGAGGACGAAGACGCCGACCATCGCCGCTCCCGCGATCGTCGTCGAGCGAGTCAGCGAGGAGAGCGAGACGGCGATGCTCGTGTAGGCGACGCCGTAGAGGATCGACATCGCGAGCAGCCCGAGGTAGTCGGCGATATCGAAGCTCCCGAGCAGCGCGGCGACGATGATCGCCGCGAGGACGAACCCGACGACCAGCGAGAGCGACAGGACGGCCGACCGGCCGATCAGCTTCCCGAGGAGGACGTCCTTCCGCGAGTGGGGAAGCGACAGCAGGATCTTGATGCTGCCGGATTCGCGCTCGCCGGCGATGGCTTTCCAGCCCAGGATCAGCGAGATCAGCGGGAGGATGAGCCGCGTGATCTCGCTGACGAAGACGACGAGCACTTCCGTCGTCACGCCCTGCGCCGCGAGGTCTTCGCCGAAGTACGAGACGACGCCGGTCAGCGCGACCAGCAGCGTGAAGAAGAAGATGCTCAGCCCCCAGAACATCCACGAGCGGACGGAGTCCTGGAAGTCCTTCTTCGCGACGGCGCGGACGCTCTCGAGGTGGATGGAGCTCGCGGATGACGACCGATCGCTCCCACCCGTTCCGGTGCCGGTTTCGGAGCTCATCGAGCCTGCACCTCCGTCGTGTACGAGCGGAAGACGTCGTCGAGCGACGCCTTGGCCGTCGAGAAGTCCCGCACTTCGACGCCGCGGTCCTCGAGTTCACCGAGGACGGCCGTCTTCGATCCCTCGACCTGGACGACCAGCGTCGGGGGCTGTTCGCCCTCGACAACTGCGTTCGAAACGTCCGGCAGCGACCGAACGGCGTGGAGCGCGTCGTCGTCGATCCGGTCGACCGTGACCCGGAGGGTCGTTCCCTCGCTGACGGAGTCCCGGAGCCCCTCGACGGAGTCGACGGCGACCATCTCGCCGTCCCGGAGGATGCCGACGCGGTCACAGACCGCCTCGACCTGCTCCATGATGTGACTCGAGAAGAACACCGTCGCGCCGCGTTCGTTCTCCCGGCGGACGATCTCTCGCATCTCGCGTGCTCCGTTGGGGTCGAGTCCGGTGGAGGGCTCGTCGAGGATCAACAGCTCCGGCTCGCCGACGAGCGCCATCGCCAGCATGAGCCGTTGGGCCATCCCCTTCGAGTAGCCGCCGGCCTTCTTGTCGAGGGCGTCGACCAGGTCGACTCGCTCGAGCAGCCGTACGGGGTCGTCGTCGACGCCCTTGGACTCCATGGCGAACTCGAGGTGTTGGCGAGCGGTGAGTCGTTCGTAGGTCTGGTATCCCTCGGGGAGAACGCCGGTTCTCGAGCGGATCTCCCGACTGTGCGTCTGCGCGTCGAGTCCGAGCACTTCGATCTGACCGGCGGTCGGACGGACGAAATCGAGGAGGGCGTTGATCGTCGTCGACTTCCCGGCGCCGTTCGGGCCGAGAAAGCCGAACACCTCGCCCTCTTCGACCTGAAACGAGAGGTCGTCGAGCGCGAGCGTCTGACCGTACCTCTTGGTCAGGCCGTCGACTGCGATGGCGGGCATGTCTAGCCGTGTGGTCACACCGTCCGCCGATAAGGTTTGTTACTCGAGCGGGAAAATTACGGCCGGCGATTCGGAGAATCATAAGCGTCTCGACCGGTCGGATCGATTGACCGGTCGACCTTGATCGTAACGGCCAAGCCGTCGAATCCAACCGGTCGAAACCGTTCGATTTCGTTTCATTCTCGTTCGCAACAGTTGACGAGGAGATAAGTTCGCATAGTGACCTGATAATAATGAAACTGGTAGGTGTGAAGACCCGCATGTCGGATTGGAACCGACGGTCGGTACTGGCGACTGGTGCAGCGCTTTCGATCAGCGGGTTCGCGTCGATCGGCGCCGGATCCGAGGGGGACGACGCCGCGGGTTTGCCAGATTCGGACGTCGACCCTAACCCGGGGATGGTGGACGAGGATTGGCCGTCGTTCGCCGGCGACGCCGGCCACGCGCGGTTTATCGAAGACGGCCATGAGTTCGACGGCGACGAACTCGAGGTCGCCTGGACCGTCGACGGCGACTCGGTAAGTCACGGAGCCGCAAGTTCGCTGGCGGTCGCCGTCGCCGACGGCACCGTCTACGCGACCGGTCCCGTCGGCGCCTACGACGCGGCCGACGGCTCGCTGCGCTGGGAGAACGACGACCTCGACGTGCACAAGCCGTCGGTCGTCGGCGATACCGTCTACGTGACGGGCGAGGAACTCTACGCGCTCGACGTTTCGGACGGCAGCGTCCGCTGGCAGACCGAGTTCGCACCCGAGGAGCCGATCGAGAGCCAGACGGTCGCCTACGGAGCCGCGTTCGTCGTCGCCGACGGCACGCTGTACGCCCTCGAGGCCGACGACGGTTCGGTCCGGTGGGAGATCGACTCGGTCACCGTCGAAACGGGCGCCGACGAGGACGAAGAGGAGTTCGACTTCCACGCCACTACCGCCGCGGCGAACGGCGTCGTCTACGCCACGGTCGGGGAGAACTGGTCGGGAGCCGGGCTCGCGCTCGAGCCCGAAACCGGCGACGAGATCTGGCGAACTGATCGCTTGGAGAGGGGAAGCTACCAGGTTCGCGCGACGGAGACTGCGGTCCTCCTGGACAGGCTCTCGTACGCTCGACCCATCACCGACGCACAGACGGGCGAGGGAATCGGAAAAGTTCCCTCCGAAGGAGTCGACGCCGTGATCGGCAACGAGCTGTACGCCGGCGGGGGCGACTTCACGTTCAGCGTGGGTCGATTCGACGGTTCCGAGACGGGCGTGGAAGCACAACTTCGCTACAATAACGTCTCGTCCGTCATCAGCGGCGACACCGTCTACGCCTACTTCTACGAGCCGTCCCACCCCGATATCGAGTACGACGAGGATCTGGTCGCCTTTGACACGGACGAGGGCACCGCAAAGTGGGTGCTGGACGGATCGGAGCTGCCGGTCGGACCGATCTGTGCGATCAGCGACGAGACGATCTACGTCGCACACGACGACGAACTCGTCGCGCTCCGCGAACCAACGGACGAAGACGAGGGCGAGGAACAGCCCGACGAGGGAGACGAGGACGACGAGAGCGACGACGAACACGGTGACGGGGACGAACCCGAAGACGGGGGCGGCCAGCAGGAAGGCGAGGACGAAGAGGACGACCAGCAGGAAGACGAAAGCGACGGCGATGAAGACGAGTACGAAGGCGACGAGGACGACTGCCCGTCCGACTGTCCGGACGACGACCCGGCCGGCGGAGACGGATCCGGGGACGACGATGACGAGAGTGAGGTCGGAGACGACGACAGCGACAGCGATTCGGAGATCGGAGACGACGGAGCCGGAGACGAAACGGACGACGAAAGTGGGGACGCCGGAGACGGAAACGAGACGGACGATACCGACGCCGACGACGAAATGCCCGGCTTCACGACCGGCGCCGGACTCGCCGGCGGGGCGGCGACGCTCGAGTGGCTTCGCCGGCGGGCCGACGCGGACGACGAACCGGCCGAGTAACGGAGTTTCGGCTGCGACGATCTCGAGCGGGATCGACGCGACCGTCGCTCGAGGCGTCCGAACTCGCGTCGCTAGATCGCTTCGTCGGGGTCGTACCGGTCGGCGGTGCGGTCGACCTCCGTCGCGTACCGCTCCCGGGTTTCGGCGTCGGACACCGCCTCGAGTTGCGCCGGCTGCAGGTCCTTCGCCGCGGTCACCGTCGACCCGGTCGCGGCCGAGGCGGCCAGCTCGCGGCGATAGACGGACTCGCCGTCCGGCGTCGCGTAGGCCAGGGTGACGAGCCCCTTGTCGTCGTACTCCCGTTCGACCAGCCAGCAGCGGATCTCCTCGCTCATGGTCGGACGTGGTGAGTCCACCACCGAGAATGTACCGCGTCGGCCCGAGGAGTCAGGCTGAAACCTCCCGCCGCCCTAGGGCCGCCGATGAACGCCGACGGGGTTCGGGATCGCGCGCAGTCGCTGCCTCGAGAGCCGGGCGTCTACCAGTTTCGGGCCGACGGAGCGACCCTCTACGTCGGCAAGGCGGTCGACATCCGGGACCGGGTCCGCTCCTACGCCGACCCGCGGAGCGCCCGTATTCGTCGGATGGTCGACCGCGCCGACGAGATCGAGATCGCCGTCACCGACACCGAGACGCAGGCGCTGTTGCTCGAGGCGAACCTCATCAAGCGCCACCAGCCTCGGTACAACGTCCGGCTCAAGGACGACAAGTCCTATCCGATGGTCCAGTTGACGAACCACGAGGCTCCGCAGATCGAAATCACTCGCGACCCCAACGAGTCCGCAACCGTCTTCGGCCCCTACACGAACAAGCGCCAGGTCGAGACCGTCGTGAAGGCCCTGCGAGAAACGTACGGCGTCCGGGGCTGCTCGGACCACAAGTACGCCGGCCGGGACCGACCCTGCCTCGACTACGAGATGGGGCTCTGTACCGCGCCCTGCACCCGCGAGATCGACCTCGAGAGCTACGGGGAGGACGTCACCGCCGTCGAGCGCTTCCTCGAGGGCGAGACCGGCATCCTCGCCGATCCGCTCCGCCGGGAGATGGAGGCCGCCGCCCAGGATCGGAACTTCGAGCGCGCGGCGAACCTCCGGGACCGACTCGAGACCGTCGAGGCCTTCCACGGCGAGGGCGGCGAGGCGGTCCAGTCGGTCGGCGACGAGCGCGCCGTCGACGTCCTCGGCGTCGCCATCGAGGGCGGGGACGCGACCGTCGCCCGCCTGCGCGCGGAGAACGGGAAGCTGGTCGACCGGGATCGGCACACGCTCGAGGCGCCCGGCCCCGGCGGCGGCGCGCCGGCCGAGCCCTCGAGCGGCGGACTCGAGATCGACCCCGAAGAGGAGGGCGTCCCCGCCGTTCTCGCCGCCTTTATCGTCCAGTACTACGCCGAGCGCGACCTGCCCGACGCCCTGTTGCTGCCCGAACGCCACGAGGACGAGGAGGTCGCGGCCTGGCTCGAGGCCGAGGGCGTCTCCGTGCGAGTCCCCGGCGCGGGCCGGGAGGCCAAACTCGTCGACCTCGCGCTGAAGAACGCCCGGCGCAACGTCGGCGGCCGCGACGAGTGCGGCATGCTCGCGGACGCGCTCGAGATCGATTCGGCCCGCCGGATCGAGGGCTTCGACGTGAGCCACGCCCACGGAAAGTCCGCGGTGGGGAGCGACGTCACGTTCGTCGACGGCAGCGCCGAGAAGGCCGACTATCGCCGGAAGAAGCTCACGGACGAGAACGACGACTACGCGAACATGCGGGCGCTGCTCGAGTGGCGCGCTCTCCGGGCCGTCGAGGGGCGCGACGAGCGTCCCGACCCCGATCTGTTGCTGATCGACGGCGGCGAGGGACAGCTCGAGGCGGCCCGGGACGCGCTCGAGGAGGTTGGCTGGGACGTGCCCGCCGTCGCGCTCGCGAAGGCCGAAGAGCGCGTCATCACTCCCCGTCGCGAGTTCGCCTGGCCAAACGACGCGCCGCACCTGCACCTCCTGCAGCGAGTTCGGGACGAGGCCCACCGCTTCGCGGTCCAGTACCACCAGACGGTCCGCGACGAGGTGAAGACGGTGCTGGACGACGTCCCCGGGATCGGCCCCGAGACGCGCAAACGGCTACTGGGTCGGTTCGGCAGCGTGGAGAACGTTCGGGAGGCGAGTCTCGAGGACCTACGGAGCGTCGCGGGCGTAGGCGAGAAGACGGCCCGAACGGTCAAGGAGCGACTGTAGGCGCCCTCACCCGGACGTCCCGCGGCGAGAGTGAGGCGAGGCCCCAAACTCGGCACGAATCTTTCACGAGGGTGAAAAATACGCGGTACACGGCGTTTGAGGCGAGAAAGTCGGCCGATTACGAAATATTTTAAATACAATAGGTGTGAAGCGCGTTAGCATGGCATCAGAATTCGGAGCACTGTCGCTGGTACCGCCGTTGCTGGCGATCGCACTCGCCATCGTTACTCGTCGAGCGCTGTTATCGCTGTTTATCGGCATCTGGGTCGGGGGCGCGCTCTTCGCTTCGAGGGGGGCCGAGGGGATCGTCGACTACGTCGTACTGCCGCTGTCAGGCGGCGTACAGGCGGTCGACTGGATCATCGGGTCGATCGCCGACGAGTTCAACGCCCAAATCATCCTCTTCACGATGCTCATCGGCGCCGCGATCGCCCTCATCTGGCGGATGGGCGGGTCGATCGCCGTCGCCAATTACGCGACCTCGCGGGTCGATTCCCACCGGAAGGTCGGCGTCGCTTCGTGGGTGCTCGGCCTGTTCTGGTTCTTCGACGACTACGCCAACACGGCGATCGTCGGCTCGGCGATGAAGGACATCGCCGACCAGATGAACATGTCGCGGGAGAAGTTTTCGTACATCCTCGACTCGACGGCGGCGCCCGTCGCCACGTTCGGCATCTCGAGCTGGGTCGCTTTCCAGATCAGCCTCATCGACAACGAACTCCCGGCACTGGAGGGCGAGACGCCCGGCGCGGTGGCGACGTTCTTGCGGTCGATCCCGTTCAACGTCTACTGCCTGCTGGCGATCGTCATGGTGTTGCTGATCGTGCTCACCCGCCGGGACTTCGGCGAGATGCTCGACGCGGAGACGCGCGCCCAGACCACGGGCAAGGTCAACCGCGACGGCGCCCAGCCGCTCCAGAGTATGAAAGACGACCTCGGGGAGATGGCCTCCGACAACCCTCGACTCCGGTCGTTCGTCGTGCCCGTCGCGGTGCTCGTGCTCGTCGTCATTTCCGGTGCGCTCTACACCGGCTTCTCGGCGATCGACGCCGGACCGGCCGACGTGTTCACCGACTCCGACGCCCTCATCGACCTCGTCGACAACATGGACTTCATCGGCGCGCTCGTCTGGGGTTCGCTCGCCATGCTCGTGATGGGGATCGCCCTCGCACTGTACGACGACGTGATGGACTTGAACGAGTCGATGGAGACCGTCATCGACGGATTCGCGGTCATGCTCAACGCCGTCAGCATCCTCGTGATGGCGTGGTCGATCGGAACCGTCGCCGGCGAACTCGGAACGGGAGAGTACGTCACCAGCGTCACGGAGGGTATCATCACGCCGGCACTGTTGCCGGTCGTGATCGTGCTCTCCGCGGCGATCATCTCGTTCTCGATCGGCACCTCGTGGGGGACCATGGGAATCATGACTCCCATCGCCGTTCCGATGGCGTGGGAGATCGGGAGCCAGTCGCCCGAACTGCTGGCGGTCGCCGTCGGCGCGGTGTTCTCGGGAGCGATCTTCGGCGACCACTGCTCGCCTATCTCCGATACGACCATCCTCTCGTCGACGTTCGCCGGCGCCGACCACATCGACCACGTCCGAACGCAGATCTACTACGCCGCGACGGTGATGTTCGTGGCGATGCTCGTCTACCTCGCCTACGGCTTCACCGGCCTCACGCCGCTCGTGTTGCTGCCGGCGGGCGTGACGATCCTCGTCGGCCTCGTCTACGGCCTCTCCGAGTGGGACGCAGCGCGCAAGGGAATCGTCGCGAAGCCGTTCGCCGACACGACCGATCAAGAGGTTCCCGCCGACGACTGACTCGGACTCGCTCCGGGTCCGATCGGGTCGCCTCGAGACGAGTCGAAAACCCGGACGGTGCACAGTCCTATGCTGTTGGCGAGCGTAGTACAGTACGTGTCCAACGACGACCCGATCGACGACCTGCTCGACGAACTCGACAGCCACGGCGACCTCGAGGCCGCGGAACAACTGCTGTCGATTCGAATGGAAAAACGGCGGTACGGAAAGCCGGTGACGATCATCGAGGGGTTCGACCTCCCGAAATCGGAAATCGAATCGATCGCCTCGGAGCTCAAATCGTCGGTCGGAACCGGCGGCACCGTCGACGAGGGGCGCGTCGAACTGCAGGGCGACCACCGGAACAGGGTGCCGGAACTGCTTCGCGAGCGCGGTTTCGACGTCCAGACGTAACGCAGGTTGCACTGGTGCAACTCGAGTTGCGAGTACAGCTTTGGTTCTCGCTACCGTAGCACGCGCTATGGAGATCCGACCAGCTACCGCAGACGACCGCGAGGCGATCCGCGAGGTTGCCCGCGACGCCTGGCACGACACCTACGACGAACTCTCGAGTGACGTCGTCGACGAGACGATCGACGACTGGTACGCCGACGAGGAACTCGAGCGCGCGCTCTCGACGTCCGGAACAGTGATGCTCGTCGCCGAGACCGATGACGGCGTCGCCGGCTTCACCCACGGCGTCGTCCAGGACGACGAGGGCGACGTCCTGCGGATGTACGTCCATCCCGACCACCAGCGCGAGGGGATCGGGACGGCGCTGCACGAACGCCTGCGCGACGACCTCGAGGACTTCAACATGAACCGGATGCGAGCGATCGACCTGGCCTCCAACGACGGAGGCCGGGCCTTCTACGAGGAACTCGGCTTCGAGCGAACCGGCGACGGCGAGGTCGAGATCGGCGACGAGCAGCGGCGAGAGGTGGTCTACACCCTCGAACTGTAGTCCACGGATCGCGCGCGGAATCGGCGACAAAAGAAGAGGCTTGCATATTCACCGAACGGATGGAAGTGACCGCTTCGCGTGAGGGTGTGAACGACTCTCACAATGGGAACGAAAACGCCGTCAGAAGCTGACATTCTCCGTCCGATCAAGAATACGTCGACGACGTACTTCGTACTGGTTGGAATCGCCGGGCTAGCGTTCGTCCTCTTCCTCATCGGCTGGGCATATCAGCTCGCGGAGGGGATGGTCGTCACTGGGCTCTCCGACTGGGGGACCGGCGGCGGCGTCACCTGGGGAGTGTACATCGGTGCGTTCATCTGGTGGGTCGGGATCGCCCACGGCGGAATCATTCTCTCCGCAGCGGTCAGACTGCTCAGGATGGAGCGGTACATGCCGGTCGCGCGCATGGCCGAGCTCCTGACGATCGCCGGACTCTCCGCCGCGGGATTTTACATCGTCATCCACCTCGGCCGCCCCGACCGGATGGTCACGAGCGTCCTCGGACACTACCACATCACCGTCCACGCTTCGCCGCTGGTATGGGACGTGACCGTCATCACGGCCTACTTCGTGCTGACGGCGACCTACCTCGGACTCACCCTGCGCTACGACGTGACCCGACTCCGCGATCAGCTGCCGGATCACTTCGAGCCGGTCTACAGGGGGTTGACGATCGGTTACACCGAGCAAGAAGACGAGATCGTCCAGCGAATGGTCTGGTGGCTCGCGCTCGCGATCATCATCATGGCACCGCTGTTGCTCCACGGCGGCGTGATTCCGTGGCTGTTCGCGGTGCTGCCGACGTATCCGACGTGGTACGGCGGTGTCCAGGGGCCGCAGTTCCTCACGATCGCCCTGACGTCGGCGATCAGCGGGGTGATACTGCTCTCGTACGCCTTCCGCTGGGGGTACGACTGGGATCACATCATTACCGACGACGTCTTCCGAGGACTGTTGCTCTGGCTCGGGTTCTTCTGTCTCCTCTTCCTCTGGCTCCAGCTCCAGCAGAACGTGACCGGCCTCTTCAAGCCGCCCGTCGACGTGGGTCACGCCGCGGAAGGGAGGCTGGGTCATCCCATCTACCTCACCGCGATGGGTCTGGTCTTCCTCGTGCTCACGTACATCTTCGCGCAGGCGATCCGACCGTCGCTGTTCGCCAAGAAGCGAGCCGTCGTCGCGGGTCTCATGGTGCTCACCGCGACGCTGCTCGAGAAGATCCTCTTCGTCGTCGAGGGGTTCTTCCACCCCAGCTTCGATATCTACGGGGCGACCCCCGGCCTCTACTTCCCGAGTTGGATCGAGATCGCCTCGGTGACGGGCACGATCGGCATGGTCACGCTGTTCTTCCTCACCGTCGCCAAGGTCGTGCCGGTGGTCGAACTGCACGCGATCGAGCACCTGCGAGGTGACGACCGCGGCGATCGCGGAAACGAGCACAGCACGCGCGACGAACACCGGCGCGAGTGAGTTCGGCGGTCGTCGTATCCCTCGAAATCAGAACTCCTCGGCCGGCGGCGCGATCCCCTCGTCCTCACCCTCGAGTTCGAACTCCTCGCGCACCTCCCGGATTCGATCCCGGATGTCGGCCGCGAGTTCGAACTCGAGGTTGCTCGCCGCCTCCTCCATCCGATCTTCCAGTTCCGAGAGGTAGCGGGCGGCCTCCTCCTCGTCCTCGAGAGAGCGACCGGAGATCTCGGTGGTGTCCGTCTTGCTCCCCGGTAGGTTCGTCTCGCCGACCTCCTTCTCGATGGTCGTCGGCTCGAGACCGCGTTCTTCGTTGTACTCCTGTTGAATCTCGCGGCGTCGCCGAGTCTCATCGATGGCCGACTCCATCGCGCTCGAGGGGTCGTCGGCGTAGAGAACGACCTCGCCGTTGACGTTGCGGGCCGCACGTCCCATCGTCTGGACGAGCGTCGTCTCCGAGCGCAGGAAGCCTTCCTGGTCGGCGTCGAGAATGCCGACGAGCGAGACTTCGGGGATGTCCAGCCCCTCCCGGAGGAGGTTGATCCCGACGAGGACGTCGATCTCGCCGAGTCGGAGCGAGCGGATGATCTCGTGCCGTTCCAGCGTATCGGTCTCGTCGTGCATGTAGGCGACGTCGACGCCGGATTCCTCGAGGTACTCGGTCAGATCCTCTGCCATCCGCTTGGTCAGCGTCGTAACGAGGGTGCGCTCTTCGCGCTCGATCCGCTCGTCGATGCGATCCATGAGGTCGTCGATCTGGCCGCTGGCGGGCGAGACCTCGATCTCGGGGTCGACGAGGTGGGTCGGGCGAACGATCTGTTCGACGATCTGGTCCGATTCCTCGCGCTCGTAGTCGCTCGGAGTCGCCGACACGTAGAGCGTCTGGTCGGTCTTCTCCTGGAACTCCTCGAAGGTGAGCGGACGGTTGTCGTAGGCGGTCGGGAGTCGGAACCCGTTCTCGACCAGCGAGTCCTTCCGGGACTTGTCGCCGGCGTACTGGCCCCGGATCTGGGGCAGGGTCACGTGGGATTCGTCGACCACCGTCAGAAAGTCGTCCGGGAAGTAATCCAGCAGCGTGTACGGCGCCTCCCCTGACTCGCGATCCGAGAGGTAGACGGAGTAGTTCTCGATGCCCGAACAGTAGCCCGTCTCCTGCATCATCTCGAGGTCGAACGTGGTTCGCTCGTCGATGCGCTGGGCCGAGAGCATGTCGCCCTGGCGTTCGAAGTAGCTGATCCGCGAGTCCAGATCGTCGCGGATCTCGTCCATCGCGCGCTCGAGTTTCGTCTCGGGAATGGAGTAGTGCTCCGCCGGGTGGACGAGGACGGCCTGCTGGTCGCCCTGGGTCTTGCCCTCGAGCGGATCGACCTTGACCATGCGGTCGATCTCGTCGCCCCAGAGTTCGACCCGGACGGCGTAGCGGCCGTACATCGGGTAGATCTCGATCGTGTCGCCGCGGACGCGGAACGTCCCCTGCGTGAAGTCGACGTCGTTGCGCTCGTAGTTCAGGTCAACGAGCCGCGCTAAGAGCTCGTCGCGGCCGGTCTCCTCGCCGACCTCGAGTCGCATCGACATGTCGACGTAGTTGCGCGGGTCACCCAGTCCGTAAATGGCGGAGACGCTCGCGACGACGATCACGTCCTCGCGAGTCAGCAGCGAGCGCGTCGCGGAGTGGCGCAGGCGGTCGATCTCGTCGTTGATCGAGGCGTCCTTGTCGATGTAGGTGTCGGTCTGTTCGACGTAGGCCTCGGGCTGGTAGTAGTCGTAGTAGGAGACGAAGTACTCGACGGCGTTCTCGGGGAAGAGGTTCCGGAACTCCTCGTACAGCTGGGCGGCGAGGGTCTTGTTGTGGGCGATGACGAGGGTCGGCTTCTGGACCTCCTCGATGGTCCACGAGACGGTGTTCGTCTTCCCCGATCCCGTCACGCCGAGCAGCGTCTGCTTCTCCATTCCCGACCGGAACCCGTCGGCGAGTTGCTCGATCGCCTCGGGCTGATCGCCCGCCGGGTCGAACGGCGCGTCGACCTCGAACGGGTGGTCGGCCTCGGGACGATCCGGCTGGAGGGGACCTCGAGAGTCACTCATCATCGAGATCAGGGACTCGAGATACTTTACGCGCTCGCATGCGGCGCGCGAGCGCTCTCGAGAGTCATGACATCCGACCAGAAAGAATATGTGCGGAACCTGTAGACTGTCGCGCATGCCCTCCCGACGCACCGTGCTCGCCGCTGGAACGGCGGCCGGACTCGCCGCCGTCGCCGGCTGCCTCTCGAGCGGCCACTCGTTCGACAGCTTCGAGACCGACCCCGACACCTGGCGGCTCTCGCGGTACGACCTGGAGAACACGGGCCACAACGCCGACGCGACCGTCCCCGACGATCCCGAGAAACGATGGCGATTCGAGCCCGAGTCGCCGGTTCGCAGCATCGACGGGCTCGCCGTCGGCGAGGACGTCGTGGTCGCGGGCAGCGAGCGAAAGGCGAGCGACAGTCTCGTCGCGCTCGAGCGCGAGACCGGCGACGTTCGGTGGAAAGTCGACGACAGGGACGCGGACGTCGCTGCAGTGGCGCTCGGCGACGAAACGGTGTACACGACGTCGGACGGGCAGTACGTCGCCGCCTACGACCTCGAGACCGGCGAGCGGCGCTGGGCGATCGACGAGGAACGGCATGCCAGAACGTACGGAGCGCCGCTTCTGTTCGACGGGGACACCCTCTACCGAGGGGACGGTAACGGACTCACCGCCTACGACGCCGAGTCGGGCGACGAGCGCTGGCGCGTCTCCGAGCGGGGTGCGGTCGCGATCGACGGCGATCGGTTGTTTCAGGGCGGGATAACCGTCACCGCGTACGAGTCGCCGAGCGCGCCGGTTCGTCTCGGTACCGATAGCGAACTGGAAACGCTGTGGGAATCGTCCGGTAGCGGTAACGGGGAGCCGCCGGTCGTCTGGAGCGACCGCGTTCTCTCGGGTGTCGAACCCCGGCCGTTTGACGAGGGCGAACGACTGCAGGCGTACGACGCTGACAGCGGGGACCTCGAGTGGACCCACGAGTATCCCGACACGCACGTCACGTCTCCGGTAATCGTCGACGACCGGGCGATCTTCCACGTCGGTCGCGGCGACTGGGACGACGTTCCCGACGGGCCGAACGAGCTGCTCGCGGTCGACGCCGAGGGGAAGATCGACTGGGAGTTCGAGACCGAGTGGGGGGTGACGGTGGTTCTGGCCGCCGCCGGAGACACCCTGTTCGTCGGCGGCGAACCCGACGCTCCCGGTCTCGCCGCAATCGATCCTGCAACTGGCGACGTCCGCTGGGAGCGCGAGCCCCGCGGCGATAGCGTCCGCGTGGCCGAGGTGACGTCGCTGGCCGCGGTCGACGGGCTGCTGGTCGCGGGAACCGAGCACGGGCACGTCGTCGCCTACGGCTGAGGGGCGTCGAAAACGGTGTGAACGTCGAGTCGGACAAACGGTTCGAGAAGGGACCGGACGCCGAACCGGTACGTCGGTTACGGTTCGTTACTCGAGCCTAACACTGGTGGTCAGCTTCCGGCTTCTCCTTCCCGTCGGCAGCCGGTTTCTCGTCGTCGTCGGGCGGCTCGTCCTTCGCGTTCTTCTCGTCGCCCGGTTTCTCGTCCTTCTCGTCGACCGGCCGTTCGTCTTCCTCGTCGGCCATCGGCCCGTCGACCGTCAGCTCTACGGTAAAATCTCGGTCCGTCACGTCCTTCGCGGCTCGAAGTAGCCGATCGCGTAGCCGGTGTAGAGGGTTCCCGCCTCGAGCGTGACGTCGAACGTCGCCACTTCGGTGTCGGGATCGCCCGCGGGTCGGATCGAGAGCGTGTACGTTCCGGCGGGAACGGCGAGGTAATCGGAGACGTCGCCGCGATCGTGTAGAACGCCTCCCCCACCTCGACCTCGCCTTCGAACGCGATTCGCCGACGGTTCGACCCGGCACGTCGGGATCGCGCTCAGTTGCCACGTTAACTGTTATGGGTCGAGTCGTGCTTGCCTCGTATATGGCTCAGGAACTCAAGCAGGTTCGCGACGAACTCGAAAAGGCAGCGAAAGCGGCCGACGACGACGGCCTCCGCGACGACCTCCGCGAGCAAGTCGACGCGTTCGAGGACTACACGATCGGCGACCACGAACCCGATCACGCGATCCTCGACGAACACCTCAACCGGCTCCGCCAGCTCAGCCAGGCCGCCAGCGACGCCACGACGAAAGACCGGATCGAAAACGCGCTCGAGACGGCCGAGGACTACCGCGAAGGCGTCGACCAGGCTTAGACTACCGCTCCCGCGGCGTTCGGTCGGTGACGTCGACCTCGGTGTCCGTCTCCGAGAGCAGTTCCTCGAACCCGTAGTGCTCGAACTGGTCGACGGCGGCAGCGCGTTCGCTCTCGTCGACGGCCTCGAGCGTCGTTCCCAGGACCGCGGTCGTTGCATGCTCGCCGGTGACGTCGACCGTCTCCGTGCGCTGGTTTACCCGCGAGATGAACTCTTCTTCGGAGAACTGCTGTCCGGACTCGCCTCCCGTGAGGTGGTCGTCGATCTCTCGGGGCAGGTCGTCCGCGAGCCGGCGGGACCGGTGTTCGTCGATCCGTTCGCCGAGCGAGGAAACGACCGCCTGCGTCGCGTTTTGGGCGTCGGTCTCGTCGGCGAGGTTCGCTCGCTGTTCGACGGAATCGTAGAAGTCGTGACGTACCATACGGGATCGTTGAACGGATTCCGCCGTGGGGATCGGACCAGCGACTGCCGGTTCCGGTGACGACGAGTCCGCGCTCGACCCGCGACGGTCGACTACGTCCCAGACACGCTACCGCAGTAGCGGGTTGATCGCCGACGACGAGTCCGGTTCCGACTCGTCGAAGAAGCCCTCGACGCCGTCGAGTTCGAGGACGAAGTCGGCGCCGAACGCGCCGGCCGGCGTCTGGAACCCGCTATCGGCGTCGCCGGCGAGGACGCGTTCGGCCGCCGTCACGGCCGCGTTGACGGTCAGGATGTACGGGTCGGGCGTCCGTAGGCGGGAGACGACGCGCTCGTCGTCGGTACGCGCCTCGCCCCAGATATAGGCCGAGCCGCGCTCGCGCGACCACTCTGCGGGACCCTCGCGGACGAAACCGGCGAGTTGCTTCAGCGTCCACTGGACGGGCTTCAGTCCGAGCACGGGGGCGAGGTAGCGGTGGAGTTTGAGCGCGGTCCGAGCGGGTTCGGGCATCAGCGCGTACACCTCGACGTTCGGGATGCCGGTCGTGTAGTGTGCGGTCGAGACGTCGCCCATCGGCATCGTGACGGCCGGGCGAGTGCCGCGGCCGAAGTCGATCTCCCGCGTTCGCCACGCGGTCGGCACGCGCTCGAGTCGGCCGTCGCGACGGATCGCGCCGCCCGTATCGGCCCCCTCGATCACCGTCCTCACCGTTCCGATGGAGGGCGGCCGGAACGAGTCGACGCCGAGCGCGAGCGACGTCGCGTCCGGGAGCCGGTCGGCGAGGTGTGCGGCGAGACAGTCCAGCGGGACCGTCGAGAAGCCGGCGGCCGGGAGCAGCGTCGCGTCGGCGTCGATCGCCTCCTCGTCTCGACCCCGGATCGATTCGATGACCGGGATCTCTCCGGTGATGTCGACGTAGTCCGTCGCGCTCCGGAGACAGCCCTCGACGAGCGGTTCCGCGGTGTTCGAGAACGGGCCGGCGCAGTTCAGGACGCAGTCGACGTCCTCGAGCGCGTCCGCGACGGTCGCCGGATCCTCGAGGTCGAACCGACGACCCGGTTGGCCGAGTTCGTCGACCTGCTCGGCGAGTCGGTCGCGGTCGCGACCGGCGAGGACGAGGTCCCCGTCTCGGTCGATCGCCTCGCGGGCGATCAGGTCACCGACGAAGCCGTACGAGCCGTAACACAGGAGCGAGGGCATAGCTGCTGGTTCGACGCGTCAGCGGTTAAGCCATGGCCCAGCACTACGCAACGGAACGGGAGCGGTCCGAGAGGAACTGTTGTTGGTACGCGTCTTCGACTGGACGGACGAACGATGCAATGCTGGGGCATCTACGCTCCCGGTTCACTCGTTCCGCCGTCGATCCAACCGTCGTCTCCGTCGTATCGGTGACTGTGAACGCTCCTCGATCAGTAACGTTCTCGACCCACGCGAGACCGGTCGCGTTTCGCTCGAGCGCCGTCGCTCATACTGTCGGACGAACGTCAGTGAACACTCGGTCGCGTTTCACGGGTCGTCGCCGCCGGCGACGACCGTTCGAGTGCAATCGATCTGTGAATAGTTCTGTCCGACAGTATCAACTGTCGGCGTTTCCGTCGTCTTCCTCGTCGGAGTCGTCGATCTCGCCGTCGGAAGCGTCGGTCTCGTCCTCGACCGAGGATTGGACGTCGTCCATCTCGACCCCCGAATCGAGTTCGTCCCGATCGATCGCCTCGTCGAGCACGTCCGAGTCGGTGACTGCGTCCATCCCCCCGTTCTCGACCGCGGATTCGATCGTCGTCGCGTCGATAGCCGAATCGACGTCGTCCGATCCCGTGGCCGACTGCAGCGCCCGACGAACGGCCACGTACCCCGCCAGTGCGATCCCGCCGGAGGCGACGGCTCCCGGGATTCCGAAGCGCTTGTAGCCGAACGTGATAGCCTTTTTGCCGACGGTGAGTGCGCCGATCATAGTGCCCGGTGTAGCGTCAGCAACGACAAGTGTGCGGGGCTTTCGTGTGGAAGCCCGTGATCGAACGAAAATCCACCCGATTGATTTTTCTCTATCGAGAGTCGCTCGTGATTCGGCGAGCGCGTCCGGGAAAGACGTCGGACTGCCGGCTCACTCGAGCCGATCCAGCACCGCGTCCTTCTCGTAGGACAGCGAGAGCGAGCGCGAGCGACCGCGCCCCTCGATGTCGGCGTAGTCGGCGTCGATCAGTCCGAGCTGGTCGAGCTTGTTGACGATCTCGGAGTAGCGGGTGTAGCCGAGTTCCGACTCCTCGTGGAAGGTCTCGTACACCTCGCCGGCCTGGCCGCCGTCGTTGTTAGCGATGACCTCGAGCAGCGTCCGCTCGGTGTCCGAGAGCTCGGAGAGGCTCCGGGAGAGGGAGATGTACTTCGACTTCTCGTAGGCCTGCTCGACGTCCGTCATTTCGACGGTGCGACTGCCTCGCATCTCGGCGTTGAGCCCCGCCCGCCGCAGCAGATCGATTCCGACCCGGAGGTCGCCGCTCTCGGCCGTGCGGTCGGCCACGTGCTCGAGGGTGTCCCGCGAGATGACCCGGTCGCGAAAGCCGCGCTCGACCCGTTCCGCGAGGATGTCGACGATCTCCGACTGGCCGTACACCGGGAAGTAGACCTCCTCGGGGCGGAAGACGCTCTGGACGCGCGAGTCGAGTTCGTCGATGACCTCGAGCGTGGGATCCGAGGAGACGACGATGACGCCGATCTTCGCGCCGGGATACTCCTCGTGGGCCCGCAACAGCGAGTACAGCGTGTCGGAGGCCTCGTTCTCGTAGAAGAGATAGTTGATGTCGTCGAGGGCGACGACCAGCACGCGGTCGTCCTCGACGAGCTTTTCGGCGATCTGCCCGAAGAGCTTCTTGAACGAGATGCCCGAAGAGGGGGGTTCGTAGTCGAACGTTCCCTCGAACAGCCGCGAGAACACCGAGTAGCGGGTGGAGTTGACCTGACAGTTGACGCGAATCGTGCGCACGTCGCTGGTCTGGGTTCCGACCTCGTCGAACAGCTTCTGGATCGCCGTCGTCTTCCCCGTCCCGGGCGGTCCTCGAACCATAACGTTTAACGGTCGCGAGCCGCGCACCGCTGGCCGTAACGCGTACGTGAGGTTCTGGGTCTGGCCCTCGCGGTGCTTGAACGTCTCGGGAACGTAGTCGATTTCGAAGACGTGCTCGTTTCGGAACACGGACTCGTCCCACGACAACATCCCCTCCTCGGGGTCGTCTGCCATTACTTTCACCTCGCTGTCGAAGTTACTTAGTTGTTTGCGAGCGATGCGCGAACTGCAGGCGGTTCGACTCGATCGAGGCTAACGGAGCCCACTCTGGCGGTTTTCGTCCTAAAACGTCACGCCCGCCGAGCGCCGTTTACTTCGAGCAACGGTAAATGGCCGGACGGGCCGTCGAACTCGAGAATCCGTTTAACACCTGTATAATGAAGCGCTATACTCCAGAATAGGATTCTTGATGGGACCAGGTATCTCGTCGTGGCACGCGGACCGCACACAGACGAGCGCCACAGCACGTATCGCTGCCGGCGCCACAGCGTGTATCGCTGCCGATGTGTACTCGACGAGCCACGGCGTGACGCGAGCGGCATCGACGAGCTGGATCTACGGCTCGTCTGCCAGCACGGCTCGCGATCACGAGCGTCGTGGAGCCCCGCACGTCACGATCGCACCTCGATCCGTCTCCGATCGCCCTCGAGCGTCGCCAGCGTTCCGACGTGAGACGAACGCCGCGTCAGAACTACCGGAGACAGTACTATGAGCCATCCAAGTCAACAGCAGGAGGCACGATCAGTCTCTACCGGTGCACAGTTGCTGCTGGTCGTCGCCGGCATCGCGTTTCTCGTCGCCGGGATCGCACTCGCGGCGAGCGGTTCGAGCATCGACGAGGCGATCACCGGCGTCGACACCGACGATATCGACGAGGATCCCGACGAAACCGATACTCGAGACGACGAGGAACCCAACGACGGAAACGGCGGAGACGGCGCCGGTGATGAGAGCGACGGTGGAGACGAAAGCGGCGGCGGCGACGGAACCGACGACACCGGCGGGAACGACGAAGACGGTTCCGACGACTCCGGCGCCGACGACGGTGGCGACGGAGGCGGTGGCGGCGACGGAAACGACGGAGGCGGCGGCGACGGAACCGACGACACCGGCGGGAACGACGAAGACGGTTCCGACGACTCCGGCGCCGACGACGGTGGCACTGACGACGATGACGGAACCGACGACGGCGGGGATGACGGCGGTGACGGTACCGATGACGACGAAAGTGACGACGACGAAGCGGATGACGATCCGTTCGGAGGCGGCGATGACGACGCTGACGACGACGACGGTGGCGCTGACGACGGTGACGGAACCGACGACGGCGGGGATGACGGCGGTGACGGAACCGACGACGGCGGTGACGGTGCCGATGACGAGGAAGGTGACGACGAGACAGATGGCGACAGCGAGGAAGACGACGGGGATGACGAGGACGATGACGACAGCTGGTTCTCCTCCGTCAACAACTGACGTCGTCCGGCGGATCTAACTGCTTTAATACCGGTCCAACGATTGTTGTCCTCGAGGCGTTCTCACTCGTTCGATCGCACTGGTAGTGACGACGACGACTCGGTCGACAGCTGCTGACCCCGTCTCGACGTTCGAATCCGAGGCGTCGACGGATCTCTCGGAAGCGGTCGTCGACGACACCTGCACGGCTACGGTCTCGAGCCGGTCCGAAACGTACGGCACGGCTCGACAGTTCGCGGCGCACTGCGCTGACTCGTCCGGCAGCTCACAGGAGGAGAGACGACGCGTTTCGATCGGTCCTGTCGTTCGTCCCGATGAGCGAGCAGTCCACTGAGACGCTGGCGACCGTCCGTCGGATCGACATCGACGGTCCGTGATAGCGACGGGAGTAGCGCTCCCGCCCGGTGGCGAACTCGCGACGATCACCGCGGGTCGCTCGAGGTCGACGCTTCCGGCATCGTCGGTCGCGCCGAGTCCGAGGGGGACTGTCCGGACTTCGACGTGACGGTTCCTGCTCGTCGCAGTAAACCCACCTCACCGTAGTCGGGACGTAATCAACGTAGCGCCGGTAGCGACTCCTTGCGCGGGAACCGCTGACTGGCCGGTCACCAACTGCGAGAGCGACGCCGACCCGTCGGCGGACCAGTTGCGGCCACCGAAACCGGCCGCTGACCATCATCCGGGATGTACGGGCGCGTGCGTACATTCGAGCCTACGGGAGGCTCGAGGGGACCGACGACCCGAGCAGTCGGCGTTCCCCGTTCGTTCTGGCGACGACGAACGGCCGGCAGCGGTAGTTCGAGGAGTCGCGAGCGACGAACGTTGCTCTACGGGCGACGCCGGAAAATCAACGACAGAGTAGCCGCGGAACACCGCTGCAAAATCACCGAATCGACGAAAATCGGACCGACGCGGAAAGAGACAGTCAGCGCGGGAGGATGACCGCTACGGCGGTAGCCTTACTCGACGGTGACGCTCTTCGCCAGGTTGCGCGGCTTGTCGATCGGTCGGTCGAGCAGGTCCGCGGCGTAGTAGGAGACGAGTTGCAGCTGGACGTTCGCGAGCAGTCCGGCCCAGACGGGATGCGTGTCGGGGACCGAGAGGTGGACCTCGGCCGCGTCGACGACCGGGTGGTCGTCCGGCGAGACGGCGATGATCGACGCGCCGCGGGTTTGGGCCTCGATCGCGTTCGTCTTCGTCTTGTCGTCGTCGCCGCCGGTACAGACCGCGAAGATCGGGGTCTGTTCCGTGACGAGCGCCAGCGGTCCGTGCTTGAGTTCGCCGGACGCGAACCCTTCGGCGTGCTCGTAGGTGATCTCCTTGAACTTCAGCGCCCCCTCGAGCGCGACGGGGTGGCCGAGGCCGTTACCGATAAAGAAGAACGCCTCGCTGTCGATGAACTGTTTGGCGAGGCGTTCGGCGTCGGTGGTCTCGAGGATCTCTTCGACGTGCTCGGGGAGGTCCTCTAGGTCCGCGAGCATCTCCTCGAGGTCGTCGACGGGTGTGCCGTGCGGAACGTCGGCGGCGATGCGCTGGCTGACCAGCGCGAGCGAGACCGCCTGCGAGGAGAACGTCTTGGTCGCGGCGACCCCGACCTCCGGACCGGCGCGGATGTACATCGCGTCGTCGGTCTCGCGAGCGATCGTCGAACCGACGACGTTCGTAACGGCCAGCGTTCGCGCGCCACGATCGCTCGCCTCACGGATCGCGCCCAGCGTGTCCGCGGTCTCGCCGCTCTGCGTGACGGCGATCGTCAGGGTATCCTCGTCGACGGGCCCCGAAGCGGAGTCGTACTCGCTCGCGCGGATCACTTCGGTCCGGACGCCGGATGCCTTCAGCAGCTGAGCGCCGTAAAGTGCCGCGTGGTAGGACGTTCCACAGGCGACGAACTGGACCTCCTCGACGTCCGTAAAGGAGCCGGCCGGCAGCGCCTCGAGGTCGACCTCGCCGTCCTCGACGCGGCCCTCGATCGTGTTCGCGAGCGAGGTTGGCTGGCTGTGGATCTCCTTTTTCATGTAGTGGTCGTACTCGCCCTTGCCGGCGTCCTCCGGATCCCAGTCGACCGTGTCGACCTCGCGGTGGATCGTCTCGCCCTCGAGGTCGGTAATCTCGTACGACTCCGGCTCGAGAACGACGGCGTCGCCGTCCTCGAGGTAGATCACTTCGTCCGTATAGTCGAGGAACGCGGGGACGTCGCTCGCGAGGTACCACTCGTCAGCGCCGAGTCCGAGGACGAGCGGGGAGCCCTTCCGGGCCGCGTAGACGCGGTCCTCGCCGTCGACGATCGCCGCGATGGCGTAGCTGCCCTCGAGCGTGTCGACTGCGTGACGGACCGCCTCCTCGGTCGACATCTCGCCGCGGTACTCGTCGATGAGGTGCGGGATGACCTCGGTGTCCGTGTCGCTCTTGAAGACGTGGCCCTTCTCGCTGAGCTCCTCGCGGAGTTCGTCGTAGTTGTCGATGACGCCGTTGTGAACGACGGCGACGTCACCGGCAGTGTCCGTGTGCGGGTGTGCGTTCTCCTCGGTCGGCGGGCCGTGGGTACTCCAGCGAGTGTGGCCGATGCCGACGTTTCCGCTCGGCAGGTAGTTCAGCTTCGACTTCAGGTCGGAGACCTCACCGGAGGTCTTGTGGACTTTCACGCCCGAGCCGTTCTGGACGGCGATCCCCGCGGAGTCGTAGCCGCGGTACTCGAGGTTCTCGAGACCGGTCAGCAGCGAGTCGGCGGCGTCGTCGGAACCGATTCGCGCGATGATTCCGCACATTAGTGTGACACCTCCGGAGCTACGGTCGCTACGACCGGGGAGGGAGAGCGAGCAGAGCAGGCCGTCCGAGTCGCGGTGATCGAACGTCGGTTCGGTACGCCAGTGTGGCGTGCAGTCCTGTAGCGTGTCATAGATGTATTCCTCCCGGGCCTTCTGTCCCTGAGCGTCGACCCGGTGCGTACTCCGTAGATGTCCGACAACGCCCATTACTATGGATCGGATAAGTAGCGAGAGACGAGTGTTTCCGAAGTTTTTCCAGAAACGGTCAGAAGAATTATGCGAGTGTGTGATGGTTAGACGTGCTACTTCCTTCTCGGAACGAACGATCTCGGTCGTCCGGGGGGTGCTACGGGGCGAAAAACGACCGCTGACGCACGCGCGCACTCTGTTTCACGCGCGTTACGTGACCTTATTCGACCACTAAGGAGCGTACAGCCGTTGACTCCGCAACCCTGTCGATCGGCGTCGATACGACCGGCATCCAGAGCGATACTGTCACGATAGCCCGACGAATTCGTTGAAACGGCAGTTCTGTGTAAACAGTGGTCTTCGAAGAGCGCCGATAGACGAGCGCCGGGAACGTTCGTGTGACAGATATCGGATGCGCTTTTGCGCTTCGATCACCACTCGAGACTGGCGTAGTCGTTCGACCAGCGTCCGCGTGACTACCGGTCAGAACGGTTCGTAATCGTTCGGTCGAAATCCGCACGTCGGGCACCGAGAAGGAACGGGAAGCGAGCGGAAGGTGGAGAGAACCAGCGACGCTGACTGCGCAGCAACGATCTGGTTACTGCGGCGACTTTCTGACGGCGACCGACGGGTCGTCGGCCTGATCGGATCCGTCGGGACCGTGGTCCGCGAGGACGATTGCGTTCTCACGACCGACCGAAACCTTACCGACCTCGCCCCGTTCGTGCATTTCCGAGAGGAGACGGCTGACCTTCGACTTCGACCAGCCCGTCTCCTCGACGATGCGATACTGGTACGTCCGACCGTCGTTCTCGACGAGTATCCGGATGATCTGTCCCCTGTCACTCAGCAACTCGTCCGGCGTGTCTGGTGAGATGTACGCTTCGTACGTGTGCGTTGGCTCGTCGTCTACCGGCTCGTCGGTTTCGTCGGCTGTCTCCTGACCCGACAGTGCTGCCATCGGATCGAGGTCGAGGTCGCGGTTCGACAGCGCCTCGATGAGACGCGCCCCGATGAGTACGCTGATGATCAAGACCGCGGCGGCCACCAGTGCGAACTCCCAGATGGGGGCGTTCAGGAAGTGAACGACCTGCGAGACGCCCCGATCGACGACGGGAGCGGCCGCTGCCGGACGGAGTGTCCCGCTGTCGGCGGCCGAAACCAACGCTGTGGCGGGGTCTCCGTCGGTGAACAGTGCGTCGCTGAAGACGGATGCGGATACGATATCGGTCGTGCTGGGCTCCATGGTTGCTAGATTCGGGTATGACCGAACGTGAGAGAACATATTCACATCGGTCGTATCTGGGTACAATAATGACATCCAACTTCATTATGCGGTCAAACAGATTCGCTTAAGGCCGAGATAAGGGCTCAGCCCATGAGAAACGAAACCAAGGCCGAACAGTGGGCGAGCGGTGCGTAGACCGTTGATGTATCCGAACGGCGTCGGACGGGACAGTTTATCGGCTATATAGTAAACCAGTGACGCTGTCTTGTCCCACTCGAGGCATGTCAGCCGTCTCGAACGGCGTCTGACACAGCAGCCCGACGCACAGGCGTCGACCGTGCGTCGGGCGCGTGACACACCACTATGACCCCACCACTTAGCGACACCGAGAGACGAACGGACGGGCCAGAGAGCGATCATCAGACAGACAGTCAGCCGGACGGAGAGGTCCTCCTCGAGGAATCGGTGGAAGAGCGGGTCCAGGACGCGACGGTCTGTGTGGTCGGTCTCGGATACGTCGGACTCCCCCTCGCGGTCGGGTTCGCGAAGGCGGACTACCGCGTCGTCGGATTCGACGTCGACGATTCGAAGGTCGAGACGCTGCAAAGCGGGGTCGACACGACCGGCGACCTCTCGGACGACGATATCCTCGACGGTGACGTTACGTACACGACCGACGACGCCGCGATCCGTGACGCAGATTACGTGCTCGTCACGGTTCCGACCCCCGTCGAGGAGGAGCGACCGAACCTGGCGTTCATCAAGAGCGCCGCCGAAACCGTCGGTGAGCACGTCGAGCGTGGAACCACCGTAATTCTCGAGTCGACGGTCTACCCGGGGGTCACGCGCGAGGTGTTCGCCCCGGCTATCGAGGACGCCTCCGGGCTCGAGGCCGGCGAGGACTTCTTCGTCGGCTACTCGCCCGAGCGGGCGACGCCGGGTGACGGAGAACACTCGCTCGAGAACGTCGTCAAGGTCGTGGGCGGGCAGAACGAGGCTGTCCGGGAGGACGTCGCGACGCTCTACGAGTCCGTCGTCGACGCGGGCGTCCACCGCGCCTCGTCGGTCGAAGTGGCCGAGGCGAGCAAGGTCATCGAGAACGTTCAGCGCGACGTCAACATCGCGCTGATGAACGAGCTCTCGATGGTCTTCGAGGAGATGGATCTCGATACCCACGAGGTGCTCGAGGCGGCGGGGACGAAGTGGAACTTCCACGACTACCGGCCGGGGCTCGTCGGCGGACACTGCATTCCGGTCGATCCGTACTTCTTCGCCCACCGCGCGAAGCAGGTGGGTGCCGACCCGGAGCTGGTCCTGTCCAGCCGGAAGGTCAACGAGTCGATGCCCGAGCACGTCGCGGACCTGACGATCAAGGCGCTCAACGAGGGCCACAAGACGCTTCGAGACAGTCGCGTGCTCGTCCTCGGACTCACGTACAAGCGAAACGTCGCCGACATCCGGAGTTCGAAGGTCGCGAACGTCATCGACGAGCTGAAAGAGTTCGACGTCGACGTCGTCGGCTACGATCCGCACGCGGACGACGACGCCGTCGAGCAGTCGTTCGGCATCGACGTCCAGGACTCGCTCTCGTTCGAGGAGTTCGACGGCGTCCTGCTGGCGACGCCGCACAGCGAGTTCGACGACCTCGACCTCGGAGAGCTGTCGACGTCGCTCAACGACGACGCCGCGCTGGTCGACGTCGCCGGAGCGTTCGACGCCGACGAGGCGACCGCTGAAGGACTCATCTACCGGGGGGTATAATGTATCGCGGAAACACGGTCGGCGTCATCGTGCCGGCGTACAACGAGGAATCGCACGTCGGCGAGGTGCTCGAGACCATGCCCGCGTTCGTCGATCGAATTTACGCGGTCGACGACCGTTCGACGGACGGGACCTGGGGGATCATCCAGGAGTACGCGGCCGCTTCGACCCAGTCCACCGGCGAAGAGCGCGCGGATTCGACTGCCGACGAACGGGCCGCGACACCGGCCTCGATCCCCGACGGCGGAACGGTCGAAGGAACGGAGGTCGTCGCGATCCGTCACGAGGAGAACCAGGGTGCCGGCGGGGCACTCAGGACCGGCTACGTCCGCGCACGCGATGACGGAATAGACGTCGTCGCCACGATGGACGCGGACGGCCAGATGGATCCCGACCAGCTTTCGCGGCTGCTGGACCCGATCGTCGGGGGCGAGGCCGACTACACGAAGGGGAACCGGCTCGCCGACCGGGAGGACCGCAAGGAGATGCCGCCGTTCCGTCTGTTCGGCAACTGGACGTTGACCCAACTGACGAAGATCGCGAGCGGCTACTGGACCCTCCAGGACCCGCAGAACGGCTATACCGCGATCTCCAACGAGGCGCTGTCGGCGGTCGATATCGAGTCGCTGCCTGACGATCACGAGTATCCCAACGACCTGCTCGTCAGACTGAACATCGCGGACATGCGCGTCGCCGACGTCTCGATGCCCGCCAAGTACGCCGACGAGGAGAGCACCATCGAGTACAAGCGGTTCATCCCGACCACCTCGGTGACGCTGCTTCGCGGCTTCCTCCGGCGGATGAAAGCGCAACTCGCCGACGACCGAAGCGACCCGGCCGCACTCAGTTACCTGATCGGCATCGCGTCGCTGATCGGCGCCGTCGCGTTCACCGCCGCTGCTGGCATGAACGCCCTCGGAGGCGAAACGTCGCCTCGCGAACTGCTCACCACAGGATTCACGTTCGTCGCGAGCGCGGTCGTGTTCCTCGCCGCGATGGGAATCGACGCCACCAAAAACGCGGGGAATGGGGTGCGTCGCTAGATGCGTGCCATCGTGACGATCCAGCATCCCGGGCACGTCCACTTCTTCAAGCACGCCATCGCGGAACTCGAGTCCTCGGGCCACGACGTTCACGTCTTCGCGCGCGAGAACGAGGTCGTCACCGACCTACTCGAGTTCTACGGCATCGACCACGAGATCCTGGCCGGCGAGTCGAGTTCGCTGCTCTCGCTGGCGGCGGTCCAGGCGACCTACGAGACGCGACTGCTCGCGCGAGCGCGCCGGATCGATCCGGACGTGATCACCGCAATCGGCGGCGTCGCCGCGGCTCACGTCGCGAAACTCGTCGGCGCGAAGAGCGTCGTCTTCTACGACACCGAGCACGCGACGATCATCAAGCGACTCGCCTACCCGTTCGCAGACGTCATCTGCACGCCCGAGTGTTACGACGGCGACATCGGCTCGAAGAAGGTCGAGTACGCGGGCTACCACGAACTCGCCTACCTCCACCCCGACCGCTTCGAGCCCGATCCCGCGATCCTCGAGGAGGCCGGACTGGAGCCCGACGATACGTTCGTCGTGATGCGTCTGAGTAGCTGGGACTCCTCGCACGACGTGGGCCAGGGCGGCTTCGACGATCCGATCGAGGCCGTCGAGCGCCTCGAGGACGCCGGCGCCGAGGTGCTGATCACCTCGGAGGTCCCCCTTCCGCCCGAACTCGAATCCAACCGGCTCACGACGTCGCCGGATCGGATGCACGACCTGCTCGCGTACGCCGACTGTTTCGTCGGCGAGGGCGCGACGATGGCCTCCGAAGCCGCGGTGCTCGGCACGCCCGCGGTGTACGTCAACTCCCTGGAGCTCGGCTACACGACCGAACTCGAGGAGAACTACGGCCTCGTCTTCAACTTCAACGGCACGAACCGCCACGCTCGATCGCTCGAGCGGGCGGTGTCGATCGTCGAAGAGGCCGACGACGAGAAGTGGAACCGCCGACGCGAACGACTGCTCGCCGACCGGGTCGACGTCACCGACGTCATCGTCAGAGAGGTCGAAACCGTCTCCGGACACGATCCGGACCGGTCGGCGCTCGCTGCCAACGCTGATTGACACGATATGCACGTACTACATCTCATCACTACCACGCGCTCGTTCTTCGAGCAGCAGATCGACGTGCTCGAAGCGCGCGGCGTCGAGTGCACCGTCATCGGCGTCCCCGGCGAATACGCCGCCGACTCACCGCGGACGCCCGTCGACTACCTGCGGTTTTACCCGAGGGTGCTCTCGCACGTCCGTTCGGACGAGTACGATCTGATTCACGGCCACTACGGTCTCGTCGCGCCGTTCGCACTCGCCCAGCCGACGCGTCCGGTGGTGATGAGTCTGTGGGGAACCGACCTGATGAGCGACATGGGCTGGCTCGAGACGATCAGTCGATACGGCGCCCGGTTTGCGGACGCCACGATCGTGCCCAGCCCGGCGATGTCGCGCGAACTCGACGCCGACCACCTCGAGATCCCGTTCGGCGTCGACACCGAGCAGTTCAGACCCATCACGCGCGAGGAGGCCCGCGAACGCGTGGGCTGGGACCCCGACGAGCGGATTGCACTCTTTCCGTACGATCCCGAACGAGACGAAAAGGACTACTCGCGGGCCGAACGCGTCGTCGAGTGCGCCGACGCCGACCTCGAGTTGCGAACGATCGACGGCGTTCCCTACGAAGAGATGCCCTACTACATGAACGCGAGCGACGTTCTCCTCGTGACCTCGAAGCGCGAGGCCGGTCCGATGGTCGTCAAGGAGGCCGCCGCTTGCAACGTGCCGACCGTCTCGACCGACGTCGGCTTCGTCCGCGAGGCGATCGGCAACGTCGAGAACTGCGTCGTCAGCGACAGTGACGCCGAACTCGCCGCCGGACTCGAGTCGGTGCTCGCCGGCGACCGGCGCTCGAACGGCCGCGAGGTGATCGACGGCCTGAGCCTCGAGGCGATGGGTGACCGGCTGCTCGAGTGCTATCGAGAGGTTCTCGAGCGCAGGGGCCGCGAGGCGGCCGAACTGACCGTCGATCGAACCGAGGACGGAGAGGAGATCCACCATGGCGTCTAAGATATCACTGTCGAACGTGCGACCGCTGCGTCTCGATACGACGGCGGCGATCATCGGACTGGTCGTCGCCCTGTTGCTGTTCCCGCTGCGGTTTTTCGCCTCGCAGATATACATCAATACGATTCCGATCGTCATCGGGGTCGGCAGTCTCCTGTATCTCGCCGCCGTCCGACAGAGCCAGGACGAACGGACGCTTCCCGTGCTGTCGACGCCGGCGGCCATGGCGTTGCCGAGCATCGTCGTCGTCGGCATGGCGGCGATGGTGCTCGTAACGATGCTGCAGGAGGCTCGAACGACCGCGTTCTTCGTGATCTCGGGCGTGGTCGGGACGTTACTGTTCGGTCAGATCCTGTTCACCAGTGATCGCGATTTCAACCACGGACTCATCCTGTTCCAGCTCGTCCTCTTCGCGCTCGTCTTCCGGCTGCTCGCGTTGTACGCGACGCCGGGATTCGTCGGAATCGACGTCTGGACGCACATGACGGAGCTAGCGAGTGCGATCTACACCGAGGAGTCGCTGGGAGCGATCGCCAACGACAAGCACTTCGCCTCGCCGTTTTTCCACCTGCTCGTGGTCGCCTCCGCGCTCGTCTACGACGTCTCCCTGCGACTCGGGCTGTTCCTCTCGGTCGGTATCGTGATGCCGCTGTCGATTCTGCTCGTCTACGCCACGGCGAACTTACTCGTTCCGAGTCGATGGGCGACGTTAGCCGGGGCCCTGTTCGCGGTGAGCAGTCACGCCGTACTGTGGGGGATACACCTCATTCCGACGAGTCTGGGACTCGTCTTCTTCCTCGGCCTGTTGTACGCCCTGCTCCGCGTGATGCGGATCGAGTACACGGGTCGCGACTTCACGCTGTTGATCCTCCTCTCCGTCGCGATCATCCTCACCCACCAGGTGTCGACGTTCATCATGCTCGTTCTGCTGGGTGCCGCCTTTCTCGCCCAGATCGTGTTCATGATCGGACCGCTCGGGCTCACGCGACTCGACACGAGCGTCTTCCAGACGAAAAAACCCGTCAACCTCATCGGACTCGTCGTGTTCAACTTCGGGTTCGCGATCTTCGTCTGGTCGCTGACCCCGTTCCGACAGGACTCGTTCCTCGGAACCGTCCTCACCTGGTTCGGCGAAACCGTCTCCGAGAGCGCGGGCTTCCTGAATCTCGCATCACCGGGTGCGACGGATGACGACGTCCAACCCGGCGCCGCCGCGGAGACGACCACCACGCTGATCGATCAGATCGTTCCCTACGTGAACGAACTCGGTTTTCTCCTGTTGCTCAGCTTCATGCTCATCGGCTGTCTGTACGTCGTCCACCGGCGGCGCGCCGAGCAGTCGGTCTTCACCCTGGCGCTCGGGTCGGGTATCATGCTGTTCTTCGTGCTCGGATTGCCGATGTTCGGCATTCGAAACTTCATTCCGACGCGCTGGTTCGCGTTCCTCTACGCGCTGATGGCCATCCTCGGCGCGATCGGACTTCGGACGCTCAGTCGTAACCTCTCGGCGACGCCCGTCCTCGTCGTCCTGCTGCTGGTCGCACTGATCTTCCCGGGCGGGATGATGCTCGCGTCGGCCAGCAGCATCGACAACCCCGTCTTCGAGGAGCAGAACGAGCGCCTCGCGTACGACGAGGACGAAATCGCCGCGGCGTACACCGTCGGCGAGATGACCGGTTCACCGACCGGGAGCGAGATTCGCGAGGATCAACAGCTCTACACCGATCATCCGTACCAGACGATGGTGATGCGAACCCACTCCTATCCGCAGACAACGTCGGCGGAGATACCCGCGGAGGGCGGTGCCGACCACGAGTACACACTCTATCGAACGGCACAGTCGGAGGGGTCGGCGACGTACTTCCGGGACGAAAACGGCCACGGCTACATCGCGACGATCGACAGACACGAGCTCTGTCAGCCGGCCCAGTCGACTGTGTACGACAACGGCAACGTGCAGTTCTGTACGCCGTCGCCCGCACTCGAGTGATCCCGGACGGATAGCGATTCATTCCCGTCTCCCGGTCTCATTCCGCGTGGTTCGGTGTCAAACGGCCGGTACGAACCGACGAGCTTTCCTCTTCTGCGGACAGGTACGTACTGATGACGTTCACGCGTCGGCACGTTCTTGCGACGGGGGCAGCCGTTGGAACGGGACTCGGTGCTGGATGTACCCGACTCACTGAAGACGCGCTCTCGTCGACGCCAGCGACCGTCGACGACGACGCGCTGGCCGAAACGGGGTACGGCGAGCACGCGGTCGACGAACTCACGATCGAGCGCACCGTCGGCCGGTTCGGCCTCGAGCGAACGATCGAGGTGCGTAACTGGTACGCCGAGTACGACCGTGCCATCGCACTCGACGCGATCGGATTGACGCGCCTTCAGGCGGCGGTCGTCGCCGTCCTGAGCACGCCGCGAGTATCCGCCTTCGGGCGGTCGTTCAACCCCGTCGGCGAGTACACGACCGACGAACTCGTCGAGCTACTTCAGGAACGGTACGACGAACTCGAGGGGGTCGAGCGCGTCGACGAAACGGTCGTCTCGATCCTCGACACCGAGACGACGGTCGCTCGGTACGACGCCCGCGCTCGCCTCGTCGAAGCCGGTATCAGGTTCGACGTCGTCCTGCAGGTCAGCGAGCCGGTCGAGCACGGCGACGACTTCGTGCTCGGCGTCGCCGTCTATCCACGGATCGCCGGGCTCGAAACCGAGTCCGACGCGGTCCGGACGCTGATGGCCGGGATCGAGCACGAACAGGAGTAACGGGCAGCGGGGACGCTAACGGCTCGAATCGGGAAAACGAGCGGTCGGTAGAGAACGAGTCGTCGAAACCTAATCGAACGCGACCTGCTCGAACCGGCTACGAGACCGTGACCGGAAGCTCGATCGTTCGGTAGGCGTTCTCCCCGGTCGGCTCCTCCGGTGGCTCACCCTCGTAGAGGTACAACACCAGTCGGAGGTCGTCACCGGTCCTCGTCGGTTCGAACTCGAGCGTCTGCTCGTGGGTCTCGCCGTTCGCGACGGTCGCGGACTCGCTGGCGAGGACGTCCTGTTCGTGAACGGTCACGCTGTCGTCCTCGTAGCTCACCTGCTGGAGTGCGACCACGGTCGTGTAGGATCGCTCCTCGCGTTCCTCGTTCGCGATGTACGCCGTCACCGACTGCGATTCGCCGGCCGAGAGGGAGTCGTCGTACATCACCTCCATCTCCCCGTTGACTTCCTCCGTCTCGAGATAGAACTCGGTGTAGCCGTCGTGCTCGGGCGGGTTCGCGACCGCGAACCCTGCGGTCGCGAGCAGGACGACCAGCGCAACAACGAAGATCGCGTTGTACAATCCCGGACTCGGTGCCGATCGGCCGTACGAGCTCCGGTCAGCAGAGAACAGCAGGGACGACCCCGACAGCGAGAGGGCAAACCGACGTTCGGGCGGACACCGATACCGCTGGACGATCCCGAGCAGCGAGAAGACGATCGTCGCCAGGGCAACTCCGGCGACGACCGGTCGGACCGTGATTCCCCAGGGCGTCGCGGACGTAACCAGCGTGACCGCCGGAACGATCGCGACGCTGGCGACGACCGACAGGACGAGTCGCTCGATCGACTCGAGTCCACCGCTGCTCAACAACGGTCCTCGCCGGGTGCTCTTCTCGTCGTCGAACGACTGATACTCGTCGTCGGATCTGTCCGGGTACAACACTGCAACGAGGGCGTACCCCGGCAGGAACAGCAGGAACGGGATTCCGAGGAGGATACGAACCGGTCCTGGCACGCCGATGAACAGCCCGAACGTAACGAGGCCAGTCACCGCGATAACCAGTGCCAGATCGAGAAGCCACCAGTCGGAGTCACTCATTTATCGGGAATGAGTCCCTTGAGCGTTTAGTTATCGGTCGTATAAGCCGATCTGTGCCGACGCCGGTCGGCTCCGACGGCGGACGACGACCGGCGAGCGTACCTGCAACTCGGTGACAACAAACAGCGTCGAAGATCGAGGTGCGTTTCGTTCAACTATAAGAGTGTTTCGTCGATTCACGAAGTTCTGAACGGTGGAGTGTTGAGTGAGAGGATATCGACGGGACGAGAACTCGATATAGATTATTTGACTATTGAACGGAGTGGATCGAACAGAGGCCGATTGTGAACGCCCTTCCCGGAGAATGTACGTTCTGAAACAGTTAGGAACTCGAATATTAGTGGCAATTTCACCGAGATCAAACCGTTCATCTGTGGACGATTTTCAGCCTTTAATACTGGTCCGCGAGTGACGATCAACCAGTACGATGAGTTCCACACAGGCGGTCGCCGACGAACAGAATCGAGGTGAAGACCGGGCGGACGAACAGGCTTCGTCCGACGAGGAGTTACCGGTAGACGAGATCTTCCACATTCTGCAGAACGAGCGCCGTCGAATGGTCCTCGAGTACCTCCAAGAGACGGACGATTCCGTACGCATGCGCGACGTAGCCGAGCAGGTTGCGGCGTGGGAGAACGACACGACGGTCGAGGAACTGAGTTCCGATCAGCGACAGCGCGTCTACATCCCACTCTATCAGTCTCACCTGCCGAAACTGGACAAGGCAGGCATAATCGACTATCAACAGAACCGCGGCATCGTCGAGCGCCGCCCCCTCGCAAAGCAACTCGACTACTACCTCAACGCAGACTCGGAGACGAACGCGAGTAGAGCCGACGGCAACGCGGCGACCGGTGGCTGGGACGACTACTATATCGGCGCCGCCGGTCTGGGCGCGGTCTTGCTTCTCGGCGCAGTGTTCGAGCTGCCGCTCTTCTCGCTCATTACCGGAATCGGACTGAGCGCCCTCATCCTGCTGATGTTTACGGCACTGACGATCGGACAGTACGTCAGGTAATCGCGTTCGAATCCGACGAGCTCATCAGGAGGAAAGTGGCGCCCGTTACCCGATCTGCACGACCCTGCTCGAGATTACTATAGTACCAACTGAAACGATTTCCACACCGATCGCACTGTGCGCGGTTCTCGCTTGCTTCGCTCACTCCGACCCGCGCTCCCGTCGGGCGATCGGGTGTGCACTGACTGTCAGTGGCTACTATAGACGACGGTCGCGAGGATTCCGACAGCGGCGGTCAGGAGACCGAGAAGCGAAACCATCGCCGTAACGTTGAGGACGACCGGCGCGAAGAGCAGTCCGAGTGATGCCGCAAACAGGACGGCGAGCGCGTAGTTCCGAAGACGGGAACCCCGTTGTTCCACCAGTGTAACCGTTCCCCGCTCCGGATGGAAGTTGATCACGCCGGAGGCGTCGAGCGCCGGCAGCGCAGTCTGTGAAAGTCGTTCGTGAACGTCACCCCAGGCTTCGACGTCGTCGATTCCATCAGCGTCGTAGATCTGATCCGCGATCTCGTCTATCGTCACCGGTTCGTCACGCGACTTGAGCAGCGCAACGATGTCCCACTCGAGTTCCGGCGGTGCGGTGGCCGCTCCCGCATCGGTCTCGGTATCGTGTGAGACGACCGACGATTCGTCGTAATTAAACACTCTGACGGACGTCGACGCTTGAACTGTGGACTCGTCGCCACTCGAGTCCGAGGATGAGTTATCTCGAAACGGCGTCAGACGCATATTGTATATCACACACATCGGGTACTATAAATATGGTCCCGATATCGAAATCTGAATCGATTGCGGCCGTTCGTTCGCGCGTTCAAACCGAGGATAAACGTTTTACAGCCCGTGAAAACACCCATTACGACGCGAATTGTTACGCAACCGACGGGTGTTGGTCGAGCCAGGTTCTGGGCTGGTCGGCACCGTCCGCCCAACTGTCAACCCAGCCGAGGAAGTCGTTGAGTCGGAGTTTGTGACGGGCGGGCAGGTCGTGGACGTGCTCGAGTTCCGGCAACAGTCGCTGGTCGAAGTCGTACCGGTTGAACTGTTGTTCCCGGTCCGGCCAGGGGGACTCGAACGACTCGAGAAATGGCGTCTTACGCCGGACGAACCGTTCCATCTCGTTGAATAACGTGAGATCGTGGGGACGGTCCGGGGGCCGGTGTTTGAGCATGTCCGAGTCGATCATCTCGCAGGCCTCGAGAAACGTCTCGGTGGTCCGCTTGGCCGGCGGTGCCTGGAGGTGCCACTCGAGCAGTTCCGCGTCCGCGGCGAGAAACGACGCGAAGTAGTTGTCCGCAAGCTGCGTGTGGAACGGGATCGAGGGCTGGTTGGAGATTCCACAGCAGTTGAGCGCGTTCTGGATGGAGTCGGAGCGGTCCAGAACGGACTCGAACTCGGTTCGAACGGACTGTCTGACGAACGATTCGGGGTCGACGTCGAACGCCGTTCGCTCGGCCAGTTCGACGCTCGCCGACGGGCTGTAGCCGAACCGCGAGAGAAGAACGTCGATCGGATCCGGGTCGGGATCGAGGCGCTCGAACGGAATGCGTTTGCCGAACACCTCGAAATCCACCTGTGCCGTGAAGTGCCCGCGGAAGAACGTGTCACAGAGCAGGCCGTGGTACATCGTATCGACGTCCATCTCGTCGGAGTAGCCGGCGTGGTGGATATGCAGCGACTCCTTGATGCCCTGCGAGTAGCGGACTTTCGTCTCGTCCGCGTGGAGGTAGCGCTCGTCCGGTTCGAACGCGGTGTGTTCCGCGCCGTACTGCGTCGCGAGACGTTTGGCACCCGTGACTTCCTGGGCGGTCGGACTGCCGACCGTGTAACAGTGTTCGATCTCGGGGAGCTGAGAGAGGAGCGTTCGCGAGTCGTACCCCGCAGAGAGGAGCAGCCCCTTTCGTCCGGGGAGTATCGAGCGCCTGTCGATCGCCCGCTCGAGACGGTTCGCCAGGCTCTCGGCGTAGTCGAACTCCCGCGTGTCGTAGACGAACCGCTCGAGGTGCTCGACGGACGACCGCGTCAGGTAGCTGTCGATCGAGAGTCGAGACAGTTGCTCGACGCTCGTCTTCTCTCCGAGGGTGACGCCGAGGTGGAGAAACTCGAGAAGGGCATCCCGCCGGAACTCGGGCTCCTGAATCGTTGCCGCGACGGTAGAGGAGTCCGTCCCGAACACGCGAACCCCGGGGTCGTCGGTGTAGAAGCACTCCCGAGATCGAATCGGATCGGTCGCGGTGAACGCCCCGTCTCCGGTGTCGAGCACGACCAGGTACGAGCCGTTGAGCCTGGACAGCGCGTCGGTCCCCTCGCGCTCGTACGCCTCGAGGAACCATCGCGCGGCGTTCGACTCGCTACCGGGGACGTACACCTCACCCCAGATAGCGCAGACGCCGTCGTCACCCTCGTACGTCGCACTCCAGCCGGGGGTTCCGACCCGGGAATCTCTGATCCCGACGGTCGTCGACGGTCCGACGAGCATCTCGTCGAACTCGTCGGTCGACCTGAACCGGGTAAACGCTTCCATGCCGCCAAACACGCCGAAGAGTTCCGTATTCATCTCGAAGCCACCTCACTACGTGACTGCGGCGTGTGATCTCGACAGGCGACTCGTCGGTCTCGCGGTCGAGTTCGGTTGGCTGACCGGTGATCGCAGATCGGATACACGCTTGACTAGATCACAGTCGGGGCGAGCCACCATTAACTATAGTTCCACTAACGCGGCCCCGAGCGGTATCGATCGTGGGTAACTGAGAGAGATCCGTAAAATCGGTCTGCAACGATCAGCGGCGCCCTTTTCAACCGAGTTACCCGGGCTAATACCCATATAAGACGGCCGCTGAACGGCAGCTAAACCACTATCGGCTCCATAATAATACCGTTGCTGCCGGTAGGCCGATCCAGCAATGACCAAACGACCGAACACCCGACGACGATTCCTCGCAGCGTCCGGTGCGACAGCGTTTGCGGCCATGGCCGGCTGTATGGACCGGGTGAATTCCGCAATTCCGAACGGCGACGACGACTCCTCGAACGGAAACGACTCCGAGGGCGACAGCGGCGGCGACAGCGACGCAGACGAGTTCGATTCGCCCGAGCTCGCGGTCGAGACGGAGTACAACAGCCGGGAAGAGTTCAAACAGCCCGGCGACCAGCTCGACGACTTCGGAAACCTCGACGACTGGGAAGTGTCCAGCGGATCGGCCGAACCCACCGAGGACGTCGTCTTCGACGGCGATCAGAGCCTCAGGCTCACCGCCGAGGACGGTGAGAACATCGTCGTGGGGAAGCAGATCGAGACGACGGACATGAGCGATCTCGATATCTCGATGGCCGTACGCACGTCGACCCCCTCCAACATCGCCATCGACATCCGGCTCCTCGACATCTACGGCGGGTACGCCCACCACCAGCTTCGGTCGGTCACCTACCGGGATTCCGAGGTCGGCTGGTTCCGGATGTCCCCCGGCGTCTTCGAGGAGAGCTCGATGCCGCTCGAGCGAGACGTGGTCGAGGAGATCGAGATCATCGTCTACAACACCGACGACGAAGCGGAGGTGTGGGTCGACGACCTGCGCACGCACCAGAAGCCCGACAAGGGGTACGTTATCCTCAGCTGGGACGACGGCCTGACCGACTTCTACGACAACGCCTCGCCGCTGCACGACGAGTACGACGTCAACGCCGTGCAGGCCGCCGTCCGCCAGTGGACGCGAAACCAGCGCGAGGGCGTCATGTCGATCGACCAGCTCAAGGAGCGCCAGGAGGCCGGCGACCAGATCGTCGCCCACGGTACCCACACGCAGCTCGCGAACATGGAGGAGGAGAACCTCCGAGACGCGATCCGGCGGGACAAGAACTGGGCAGTCCAGAACGACATCGAGGGCGGACACTACATCGTCTACCCGCACAACAGCTTCAACCAGACGGTTCTCGACGCCGTGTCTAACTACTACTACGCCGGCGGATTCAACCAGTCCGGGAACGTCAACCTCACCGGCGTCACCGGCTTCGATCCGCTGGTGCTGCCGCGAACGATCGCCCACGACCTCGACATCGCGATGCGGTGTGTCAACCTCGCGGCGGAACACCGACAGTGTACGATCCTGAACTTCCACGCCTTCGACCAGGACAACACGATGGACCAGGACGACTACGAACAGCTGCTCCAGCACATCAACGACACCGACGACGTCGAGGTCATCGACTTCGACGACCTCTGGAAGATGCGCCGCCAGGGCCACGAGAACTGATCGGCGCCTCGAAAACCTGCTCGATCGGTCCGCTACTGACCGAAACCTGTCTGCGGTTCCCCGTTTCAATTTCTCGAACGAGAGCGAGAGCAGCTGCAAGCACGGCGGTCTATCGACGGACCAGTGTACTGTGATTTGCGCGGTCCGCTCGAGACGACTGCCGATGCTCGAGTCACGACCGGAGGCGGTTAGCGCTCGACGTTGCAAAAAAAGACGCTGCTAATCCGGTGCGGTCGAGTGCGAGTTACTCGCCCGAGAGCACGACCTCGGCGACCGAGGTCCGGCCCCCCTCGCTGGTGACACGAAGCGTAACGGTGTGGTCGCCGTTCGCGGAGATCGTCACGTCGATCGCCTCACCGGTGTCGTCGAAGTATCCGTCGTCGTTGACGTCCCACTCGTAGCAGTCGATCTCGCCGTCGACGACGCAGGAAGCGGACGCGTCGAGCGTAACGGTGGCTCCCTCCTCGAGAACCCGTTCGTCCGCGTCAGCGGGGATCGTCTCGATCTTAGCGATCGGTCGTCCCGCGTCGTAACCATCGTTCTCGGACTCGTCGGGCGCGTCTTCCTCCGGCTCTTCCGGCTCTTCCGGCTCTTCCGGCTCTTCCGGCTCTTCCGGCTCTTCCGGCTCTTCTTCCTCCGGCTCTTCCGGCTCTTCTTCCTCCGGCTCTTCCGGCTCCTCCGGCTCTTCCGGCTCCTCCGGCTCTTCTTCCTCCGGCTCTTCCGGCTCTTCTGGTTCTTCCGGCTCCTCCGGCTCTTCCGGCTCTTCCGGCTCGTCTTCCTCCGGCTCTTCCGGCTCTTCTGGTTCTTCCGGCTCGTCTACAGGTCCTTCTACCGGCTCTTCGGGAATGCCACTCGGGAAGAGTTCGTCCGCGACCAGTTCACCGACCAGTTGCAGATGCCAGTCGACGCGTGTCTCGAGATCGACGCCTCCGGAAAGCGTCTCGACGAGGTGTGACTGGGCGCCCAGATCGAGCCAGGTCTTGTGGGCGATCAGGTCGGTCGGATTGGTGTCGGGGCCGAGCGAGCTGGTCAGGAACTCGCGTTCCGAACTGTCGACGTAGTTCCGGTTCGCGTACTCGGCCGCCTGTTGGGCGTCCTGCGTAGCCTGCTCGTCGTCGGAGTGGAAGATCGCCTGACCGACACCGTCGACCGGGGAGCCCGCGTAGATACCGGTCGACTCGTGGAGATCGATGACGACGTCGGGATCGTACTCGACGAGAACGTCCCAGATCGCCTGGGCGAGGTCCGTTTGTGGTTCCTCGCCCTCGGGAAACTGACGGTTGAGATCGGATCCGTCCGGGCCGGATCGCGTTCCGCTCTCGACGGCGGGAGCGTCCGCTTCGGGAATCACGACGAGCGTCCCGGCTTCGATGTTCCACTCGGTGAGTATGCCTGCAGCCTCGTACCCCGCGACTTCGTTCCCGTGAACGCCACCGAGTACGGCGACGGTTCCCCCATCAGCACTCGCCGTCGTTTCGTATACCGTCGTCTCGTACTCGGTACCTCCCATAATTTCGAAGGAATCACGAGAGAGCGACGTTGACGTCGACTCCTGCTGAGCACCGCTGAGACCGACGATCCCGGCGGCTGTACAACTGGCTGCGGCGGTCAACACTTTCCGCCGATGCGTCTTCAAGCGCTCCATTACAACGTCCACGTGACGTGTAGGGGGCTTTACTATAGCTCCGTTAGTAAATTACCCTAAGTTGTTCATGAAACGAAACCGTTTAGCAAAAGGCCGAATGTCGTTCAAAATCGTTACGGATCGGCAACGGAACGTATTCTTCGGGGAAGAATTATCTATCTCCCGATATCTTCCGTGCAGCCACCGGGTTCAGGAGCGGAGGGCGATCAGACTGCCGACTGCGACGAGGGCGAGACCGGCGACCAGAACCGGGGTGGGGCGCCGGCGAACACCCGAGCCGGCCGCCCAGAGAACACCCGGAACGTGGCGCGGTTCGGGTGCCGCCCGGAGGAGGTGCCAGCCGCCGCGGAGCGGTCGTCCCTCCTTGAAGTAGGTCTTCGCGAGAACGAGGTCGTGGCTCGAGCGGATCTGATAGCCGTCTGCCTCGAACCGATCGACCTCGTCGGCGTACAGCGAGAGGTACTGTTCGTCGGCCCGCCTGATCGTCTCGGCCGGCGGCGTTCCGGTTTCCTCGCGAACGACGAGCGGCTCGTCGACGTACGCGAGTTTGCCGACCTCGAGGATGCGCAGGACGAACTCGGGATCCTGGAAGCGGTCGAGCGTCTCGTCGAAGCCACCGACCTCCCTGGCGACGTCCGTGCGGACGAGCAGCGTCGAACCGGCCCCCGTGTGGACGTTGTCCGCGAGAATCTCGCCGATCAGCTCCTCTCCGCCCTCCATCTGCGTCTGGTCGTCGGCGCGGGAGAGCACGCTGGCGGCCAGTCCACGCAGTCGATCGACCGGGCTGGTGAGTTCGAACATGAAGTCGCAGTAGGCGGCAACCCACTCCGCCGAACGCTTCTCGAGCAGATCGAGCTGGGCCTCGAGCTTCTCGGAGCGCCACTCGTCGTCCGAGTCGAGGAAGGCGACGTACTTGCCCCGGGCGTGTTCGATCCCGGTGTTCCGTGCGACGTTCGCCCCCTGGTTCGTCTCGTGATAGACCGGTCGCAGCCGCTCGTCGTCGTAGGACTCGAGTACGTCCTCGGTGTCGTCGGTCGACCCGTCGTCGACGACGACGACTTCGACGTTCTCGACGGTCTGGGCGAGCACGCTGTCGATCGCTCGAGAGACCGTCTCCTCCCGGTTGTAGGTCGGGATAATAACGCTAACCAGTGCCATTTCGCTCGACTTGGGACGCACGGCGTTTTATTATCGACGGGCTAAACGGCGCTGTCGCTCGGAGTCGGGAAGCAGTCGGATACCGGTGTCCGTCGAAACTCGAGACCTCACCGGCCTCAGCCGGCGCTGGGTGAACGAAAGCGTCGAGTTCGAGCACGCCGGGTTCGCGAACGTCGAGGCCGCCATCCCGAGCGTACCCGGGACGAGAGCCGGCTTACTCTCGAATGGGTGGAGACGATGGTCGAAGCCGGGTAGGAGGTAGCGCTTCCGGACACGACGTCGCGGACGCGATTCGGTTCGTCGATCTCGCCGATATCGGCAGGCCGGAGCGTTCGCTTCGAGCACGTCGGCGACGAGGAGACGTTCCGTGACCTGCTCGCCGTCGACGATCGGGACGTCTGCTTGGTAGCCGCGTCCGAATTACTCGAGCGGCGAATCGACGCGGCGTCGATCGTCGCATCTCACGGCCTCGGTTTTTCGCGGCGATCGAACGCGAGTCAGTCAGCGCGTCGTTCACGACGTGTACCGTTCGACGCCGCGCTACCCGAACACCGGACTGCCGCCCTCCGGCCCGAACAGGGCGATCAGCAGTCCGGACAGCAGGAACGTCACGCCCGTCAGGAACAGCATACTCTGGACCCAGCCCGCGATGGTCAGATCGGCGTGAACGCCCTCGAGTCGCTCCCGGACGAACTCCGCTCTCGAACCGAGCGGATCCGGGAACTCCGCGAGGACCTCGAACGGTTCGGCAGGTTCGATCGCGCCGGTCAGCACGGCGAACGCCAGGTAGATCGCGAGGCCCGTTGGCGGAACGATCACCAGCGCCAGCCACTCGTTCGTGATGACCGTCGCGAGCGCGAAGATCGGAACCGCGGCGAGCGCGGTCGTCGCGAGGACCCGGCTGAACCGTGCGTCGGCAAGCGGATTGAAGCCGACGTGTCGGGCAGAGACGCAGTGGAAGATGAACATCCCTCCGTACCCGATACTGGTCGCGACGGCCGCACCGCTCATCCCGTATCGGGGGATCAGCAGAAAGTTGAGTACGACATTGATCACCGCCGCGGTGCCGGTCGCCGCGACCGGATACCGGAGCGTTCCCTCACCCTGAGACACTGCCAGGATCGGCCGCGCGAGCGCGAATCCGAGCGCGCCGGGGAGCAACAGCAACAGCGGCTCGATCGCCGGCGTCGCGTCCGGACCGAAGTAGATCGGGACGGCGACGTCCGCCAGCGCTGCGAGCCCGACGGCCATGATGGCCGTCAGGAGGAACGTATACCGCGTCGTCTTCGAGGCGAGCGAGGTGATCTGTCTGGTGCGGTTTCTGGACCACAGCTCGGAGGTCGAGTGGACGTACACGGTCTGCAGTGCCAGCGGAACGAACCAGAGGAACTCCGCGAGGGTGAGCGCCGCCTTGTAGTTCCCGACTTCTGCACTCTCCCGGAAGTGCTGGAGCATGACGACGTCGATGTGATAGAGCGAGGAGAGCAGGAACAGGAGAACGATGCTCATCGAGTTGAACGAGAGCATCTTCTTCCGGGGGAAGTCAGTCGGCGGCGTCCGGAACACGTTCGAGAGCGAGGTCTGCTGGTGAATCAACAGCATTCCGATCCCGCCGACGACGATGCTGGCGACGGCGTGGCCCGCGAGCGCTCCGGCGACGCCGAGGCCGAAGTAGACGAGCGGGAGCGAGACGACGACGAACGTCACCTTGTCGAGGACGTTGAGCGGTTCCGAGTAGCGCTCGAGGCCGAAGCCCATGAGCGTCTTGCGCGAGTACGTCTGGAACTGGACCGAGACGACGAGCAGCGCCAGCCCGTAGAAGTAGGTCGTGTACTCCGCTCCGAAGAGCCGGGTAACGAGCCCGCTCCGGGAGGAGACGATCATCAGGAACGCGCCGGTGAGCGAGAACAGCAGCGCTAACCGGAAGTAGTAGCCGACCACGTGCGGTTCCCAGTCCGACATGGCACGATCCTCCGCGAGGAACTTGCGGACGCCGTCGGCGATACCCGAACTGACGAAGATCATGTAGATGGAGAACACCGACATCAGGAACGAGTAGTCCCCGAAACCGGAGGGCTCGAGGAGTCGGTAGAGGACCGGCGTCGAGACGATACCGACTAGAAGAACCACGATCTTGGCGCTGACGACGGAGAGAACACCGCTGGAAAGGCTTCGGTTCACCGTACCCTCCGGGAGCAACGCCGTTCGGTGGCTCCCATCACCGACGTTCGCTGAACTATCGGTACTTGAACGATATCCACAGTAGCTGGCACTCTGGCTCGGAGGGGCCTTATTATAACCGTATTAAGTGCCGGCCGACGGGGAAAATGCGACGGTGGTGGGCCCGATTCGGGCCGGCGACGTCGACGGTCGGGTGTCCGTCGATACGAGGACGACGGCGACCCGCTCGAATCGACGTTTAACCGGCTGATATATACGGGTGTGAAAGCGTGAGTGAAATCTGATGAACGACAAAGCGGCGCGGCGGGCCCTCCTCGGCACTGTTGGTGCCGGAACGCTCGCGTTGTGTGCCGGCTGTCTCGACCCGCGGACCGGCGGTAGCGGCGGCGAACCGATCGACGACGACGAGGAACCGGATGACGATACGAACGAGTCCGAGGATCTCGACGAAGTTCCCGATATCGACGGTGGAGCCGTGGTCTTCACGTACGACGACGGACCCATAGAAGACTACGAACAGGCGTTCCCCGTCCACCAGGAGTTCGACGCACCCGCGAGTACGGCCATCGTAACGGAGTGGGTCGGCCGCGAGGATTTTCTGGGTACCGACTGGATGGATATCGAACACCTCGAGGAACTCGAGGAGGCCGGCTGGGAGATCATGTCCCACACGACGGATCACACCGGAGTCGCGTCGTTCGAACTCGTCGAAGACGTCAACCCGGACGACACCCGAATCTATCCGGAACGACCACACCACGGGTTTCACGGCGGCTACGACGTCGAGATCACCGACGGAGAGAACTCCGTTCAACAGCCGATCGTCGACTCCGGCACGGACGACGTCGGGAACTACCTCGAGTTCGACGAGGCGATCGGCGAATCCTTCGCGGCCGGCGAGGCAGTCGAACGGTACCCCGAGGACCTCATGCACGAGTTCCTCGGAAACTCCAAGGAGCGACTCGAACGGTGGGGGTTCGAGATCGACACCTTCCTCGCACCGTACGACGTCTGCGACGAGTGGACGATCGGTATCGCCGAGGAATACTACGACGGAATCGCAAACACCAGTCCCACGTCCATAATCAACGACCCCGAGACGTTCGATCCGTTCGAGACGAAGCGCGACTACTTCATCGAATTTACGTCGCCGGTGAACACCAGAAAGATGATCGAAGAGATCGCGATGCAGGAGGCGATCGGCGTCGTCGGAGCGCACACTTTCAAGGAAGAGGTTACTGAGGAGCGCATCCGGGAGACCCTCGAGTGGGTCGAAGAGTACGATCTCGAGGTCGTGACCTTCCGTGATGCGATTAGAGCGACAGCCGCCGATTCCGCCCGAGCGGTCGCTGTCGGCGCGGAAAAATAAAAAGTGCCCCGTTACGGGGCGAACCTGACAGGGTTGACGATAGTAGTCGATACGAGGGGCCCGCGGAGTGGGACTCGAGTCGGGACCAGTTTTCGCCGCGTGTTACGTACTGTTGCCCTCCATGACGACCCCTTCTGCGCCGAAGTTGGCGACGCCGTCGACGATGCGGCTGTCTCTGATCGTCAGATCGCGACACGTATCGTACAGACAGACGGCCGAGCGACTGCCGTACGATTCCGCGTCGATGTTCGCGTACAGCGAGTCGGACGCCTGCTCGGAAACGGGGTAGAGAGTGGAACGAATTCGGGTGTTCTCGAGCGTCAGATTGTCGCCCGTGTTGCTGATCCCGACCCGATCGGCACCGTCGTCTCCGCGTTGAACGATCTCGGAGTCGACGACCGTAACGTTGTCTCGGCCACACCGGATTCCGTCGCGGAAGCCGTACTTGTTACCGGACCGGCCGTTGATCGTGACGTTCTCGCAGACGACTGGATCGGTACTGTCGGAGTCGCGGATCCAGAGCGGATAGCCGCCCGAAACCTCGTGGTTGATCTCCGTATCAACGATCCGCGTTTCACCGGCACTCGGCGAAACGACGATACCGTGCTGGGTCGTGTCGCCGCTCACGTTCACCGTCGTGTTCTCGATCGTGGCCGTGTTACAGGCGTTCATCACGGTGATCGGGTGACAGTTGTGTCGTTCCACGGAGACGTTAGCCACGAGCCCTCGCACGCGAACGTCTCCGCTCTCGAGTCGAATGCCGCGCTGGGAGGTGCGCCGGCCGTTAGACTCCTCGACGAAGACCTGCGGCCACCTGACGATGCTGTCGGAGCCACCGATTCGGATGCTCGCGGCGGTGCTGTTCCGGTAGACGCCGCCGTGGACGATGATTTTTCCGGACCCGCCGATCGCGTACAGGCCGGTTCCCGGGAAGCCGCTGATCTGGCACCGTCTGAACATGAGTTCTCCCTGGTTTTGGGTCGCGTTGATCCCGACCGGACCGCGCGATGACGTGTTACCAGCGTGAGGGGTACTGTCCGTCCACTCGCCGCCGTCGTTCGCGTAAAAGTCGACGACCCTCCCCGTTCCGGACGGGTCGACGACGTTGAACAGCGCCGGTCCCCACGTTCCGCTGTCGTGCTCTCCTCGAATGACGATGTCTTCGACGTCGAGTTCGTCAGTGACGTACGCTTCGAAGGCGCGAATCCCGGTGTCCGGCGCCGTCTGATCGACCTGAAACCCTCTGATCTGGAGGCGTCCGCCAGGATTCGTACTCGTCCCCAGACGGAACAGTCGATACCGGGGCCCGTCGAAGTCGTAGTAGTTCGCCGGGACGAGCGTCGCATTGTTGCCGATGATAGCGAAGTTCTCGTAGTTCGTAAACCGGAACTGGCTATCCATGTAGTACCGGCCCTCGGGGAAGTAGAATGCCGTGTTGTCGGCTCGAAGATCCTCGAGTACCGGTGTGATCGACTCGGAGCCGCTTCTGTCGGCGCCGGCCGCGGCGACGTTGACGACGTTGTCGTAGTTCTCGTAGTCGACGACCCCGTGGTAGGCCGCGGCCGACCCGCTTGCGGCCGCAGTCGCGCCGAGCGCCGAAAGTCCAGCGACCGCCGTACCCCGAAGGACAGATCGCCTGCTCTGGCACTCCGCTTCAGTTTCGTTTCTCGTTCGCTCGTTCGATTGCCCCCCTGTGTGAGAATCACACAGGCTGACCTGTTCGGATGGCTTACTTCCGTTCTCCATTGACAGTCACGTTAGAAGATATGACTTATCCATCCAATAAATGAGGATTCGGATATCCAGTCTTTAAGTAACCTCGTCATGATACATCATGCCACCCAGCTGACGCCCGGGTAAGGGTGAAACGGTCCGGCCGGCCGAAAACAGCAGAGAGATGTCGTCTTTCACAGAAACTCGTCAGTCATGGATCGATCGTAATCCGACGTATACTCGCCCGACCGGACCGTTCGAGATCTGAAACAGTACGTCGTTCGGCTGAGCGATACCGCACTCGAGCTCGAGCGGCGGTTCACGAGGTTTGCACACTTGTCAGAAGAATTTCACCCTGGCAAAAAGGAGGCGAGACGACCGGTGGGGACGATCACTGGAGCGTTTCCGGCGTCCGGTTGGTCTCGAGCGTCGCTGTGATGAGTTCCGCGACTGCGCGTCGAAGGCGCTGTGAGACGGCCGACGTCGAGATTCCGAGCTGCTCCGCGAGATCCCCCTGGGAGACGCGCCGCGGAATATCGTAGTAGCCGGCGTAGTACGCCAGCAACAGAATCTCGTGTTGCTGTTCGGTCAGGAAGTACGTGGCATCGTCGAGTGAACCGGACTCCTGGAGTTGGCGCACCCGAAACGAAACGTCGCGGTCCTGACAACCCTCCCGGAACGCGGCCAGTGCGTCCCGGTTGGGGAGGTAGATCCGGACGACCCAGCCTTGCTCGCCACTGGTAAGTTTAAAGACGAACAGTCCCTCCTCGGGATACTGTGTCGGATGCGGATCGAGTGCCGACGCCATCGTCACGCGGTAGATCGCTCGGTTGGGAAAGACGGCGATCTGCGTCGAGTCGGCAACCGTGTGGTCCGCATCGAACGCCTCCTCGATCGACTCGTACTCGTTTCCGAACACGGAGACGAAAAGAAACGAGTTCTCTCCGCTAGAGACGGTGTACTCGTACTTGATCGTGACATCCGAGACGGCCTCGATCGTCGGCAGTAACACGAGGTCCTCGTGGGAGAGGCTGGCTTCCAGTACGAAACCCATCAGCGACGCACCCTCACAGTATCCTCAGTTGAAGGGTCTCGGTTTTCCTTATATTGACGTTAAACTGTTTTTCTGTCCTGCCGATAGGTACGCGACGAATACGCTCGTCGCTGCGAAAACAGCCGGTGTGATCGGAGAGCCGACCGCCGAAACTCGAGCGAGAACCGACTTTGATCTGGATCTCTCCAATATGTGTCTATCGTGTCATATTCGACTCGGGAAGTGAAAACGGCGCCGACCACGGCGGTCGACAAACGATCGACTCGGTCGGGCGGTGGACTACGCCTCGAGTACGGTCTTCTTCTCGTCAGCCTTCGTGATTGCCGAGACCGCCGTCAGCAGAACGTTCTTCTGGTGGGTGGAGTACGAACTGTTGTTCCACGTGATCCGCTGGATCTCTTCGGACGAGAGATACGGTTCGACGCTGTTGGCGTCGTTCGGCGTGTAAACGAGTTCGCGAGGCATATCGACCGTCGAGTCCGCGCTCTTCCCGCCGATGAGAGACGTCACCCGCTTTTTGAGCTCCGGATGACCGAGCAGCCACTCGTAGGCGTAGCGCTTCGCTCGGTACTCGAAGGAGTTGATCGGGGTCCCGTAGTCGACGTAGTCGATCTCGACCGACCTCGGATCGAGTTCCGTGAGGAACGCCCGGGAGAGTTTGGATCCGCGCTTTTGCTCGGGCGGACAGGCCATCGACTCGGCGAAGAACTCCGGCGAGTACGCCGGCGTCGTCGACCACATCTGGTACCGGGTGCGGTCCTCGCCGTGGTTCTGGAAGTTGATGACCCGCTCGCGGAAGAAGAAGTGCAGGTGTTTCCCGTCGACCGTCGTCTCGGGGTACGAGTGGAGCCGCTCACGGAGCGACTCGACGAGTTTCGCCTCGGTGACGCCGGTCAGTGCGGTAACGTCCTCGAGCGAGAACACCTGCTTCTGGGTCGTGACCGACTTCACGATGTCGTCTATCGAGTCGACCTCCTGACGCGGCCAGCGGTCGGGGATCGCGATCCCGTCGCCGGTGATAAACATCGGATCGCCGTGTTTCGCCGCGACCTGTTCGGCGAAGTCGAGTCCGATAGCCATTCCGAGGTTGTTCATCCCCTGGGTCATGTCGAGGAGCTTCTCGCGGTGCTCCTCGGTTCTGTCCGCGATATAGGACTCCCAGGGAACGTCGAGGGTGCGCGCGACCTCTCTCGCGATATCGACCTCGTCGGCGTTGCCACCGTCCTTTCGGGCGGACGTCGCCGCCGTGACCGGGCCGTCAGTGTAGGTGTACGCCGCGAGGACTGCACGGGAATCGAGTCCGCCGCTCATCGAGACGATCGTATGGTCGGTGACCTCCGAGCGGCGTCGACAGGACTCGACGAATCGCTTCTTGAGCTGTTTCGCGTTCTCCTCGATGCTCCGGTTCGCATTGGTGTGCCGGTCGAGGCGCCACTCGTGGAGTGACTCCGCTTCGTCCGTCCCGACCTCGAGCACCGAGCCGGGCGGGAGCTGTTCGACACCCTCGTACAGCGTCCGCGTTCCGAGCGGATAGCCGAAGAGGAGCGTCTGACCGAACGCCAGCCGGTTCGGCTCGAGACCGTCTTCGAGTTCGTTGGCGAGCTGTCGAATGACCTTGAGTTCACGGGAGAGGATCGTTACGTCGCCGAACGACGCTCGGTACGTCGGGAGTCGACCGAACGCGTCGTTGACGGCCCAGGTCGTCCCGTCCGTGTGGTCGGTCACGACGATCAGGAAATCGCCGTCCCGGTTCCGGACCCAGTCGCCGAGTTCGTCGGTCTTCCCCTCGCGGAGCAGCGGGAGAATCTCCGAGACGGTCGCCTCGACGTCGTCGGCGTCGTAGAGATAGCCCTCGAGGACGATCGTCGCCTCGTCGAACTCGAAGACCTCGAACGGATACGCGTCGTACCCGGTCGTCGCGATCAGGTGCTCCGAGTCGTCGACTGCATCCTGGCGTCCGTACGCGGGAGTAAAGCAGACTGAATCGAGAGCCTCGTCAACTACGTCGTCGGCAGGGGGGTTCTCGATCGTCGTAATTCCTGGCATATGGGGACAGAGAAGCGTCCACCGGTGTTTATTATAATGTCGGTAACGACCGCCGGTTCGGCCCGCTGTCGCTATCGTACCCGATCACGAGCGTAACGAACGGTGTCGATCACAACCGGTAGTTTACGCGGTCTTCAATCGGCGACCGAGAAACCGATCCTGTGGAATCCTCGCGGCCGATATTGGGGCAGAGACGCGCCGTATCGGCTTAATTTGCCGTTAAACGGCGTAGCCGAGAACGGGTCGGTGCAGACGACGAACGACTGCTGGCCCGGTTATCGGAACGGAGCGTCGGCTTTCCGGCCGGACGGCTACGGAGAACGAAAAACGGAGCTCGAAAGAACGGAGAAGCGTCGGGGGCTGGAGCGCTCGGTCGAAGCCGCCGGTGACAGGCGGGCCGTCAGTTCATATATCCGAGGTCGGCGAGGCGATCCGTCACCTCGTCGTCGGCCTCCGGTCGGCCCCGGGTGCCGTTCTCGTCGTACTCCGGATAGCTGGTCGAGTCGACCGCGTCGACGACCGGGATGACGCTTCCGTCCATCCGGTCGCTGTACGGAATGCCGAACGACGCCATGATCGTCGGCGCGACGTCGAAGAGGTGTGCGCGCTCGAGATCCGCGTCCTCGTCGACGCCCTCGCCCATCGCTGCGAACACGCCGTCGAGTTTGTGGTTCCAGGGTTCTGCCGGACCGAAGTACTCGTCGCCGAGTTGCTCGGAGATGGCGTGGTCGAACTCGTCGGGGATCATGATGATGTCGACGGCCTCGTCAGCGTAATCGCCGTGGAAGTACCGTTCTCGCGGCGCGACGGTCTCGAAGACCGGCTCGCCGTCCGGCGTCTCGACCCCCTCGAGTTCGCGGATGATCTCCTCGCGAAGCTGCTCGTACTCCTCTTCCGGCACGACGCCCTCCGGGTCGCGCCCCTCGAGGTTGATCCGGATCCCGAGTTCCGTCCGCGCGCGGACGTACGCCTTCGAGGACTCGAAGTCGACCTGTTCGTTCGCGGTTCGTGCGACGCCGCCGGGCGCATACTTCATCGCGACGCCCGCCAGGCCGACGCGTTCGAGGATCATCCGGACGCGGTGAGCCGTGATTCCACACCGGTCGGCGACGGTCGCCGCGGCGCGCTCGACCGTGCCCGGCTCCCAGGTGTCGCACTCCTCGCCCTCGCGAAGCTTGCGACGCATGGGCGTCCAGGACGGCATCCCCTTGCCGCCGGTCATCGTCTCGAGATACCCCTGATCGCGGAGGAACTCGTTGACGCGGAACTCGTAGCCGTCGTACTCTCCCATCCCGTGGTCGCTGGCGACGAAGACGTGGTCCGGATCGAACTCCTCGAGGATCGCCGCGATCTGCTCGTCGGCCGTCTCGTAGACCGTCCTGACCTTCTCCTCGTCGCCGAAGAACTCGTGGAAGACGGTGTCCGTCTTCTGGAACTGAACGAAGCCGAAATCCGGCTCGTACTCGTCGGCGAGGTAGCGGAACGCGTCGCCGCGCATGCGGATCAGGCGCTGGTACTCTTCTATCTTCTCGGACTCCGGGATCGTGTCGTCGTCGCGCGAGTACGACGGGTACACCCGGTAGTCGCCGATCTCGTCGCGAACGTCGTCGAGTAGGCCCTCAGGGTGACACTGCGGGTCCTCCGGGCCGATGAAACCGGGGAGCAACGCGCCGTCGAACTCCTCCGGTGGATGCGTGATCGGCGCGTTGACGACGACGCTCGAGTAGCCGTGTTGATCCAGCAGCGACCAGACCGTGTGTTCGCCGACGTCGTCGCTGCTGGTGACGTGCCAGTCGTAGCCGTCGTAGCCGACGAAGCCGAACGCACCGTGCTTCCCGGGGTTGACGCCCGTGTACATCGAGGGCCAGGCGCTCGGCGTCCAGGGCGGGATCTGGGACTCGAGGGGCGCGCTGACGCCGTCGGAACAGAGCCGATGGATCGTCGGAATCTCCTCTTTCTCGTCGAGATCGTCGAAGACCGAGAGACTCCCCGCGTCGATGCCGATCAACAGCGTGTTCATACCGCTGGATTCGTTTTCATTCGATACCGCGTTGTTGTCTTGAGACGTTCGTGCCCTCCGTTCCATATTCTATCGTAAATCGTGTTCGTTCAAAGCAGACGATGTCGCTCCAGACCAATCGTTTCGGTTCGAGAAGGGCACTCCGCACACCTTATTATCTCGTCGTTAAACCGCACCTCACGCGCTGAAACGCACGTTCGAGTCGGAGCGCCGATACGTTCGAGCGGTTCGGTCAGTCGAACTTCTCGAGCAAGCGGTCGTAGAATCCGGATTCCGTCTCCTCTCGCCGAGATCCGTTCCGGTCCGACGCGACGGCCGCGTCCCGCGATTCGTCGGCGAGTTTCTCCACGATCAACTCCGGCGTCGACCGCGCCAGGTGGTCCTTGACCGGCGAACGGTTCACCTCGAGCTCGCCGTCGACCAGTCCGACGGCTTCGATCCCGTCGATCGTCACGTCGAAGCCGGCCATCTCGCGGATCTCGCCCGCGAGGTGAGAGACGAACACCGCGGTCGCGCCGTTCTCCGAGAGCGCCTCGAGGATCCCGGCGATGATCTTCGCGCTGGCCCCGGGTTCGGTGATGCTCTCGAGTTCGTCGACCAGCACGAGCGAGCCCTCCCCGCCCCGGGCCAGGTCGGCGAACTCTCTCACCGTGGACTCGAAGGCGCCCGCGTCGAGGGTTCCCTGGGTCTTGCCGTGATAGTGGAGGTCGTCGAACCGTCGGACGCGCGCGTTCTCGGCGGGGACGGGCAGTCCCATGTGGGCCAGCACGACCACGCTCGCCACGAGGTCGAGCGTCGAGGTCTTGCCGCCGCTGTTAACCCCCGAGAGCAGCGCGACGCCCGAGACCTCGTAGTCGACGGGATCGATCGCCTCGATCGGTTCGTCGAGCAGCGGCGAGCGGCCGCCCTCGATCGAGAAGCCGACGGGCTCCGAACGAGCGTCCGCCTCGACGACCGTCGGCATCGTACACTCGAACTCGCGGGCGAAGCGGGCGACGGCGAGTTCGACGTCGAGTTCGAGCGCGTCCCGGACTAGCTCGCGTGCATCCGCCCGCTGGTCGGCGAGGTCGGCCGCCAGTTCGCGCTTGAGTCGACCCGCGCGCCGCTCCTTGGCCGCCGTCAGCTCGGTTCGGAGCCGACCGAGGACGTCCTCGTCCCGTTCGACCGGGAACGCCGGCTCGTCGGTGAAGACCCGTCGAGCCAGTTCGGCCTCGCCCGGATCGAGCGAGAGCGACTCGATCAGGTGCTCGCGGGCGGCGTCGACGGCCGCCGCGTGTTCGTCCGCGAGCTCTCGAGACAGCAGCGAGTCGACGCCGGCGCCGCGCTCGACCAGCGAGAGCAGGTCCGAGCCCTCGATCGTGACGTCCTGCTCCCGGATCGCCTCCCGCAGGTGGTCGTTCGCGACGCTCTCGGCCGTCCCCGTCGCGGCGTCGAGGTCGTCGGCGGCCGTCGTCAGCCGGTCGAGTTCCTCGTCGCCGGCGACCGTCCCGTCCTCGGCGAGCCGCGAGAGCCCGTCCGTGAGCGTCTCGAGGTCGCAGGCCGGCTCGAGATCCGACGCGCGGTGAACCTCGACGGCCGCGCGCAGGCGGTCTCGGTTGCGGGCAAAAAAGGCCAGCGACCGTTCGGGAACGACGTCGGCGGGGTTCTCGAGGGCGTCCGGCTCGACCCGAACGTCGCCTTCGACGGTGACCCCCGCGAACGACTCGTCGAGCGCGATCACCGTCGCGTAGCCGCGAGCGAGTTCCGCCAGTCCCTGCGCGTCCTCGACGACCTCGACGGGCAGTTCGGGAATCGCCTCCCGCGCCTCGGCGTAGCGCTCCGCGTCGGTCGTCGCCAGACAGCGCTCGCGAACCCGGACGTCGCCCGGCTGTCGGAGCGGTTCGACGCCCTCGAGCGATCCGAGAACCGCGAGATCGGGGTCGCGCTCTATCGCCTCGCTCGCGAACGCCTGCACCTCCTCGATACGCGACCGCCGGGCGCTCGGATACAGCGTCTCGAGGCGCTGGGCCGCGTAGTCGGTGACCGTGCGTTCCTTGAGCAGACCGAGCACGTTCCGGTAGACCTCGCGGGCGCGATCGGTCGCGAGAAAACCGCCGGGATCGTCGTGTTCGCGACGGATCGCGCCGCGCGCGATGCGGGCGGCCCGCCCCTGCGAAATGTCGGGCGCCGCCGCGATCGCGGCGACGTCGCCCGCCCGCAGCGCTCCTTCCGGGTCGTCGAGGGCCGACAACGACCGGGCGGTCTTCTCGCCGACGCCCGGAATCGACTCGAGGTCCATCGTTCTCGAGCGTCGTATCAAAGCGGAGTGAGAAAAAGCTCCCGTCCGCTTTTCACCGCGGGAATGGTACCACTGCGCATGGAAACCGGCGCTCGCGCGTACCACGAACGGACGAAACACTCCCCGCGAAGCGTTCGCGAGGGCGGTCGCGGTCTCGACTTCGACAACAAGCCGACGCCGTACAAGGAGTACGAGAACCTCCCGGCGAAGTCGCTCGTCGAGCGGCTCCGTCCGCCCCAGCAGCCGGCGCTGGCGGCGATCGCCGAGCCGACGCCCGACGGCGATCGGAAGCGATCGCCCGATCTCGAGGCGCTGACGAACCTGTGTTACTACGCCGCGGGCATTACGAAGGAGATCGGCCGACGCGGCCGCAGCCTGCTGTTCCGGGCCGCCGCGACGACCGGCGCCCTGTACCACGTCGACCTCTACGTCGTCTGCGGGGATCTCGAGGCCGCGGACGAGGACGGCGGTGGCGGGCGAAACGGGCGCGCGCTCGAGGCTGGCGTCTACCACTTCGATCCGCAGACGCTGTCGCTGGACGTGCTTCGAGAAGGTGACTACCGGGGCGTACTCACGGCTGCCAGCGAATACGACTCCGTGAGCGAGGCGCCGCTGACGTTCGTCGCGACCTCGACCTGGTGGCGCAACGCCTGGAAGTACGAGGAGCGAACCTTTCGCCACGCGTTCTGGGACTCCGGGACGACGCTCGCGAATCTCCTCTCGGTCGCCCACGCGCTCGACTACCGGGCCGAGGTCGTTACCGGCTTCGCAGACCGACCCGTCGTCGACCTGCTGGGTCTCGATCCCCGGCTGGAAGCGCCCCTCGAGATCGTGCCGATCGGCACCGGCCAGTCCGCACCCGCGTTCGATCCCGGCGAACTCGAGCCGATCGATCCCGCGACCGCGCCGCTCTCGCCGAACGAGCGGGAGTTCCCGGCGATCCGCGAGGCCTGGGAGGACGGCACGCTCGCGGACGGCGCTGCCGCTGCGTCGTGGCGCTCCGAGCGGCCGTCTGGTCCCGTCGGGACGCGCGATCCCGGCGACGGCGAGCGAGTCGCGCTCGAGCCGGTCGATCCGGAGACGGCCTCGAGTCGCCCGTTGCACGAGACGATCCGCCGGCGAGGCTCCTGTCGCGAGTACGAGCGCGAGCCGATCAGCTTCCGGAAGCTGTCGACCGTGCTCGACAGGGCCGTGAGCGGCGTTCCGATGGATGTACGAGACGAGGACGACCCGCCGCTCTCGTTCGTCGATCCCTACCTGCTCGTCGACGGCGTTGACGGGCTCGAGCCCGGCAGCTACCACTACCATCCGGCCGACGGCGAACTCGAGTTGCTCCGGGCCGGTTCGTTCCGCCAGGAGGCGGGCCACCTCGCGCTGGACCAGCGACTGGGAGCCGACGCCGCGGTCTGTCTGTACCTCGTGAGCGACCTCGAGGCGATCGTCGACGCGCTCGGTGAACGGGGCTACCGGGTGGCCCAACTCGAGGCGGCGCTGACCGCGGGCCGCTGCTATCTCGGCACCTACGCGCATCGAAAACTGGGTGGAACCGGGCTGACGTTCTACGACGATATCGTTACGGACTTCTTCGCGCCGCGTGCTGCCGGACAGACCCCGATGTTCCTGTACACGATGGGGCGTCCTGCCTGAGAGAACCGTTACCAGCCGGTACCATTTTACGGGGCGTGAGCCGACCGGTTCGATCGTGACAGCTACCCGCTTTCGGAGATCGTGGCGGGGTATTCACTCAGTTAATCAGAACTCAGATACCCGTGAAAATGTTCGGGGATCAACAGCGCACGTATCCAATTATATACCCGCATGCTGCAAATGAACGATAGGCTCTTCGAAGCACTGGCAAACGAACGGCGACGGCAGATATTGTTTTCTCTCAAAGACGGTCCGGCGACGATCAGTATCGATTCACCGCCGGACGGGATCGACGAGCGAAAAGCCGTCATCCTCGAGCAGCGCCATACGCACCTTCCGAAACTGGCGGATTACGGGTTTATCCGATGGGTGCCAGGAACGAACACCGTCGAGAAGGGATCCCGGTTCAAGGAGATCAAACCGATTCTCGATCTATTCGACGAGTATCGGGAGTAGTTCGCCGACGCTCGAGCGTGCCACACTATTCGTTCCAAACACAATGCCCACTACTACCCGCCAGCAACACCCCGGCGAACCAGTCGACGTCCTCGTCGTCAAGGACAATCCCGGCGACGTTCGACTGATACGCGAGGCGTTCGAGATGACGGAGACTGACACCGAGACGGACCTACAAGTCGTCAACACCGGAAAAGACGCGATGGCGTTTCTGACACAGTCCGGCGAGTTCGAAGCGGCACCACACCCCGACCTCGTTCTCCTGGATCTGAATCTTCCCGGTCAGGACGGATGCGAGGTTCTCGAAACGGTCAGAACCGACCTCCAATTCCGACGGCTGCCGGTAATCGTGCTTACGGGTTCCGACTCCGCCGAAAACATCGAGCGGTGTTACAACGCCCGCGCCAACGCCTACCTGATGAAACCGACGGCTCCGGACGAGTTCGTCTCGACAGTCGAGGACGTCGAACGGTTCTGGCTCGATCAGGCACGATTTCCGCCGACAGCGCGATAATTTGCTGCGATTTTACGCGTTCTCGCTCGAATCCGGTGGCAGCAACCGGGCCGGTCGTCGCTGACGGCTCACGTCTACCGAGATTCCAGAAAGATTCGTCTGTTCGTCGAGATAAACGATTGATCTCTTCGCTCGAAAGCAATCGACGAGCCCCGCCGTGGTTGGGCCATAACGGGACTCGCCAGTACACTCTTCAGCCCGTGCCCTCAAGTAGCTTGTGTGATAATCCGAGTGAACAGGATAATTTCACAGGATTATTCTTGAAAACACCAACGTAGTGAACAAGAAGCAAACATGAATTCTTTTCCATCTGTGCGCCGTAGACTGCATGTTCGGATATCCGAATTCGTGGTTGGGCCATGACACAGGACGAAACAGAAACAGAGGCGATTAGCCTGTTACAGGATCTCGGGCTGCAGGAGTACGAAGCACGCTGTTTTATAGCGCTAAACAAACTCCCCAACGGGACCGCAAAGGAGATACACGAGATTTCCGAGGTGCCGCGGACGAGGGTGTACGACGCGATTCGCGTCCTCGAGTCCCAGGGGCTGGTCGAAGTCCAGCACTCGAGTCCGCAGCTCTATCGCGCCGTCGGGATCGACGAGGCGACGCGGATCCTCCGACAGCGGTACAACGACCGGATCGACACGCTCGAGACGTATCTCGAGAATACCGAGGTCCAGGAGAGCGAGGACGACGGGGACATCCAGGAGGTCTGGTCGCTGACCGGCCACGACGTGATCGAGTCGCGAACGCTCGACCTCATCGACGGAGCGGAGTCCGAGATCGCACTCCTCGTCGTCGACGAGGACATTCTGTCCGAGGCGCTGTTCGATACCGTCCACGACGCGGCGGAGCGCGAACTCTCGGTTATCCTCGGCGGACAGACCGAAGCGATCACGGAGAAAATCGGGACCGAACTGCCCAGCATTCGCGTGTTCGAAACGGGTCTCGAGTGGCTCACCGGTGTCGGAAGCCACGAAGAAGTCGCGATCAGTCGTATTCTGCTCGTCGACCGCGAGACGCTCCTGATCGGGTCGTACTATCCGGACAGGGACGGGAAAGAACAGGCGATCTTCGCGAAAGGGCTCCAGAACGGCGTCGTGGTACTGCTCCGTCGGCTAATGACGGAGGGATTGACCACCGTGGACGATCCGGGGAAGTAACTCCCGGAATTCGGTAGCGAGTCGCGGGCGTTCGTGACAGTCGGTACCCACACCGAGTACGAACGATCGGAAACGAAGGAATCAGTCACCGAACTCCGGACCGCTCGAGGGCTTGCGCGCTCCGGGACGCTCGTTATCCCGTCGACTCCGCAAGGACAGGTATGGTACTCAAGAAGCTCCTCGGGTCGAAGGCGACGCGATCGCTAACGGTCTTCTCGGTGCTCGCCGAGGCGAAACGGGCGCTCGACCGCGGAAACAGGACGCGCGCGCTGCTGCTGCTCGGGGTTGCGGCGCTCGCCTGGAAGTGGACTATCATCGGCATGGCGGCACAGGGTGTCGTCAAACTGCTCCGAAAGGGCGGTTCGTCGGCCTCGCAGGCGGCGTAATTGGTTCGACGTAGCGTTAGTTACCGAAGTCGGCTTCCTCGAAGTGTTCGTTGGCCAGGTCGTCGATGAGGCCCTCGATTTCTTTTCGCAGATCGTCGTCGAGATCCTCGACCGCGCCGACTCCGTGGCCGCCGCTCTTGGCGGTCTGCAGCGCGTTCCTGTTCAACTCGCCGCCGGGTTCGACCACCGGCAGTTTCAGATCGGTGAAGTTCTCCGGCGGGAACCCCGACGCCGAGAGGACGAAGTGATCGTCGACCTCGCTCAGATCGTCCGTCTCGAAATCCTCGAGTTGCGGGTCGTCCCACTCCTCCGTCGTTGTGGCCGAGAACTCGGGTTCGTGCATCTCGTAATCGGTCACACCCGAGCGAACGTCGACCGGCGTAATCGAGACTACCCCTGCGTTTTCAACCGACCGAACTCGAAGGAATCGTCAGCCGCAGCCGACTCACCGAAGAAGTTAGTTATCTGAACGTACAGAGGTAGGGATATGTGGCGTTCCGTCTCGCGGTCCGTCCGGTTGTTCCTGCGGGATCCGGCCGCGTTCTTCGCGGAGTACAGGCCGGCAGCGACGCTGCCGGTCGCCGTCGGACTGGTGATCGCGCTCGCGGTTGCACTCGTCCTCTCGCTCTTGGTGCTCGGATCGATGCTCGCCGGAACGATGGACGCGACGCTGACGATCGACAACCCCGACCGGCCTCCGGAGTGGGTCTGTGAACAGCACGGCTCCGACTCGTCGGAGTGGGAGGGCTGTGACGAACCCGAAACCGTCGAACGCGACGCCGGATCGCTGGTGTACGAGGCGACGACCGACTACCTCGGCTACGCCGCAGTCGTTCCGTTCGTCGTGTGGCTTCTCGGCGGCCTCGTCCTGTTTGGCGCCGCGCGACTCGCGAACGGGACGCCCTCGTTCGCCGGTGCGTTCGCACTGGCGGGCTGGGCCACGGTACCCGAATTCGTCCGACTGGCTGCCGGCCTGCTCGCGTTCCGCTACGCGCTCTCGGACGTCACGATCAGCGATCCCGAGCGAGGACCGGAGGTCGTCGAGGCGGCGCTCGCGCCCGTCGGTCCGGTTCTGGCGGTCATCACCGTCCTCACCGTCGCCTGGCAGTGGTATCTGCTCGCGGGCGGCCTCGAGCAGGACGCCGACCTGTCCCGCGCCGCGGCGGCGGCGGCGGTCGGCGTTCCGCTGGCGGTCTGGCTCCTCATCGGTCTGGCCTGACGGTGCGGGTCGCTACCCGAAGTCGTCGACGAGCGGAAACGTGGCCTGCTGGGCCGCCGACAGCAGGACGCGGTCCTTCTCGTAGCCGTGAGCGATCGACTCGACCATCCCGTCGCCGTCGGTAAGAGGAACGAGACGGACGACCGTCCCCCGTTCGTCGACCTCGAGTAGCAACAGCGCGTGGGGGAACGAGGAGACGGCCGGAACGGTCAGTTCCGTGACGCCGTCGGCGCGTTCGATCGCGGGAAAGTGAAGGTGGCCGGTGACGACTAGTGCGACGTCGTGGCTCACGAGCAGTTCGACCAGCGGTTCGGGGTTGGAGAAGCCGGGCACCTCTCCGGCGACGGGCAACTCCGCGCGGTACCGTTCGTAGAGGTCGCCCGTCGCCGGCAGGTTGTGGTGGACCACGACGATCGACCTGTCAGCGTTCGAATCGGACAGCGCCTCGTCGATCCACATCAGTTGTTTCGCGTCGACGCGACCGTCCCACGTCTCCGCGGGCGAGCCGGGAGTCGCGGCGTGGCTGTCGAGGCCGAACACCTCGAGGTCCCCGAATCCGACGCGGAACGGCAGTCCGCCGGGCGTGTACCGATCCTCGAACGCGGGGATCGGCAGCGACTCGTGCTCGTCGAACGTCGTCGGGAAGTCGTGGTTGCCCGGCACCGCGACCGTCGTCGGATCGAAGTCGGCGAGAGAGTCGAACAGGTCGAACTCCGCCGGATCGCCGTTGCGCGTCAGATCGCCGGCGACGACGACTCCGTCGAGATTCCGCTCGTTCACGGCGGTTGCGGCCGCTCGGAGGTGGCGTTCGGTCCGGTGGAACACCTTCCAGGTCCCCGTCGCGTCCGTCGCGAGGTGGACGTCCGAGAGCACGGCGACCCGGGTCGGCTCGGCCGCCGTCGGCCGATCGAGGCGGGCGAGGAGTTGTCCGGAGTGAGGTCGCTTCATCAGTGTCGGATCCAACGGGCAGGAACCAGGTAATGCACCTACCGTCACTCGCCGTCAGTTCGCGACGGCCGGACGCCGCCCGCGTCGCAGGCGCCACTCGCCGGCCGCGCACCGCCGTTCAGTCGTTCCGGTAGCTCGCGATCCGTCCCCACGTCGACTTCTTGCCCCACAGCCCTGAGCGCATGCACTCGAGTTCGACGATCTGGGAGTTGTCGACGAACAGGTTCACCCGCGGCCCGAACTGCTTGATGTACCACTCGAACACCTCGGGGTCGGCGGCCTCGAAAACGCAGTTCTCGATGCCGAGTTCGTTCGCGATCTCGAAGGCGACGTCGGTTCGCCAGTCGCGGACCTGCTCGGTGATGCCTTCGGACTCGACCATGATCTTGTACGCGCCGGCCTCGAGGTGGCGCCGCCCCTCCTCGATCGCGCTCGTGGGGTCGACCGCCGACTCGGCCTCGAGTTCCTCGACGCTCGAGGCGCCGCCGGCGCCGAACTGGACGTTGATCTCCGGCTTCGCCTTCAGCCCGTGGTCCTGGACGAGTTCGGTCAGGGCGACCATGTCGTCGGTGTCGATCGCGAGGAAGCCGCTCGAGACCTCCACGATGTCGAAGCCAAGGTCGCCGGCCTCCTCGACGTAGCGCTCCACCTGGTCGTAGTCTCGGATCAGGACGTGCTCGATGAACCCGCCCGTCGACACCAGGACGTCGTGCTCGTGGCAGATTCCGATCAGCTCCTCGACGACGTCCTCGGGCATCAGCGCGAACGAGCCGCCGGAGAACTTGTAGATGTCGACGTAGGCGCCCATCGTCTCGAGGATGTCCCGGAGCTCTCGCGGCCCCATCGGGTCGTAGTAGGGCCCCCGAATTTCGGTGATGCCGTTCTCTCGCGGTTTCGCCTCGCGGTCATTGACGTGCAGGAAGTCGAACGCACGGTCTGTGTCGGCCATGGGGGTCCCCGACTACGAGCAGGACTAAAACGCTGTCACGCAGCTTCGCTGGGATCTCTTTGTAATTGAGACAATAGCTGTGTTACGTGCAGGCGGAGAAGGTAACGCTTCGGTAGCGGGTCGAGCACAGCAGCCGCGAGCGACCATCGGGAGCGAGCGGCCTTTTTCATCGAAGTTTTTGCGCCGAATGGTTCCGAGCGAAGTCGTTCGAGACGGCTTCGCCGTCTCGTGATCTTCAAAAGAGCGCTTTGCGCTCTTTTGGACCTCGCGGAGCTTCGCTCCGCTCAGTGACGAGAGACTTCCAGTCTCTCGAACCACGAGGAATCCCGAGGCGGAAAGAGTTCGGTGCGTATCTCTACCTCACAATTGGTTCTTCGGCCGAATCCGAAACGGCCGTCAGGCGAGCAGCGCCGTCAGGTCGGCCACGTCGCGGTCCTCGAGCGAGCGAATCGTCTCGACGATCTCGTCGCGGCGCTCGGCGTCGACGTGCTCCGCGGTGACGGTCTCGAATTTCTCCTCGAGACCCTCCCAGCCGATCGGATCCGTCGGGTGACCGCGGAAGGCGTCCTTCTCGACGCGGTAGGTGGTGCCGTCGTCCATCGTCACGTCGATGACGGCGGGCATCTCGCCGTTCTCGAAGCGCTCGGTGAGTTCGGGATCCTCGGTGACGTCGACGATCCGGAGCAGGTCCTGGACGTCGTTCCGGCGGATCCGCTCGGGTTCGTACTGCGCGAGCGAGAGGTCGCGGTCGATCAGCGCCGCGGCGAGCATGTACGGCAGCGAGTGATCCGCCTGAGCGCGGTTGCCGACCTCGTAGCGGTTCCCCTCGCCGCCGCCGATGATGAGCTTCGCGCCGGCGAACGTCTCGAGTTTGATCCCCGCGACCTCGTCGGAGTCGAGATCCTGGCTCTCGGCGAGTTCGACGATCCCCTCGACCGCCGACTGGGCGTACGTCTCGGCGACGTACCGCTTCGTCATAACGTCGTGGACGCGCTCGCCGGGCGTCAGGTCGACATCGAACGGACCGGCGACGACGTCCTGCCACCCCTTCTGCCCCTCGAAGGCGTCTCGCGGCCCCGCCACTCCGTTCTTCGCGAGCATCGCCGCGTAGACCGCGTTGCGCGCCGCGTTCGCCGATGCGAGCCCCTTCCACTCGGTGATCCCGCCCGTCCTCGTGACCCGCAGGGCGTTGTGCCCCGTGCCGGCGATAGCGACGGCGTTTCGCGTCTCCTCGAGGTCGAGTCCGAGCAGTTTCGACGCGCCTGCGGCGGCCGAGATCACGGTGTGCGTGACGTGGTCGAACCCCTTCTCGCGGACGGGCGCGTTCCACGCCAGTTCGGCCTGGATCTCGTAGGCGACGGCGAGTCCCGCGAGCAGCTCCTCGCCGGTCGCGCCGGCGTACTCCCCGGCCGCGACGACCGCACCGATATTATCGCTCGGGTGGGGCGTCTCGCCCGGCGCGAGGTACGAGTCCATGTAGTCGAGGTACCGGACGAGCGCCGTGTTGTGCATCGCCGCCTGTACCGGCGACGCACCGCCGTCGCGCCCCCACAGCGTACAGGGGCCGCCGGCCTCGAGTTCCGTCACCGTCCGGTAGACTGCCCGCGGCGGGCCGGCGACTTCGGCGGCGATCGCGATGCCAACCGAGTCGAGAAGCCGCCGTTTGAGCGCGTCGCGAACGTCCCCAGAGAGGTCGTCGTAGTCGGTCTCCCGGACGAACTCCGCGAACTCGATCGTCGTGGTCATAGGTGGCGTTCCACAACCACCGCCAAACGTTTTGGCGTGGCAGACGGCGGCGGTTCGGTCGACGTTCAGCCGCGACGATACCGACCCCGTTTCGCTCACGTTTCCCCGCCGTACCGGTCGTATCGGGCCCGGTGGCCCGCGAGTCGGCCGAGCGGCGCGGTCGCCGAGGCCATCGCTCGCTGAATCGGAACCGGGACGCCAGCGAGGGCGAACTCCTCGCGGTACGCGTCCGCGAGCACCGCCAGCTGGAGCGGAGCCGGCAACCCCCAGTCGTTCGTCTTCCCGTCCCGAGCGAGGCCGAACATCGTCTCGAAGAAGGGCTCCAGCTCGAGTCCGGGGCGAAGTTCGACTATCGCGTGCATCTCGTCGGCCCCGGCGTTCCAGACGGTGTGTGGAGTTTCGAAGAGTATCGAAAACCGCGTCCCCGGCGTCGCCGTCCACTCGTCGCCGTCGATCCGGACGCCGAGCCGTCCCGACCGAATCGCAAACCGTTCCTCCTGGTTCGGGTGGACGTGGTCGACTTTTCCGAGCGCGAACCCGCCCGGCTCGAGGGTGTAGTCGAACCGAAGCGCCGCGTCGGTTTGCTCACGAAACGCGATCCGTTCTCCCGTCACCGGATTCTCGAGTACTCGTCCCATTGTCGTCTCTCGGTCGGCGACCGACGCCTCGAGTAGGGCTTCACCGAACTCCGACAAAAATCGTTCACCAGTCCTCGCCGAGAACGTGCGGAGAGCTGGCTCGACCGGCGAGTGATCGCGTCAGCCCGTCCCGCTCGAGAACGGTTCAGTCGGGCGATACCGGCTGAAGTATAGCCGGCTGCTGCAGGCAGGATCGGTTCTGCGAAACCGATCGTCGTTACAGTACGAAGACGGTTCGTGCAGGGGCGCATTCTGGGCAGTGAATCGGGTCGTGGACGATCAGCGGGCCTCAACCGAACAATGAACACGAGCCTCGAAGTCGAGTACTGGGTAGTCGATAGCGACGGAGAACTCATCTCGCCGGGATCGCTCGCAGCCGTTTCCGAACGCACCGAGCGGGAGTTCGTCGAACCGCTGTTCGAGATGAAAACACCGCCGTGCGAGTCGATAGCGGAACTCCGGAGGACCTTCGTCGAGCAACTGGGCGAGGTGCTCGAACGCGCCGAGCGGGTGGACAAGCACCTCGTCCCGCTTGGAACGCCGATCAACTGCGACGGGATCGACCGCCGGCCCGGCGAGCGCGGCCGGATCCAGAAGAAGGTCGTCGGAGCCAACTTCGACTACGCGAAGTACTGCGCCGGCACGCACGTCCACTTCGAGAAGCGCAACGTCACGGATCAGCTCAACACGCTCATCGCTCTGGATCCGGCACTCGCCCTCGTGAACTCCTCGCCGTACTTCCAGGGCGAACGCGTCGCTAACGGCGCTCGAGCGTACTGTTATCGAAAGAAGGGGTACGCGGAGTTCCCGAGACACGGCCAGCTGTGGAACTACGTAGAGAACGTCGGCGAGTGGTCTCGACGGCTCGATCAGTGCTTCGAGGAGTTCGAGACGCAAGCGCTCGAGGCGGGCGTCGACGGCGACGCCCTCGCCGACAACTTCTCGTCGGACGACGTCGTCTGGACGCCGGTTCGACTGCGCGACGAGATGCCGACCGTCGAGTGGCGCTCGCCCGACGCGGCGCTGCCGAGTCAACTGCTCCGGCTGACAGAGGAGATGCACGGCGTGATGGAGACGCTCCACCACACGAACGTGCAGATCGACGACGGAACCGGCAACGAGGCGAGCCACGTCACGAGCGAGGGGATTACACTTCCGGAGTTCGACGCCGCCTTCGATCTCGCCGAGTCGGCGATCCACAACGGCCTCGAGTCCGCGCCGGTCGCGAACTACCTCGATCGAATGGGGTTCTCGATCGACGACTATCACCCGATCTCGACCCGGATCGACGGTCGCCAGTACGTGACGAAAGGCGACGCTCGAGACATGCGCCTCGAGTACGCGAGTCGTCTCGAGACGGACCTCGAGCGCCTGCGTGCGACGGTCGATAGCTAACGCGTTAGAGCACGCCCGCGATGAACGCCAGTCCCATTCCGATGAGCACCGCTGCGGTGACCATCGGCAGGTACGGCGTGTACCGCTCGATCCGGTCGCGGTAGTGCTCGTAGCCCGCGATCAATAGCAGCGTCGGCACGATGATCGCGACGATGACGGCCAGCGAGTAGACCAGCATCAACTCGAGACAGGACTCCGTTCCGACGCAGATCGCCAGAATCTGGATCGGTTCTTCGTGGGCAAATCCGAGCAACAGTGCCGTCGTTCCGAGCGCGAACAGCCCGCGCTCGGCGTGTTCCTCGCTTATGTGCTGGTGTCCACCGCCGCCCGGGAGCGCATCGCGGACGCGCTCGAGGAGGCCGGGTTCGGAGTCGTCGCGGTAGCGAGGGTCGGTCGCGCCGACGCGCTCGCCGCCGTTGGTGTGGCGGTCGTGGTCGTGATGATCGTGGAGGCTGCCTTCAGCGTGGTGGTCGTGTTCGTGGTCGGCCTGTCCGTGTGAATCACTGCGGTCGTGGCTATGATCGTGATCGTGGTCGTGATCGTGCGCCCCGTGGCCGCCGTGTCGGTACTCGTGGATGCCGAGCAGAATCAGGAGCGTGCCGGCGACGTACCGGAGCCACGGCCCCTCGGCGAACTCGTTGAACGCGCTGAACCAGAAGTACGCCAGAACGAGGACGACGCTGCTGATCAGGTGCCCGACGCCGAGTACCGACGCCGCGACGAACCCGGACAGCAAGCGGCGCTGCCGGTTCAGCGCGTACGTCGCCGCGATCGGCCAGCCGTGATCCGGCAACACGCCGTGGACGAAGCCGATCAGGACGACGCCGGCAACGAGTCCGATATCCATGTCGGATATCAGTTTCCCTCTGGGATGGATGTTGTGATACCGGCGGCTTCGCGAGTGCTGCGAGCGAAGGCTCGGAAAAGCGGCCAGTAGCGGCAACGACTAAAACCGCGGTCGGCGGTCGCTCAGTTGCCGTCGTCGTACTCGTACTCCGACTCCGGATCCTGGACGCCTTCGGTCCGCGAGCCGACCCAGGCCCCGAGCGAGAGCCCGTACACGAGGTGGGCGGCGTGGAACAGCGCGAGTTCGTCGGCGTCGAGGCGGATATCCAGCAGTTCCTTCAGCATGACCTGCGAGCCGAACGCGGACAGCGCCATCCCGAAGACCGACCCCCAGACGAGGCCGCGCTGCTCGGGTTCGATGGAGCGGTCGGCGTCGAACAGGGCGAACAGGGCGCCGAAGATCATTCCGCCCTGAATCCCGTACGCGAGGTGCAGGATCAGCCCGGCGATCGGGTGATCCTCCGGATCGCCGCCCGTGACGTACTTCGCCCAGAAATTGGCGGATGGGGGCAAGGAGCGCAGGATCGGGAGCCGAAACGCGGTCATGATGAGGGTCGCGACGAATCCGGCCTGGATCCCGCGGATAGCCGCGGAGACGGCGTGGGCGCCGCGCGATCGGCTGTCGGCCTCCTCGGTGTGTCCTTCGGTGTCGGCGCTCGGTCGAAGCCGTCGAAGTCGGTCGAACATGGTGGCCACTGCGTGAACGGTACGGCTGATATCGACTTAACGTTCCGGCGCGCTGCTTACTGCATCCGGCGATCGCTCGGCGAAAGCGGCCGGTCGACGACAACGCGCTTTTGCCCGTCCGGGACGAACGGGGGGTCATGACACGGGTCGAGGCGAAACTCGAGGCCGCGCGCGACGACCTCGCATCCCACGACGGCGTGCTGATCGCGTTCTCCGGCGGAGTCGACTCGAGCGTGGTGGCCGCCCTCGCCCACGATGCGGTCGGCGAGGACGCGGTCGCCTGCACCGCGAAGAGCGAGACGCTCCCGGAGGCCGAACTCGAGGACGCCAGGGAGGTCGCCGAGGAGATCGGCATCCGCCACGAGATCGTCGAGTTCTCCGAACTCGAGAGCGACGCGTTCGTCGAGAACGACGACGACCGCTGCTATCACTGCCGGACGATGCGACTGGGCGAGATGATCGAGACCGCTCGCGACCTGAAGATCGGGACGGTCTGTGACGGGACCAACGCCGACGATCCGGGCGCCGGACACCGGCCGGGGCTGCAGGCCGTCGACGAACTCGAGGTCCACTCGCCGCTGCTGGCCCACGATATCTCGAAGGAGGAGGTCCGGAAGATCGCCGAACACTACGGCCTCTCGGTCGCCGACAAGCCCTCGATGGCCTGTCTCTCCTCGCGCATCCCGACGGGGCTCGAAGTCACCGAGGAACGGCTCACCCGCGTCGAGCAGGCCGAGGCCCTCCTCCGCCAGTGGGGGTTCGACCAGTTCCGCGTCCGGGACCACGACGGCCTCGCCCGCATCGAGGTCTCGCCCGACGAACTCGAGCGCGCGCTCGAACCCGAGTTCGTCGAGACCGTCCGGGAAGCGCTCTCGGAGATCGGCTTCGAGCACGTCACGCTGGATCTCCACGGCTACCGGACCGGCAGCGTCAGTCCCGGCGACGAGGCCGTCGTCGAGGACGTCTTCGCCGCCGACTCGGAGTCGGACGACTGAGCGCCGGCTCGAGCGAAGTCCGCCGAACGTCCGACTCGACCGCGTCTCAGTGCCCATTGTTACAGAATATAACCGTATTTATCGGACTGAATGTAACGGTGGCGGGCCTTTTGGACTCGCGTACGGAAATATTGCACAGTTCGACACGAACGTACTCTTTCCGCGAGTAGCGGTGATCGATGGACGACGACGACGTGCCGTCCGGGTGGACGATCGAGGCGTGTCGGAGCTATACGCAGGCGAACAGCGACCGAGAACTGCAGTATCGTACGTATCGACACGAATCGGACGACCTGCGGGTGAAGGTCGCGCCCGCGTCGCTCGACGGTGCGGATCATCCCGGCTACGCGCTCACGGCGACGAGCTATCCGGGGCTCGACTGTTCCGAGACGATCCGGATCAGGACGGTGCTGACGTTCGACCGCTGTGATCGGATCGCCGCCCGGTTCATGCAGTTGTTCTCGGCCAGCTACGACGGCACGCTCGAGGAGGCGCTCGAGTACACCTACCAGCGAACGCGGGACCACCGGTGAGTCGGGGCGGCTCCGATCGGCCAGCGCGCGGAAGTCGACGTGTCCGGAGTCGGCGTGACCTCGAGCGGTGCGTTCGCTTCGGAAGGACGAAGAGCGTTCTCGCTCCGAGTAGCATCCCGAGCGGCGAGAGCGACTCGTCCGTCACCTCGCGGGATTCGACGTCGGCGACGCTGCTGATTCTCTAGAGCGTCATCGCGAGCACGACGAGGCACAGCTATCCCGACGAGAGGAACCCCCCAGCTGACCGCATCTCGGATGCCCAGAGACGAGCGGTTGCCGGATCGGGCGCCGCGGCCGTCCGGTCCTCGAGGCGACGAGGCGACTCAGTCGTCGGCGAGCGACGGCTCGGTCCCCACCGGTTCCGGTGCCGGCTGCGTTCGGTAGAGACCGCTCGAGAGGCCGACCGAGACGAGTGCGAGCGCGAGGAAGACGACGAAACCGGTCGCGTACCCCGCGGTACCGTACAGGTCGACGAAGACGCCGAGGATCGGCGGGACGACGAAGCCGCCGAACGCGCCGAGTCCGCCGACGAGTCCCGACGCGCCGCCGACGGCTTCCGGCACGTACGTCGGAACGAGTTGAAAGACAGCCGCGTTGGCGACGCCCATTCCGGCGCTGAGCAGTACCGTCGCGCCGAGCGCGAGTGCGAACTCGCGCGTGAAGACGAGAACGCCCGCGGCGACCGCGACGGCGACGAAGCTCGCGATCGCGGTCCGTTCTCCGCCGATCCGGTCGCTGACGACGCCGCCCGGAATCCGAATCCCGGCTGCGAGCAGCGTAAACGCCAGCGCAGTCAGGATTCCGGCGCGCTGGATACCGATCCCGTGAACGGCAGTCCAGTAGGAGGGCAGCCAGGTGGTCAGCGCGAGAAAGCCCCCAAAGGACGTGAAAAAGAGCGCGACCAGCGCCCACGTCCGCGGAATACTCGCTGCGTTGCGGAGGGAGGCGGCCGCATCACCGTTGGGAAACAGCTCCTGTCCGTGATCGCGTGCGCGGCGCTTAGCCCGCGCGCGACTGAGACCGCGCTTAGTAAATTGGAAGTACGGCGCGTCGACGGTGAGAATCGCGTAGCCGATCGTCCCCAGGATAAGGAAGGCGAACCACGTGAGGTACGCACCGGTCAGACCGAGCGCGGCGAGTGCAATGGGGACGAGCAGCGTGAAGACGCCCGGCGAACTGTTGCCGAGTCCGGCGTAAACCGCGAGCATCGTCCCCTGCTGATCCTGCGGATACCAGTAGGACGTCTGTGCGATCCCGACCGAGAACGTCGCGATGCCACAGCCGCTCAGTGCGCCGAAGAGAAACACGAGCGGATAGCGCTCCATCGTGAGTCCGTCCGGAGACGCCGTGAGGAGGAGCACCGACAGCCCGCCCATACCGACGATGGAGAGCCCGAGCAGGACCAGGAACGGTGTTCTCGTCCCGACGTCCTCAGCCCACGCACCGAAGGGGATTCGGAGCAACGAACCCGTCAACTGCGGGGCCGCGACGAGCAGGCCGAGCAACAGCCCGGACAGCCCCATCGCCCCCTGAAACTCGGCGGCGACGGGTCCGTAGAGGACGACCCCGGCGAACCCGACGAAGAAGCCGAGCGTCGCGGCGACGAGGCCCCGTCGCGGAGTTCCGTATACCTGGTCGGTCATCGGTCTCGTCTCAGACGTCCGCCCCGGGGAGTTCCGCGGCGTCGCGTTCCAGCGGCGTCTCGAGGCGAACCGTCCACCGAGTCGGTTCAGCCGACCGTGCCCGTCGAACGCGTCTCGTCACCGGGAGTTCCGTCACGCAACCCACCTCCGACGATCGAACGGCAAGCCCGGTTGTTTACACTCGTAAAGGAGATCCGGATATCGAACCAACATCGTGCTCCAATTCACGGAAGAGTGGAACACCCATAACCACTAAACGGTAATCATTTACGAACGTCTGTTTTACCGGGTAATCGGTGTGAGGTTCCGATAATCTGGGGACGGATACGGATAATATAAGGGTGTAAAGGAATCGGAAGACGGCGGTCTATCGGACGAACGGTCGGTGCGGCGAACTCGGGACTGCCGGAGTTACCGGCCGGTCCACTTCAGGATCAACAGCGTCCCCTCGAACAGCACGATCATCATGATCGCGACGAGGATGGGGGCCATCATCGTCGGGTCCACGGTGAACATGAACGACAGCCCCGCGAACGCGGCCCAGAAGTAGAGCCGCTTGTCGGCGAGCCACTTTCGGGTCGTGACGCCCATCATGATCGCGAGCATGATGAACAGCGGGATCTGGAAGACGATCGCGAGGAAACCGGTCAGCGTGATGATCAGGTTGAACGTCTCGCCGAGCGCGTAGGCGATGTTCGCGCTGCCCTCGGAGTAGAAGGTGAAGTACTGGAAGAGGATCGGCAACACGAGCAGGTAGGAAAACACCATGCCGAGTCCAGCCAGCACGACGCTCGTCGGAACCGCCGCGAGGTAGTACTTGCGCTCGTGCGGATAGAGCCCCGGCCGCATGAACAGGTAACACTGGTAGATGAACATCGGCAGCGCGACCATGATGCCGAGCAGCGCCGACAGCTTGATCCGGGTCAGCCACAGCTCGAGCGGATGGTAGATGCGCGGCGGCTCGTTGATCTGCGTCGGGAAGACGTGGAGCCAGATGTGCTCGATGGCCTGTGAGGCCCACAGCAGTCCGATCGCCGTCCCGGCCGCGCCGACGAGCAGGACGACCGCAAGCCGGAGGACCATCTCCTCGATGTGATCCGCCAGCGGCATCTCCTCGTCGTCCGGCGGCGTCGAGATGCCGCCGACGTCCTCGTCCGGGTCCGGATAGGTCGGATCGCTCTCGTCGGGGTGGTCGCCGACGATCCCTTCGCCGTCGGTCTCGACCGTGGGCGGCTCGTCGTCCACTTTCTCGAGGTTGTCCGTCGCGGAATCGTCGTCGGCCGCCGCGTCGTCGGGTTCGTCGGGATCCTCGGCCGCAGGGGTCGTGGAACCGGTGTCCGAATCGGCGTCGTTCGGCGGTTGCTCCCCGGGATTGTCCCGCGGCTCCTCGGGGTGCTCGGTATCCCCATCGTTCGCCGACTCGTCCGTCATCTACGAGATATAGATAGCCCGCCAGTTATAGGCCTTTTCTTACAGACACCGTGAGATGCTGACAAGGGGGGAATTTCATCGAGACGAGCGCTACGTACACGAAAGGTTGATAACCGGATGTCAGTTACCAACCATCAGTAAATGAGTTCTGCCGTCGACGAAGATACCGCCCGAGCCATCAACACCGGCCGGGAAACGATCGGCGCGTTGCTCTCGAGCGTGCAGACGCACCTCCAGAAGGTTTTCATCGTCTTCGTCATCGGCTTCGTCGGTTCCTTCTACGCCCTGCGGATATGGATCTGGAACTTCCTCAGAGCGACGGCGAAATCGGAGATGAATCAGGACGTCGCCATGGCGACCGACATCATCACCCGAACGCCGTTCGAGGTGATCCTCTTGCAGGCGAAGATCGGAATGCTGGTCGGGATCATCGTCGCGATTCCGGCGTTGGTGTACTTTTCCCGGGATAAACTTCGTCAGCGCGGGTTCCAGTCGGTCGTTCCCATCTCGAAGCTCCATATGGCCGGCTTCGCCGCAACCTCGTTCGTCCTGTTCTGGGTCGGCGTCTTCTACGCCTACGCGGTCTTCTTCCCCTTCGCGTTCGACTTCCTCGCCGTCGTCGCATACGAGGCCGGCGTCGATCCAAGCTGGGGGATCACCGAGTTCACCGAATTCATGGCCCTGTTGACCCTCTCGTTCGGTCTCGCGGCACAGATGCCGCTGTTTATGGGCATCCTCTCGTACACCGAGATCGTCCCCTACGAGACGTTCCGGGACAAGTGGCGCCACGCGGCGGTCGCCATCACGATCTTCGGCGCGATGTTCTCCCCGCCGGACCCGTTCACGCTGGTCATGTGGGCGCTCCCGCTGTTTGCGCTCTACGTATTCAGTCTCGGTCTCTCGAAGGTAGTCACCAACGTCCGCCGACGGGGTGCGGCCGAACTCGACACCGGAACGGCGCTCATGAAACGCCGCTTCCTCCAGTTCACCGGTCTCGTGATCGTCGCCGCCGTCGCGGCGATCGCGTTCGTCAACCAGGTCGGATTCACGTTCGTCAGCGAATCGGTGTATCCGCAGCTTCCGGACGTACTGCAACCCGCCGACGGGAACATCGGTCTCTGGCCGATCGTCGCCGAACACGGCCTGCTGGGAGAGCTGGCCGTCGGTGCGATCGCAGCCGCCACCATCGGCTTTCTCGTGCTCATCGGCTACGCGCTGAAGATCCTACAGTCGCCGGTCTACCCGCGCGAGGACGACATCCGGGCGGCCGATACCGCCGAGGACGTCGACTTCGAGACGCTCGAGGCCACGGACATCGAAGACGTGCCGGCGACGGTCTTCCTCGAGATGGAAGAAGAAGAGGCCCTCGAGTACTCCCGGAAGGCGATGTACGACGACGACCGGGACAAGGCGCAGGCGATCCTCAACCGGTTCGACGGACTGCAAAAGCAACAACAGGAGGCCGCCGACTCGAGCGCCGGCGCGACCGGCGGCACGGGTGCCGGCGGCGCGGCCGCCGCGGGCACCGAGGAGGAGGAAGGGAACGTCTTCTCGAGTACGGCCGCCGGGATGTTCGACGCGTTTACCGAGGAGGAGACGACCGAGGACGACATCGGCGGTTACGCCTACGACCTCGCGTTCATCTTCAACAGCCTCACCTCGAAGATGTTCTACATCGTGGGCGTATTCATGGCCGTCCTCGGCGGGACGTTCGTCGCGCTCTACCAGGGCGGGTTCGGCGTCATCCTCGCCCAGTTCGTCAATCGCGTGCCGGACGAAGTCCTCATCGAGGTCGCGGAAGGAAACGACGCGGAGATCACCGGCGCCGAGTCCACGACGGATTTGATCGGCGAACTCGGACTCGTCATCGCGCTTCACCCGGTCGAAGTGCTGATCTTCATGGTGAAGGTGAGCACGATCCTGGCGATCCTCGCCGTCCTGCCGCTGATCATGTACTGGGGCTGGCCGGCCGCCAGGGAGCGCGGACTCGTTCGCGGCGATCCGCGGGTGATCCTCGTCTGGGGCGGCACGATGCTCGGCGGATTCGGTCTCGGCCTGTTCCTGGGCTTCTACTGGATCGCGCCCGCAGTGATCTCGTATCTGATCACCGACGCCGTCACGAACGGGATGGTCGTCACCTACCGGATCAATAGCTTCTCCTGGCTCGTGATCTACACGACCATCGGCGTCGGCTTCCTGTTCAACATCATCGTCACGATGGCGATGTTCCACATCGGTGGCATCGTCAACTACCGGACGATGCTCGCGCGCTGGCGGCCCGTCGTCGTCGGGATCTTTACGGCCGCCGCGTTCTTCAGCCCGAAGGGGATCCTGACGATGCTGCTGGTGGCTATTCCGATCGCGCTGACCTACGTCCTCGGCCTCGTCGTGCTGTACGTCCTCACCGGCGGCGGGCGGCTCTTCGGCGGTGGACGCGGCGGCACCCCCGAACCCGAAGCCAACGCCGCCGAGTGAGGCAGCCGACGGCTTAAGGGAGATCACTACAAACGCCACCACATGCCCAAGATCAGCGTCGAAATTCCACAGGAACTGCTCGACGATCTGGACGGTCACGTCGGCGACGACGGCAAGTTCGTCAATCGCAGCGATGCGATCCGCGCCTCGGTTCGCAAGACGCTCGACATCCTCGACGAGATCGACGACCGCCACGACCGTCTCGAGACCGACGAATAGTAGCCGTAATTTCCGATGGTTTATGTGGGGCTAGCAGAGAGTCCCCAACGATGACAGTACCCGCGACCGAAAGGGGAGACGGAGAGTCGACCGAGACGATCGAACTCCCGGCGACCGAAACGGTCCAGCGCGCCCTCCACGAAGCGACCGGACACCTCTACGACGAACTCGCGACCGTCGACCAGAACGACGCTGCGGAAGGCGACCAACTGTCGGCAGCGGTTTTCGATTCACTCGAGGAGTTCTACGTGGCGACCGCGGAGGAGTCGGTAACGGCCGTCCGTATTAGCTACGAGCGGGAGTGAGAAGCGAGACGAAACGACCGCGGAGGAGTCGGGAAAGTCGGCGCTTTACTCGTCGTCGATCTGCTCTGCGAACCCGAAGTTCGGCTTCACGTCCTCGACGCGAACCTCGACGACGTCACCCGTTTCGGTCGAGGGGACGAACAGCCGGAATCCTTCCACGGACGCGATACCGTCGCCCTCGCTGCCGACGTCGACGATCTCGACCTCGAGTTCGTCGCCCTGGCTGACCGGTGCCGTGAGCCGTCCCTTGGCAATGAGGAAGAGTTCGGAGGACTCCTTTCGCGACGCCTTCGGCGTCGTCGCGCGGACGTACTGAAACTCCTCTTCGACCTCCGCCCGGAACTCGTCGACGTCGGGGCCGTCGAACACCTTGGCGACGAAATTACCGCCGCTGTCGAGCAGTTCGAGGGACGTCTCGAACGCCTGCCGGGCGAGGTGTAGCGAACGGGCCTGGTCGAGCGAGTACTCGCCGGTCATGTTGGGCGCCATGTCCGAGATGACAGCATCGACCTTCCCACCGGCGGCGTCGGTGACGCGATCGCGCGTCTTCTCCTCGGTCATGTCCCCGCGGAGCGTCTCGACGCGGTCGTTGACGGACGGATCCTCGAGATCCTTGATTCGCTGAAGGTCGACGCCGATCACCTGTCCCTGCGGGCCGACCTTCTCGGCGGCGACCTCGAGCCAGCCGCCGGGGGCGGCACCCAGGTCGACGACCGTGTCGCCGCCGGAGATGACGTTCTCGAGGTCGTCGAGCTGCTTGAGCTTGTACGCCGCTCGACTCCGGTATCCTTCCTGTTTCGCCTTGTTGTAGTAGTGGTCTCGTCGTGTCATGATTCGTACCTCGTGAAGCGACCTCGAGTCAGTACCGCGGCCGATGCTGATCGAGGGGTCGATCCGGGTGCCGTCGCGGGACGGCTGCGTGACGGATCGACCGTGTTCGTACCGAGGGTACGGACCAGAAGCGGAAAGACCTGCTGAAAGCGGGCCGGACGGGGGTTGCGCGGTTCGAACCGCCGGACGGGACGGAGTCGCGGTGAGCGAGGTAGCAACTTCGTGCCTACCTCTTACGGACGGCGGCCGCTAATGGCCGATTATGGAAACGCCACCCGAGCTCGAAGCGGCGGCCGGAGAGAACGACGAGGTCACGATCACCGAGCGGGAGTACGACGAGGAGTACGTCATCGCGGTGGATTTCGGTCGACGTGCCGGAAAGCCGACGCTCGACGTCGTCGACGAGACGGCGATCGTCGTCGTGGACGACGGCCAGTTCGAGTTCGCGATTCCGTCCGACGCGACCGAGGTGACGGTCAACGACGGCATTCTAACTGTCAAGGGCTGATCACGGGCCGCGAGCGCCCCGGGGGAGACCCGCCGTAGTAGCTCGGGGAGGAACGAACCGATTTTTCGCAGTAGCACCGACAACTGTCGCCGAGCGAGACGACCAGCGACCGACGACTTTCCCGTCGATTCGATCGTCTCGAGCGGTCCGCAGACTCCGGTTTTTTTCGTCAGCGGTGCGCTACCGTATCACTACGGACTACCACGAATTCGTCGGCGAGGTACAGCATCGACTCGAGCTTTCCGGAATGGGGGCGGCGGTTCGGGCAACTCGTGCCGTCCTGACGACGCTCGGGGAGCGCGTACAGGAAGGTGAAGCGTCCAATCTCGCGGGTCCGCTGCCGATGTAGATCGATCGGTTCCTGCTCGAGGCGGAGTCGGACCAGCAGTTCGGCTTCGACGAGTTCGTCTCCCGCGTCGCCGAGCGGGCGGGTCTCGGGGACGACGACGGAGGGTCGGAAGCCGTCTACTACGTGCAGGCGATCTTCGCGCTCCTCGCGGAGATCGTCTCGGGAAGCGAGTTCGAGGAAGTGCGGGAGAACTTCCCGGAAGACGAGGACCACGACCAGTTCTTCGAACTCGCCGGCGTCGAATCGGCGTTCGAGGAGGGGAAAGACCGCGGGAACTGACGAGCGGGGCGAACGACTCCGTCGGCGTTCGGCCGCGGATCGCTCCCAGCGACCCACCTCACCGCAGAACGGCGTCGATCGAGGGTTCTCGAGCGGAAGAGATACCGTTCGCCGTCGTTACTGATTCTCGTCTCGCTCGTCGTCGGCTCCCTCTGTCGTGGAGTCGGTGGACGCGTCGTCCTCGTCGCGGATCCGTCCCGATTCTTCGCGTCGATCGGGCTCGTCCTCGGCCGCGGGATCGGTCGATCCCTCGCGTTGCCCGACGTCCTCGTCGGCCGTGATCTCGGCCTCCGGCTCCTGGTCGGTCAGTTCGGTCGGGTCGACCTCGAGTTCGTGGCTCGCCTCGTCCTCGATCGACTCCATCTCCTCGGCGCTCGGCTCGTCGGTCCGCTCGCCGGCTTCCGGCTGGTCCGTCTCCTCCGGCGGCTCCATCTCTTCGGACGGATCCACGCGCGGCCCGTCCTCGGCAGTGTCGTAGAACTCGTCGTCCTCCATCATCGGTTCGGAGTCGTCGGGTCCGCCGGTTCCGGCGCGGTTTCCCGTCCCGTCGACGTCGGTCTCCGGGTCGGTGGGATCCGACGCCACCGGCTCCCCGGGAGCGTGGCCGACCTCCCGCTCTTCGGCGTCGTCGGCTGGCGTCTCCGCATCGTCGTCCGTGTCTCCCGTCGTGATGCTCTCCGTCGGAAACTCCGCCTCGAGCCGGATCGTCTCGTCCGTCACCCGATCGACGGCGTCGTCCGCGAGCGGGATGGCGTCGTCGGCGTCACCTTCCCAGTCGAGCGCGGCTTTGATCGAGTCCGTTACGCCCGGGTTCGGTTCGACGTAGGACGTTCCCGAATCGACGGCAATGACGACGCCGAGGTTCTCGCCCGATGCGCTCTCGACGGTCTTGCCGATATCGTCCTCCGTAAACGTAGGACTCATACCCGGACGTAGCACCGTCCGTGACAAGCCGTTCCTGCCTGCACAGCCCGGGAGTCGAGGGCGGTGGCTCCGTCACGCGAGGTCGAGCGCCGTCGCCAGATCCGACTCGATAGCGTCGACCTTGCTCCGGTCGTACAGCGCCGCCGCCGGGTGAAACGCCGGCACGACGGTCCGACCGTCGCGTGCCACCTCCCGGCCGTGCAGGTCCGTGATCGTCTCGTCGGTATCGAGGAGTTCGGCCGTCGCAAAGCTCCCCATCGGAACGAGAACGGACGGATCGACGCGCTCGAGTTCGGCCTCGAGCACCGGCCACCAGGCCTCGATCTCGGCGACGGACGGGTCGCGGTTCTCCGGCGGTCGCACCTTGACGAGGTTGGTGATGTAGAGATCCCGCCGGTCGTGCCCGATGGACTCGAGCGCGCGATCCAGCTGTTTTCCCGCCTGGCCGACGAACGGTTCGCCTTGGGCGACCTCCTGCTCGCCCGGTGCCTCGCCGACGAGCACCACCTCCGCGGAGAGCGGTCCGACGCCGGGGACGAACCGCTCGGGGTCGAACTGGTCGTCCGGGACGGTCTCGAGCGCGTCGGCGAACACGGTGTCGAACTCCCAATCGGTCGATTCCCGGTCGGTCATCGTTTCGGTGTCCGGCCGCGTCGAAAAACATCGTTTCCCTGCGTACGCACCCCGTCGGCGCGCTCGCCGCTCGACAGTCGCGTGTCGCACGTTTTCGCTCGCTGAGAGCGACGGCCGCGGCGAGAGACGGTGGAGCACCGAACCGGAAGGAGCACATTCAGGGCCGATCGTTAGGCACCTGCCCGACGGCTATCCGCACATGGCCGACGTTCCAGGCGTCGAAATGGTCGAAACGGAAGGCGAGTACATTCACGTCCGGTTTCGGGATCCCGACCGGTACGACGAGATCCGAACGCCCGACTGGGCGAAAGAGCCCGCGGAATCGGTCTCCGAGGGGAGCGAGGTGCGAACCGGCAAGATCGGGGGCGAAGACGACTGGGAGGTGACCAGCGTGCTGATCGAGAAGCACGTCGGCGAGGAGAAAGCCGAAGAGCAGGCGCGCGAGATCGTCGAGAAGATCGAGTCCTGAACGGCGAACCCGGTCGCTCGAGCAGCCGATCGACCGGACGGTTGCGAACTCCGGGACAGCAGTTATGCCGTCGAGACGTTGACGTCCGAACGTGGGCGCAGAGATCACCGTGGAGGACGGCGGAAAGCCCGTGATCGACAGCGAGGGAACCGAGATCGGCGTCGTCACCGACGTCGACGACGACGAGGGGACGGCCTACGTCGAGCCGAACCAGGATCTCGGCGGCGAACCCAAGACCAGACTCGGCTGGGGGTCGGACACCCAGAGCGAGTATCCGCTTCGAAACGACGCGATCGATACGGTCACCGACGACGAGATCCAGTTGCGCGAGGAGTACTGAGCGGAACGACCGTTTCGAGGCGGCCCGGCGTCGGTTTCTCGAGTCTCGTTCTGATAGCGGTGATCGACCGGCCGACCGCTCGGCTCGCGAGACGTGCGAAGCGCGGAACGCGGGTCTACTGCACGGTGACGCTCTTCGCCAGGTTCCGGGGTTTGTCGATCGGGCGGCCGAGGTAGTTCGCCAGCCAGTAGGCGACGTACTGGAGCTGAACGTTCGCGACGATCGGGGCGACCCACGGGTGCGTCTCCGGAATTTCGAGCGTGAAGTCGGACTGGATCGGGAGCTCGTCGGGCGTGTCGGTCACCGCGACGACGGGCGCGCCGCGGGCCTGGACCTCCTTGATGTTGCCGACGGTCTTCGCCGCGTTTCCGTGCTCGGAGACGAGTGCGAACACCGGCGTCGACTCGGTCACGAGCGCGAGCGGGCCGTGTTTCAGTTCCCCCGCGGGATACCCCTCGGCGTGCTTGTAGCTGATCTCCTTGAGCTTCAGCGCCCCCTCGAACGCGACGGGCGTGTTGAGGCCGCGTCCGATAAAGAAGTACGCGTCGGAGTCGAGAAACGCCTCGGCGACGGTCGGTGCGCTCGAGTCGTCGAGAACCGTTTGAATGTGGTCCGGTAGCTGGCGCAGGCTGCGGACGAGTTCCTGATCGTGCGGGGACGGGTCGGCGAGGGCGCTCACGAGCATGAACAGCGTGGCCTGCTGGGACGCGAACGACTTCGTCGCCGCGACGCTGATCTCCGGCCCGGCGCGGATGTAGAGGGTGTGATCGCACTCCCGATCGGCGGAGCTAGCGACGACGTTGGTCACCGCGAGCGTGGTCGCACCGGCCCGGTTCGCCTCGCGAAGGGCGCGCATCGTGTCGGCGGTTTCGCCGCTCTGGGAGATTCCGACGACGAGCGTCTCCTCGTCTACCGGGATCTCGTCGGCGACGTACTCGCTCGCGACGAACGACTGTGCGGGGATGCCCCGCCGCTGGAACAGTCGTTCGGCGTACAGTCCGGCGTGATACGACGTCCCGCAGGCGACCAGTTGAACCGTCGACGGTCTGGAGAGCTCCTCGAGGGACTCGAGCGTGACGGCGGCCGAGAGCTCCTCGACTCGGCCGCGGAGACAGTCCCGGATCGCGATCGGCTGCTCCTGAATCTCCTTGAGCATGTAGTGGTCGTAGCCGACCTTTCCGACCGCCTCGGGCTCCCAGTCGATCGTCTCGATCGACTTCTCGACGACGGCGCCGCTTCCGTCCGTTACCGTCACCTCCGTCGGGGTCAACGCGGCGAACTCGCCGTCCTCGAGGTAGATCACGCGGTTCGTGTGCTCGATGAACGCGGGAACGTCGCTCCCGAGGTAAGTGCCGTCCTCGCCGAGTCCGAGGACGAGCGGCGACTCGTGGCGAGCGGCGAAGACCGTCTCGGTGTCCGCAAAGACCGCCGCGACCGCGTAGCTCCCCGCGAGTCGGTCGATAGCCGTGCGAAACGCCGTCTCCCGGTCGTCGCCGCCCTCGAGGGCCCGGTCGATGAGGTGCGGGACGACCTCCGTATCGGTGTCGCTCTCGAACGTGTGGCCCGCGGCCGACAGCTCCTCGCGTAGCTCCGCGTCGTTCTCGATGATGCCGTTGTGGACGACGGCCACCGTTCCGGTCGGGTCCGTGTGCGGGTGGGCGTTCTCGTCGGACGGCGGCCCGTGCGTGCTCCAGCGGGTGTGGCCGATACCGGCCGCGCCGTCGATTCCGTCGTCGGGGAGCGCGGACTCGAGCGCTTCGAGTGTGCCCGCTCGCTTGCAGACCGAGAGCGACGAGTTCACCACGCCGACGCCGGCCGAATCGTAGCCGCGATACTCGAGCCGCGAGAGTCCGTCCATGAGAATCTCGAGCGTCTCGTCGTCGCCGACGTAGCCGATGATTCCGCACATCAGGAGCGCACCTCGATATCGTCGTCGATCGTCCCGCGGACGGTCATTCCGGACGCGATCGTTACGGCGGCGCCGACGATCGCTCCCGGGACGTAGGTTACGCCCCCGTGATCGGTGACGTGGTCGGCGAGCAGCGCGCCGATCGGTTCGTCCTCGAAGAATCGATTATCGACCCTGACGTCGCCCGGACCGCCGGGAACGGTCGTCCCCGGACCGACGTCGACGCCGACGCCGGTCACGCAGTCGAGAACGGTCGCGTTGGGCCCGATTCGGGTGTCGCTGTCGATCACACAGCGTCTGACCACGGCGTTCGAACCGATCGTGACGTTCTCGCCGAGACACGTGTACGGTCCGACGACGGCGCCGGGGCCGACTTCGCAGTCGCGATCGACGACGACGGGCGGACGAAACACCGCCGAATCGTGGACGGTCGCCGACGCCGCGGTCTCGTCGGCGATGACACCCTCTTCGAACAGCGTCTCCGAAACCTCGAGGAGATCCCACGGATAGGTCGCATCGACCCAGCAGCCGTCGGAGACCACGCCGCGAACCGTCTCTCCCTCCTCGATCAGCGCCGAAATTCCGTCGACGATCGAGTACTCACCCCCGGTGGGCTCTATCTCGCGGATCGCTTCGAGGACTCGCGGCTCGATCGCGTAGACGCCCGCGTTGAGCCGGTAGTCCCGATCGTCCCGCGGCCGTTCGACCAGTTCGGAGACGGCCCCGTCGTTCTCGAGTATCGCACCGCCGTACCTGCCGAGATCCGTGCGGGTTATCAGACCGAGCGTCGCGGCGCTGTCCTCGTCGTGGGCGGCGATAACGTCCTCGATGATCTGACGCTCGACGAACTGGTCGCCGTTGACGACCACGGCGGTCCCGTCGACGGCCGAGGCCGCAGCCAGCAGCGCGTGTCCCGATCCGAGCTGTCGTTCCTGGGCGGCGTACGTCACCGACGTGTTCCGGTAGCTCGGACCGAAGTACGACCGAATCCGGTTTCCGCGGTAGCCGACGACGGCGGTAATGTCCCGTACACCGGCATCGATCAACTCGTCGAACACGTGCTCGAGGATCGGATGGGTTCCCGCCGGAAGCATCGGCTTCGGCCGGTTCCGCGTGAGCGGTCGAAGCCGCGTGCCCTCGCCCGCTGCGAGGACGATTGCAGGAGGAGCGCTCATGGCCCCGTAGTCGGACCACACCGTATTTTGTTTGGATCATCGTACAGCGGGGCAAACTGTCGATACCGGCGACACGTCCGGCGACTCGACGTCGGTCGAAGCGGGACCGTCGACGAACGAAATCGAATCCGGGAGCGACGAATCTGTCGTCGAAATCGATCGTTGTCGGCACCGGTCGTTGCCGTAACCCGTTCGGTGAGCCGCCCGCGCGTAAAGAGTGGCTTTTTATGGCAACCGTTCGTACCCCGACTCATATGTTCAAGGCCATCGTGAGCGCAGAAACGCTCACCAGCGCGCTCGATTCGGTGAGCGTTCTGGTCGACGAGTGTAAGATCCACCTCGAGGAGGACGGCCTCGAAATCCGGGCCGTCGACCCCGCGAACGTCGGGATGGTCGATCTCTCGCTGGAGGCGGCCGCGTTCGAATCCTACGAGGCCGACGGCGGGCTGATCGGCGTGGATCTCTCCCGACTCGAGGACATCGCTGGTATGGCCGACTCCGGCCAGCTCATCCAGTTCGAACTCGACGAGGAGACTCGCAAGCTTCACATCCAGATCGACGGACTCGAGTACACCCTGGCGCTGATCGACCCCGACTCCATCCGCCAGGAGCCGGACATCCCGGAGCTCGACCTGCCGGCGCGGGTCGTCCTCGAGGGGAAGGACGTCAACCGCTCGGTGAAGGCGGCGGACATGGTCTCCGATCACATCGCCCTCGGCGTCGACGAGGGCGAGGAGTTCTTCTACGTCAACGCCGAGGGCGACACCGACGACGTCCACCTCGAACTCACCCAGGAGGAGCTGATCGACCTGCAGTCCGGTCCGGCCCACTCGCTGTTCTCGCTGGACTACCTCAAGGACATGGACAAGGCGATTCCCGGCGACGCCGAGGTCACGCTCGACCTCGGTGAGGAGTTCCCGGTCAAGATCTACTACGGATTCGCCGAGGGGCAGGGCCAGGTCACCTACATGCTGGCACCGCGCATCCAGAGCGACTGATCGCGTCGACACCCTCGTCTCTTCGTTCTCTCTGCCGTTCCCGTCGAACACCGGCGACTCCGTCGGTGACGCGAGTGTGACCGACACTCACGCTCGCCGTGATTTAAAGCAGAGATATGGTAAGGAGGAATTCTACCAGTGCAGCCGACGCACACGATAGTATGCCCTCCACCGGCAACTCCAGCGACTGTCGAGAATCGCGATACGAGACGACGTTCGATCCGGCTGCCGGCGAGCGTGCGAGCGAAGTCGTCATCACGGCGGTCGGAACGGTTACCGACTCGGATCCGGTCCACCTCGAGCCGCTGTACGACGCCATCGAGCCGGACGCGCTCGACTCGCTGTGCGATCACGCCCGCCGAAAGCTCGAGACCGACGCCCACCAGCTCCAATTTTCGTACGCGGGGTTCGACGTCGACGTCCGAACCGACGGTCGGGTTCGGCTGCTCGAGCCGTCGTCCGACGCCGAACGCTCCGACGAGTAGTCGACCGACCGGCGCGTCAGTCGTGAGCGGCCAGAAACGAACGCAGCCGCTGATTAACGCGGTCCGCGTCCTCGATGAAGAAACAGTGTGAGCCGCCGTCGACGAGTTCGATCCGCGCGTCGGGAATCTTCTCGTCGAGCAGTTTGCCGTTCGCGACGGGGACTACCTCGTCGTTCGTCCCGTGCATGACCAGCGTCGGGACCCGAATGCCCTCGAGGCGGTCGCTGACGTCGAAGTCGAGCACGGCCGCGGCCTGGGCCTCCCGGGCCGGGTCGTCGGCGTCTTGCTCGAGCCGCCACTCGATGATCCGATCCATCAGGTGCGGATTCCGGTTCGTGAACCGCTCGTTGAACGCGGGCCGCATCCGGTGGCGGATGATCTCTCGCTCGCTCGCCCCGTCGGGCGCGTCGAAAATGTGTTCCCGGGTCTCCTCGGGGACGGGAACCGCGTCCACGCCCCCGTGGCTCGTACAGCACAGCGTGAGCGTTTTCGCCCGCGAGTACTCGAGCGCGTGGCGCTGGGCGATCATTCCGCCCATGCTCGCGCCGACGATGTGGGCGTCGTAGACCCCCGCCTCGTCGAGGACGGCCTCGAGGTCGGCGGCCAGTCCGCCGATCGAGTAGCCGGCCAGCTTGAAGATGAGCGGTGCGCGGATCGCGCGCGGGAGCCGTCCGACCAGCGGCGGCAGTCCGGCGTCGGATCGACCGGTTCCCCGGTTGTCCGGGGCGATCACGCCGTAGTCGCCGGCGACGGCCTCCCGCTGCCAGCGCCACATCCACCGGCCGAAACCGAGTCCCTGGACGAAGACGACCGGCGTCCCCTCGCCCTCCTCCCGTTCGTAGTAGATCGACACGCCGTCTCGAGTGACCCGTGGCATACCCGTGCTGACGGGTCGGACGCCCTTGAAGCCGACCCTCGAGGCAGGGCAATAGGAAGTTACCGACTCGAACCGTCGCCTCGACGAGAAACCGACGACAGCGAAGGGGTGGTAAAACGGTATTACGGACGACTGGTTCGAATCGGTGACTGACGGGATCGGTGAATAGTCACGGTTCCCGATAGTCGCGACAATCAGGGCGTTTAACCCGTCGCGGTAACACTACATTACCGATGGAGCGACTGCACGCCAGATACCCGTTTCTCGAGGCCGCTCGCGAGACCGTGGCGACGGAGGCCGTCGATCTGGCCACCATCGTCGAACAGGACGAGGCGGTCGTCGAGCGCGCCACGGAGCGGGTCAGTACCGCACTCGAGGAGGGCGAGGTCGGCGACTCGCACCGCGACCCGCGCGTCGAACTCCTCTCGTATCCGGTCGCTCGCGTGCTCGTCTCGCTGGTCGACGAACGCGTCCTCGTGCGCAAGTACGCCCGCGCCGAGGCCGCGAGCGCCTACGAGCGGTTCACCGCCGACCTCGAGGACACCGTCGAACTCAAGAGCGTCGAGTCGACCGGGCTGGATCTCGAGCACCTGCTCGCGGAGTTCGACCTCCAGGGCGTCGTCCGGGAGACGACCGACGGCTACCGGATCGACGTCGGCACCTACCTCCCGCTCGCCGAGGACCTCTGGGATGACGAGTGGCGACTCGTCAACCGCGCGCTGGCCGACGGCGAGGTCCCCGTCGAGGAGGACGACCTCCTCCTGCTCGTTCGGGAGGCGATCCGGGATCGGATCGAGGACGGGTTGCCGTTCGACGTCCCCGGCGCCATCGAGACGAGTCTCGAGGAGGAGGCGGCCGAGATCCGGGAGGTGCTCGCCGACCTCGAGTTGACCCGCGAGATCGACACCGTCGTGCCGGACCTGTTCCCGCCGTGTATGAAGGCGCTGCTCGACCAGATCCAGAAGGGCGAACACCTGCCCCACCACTCCCGGTTCGCGATCACCGCCTTCCTGACGAGCATCGGGATGTCGACCGACGACATCGTCGACCTCTACCGGGTGAACTCCTCGTTCGGAGAGGAGATGACCCGTTACCAGACCGACCACATCGGCGGCGAGACGTCGCCGACGGAGTACTCGCCGCCCTCCTGTGCGACGATGCAGTCCTACGGGGACTGCGTCAACAAGGACGACCTCTGCGAGCGCATTCCGCACCCGATGGCCTACTACGAGCAGCGGATCGACGACAGCGACGACGAGGAACTCGAGGACTGGCGCGAGGACGCGAGCGAGTCGGCGACCGGAGACTAGGTTGTGAGAGCCGACTCGAGCGTTAGCGCTGATCGTCCTCGGTGAGTTCCTCCGCCTATCGCCGTCTCTCCCGAAGTGCCGCTTCCCAGTAGCTACCCGAACAGAAAAGATACCGACCGGTCAGACTGCGTTCTTCGTCTCCGTTTCGTCCTCACCCTCGAGACCGTCCTCGGGATCGTTCAGCGCGTACGCCAGACCGATCCCGGCGGCGGTCAGCAGGAAGATGAAGCCGACGATCACGCCGACGAGCATCTCGCCACCCTCGGGTGGGAGCGTCCCGTCGGCCCCCCCGTACTCGGAGCCGATGGCGATCATGGAAGCGAGCATCAGGAGGACGGCCGTCACGGCCACGACGATTTCGATGAGCCGCTCGCGCTCGAGCATTACCGCATCAGTTTCGCCGGCCGAGGCAAAAGCGCTTCGAAGGGCTACTCGGAAGAATTACCGTTCCGTCTGAACCCGCGTTCGCTCGAGTCGGAGAACAATACAGCGAGCGTGGAGATCGGCATTTCGTATATAAAGGTGAGGCAAGCGTGCGCAGGCAGTCCCGTTATTTCGATCGAGTCCCTAGAGGCGTCGAATAGCCAGACGAGTACGATTCCGGCCCGTTAGCCGGCAAATCAGCCCCCACGACGCAACCCATGAAAACAACAGCGTCACCGAAGACACCGCTTCCAGTACCGTCCGCCGAGCACCTCGAGGAGCGTTCGCGCCGCGCGCGCACCGAACCGATGTCGGTGCTCGCGCTCGGCGACGGCCTCTACGAGATCGAATCGGCCAGCGATCACACCTACCTCGTCGATCTCGAGGGCGGCCGGTGTACCTGCCCCGATCACGTCTTCCGCGGCGTTCGGTGCAAACACATCCGCCGCGTCGCGATCGAGATCACCGACGGACGAACGCCGCCGCCGGGAAAGATCGCCGTCGGCTGTCACGACTGCGACGGGACGGTGTTCGTCGAGGAGGACGACCCCGGACCGTACTACTGCGACGAGCACGCGATCTGGCCCGGCGACCGCGTCGTCGACCGCGAGACCGGCGATCGGCTCACCGTCGTCGACGTCTCGGAACTGCGCGCCGACGCGGTTCGACTCGAGGCCACGGGTCGGTCCGTCGCCGAGTACGAGACGAACGCGAACTACGACGCCGACGTGCCCGTCGTCGGCGCCGTCTACCCGCACGCGACGGTCGCCCGCAACGGCGTCGTCCCCGAGTCGCTGAAGGTCTACGTCTTTCCCCGAACGCGACTCGAGAAGGTGACGTCGCGACGGTCGCGACGGAAGCGATCCGCCGTGTAACAACGGCCGACAACGCGCGACACGTTGGATAGCTTGCGTTTTATTGATGATCGTGATCAAGTAGCACGGCATGGACACCGGGATCGACTACGGCCAGTACGACGAGGGCCGACACGTCAACTACTGGAGCCTGGACCGAACGCTCGAGCGCGAGCTCCGCCGGGTCTACGCCGACGAGGAGTTCGATTGGGCCCTGCCCAGACTCGAGGCGTTCGGCGAGACCGTCGGCCACACGATCGCCGACAACGCCGACTACGTCGACGAGCACGGGCCGGAACTCGAGCCCTACGACGAGTACGGCGTGGTTCAGAACTTCGTTCGCTACCCGGCCGAGCAGTTCGAGAACGAGCGCCTCGCCTACGAGGCCGGCATCGTCGCCGACGCCTTCGAAGCCCCGCCGGGACGCGACGAACGGATGCCCCTCTCGCACAACCTCGCGATGCAGTACCTGCTGTGTTACGCCGATCCCGGCTTCGACTGTCCCGTCGCGATGACCGCCGGCGCGGCGCTCGTCCTCGAGAAGTTCGGCGACGAGCGTCTCGAGCCCTACTACGAGGCGCTGACGAGTCGCGACTACGACGACTGTATCGAGGGCGCGATGTTCCTCACCGAGAAGCAGGGCGGCAGCGACGTCGGCGCGAACGAGACGCGCGCCGAGTACGACGAGGAGGCGGAGTGCTGGCGCCTCACCGGCGAGAAGTGGTTCTGTTCGAACATCGACGCCGAGGGGACGCTCGCGCTCGCTCGGACCGAGGACGCCCCCGAGGGAACCGACGGCCTCTCGATGTTTCTCGTTCCCCACGCCGATCCGGAAGACAGTCCGGTCACGAAGGGCGAACTGCTCGAGGACGGCCCCCTCTCCCCAGAGGACGTCAACGACCAGCTCTACCGCCGGCTGAAGGACAAACTCGGCACCATCTCGGTGCCGACGGGCGAGGTCGAATTTACGGGCGCGAAGGCGATCCTCGTCGGCGAGGCGGAGAACGGCTTCCGGCAGATGGCCGAGATGCTCAACCTCGAGCGCCTATCGAACGCGGCGGCCTCCTGCGGGATCATCGGACGGGTGTTGCTCGAGAGCAAGATCCACGCTGCCAACCGCGAGGCCTTCGGCGAGACGATCGACCGGTACCCGCTAATGCGCGCCGATCTGGTCGATATGGCCGTCGATCACGAGGCCGCGATGGCGTACGTCTTCGAGGCCGCGCGGCTCCTTTCGGAGCGCGAACGCGCGGCCAGAGCGGGGGAAGACGCCGACGACGCCTACCGCCTGATGCGACTCCTGATCCCCATCGCGAAGCTCCGGACCGCCCGCACGGCCGTCGACACGGCCTCCTACGGAATGGAGATTCACGGCGGCAACGGCTACGTGAACGACTTCGTCACTAACCGGATGCTTCGAGATGCACAGGTCCTGCCCATCTGGGAGGGCACCGAGAACATCCTCTCGCTGGACGTGCTGCGAGCGCTCGAGCGCGAGGACGCCCACGAGCCGCTTCGGGAAGTGATCGAGAACCGACTCGAGACCGCTTCCCACCCCGCGCTCGCCGAAACCGTCGAGACCGTCGAGAGCGAGTATCACGACCTGATGGGCGCACTGGCGACGCTGGCCGGCGAGGACGGCGAGTACGCCCAGCTGTCGGCCAAGCGACTCGCCCACTACGTCTTCGACGTGTTCACCGCCGCGTTGCTGCTCGAGGAGGCCCAATCCGAACTCGAGGACGGGAACGGCCGGACGGCGCTCGTCGCGAAGCGGTTCGTCGCGAACGAGCTCGAGGTGCCGGAGGCGCGCGGGATTACCGGCGGGGACCGGTTCGCGCTCGAGGCGTTCGACCCGATCGTGCGATATGCGCCGGTCGATCCCGCGACGGTTTCGGAGACCCTTCCGGCCGACGACTAGGACGATCTACGCTCTCTGACGCGGCCGTGGGCGCGCGCTGAGTCGCGGTGAGGGGACTCGAACCGCGGCTCGAAACCGTGCGAGGGGTGAGTGAGTGAACCGTGTGAACGAGCGAACCGGCTGGGGGGACGTGGAAATCTACGTGTTCGTGCGAGCAGAGCACGTTCCTGACCGGTTCTGAAACGTTCGGTTGACGGTTGACGCGCCTGTTAGCGAACTGAGTAACTGACGGCTGGAGAGTTCGGAATCGCCGATGACGGGACGGGCGTCCTGCCTATTCGACTCCTGGAAGTCGCTACGTCCTCCCCAGCCGGTTTCTCCTCACGGCGCGAAGCGCCCGCTTGCACGGTCTGCGAGACCGAAGGTCTCGCACTATTCGGATGGTTCGCGGAACCTTCGATTCCGCGCTAACGCTCGCGCCGTTCCGCCGCTCGCTCACCCCTCGCACGACGTCGGGCCGCCGAAACGAATGGGCAGCCGCAAACGCCAGAATCCCGTCCGAGCGGATCCCGGACGAATCGTCCATCCGCGTCGTTACTCGCGCCGGCCGTCGGACCAGTTCCGCGAGTTACGAACGCCGAACGAGTTCCATCGGCATCCCGCCCTCCGGGTGGGCCGTCAGCGAGCCCCGAAGCTCGAGCGGCCCCTCCTCGACCCGTCGCAACTCGAACTCGCGAGCGACGACCGCCGCGATGATCGGCGCCTCGAGCATGGTGAACCCCTTGCCGATACAGCTCCGCGGCCCGGCGCCGAACGGGAAGTAGGCGTAGGTCGGGTGGGTCGGCTCGAGCCAGCGATCCGGATCGAACCGCGTCGGGTGCTCGAAGTAGCGCGGGTCGCGGTGGCTCACCCACTGGGAGAGCGCGACGAGCGAGCCCTCCGGGAGTCGATAGCCCGAGAACGCGACCGGCTCCTCGGCTTGCCGAAAGAGGACGTACACCGGCGGGTAGAGCCGCATCGCCTCCCGAAGGACGTTCCGGAGCGTCGTGAGGCCGCGGACGTCGGCCGCGGCGAGCGACGCCGGCCCCTCGAGGTCGGCGAACAGCGCGTCGACCTCTTCGTGGATGCGCGCCTCGACGTCCGGCCGCGCCGAGAGCAACGCCCACGTGTAGGTGAGGACCAGCGCCGTCGTATCGTGGCCCGCGAGCAGCATCGTCAGGAGTTCGTCACGGATTCCCGTCTCGTCGATCATCCCCGCCTCGCCGGCGCGCAGGAGCAGCGCGAGCAGGTCTCCGTCGTCCGGTTCGACTCCGCGGGCTCGGCGACGGGCGACGAACAGGTCGACGACGCGCTCGAGTTCGGCGATCGACCGGTCGAACTCCCGCCGTTCGGGCGTCGGCACCCAGTCGGGAACGAGTGCTCGGCGGGGATCGGGTTCGAACTGCTCGCCCACGGGCTCGAGGAGCAGCCGGATCTGGCGGGCGCGGCCGGGGCTGAGGTCGATCCCGAACGTGGCCTCGACGATGATCTCGAGGGTCGTGCGGGTCATTTCCCACTCGACGTCGCGCTCGTCGCCGTCGTCCCAGCGCTCGACCATCGCGACGGCGCGCTCGGCCATCGTCGGCGCCAGGTTCGCGATGCGGTCGGGAGCGAACGCGGGACTGGCGATGGCCTGGCGCTGTTTCCAGAGATCGCCATCGCTCAGGAGGAGCCCCTCGCCGAGGAGTTCGCCGAGCGCGTCGGACTGGAACTCCGGTTTCGAGAACGACGCCTCCTCGGAGACGAGCACGCGTTCGACGGCCGCGGGCGTGGTGAGCAGATGGGTCCGGTTCGGTCCGAGGTCGAACGCCGCGATATCGCCGTAGGTCTCGCGCAGGTCCGTCAGGAACCCGAACGGATCCTGCGCGTATCGCGGCAACGAGCCGGCGACCGGCACACCTCGAGGGCCGGGCGGCCCGATAGCAGACGTCATCGTCTCTGCGTAGGGCCGAGCGAGCAAGAACGTTTGTCCCCTCTCGGGGCGCAACCGGTCGTTTCCGGCGCGATATTCCGCCTCTCGAGTGGAGCAGCCGGCAGAACAGAACGTTACTCGAGCAGTTCGGCGGCCTCTTCGACCTCCATCACGCCCTGCTTGACCGCGTTCAGCACGCGAACGATCTCCTCGTCGGGGCCGGAGTCGGCGTCGCCGACCTCCTCGAGGGTGACCTTCTCGGACGCGCCGACGAATTCCGGGAAGTCGGTGCCGTCGGCGATGGCGGTCTCCTTCTTGACCCGGTAGTTTCCGCCGTCGGTGACGTGGAGGTCGGCGGGGTGGAAGAAGTACCAGTCCTCGCGGTCGAATCGGACGCCGATCCGGGGTTTCGCGCCGAAGTTCTGGGCGAAGTAGGTCAGCGCTTCGACCTCCTCGCCGGAGAGATAGATCGGATCACCCGAACTCGACTTGGCCTCGATCGCGTAGAAGATTTCGCCGTCGCCGGCGAGCACGTCGGGGAGTTCGCGCTCGGTCGCGGAACCGCTCGCGGGCGCACGCATCACCGCGAAGCCGGCCTCGTCGAGTTCGTTGACGAGTTCCCGTTCGCGGCGGTCGCCCTTCGCCTGAGACATACCCGTAGTTCACCGGCGGGTGATAATAAACGGGCCGAAGCACGGTCCCGGTCGGGAGCGTTCCTGCGGGAATCCGAACAGATCAGCGTAGTGTCTGGTTAGAGCGGAAGGAGCGCCAGTCCGGTCTCGAGGCTCACGGCCATCATGTTCTCGAGTTCCTCGGGTGCAAAGCGGAGCACGAGGTAGAGGATGGCGAACTGGAAGGCGTTGAACGCCGCGTGGGCCGCCGTGGGGACGAGGAGATTGTCGGTCTTCGCATAGAGCGTTCCGAAAATGATCGAGCCGCCGAAGACGACGGCGAGCGAGACGCCGACAGCCCCGAGCGGCGCGAGACCGCCGTCGGCCGCCAGCGCGTACGCCGGGATGTGAACGAGCGCGAAGATGGCGCTCGTGACGACGACCGCACCCATCCGGCTGAACGCCGCGTACAGCCGTTTCTGAATCACGTTCCGGAACAGGAACTCCTCGGCGGGCGCGTTGAACAGGAAGACGACGACGATCATGAGCAACACCATGGTCGGATCGTCGCCGATCAGTTGCATCACCTGGTTCTCCGACGACGGCAGTTCGAACAGCGTCGCGACGACGTTGACGAACATCACGAACAGGACACTGCCGAAGATGCCCGCGAGAACGTAGAGCCAGCCGCGTCGCGTCGGCATCCGAAGGTCGAGCCAGTCCCAGCTACGCTCGGTCCACCAGAGGTAGGCCCCGCCGACGAGGAAGAACCCGGCGAAGTTCAGGGTGAGAAAAATGAACGTCGCCGTGTTGGAGGCCTCCGCCGGAGACTCGAGGAGCGTCGGATCGAGCAGAAACGCCGGAACCGTCGTGAACTGGGACGCGAGAATGCCAGCGACTGAGAGGAAGGTGGCGACGAGTATCGACCGCGTGTACCCGTCTGCCTGGTCTATCGTCGACATACGACGAGTTATGGACGGCGTACCCTTGGGCGTTCCTCTTTCGTATGACGGCGATCTGAAACGATCGCGGCGAGTTTACGTTCCGTGATCCCAGGAGCCCATGTACTCGCGCTGGGTCTCCGTCAGCGCGTCGTAATCGACGCCCTCGGCCGCGAGTTTGATCTCGGCGATCTCCTGGTCGAGTTCGTCCGGCACGTCGTGGACGCCCGCATCGTACTGCTCGCTGTTCTCGAGCATCTCCCGCACGCAGACGGCCTGGACGCCGAAGCTCTGGTCCATCACTTCGACCGGGTGACCCAGCGAGATGGGCGCGGCGAGGTTGACGAGGCGGCCCTCGGCGATCACGTTCAGCCGGCGGCCGTCGTCCATCTCGTAGGCCTCGACGCCGTCGCGAGCCTCGTAGCGGTCGACCGCGAGGTCGTCCAGCGCGTCGAGGTCGATCTCGATGTCGAAGTGCCCCGCGTTGGCGAGCAGGACGCCGTCGTTCATCTTCTCGAAGTGCTCCCGAACGACGACGTCGCGGTTACCCGTCGTCGTGAGGAAGACGTCACCCACTTCGGCGGCCTCGGCCATCGGCATGACCTCGTAGCCCTCCATGTGGGCCTCGAGAGCGCGTCGGGGCTCGACCTCGGTGACGATAACGTTCGCGTTCTGGCCCGACGCCTTCCGGGCGACGCCCTTCCCGCAGTAACCGAAGCCGGCGACGACGACGTCCTTGCCGGCCCACGAGAGGTTCGTGGTCATGGCGATCGACGCCAGCGAGGACTCGCCGGTGCCGTGAACGTTGTCGAACAGGCGCTTCATCGGCGTGTCGTTCACGGCGAAGACGGGGTAGTCGAGCGCGCCGTCCTCGTCCATCGCGCGCAGGCGGTGAACGCCCGTCGTCGTCTCCTCGCAGCCGCCGACGATGCCGTCGATCAGTTCGGGGTAGTCCTCGTGGATCGCGGCGACGAGGTCCATCCCGTCGTCGACCGTCACGGTGGGTTCGTGGGCGATGACGGCCTCGATGGCGGCGTAGTACTCCTCGTCGTCGACGCCGCGTTTCGCGTAGCTCGTGATGTTCTCGTGGGCGTCGAGCGCCGCCGAGACGTCGTCGTGGGTCGACAGCGGGTTGCAGCCAGTCACCGCGACCTCCGCGCCACCCTCCGCGAGCGTCTCGACGAGCATCGCGGTCTTGGCCTCGACGTGCATCGCCATCGCGATGCGCTCGCCCTCGAACGGCTGGTCCGCGACGAACCCCTCGCGGACGTGCTCGAGGATCGGCATGTGTTGGGCTGCCCAGTCCATCTTGCGGCGGCCGTCTTCTCGAGCCGCATCCAGATCGTTCAGCTGATCGCTGATCGGCGGATACTCGGTCATGCCTGCACAGAGAGGGACCGGAGCAAAAACGCTACCGAACCCGATGTCGAACGACGATACCGCAAAAAGATGCAGTCGTTACGGCCGTATCCGGCCGCTCACCGCTCGTTCGCTCGGTTCAATCGTCACTGTGGCCCGGTGGACCGCCACCGTTGTTGCCGTTTCCGTTCCCGGCGTGTTCGGGTGGCCCCTGCTTGTCGTCCTCGTCGTCGCCGTCGGCGTCGTCGTTCCCGTTGCCAGCGTGTTCGGGCGGCCCCTGCTTGTTGCTCTCGGAGTCGTCACTCGGTGGGCCGGCGTGGCTCGGCGGGCCCGCGTGCTTGGGCGCGTTACCCGGGTTGTTCTCGACGACGAAGCCTGCGATCCGCACTCCGAGCGGCTTGTCGGACTCGTTGTTCTTCTCGTTCTCGACAAGGTCGGTGACGAACGCGCCGAAGTTCTCCAACTCCTCGTCGGCCGGCTCGAGCGTTTCCGTCGTCGTATCGACGGTCTCGTCGTCGACGATCGCCTCGAAGTTTACGTCGACGCTCTCGTTACCCGTGGGCGCGGCGAGCGTGACTGTCCCGTTGTCGTTCGTCGTGTACGCCCCGTCGCCCGCGTAGGACGCGTTCTCGTCGTTCTCGTCGACCGTTGAAACTTCGACGGTTGCGTTGTCGACGCCGGTGCCGTTCTCCTCGATCGTCACGGTGACTTCGCCCTCCTGGAAGACGGAAATCGAGGGACCTTCTGACTCCGTCTCGTTAGTTTCGTTACTCTCGGAGTCGTCTTCAGCGTCCCCCTCATCTTCCTCGTCTATTCCGTCATCCCCTTCATCCGTTTCATCGTCCGTCTCGTTCCCGTCCGCTTCATCTCCGTCGACATCCTCGGCGGTCGAGAAGGTCGGTTCGGCGTCGCCCGTCTCCGCGGCTGCCATCCCCGGCAGCGCAACCAGCGACAGGATCATGACGACGACCAGCGCCCTCGTGAGCAGTCGATTCTTCTTCATGCGTTACTGAAATTCAATTATTAGTGAATAAATCCCGCTGGTAGTTACGCGACGCTCCGGTTTCGAGAAACGGGCCGAGAATCCGTTTTAACGTTTATCGGCTCCCCTGGGCGTTTAGATTTCGTTCACGGACCGATCAGCGGTGTAAACGGTCGGGACGCTGTTCCGTCACGAATTATCCGCTCCGGTGCTGGCGATCCATCCGTCAGGAATGCCGGCCAACAGCCCACCGAGAAGGAACTTCACCGATGGAACATCGTCACGCGAGAAAGCTTGGCCCGGGAGGGCTATTCCTCGGCTCGAGCCACCAGCGACGCCGCCGCCTCGCTCGCCCGCTCGCGAACGGCCGACTCCTCGAGCGTCAGCACTTCTCGATCCCGCATGAGCACCTGCCCGTCACAGATGGTGTGGCGGACGTCGGCGGCGGCCGCGGCGTACGCGAGGTGGCTCACGAGGTCGTGGGCCGGCGTCAGGTGCGGCTTCTCGAGGTCGAGCACCGCGAGGTCGGCTGGGGCTCCCGCCTCGAGGCGACCGGCGTCGAGACCGATGGCGTCGGCGCTCCCCTGCGTCATCATCTCGACGACCGCCTCGGCGGGCACCGCGCTGGCGTCCTCCGCGGCGAGTTTGCCGAGCATCGCCGCGTCGCGGGCCTCGTCGAGCATGGAGAGATCGTTGTTCGAAGCCACCCCGTCGGTACCGATCCCGACGGTGACGCCCTCCTCGAGCATTCGCTGGACGGGCGCCATCCCGCTGGCGAGTTTCATGTTCGAGGCCGGGCAGTGGATCACGCCCGTTCCCGCCTCCGCGAGCAGACCGATCTCGCTCTCGTCGACGTGGACGCCGTGGGCGACGAAGTCCTGGGGCTCGAGCATTCCCTTCTCGGCGGCGTAGGCGAGCGGCCGGACGCCGTGCTCGTCGACGATCGGCGTCACCTCGTCAGCGGTCTCGTTCGCGTGGTAGTGGATCGGCACGCCGGCCTCGCGGGCCTTCGGGACGAACTCCTCGAGGTACTCCCCGCCGACGGTCGTCAGCGAGTGGGGCATGAACGCCGTCGAGATCCGGCCGTCGGCCGCGCCGTCGTACTCCGCGGCGACCTCGAGGCTCGTCTGGGCGTCCTCCCGGGCGCCCTCGTCGTTCTTGACGACGGTGACGACACCGTGGCCGAGTCGAGCCCGGAGGCCGGCCCGCTCGACCGCGTCGGCGATCTCCGGAACCTCGAAGTACATGTCCGCGAAGGCGGTCGTCCCGCTCTTGATCATCTCGACCAGCCCCAGCTCCGCGCCGATCCGGATATCGTCCGGGGTCAGTTCGCCCTCCGCGGGCCAGATGTCCTCCTGGAGCCAGGCGTCGAGGGGTTTGTCGTCGGCGTAGCCCCGCAGCAGCGTCATCGAGACGTGACAGTGGCCGTTGACGAATCCGGGCGTGACGAGCGAACCCGACGCGTCGAGGGTCTCGTCGGCGTCGGCCGCGAGGTCGTCGCCGAGTTCGAGGATCTCGCCGCGCTCTTGGTCGATCAGTACGTCCGCGCGCGTCACGGTCAGGTCGGGCGACAGCACCCGTCCGCCGGTGATAGCCAGCGTCGTCATTACCTCGGGTTTCTCGCCGGCCTGCCTTAGCGTGTCGATTCGGTAGACTGGGAAACGGACCTCACACCGTTCGTTCGCACCGCCAGTATCCCTCCCGCTCCCGGATCTCGTATCCGGCGGCCTCGAGCGCCGCCCTCGTTTCCCGCGTCGCGTCGCCCTCGAGGCCGTCCTCGTGAATCTCGACGAATACAGCGGGTTCGTGACGCTCGAGGGTCTCCCGCGCGCCGCGTATCACGGCCGGCGCGGCGCCCTCGACGTCGACCTTGATCGCGTCCGGCGCCGGCAGGTCGGTCGCGAGGTCGTCGAGCCGGCGAATCGGAACCGGCCGAACGGCGGCCACCGACGCCTCCCAGCGGCTCGCACCCGCCCGGTCGAACGCCGAGAGTTCGGGGTACGTCGAGACGTAAAGGAGTCGTTTGCCGCTCTCGTCGCCGATTCCGCAATCGTGGGCGTCGATCCGCTCCTCGAGTCCGTTTAGCCAGACGTTCAGCCGGAGCCGATCGGCGGCCGTCGGGCCGTGTTCGAAGGTGACGATCCGGTGAACGGGCCGGCCCGCGGCCAGCGCGAGCGCGTAGATACCCACTTCTCGCCGACGTCGAAGACGACGGCCGCGGGACCGCAGCGGGCGCTCAGTTCCGCAAGCATCGCGTTGTCGCCGTGGCGGTTGAGCTGCTCGTAACACCGGAGCGTTCCCGCGGGCGTCCGGTTTCGACGCGAAACCAGCCGGCGCTCGTAGTTCGCCCGTAGCCGAATCCGCGGAGGACGTAGAACGCTCGCGTCGCGAGATCGGACGCCGAAGGCACGGTGCGGCCGCAGTCGCGCTATCGCTCGAACGGGATCGCGACTCCCGTCACGCCGTCGACGCCGAGCACCTGGGATCGCCACTCGCCGTCGGTCGCCGCCGCGAACGTGCCGTCCTCGGTGACCGCGTAGACCGCGTCGCCGTAGCCGACGTCGACGACGGGATCGTGGGGGTGCTCGAGGGGCCGCCACTCGCCGTCCTCGGCCGTGTATTCGGAGACCGTCTCGTCGGAAACGGCGTGAGCGCGAGCGATCCGGCCGGGTTCGGAGCGCGGATCGGCGGCGACGACGTTGAACGCGCCCTCGAGAATCGACATCCAGCCGTTACCGAGCTTGTAGAGGCCGTCGTCGGTCGCGGCGAGCGGGACGCCGCTGGCGGAGACGTCGCGGACGTCGGTGAGTCCGGCGTGGTCGAGACCGCCCTCGTGGACCCGGTAGACCCCGCGGTCCGTGCCGATGAGGTTGCCGTCGATAGCGCGGACCGACGCGCCGAGGTCGTCCTCGAGCGTCAGCCAATTCTCGTCGTCCCGTCGAGCGATGCGGCCGTCGGGACCGGCTGCGAGCAGCCGCGATCCGTCGGCGCCGACCGCGACCGCGGGGCCGAACCCGGTCTCGACGAAGGTGGCGTCCTCGTCGGTCGCGTCGACTCCCGAACGCAGCAGGCGAACGTCCTCGTCCGTCGCGACCGCGATCGTCTCGCCGGCCGCGGCGACGTCTCGCGCATCACAGCGCTCACAGAGGCCGAACTCGCCGACGGAGTCGCCGGCGACGCGCACGCGAACGATCCCGAACGAACTCGCGACGTAGGCGCGCGTGGCACCATCGCGGCCGTCGTAGACGCGTTTCTCCTCGATCGAATCCATACCCGTACGGTCGTGATCGCGCGCCGAAAGCGTTCTGTCTGCTCCGTCGGCTTCGGAACCCATTTGGGGGGTCCGACCCGACTAACTGGTGATGCAAGTATTCGGATCGAGCGGGACGCGCGGCGTCGCCAACGAGGAGCTGACGCCCGCGTTCGTCCTTCGCGTCGCGAAAGCAGCGGGGACGGCCTGGGAGGCCGGCCGCATCGCGATCGCACGCGACACGAGATACACCGGGCAGATGCTCGCCGACGCCGCCGCGAGCGGACTGGCGAGCACGGGAACCGACGTCGACCGCCTGGGGATCGTTCCGACGCCCGGCGCACAGGCCTACGCCGAGCGCGAGGGGGTGCCGGTTATGGTCATCACGGCCTCGCACAATCCGCCGCAGTACAACGGCGTCAAACTCGTCAACAGCGACGGGGTCGAACTCGGAATTACCGGCCTCGAGTCGATCGAGGAGACGCTGCTCGCGGAGGCGTTTACGGTCGCCCCGTGGGACGAGACGGGCCGCGTCCGGATGGTCGAGGGGGCGAAACAGGAGTACGTCGACGAACTGCTCGAGGCGGTCGACCGCGAGCGGATCGCCGACGCCGACCTGACGATCGCGCTCGACCCGGGCCACGGGGCGGGGTCGCTGACCAGTCCGGAGTTCTTCCGCAAGCTGGGCTGTCGCGTCGTCACGGTCAACGGCCAGCCCGACGGTCACTTCCCAGGCCGCGATCCGGAGCCGGTCCTCTCGAACCTCGAGGATCTGGGCCGGCTCGTCCGGGCCACCGACGCCGACATCGGGATCGCCCACGACGGCGACGCCGACCGGGCCATCTTCTTCGACGAGAACGGCGAGTACGTCGAGGGCGACGCCACCCTCGCCGCCCTCGCGGCGGCGGAACTCGGGCCCGAGGACACCACCGTCTCCGCGGTGAACGTCTCCCAGCGCCTCGTCGACGTCGCCAACGAGATCGGCGCCGAACTCGAACTGACGCCGATCGGTTCGACGAACATCATCACCCGAATCGAGGAACTCGAGGCGAAGAACAAGCACGTCCCCGTCGCGGGCGAGGGCAACGGCGGGATTTTCTTCCCCAACTACCGGCTCACGCGAGACGGCGCCTTCACCGCCGCACGGTTCCTCGAACTCGTCGCCGAGCGGCCGGTGAGCGAGATCGTCGCCCCGTACAACGGGTACGCCAACGTTCGGCGCAACATCGAGTACGAGTCGACGGCCGAACGCGACGCGATGCTCGACGCCGCGGCCAACCACGCCCAGGCCGCGGACGCCGAGCTCAACACGCGAGACGGCTACCGCCTGGACTACGGCGACGCGTGGGTGCTCGCGCGTCCGTCCGGCACGGAGCCGCTCGTCCGGATCTACGCCGAGGCCCGCGACGCCGACCGTGCGAACGACCTCGCCGACGACATGTACGAGACGCTGGCCGAAGCGAAAGCCGACGCCTGACGCCTGTCCGCTGCCGGCAGCAGTTCTTTCCGTCGACCCGGCGTCAGTTCGCCTACGAGGCTCGTACTGGAAGATGAGCGACGAGTCGGCACAGCGACCTCGAGACCCGCCGGCGGAAGACGACGCGCCGCAATCCCAGCCCGATCCGCTCGTCGGCGCTGGATCGCGCGTCGACAGGGTACTCCACTGGCTCTACCTGCACGGCGACCGCCGCGTCATCTCCGGCGTGATCCTGGTCGGCGTCTTCGTCGCCTCGCTGCTGTTGATTCGCGGCGAACTCATCACGCCGGCCGAGGCGGGCGACGTCACAGCCATCTCCGCCGCGCTGGTCGGCGGGATGCTCCCGTTTATCACCGTCGTGCTCGCGATCAACCAGCTCATCCTCTCCGAGGAGTTCGGCACGACCGGCGCCTTCTTCGAGCGCCTCGAGGAGACCCGCGAGTTCCGGCGAACGATCGAGTCACACACCGGCTACCGGCCGAGCCCGGTCGAACCTTCGGCGTTCCTCCGGACGCTGATCGAGGCCAAGCGCCGGACCGCGCTCGGACTCCAGAACGTCTGTCGCGACGCCGATCCCGACGTCCAGGACGACGTCGACGAGTTCGTCACGACCACGACGTCGCGAGACGACGAGGCCATCGAGACCCTCGAGGACGCGAGGTTCGGCTCGTTCGTCGTCATCTCCGTCATCCTCCACTACAACGATCCCTGGCAGCTTCAGGAGGTCCGAAAGATCCGGGAGTATCACCGATACGGCCTCTCCGACGCCGCGGACAATCAGCTCGAGCGGCTGGAGGATCTCCTCGGCGACATCCACGTCGCCCGGCAGTACTTCAAGACCGTCTACATGCAACAGGAGCTGGCGGATCTCTCGAAGATCCTGCTGTACGTCGGCTTCCCGACGCTACTCGGCGGCGCCTTCATCATCGTGTCGTACGGTAACCTGCTGGCGCTGGATCTCCACCCGTGGGTCTACGTGGGCGTCGTCAGCGCGACGATCGCGGCGCTGTTCAGTCCCTTCGCCGTCCTGATCACGTACGTGCTCCGGATCGCGACTATCGCGCGACGGACGGCCGCCGACTTCGGCCCGTTCGTCCTGCAACAGCAGCTCCCCCAGGAGGGACTCGAGACGAGCGACGCCGGCGACTGATCGGCGCTCCTACCGTCGGCAGAACTGTTTAAAGACCGGGCACGAACGGGCGGCCGTATCAGGACCGCAGTTCCTCGCCGTACCGCACACCGGCCCGCTCGGTCGCGAGCAACAGCCGGTGTGCGACCACGAGCAGAACGACCGCGAGAACGATCAGCACCCCCTCCCAGAGCGCCGAGAGGATTCCGAGCGAGACGATCAGCGTCGTCGCGCAGGCGGGCGGGTGACGGGTATCGGTCGCGAGCATTCCACCCGCAGTCAGCGTCGTCGCGAGGACCGCGCTCCCGGCGAGCCGGAGCCCCTCTATCGAACCGGGCGCCGTCGCGACCGTCATGCTCGCCTCGACGGCGAGCAGGTGGTACGCGAGCAGTCCGGCGGCGACGCCGATGGCGTGGCCGCCGATCACCCGCTTCGGCGAGGTCGCGTCACTGTCCTGGAACAGTGCCAGCACGAACGCCGAGGGTCCGAGGCTCGGAAAGATCATCGGCAGTCCCGACAGCCAGGCCATCCCCGCCGTCGTCGAGATGAGAAGGGCAGTGTGTAGCGTCGTTCCCGTCCGATCGTCCATACACTCCGTTCGAGGCGTCGAGGTGAAAACACCGATGGTTCGGCCCGTTCGGAGCTCAGGGGACGATCATCACCGGTATCGGCGACCGGCGGGCGACCTTCTCCGCGACGCTTCCCAGTAGCATCCGCGAGACGCCCGAGCGGCCCTCGCTACCGATGACGATGTCGTCGACGTCCTCCTCCTCGACGTACTGGAGGATCGCGGACGCTGCCTGTCCTTCGACGACCTGCGTCTCGACTCGGCGCCCGTACTTCTCGGCGATCCGATCGACGTCGTCGAAGACGTCGGGGTGGCTGTCCTCGCCGGCGACCGCCGGCGGTCGGCCTGCGTATCCCGCCTCGAGGTCGTCGACCGCGTGGAGAACCGTGATGTCGTCGTCGGGAAACCGTTCGAGGGCGTACTCGAGGGCCGCCCGCGCGGGCTCGGAGTCGTCCATCGGAACGAGAAGGCGTCTGGTCATACCGGAAGTACGATCGGCGGCTCCTTCAGTTATTGGCACGACGGTTCGGCCGCCGGACGACGTTTAGAACGGATCGGTCTCCTCGAGTACGTCCTCCTCGAGCGCGTCCTCGAGTCGGTGCTGTTCCGTTCGAAGCGACTCGAGTTCGTCCGCGACGCGGCCGTCTCGCAGCCGCTCGCGCTCTGTGGGAGTTAACTGATCGACCGCCTGAGCCGCGGTCTGGAGGCGGTCGTACTCCGAACCGTACGTCAGGGCGCGTACGTCCCGAAGCGCCGCGACGGTTTCCTCGTCGGCGACGCGGGCGACGAACGGCTGGTACTCTCGACTCTGGCGCCGGAGGAACCCCGCCGGACCGGGCGGCCACGCGACCGTCAGCGGTTCGGCGTCGATCCCCTCGAGGTACGTCTGCTGGGTCGCGACCGTCCGCTTGAGTTCGTCCGCGTCCTCGACGTAGTGCTCGAGCTTCGACCGGGAGTAGTCAGCGTACTCGAGCAGTTCGGGAACGGTGTACTCTCCGGCGGGCCGTTCGGACACGAACCGCCGCAGATCCTCCGGCGGACGTTCGTAGCCGACGAAGGGGTACCATCGGCTCCGCTCGAGCAGTGAGAAGACCTTCCGGGCCGAGACCTCGAGGCGGTACTCCCGGAACGCGGTCCGGACCGCCTCGTTGTACGTCTCGATCGGCTCCCGGAGTCGCTCGACCGGCGCCCCCAGGTCGGCGGTCGCGAGTTCGAGCAGTCGCTCGCGCTCGTCGATCGCGTCGTCGATCTCCCGCACGCGTCTGCTGGCGGCCTTTCGCGCCTCGACGAGTTCCTCCTGCGCAGCGTTTCGGTCCTCGAGCAGTTCCGCGTACCGGCGGGCGGGTGCGAGCGCCTCGTGTGCGCGCTCGAAGTCGGACTCGCTCAGCCGTCGCTTGTCGAGGACGTCGAGCGCGTCCTCGAACGCTTCGCGACCCTTCAGATCGTCGGACAGCCCGTCGACGAGGGTGTCGAACTTGCCCTCGAGTTCGATGTACGCCTGGAAGTTCTCCCGGCCGGTACCCGTCGCCCGGTCGACGTAGGTGTCGAGGAGGTCCGTCGCGTCTCGATAGGCTTCGGCGGCGTCGACGACCGCCTCGCCGCCGTGGTCCTCGATCTCTCGGCGGGCCCGTTCGAACCGCTCGCGAGCGACCTCGAGTCGCTCGAGCGGCGTACGGTTCGTCCCGGCTGCGTCGGGTTCCGAGCGAGAGACGCCTTCAGTCATCCTACTCGTAGACGGCCTCGGGATCGAACACTCGTTCGCCGACGTTCTCGCCCTCGACGGTTCGGTAGAAACAGGAGCGGTGGCCCGTGTGACACGCACCCCCCTCCTGGTCGACCAGGTACAGCAGGGTGTCGGCGTCGCAGTCGACCCTGACCTCCTCGACGTGCTGGACGTGCCCGCTCGTCCCGCCCTTCTGCCAGAGTTCGTCCCGGCTTCGCGAGTAGTAGTGTGCCAGTCCCGTCTCGCGGGTGTGCTCGAGCGCCTCCGGGGAGACGTAGGCGAGCATCAACACCTCGCCCGTGTCGGCGTCCTGTGCGACGGCCGGAACGAGTCCGTCCTCGCCGAAGTCGACCGCGATCTCGTCCATGATAGAGTCGATGACCGTCCCCGCGATAGGTCTTTTGCCGCGTCGTCACGAAACGGCCTCCAGAAGCCGCCGCTGGGCACGGGCGCATCTCGAGCCGAACGCGTTCGATTCGGTCGATCTCGAGCAGCGCCCTCAGACTGGACGCCAACCGCTCCACTTTCGCACAGGTTCGTCCGAAATACAGTCATGTCGGCGTTACACGCCCTTCTTGGAATTGATCCCGAACCCGTAGTATGGGAGCAGTCGCGGCAACCCGATCCGTGGTCGACCGTGCGCGAGAGGAACAAATTACTCTTCTCGCGGCGAGCATCGCCTATTACGCCTTCTTTTCGATCATTCCGTTGCTGTTGCTCGTCCTCGCGATCGGATCGCTCGTCGGCGGACAGGCGTTCGCCGACCGTCTCGTCGGACTCATCGGAGGGCAGCTCTCCTCGCAGGGCCAAACCGTGGTCGAGCAAGCGTTGACGAGCCCGACCGGCCGAGGTGGTGCGTCGATCGTCGGGGTCGTCGGGCTGCTGTGGGGAGGTCTCAAGGTGTTCCGGACGGTCGACGTCGCGTTCGATCAGGTCTACCTGGTCGGAGAGGACTCCTCCCTGGTTCGCCAGGTCGTCGACGGCGTGCTCGTGCTGTTCCTCGTCGGTCTCGCGGTGATCGTCATGGTCGGCCTCGGGGCGGTAATTCAGCGCGCGGAACTGGTCGGTATCCCCGGTATCAGCATCCTCGGCTGGATCGGGATGTTCGTCGGACTCGTCGTCGTCTTTCTCCCGCTGTTTTACGTAATGCCGCCGGTCGAGGTCAGCTTTCGAGAGGTGGTTCCGGGCACGGTGTTCACGGTCGCGGGCTGGATAATCCTCCAGGCTGGATTCCAGGTGTACGCCGCAAACGCGGGCGACTACCAGGCCTACGGGCTGCTCGGGGCCGTGCTCCTGTTTCTCACGTGGTTGTACTTCGCGGGCGTTCTCGTGCTGCTCGGCGCGACGATCAACGCCGTGCTCGCGGACCGGTGATCCGCGGTAGTCTCGGCTTCGAACCGCTCATGTCGAGCGCTTCCGTCCGAACCCCGCCGAACGAGCGCGAGCACGCGGTAGCACGTTTCGAGTCGATCCGCTGCGCTCCGACGACCGAAAGCCGAAACGGGACGCCGAATCGGCGGCTCGAGCCAGCGGGGGAGCGGACTTCGTGACGGCAGCCGTGGTTCTGCTTCTCGTACTGATCGTCGGGGTGATGATCGCGCTCTGCGACGTCGATCCGTTCCGGCTCACGTTCGACGACGGTCTGGCTGATGGCCGGCCGAGCCGCGACGAGTACCCTCTGTGGCCGTGGATCGCGACGTTTGTCGTGGTAAGTATCATCGTCTCGAGGATGTTCCTCGGCGTTCACTGCCGATCGACGTGATCGCCAGGCTCGGGCTGGCCGCGATCAGCGTGGCAGTTGCTTTGCGCTTCGTCGATCGCGAGGGCGACGACGTTGAGAGGGGATCGGAGGCCGCCGTCGAGTAAGAGAGCGGCGCCGCGGCCGTTTTTCCCGATCCGAATGGAAACGGAGGACGTTTCGCGGATCGGGCGCCCTGCGGTACGCTTGCCGCACTCGCCGGAACGAACTCGAGTCGGTTCGGGCCGAAGGGGACACCGTCGAGCTTTCGACCGGCTCGGCGTGCGATCGGTAGCGGGGTTTCGATCGCCGCGTTCGACTGCACTGCCCGATCGCGGCCCTCGGCGGGGCGACGGCGTTCGAACGGTGACTGCCGAAAGAGGACGAAAATCGCCGCTCGCGGCCGTCACTGGAATCCGATCATCGACTCTCCGGACTCGTCGGTCGCGTCTCCGCCGAGATTCTCGACGAGATCGTCGTAGAACTCCCGCATCTCGTCGGTCACCGATCGGCTGATTTTTTGCATCGCCTGGCCGAAGTGCGCGCTGGTAACGGTCAACTCGTCTGCCGCGGCCGAGATATCATCGGCGGATGCGTCTTCGTCCCCTTCGATCGAGGTGACTACCCCGTCCATTGAGAGCATACTCGCCTCGCGAATGATCGCCTCGATATCGCTGCCGGTGTACCCGTCCGTCTCTTCGGCTAACTCGTCGAGGTCGACGTCGTCTGTGAGCGGAACGCCGCGAGTGTGAACGCCGAAAATTTCGCGCCTCGCCTCGAGATCCGGCGTCGGGACGTAGACGGTTTTCTCCAGCCGACCCGGTCGCAACAGCGCACGATCGACGATATCCGGCCGATTGGTCGCGCCGAGGACGAACACGTTTTTCAGATCCTCGATCCCGTCGAGTTCCGTCAGCAGCTGAGAGACGACCCGCTCGGTTACGCGCGAATCGAACGATCCCCCCCGTTCCGGAGCGATCGCATCGATTTCGTCGAAAAACACGATCGTCGGCGCGTTCTGGCGCGCTCGCTGAAACACGTCTCTGACGGCGCGTTCGCTCTCACCGACGAATTTATCGAGCAGTTCCGGCCCCTTGACCGAGATGAAATTGACGCGACTGGCGTTGGCGACTGCTCGAGCGAGCAGCGTCTTTCCCGTTCCGGGCGGACCGTACAGGAGGACGCCCCGCGGAGGGGCCGTGCGCAACTTTTCGAACAGCTGCGGGTACGCGAGCGGCCATTCGACGGCTCTGACCAGCTCTCGTTTCACCGACTCGAGTCCGCCCACGTCCTCGTACGTGACGTCCGGGATCTCGACGAACACTTCGCGCATCGCGCTGGGCTCGACGGTCCGGAGCGCTCGCTCGAAGTCGTCTCCCGTGACCGTTATCTGGTCGAGGACGTCGGGCGGGATAACCTCGACCTCTAAATCGACGTCGACCTGAATCCGGCGCAGGGCGCGCATGGCGGCTTCCTTCGCCAGCGACTCGAGGTCGGCACCCGCGAACCCGTACGTTCGGTCGGCGAAATCCTCGATGTCCACGTCGTCGGCGAGGGGCATCCCTCGCGTGTGAATCTGCAGGATCTCGAGGCGGCCATCCCGCGAGGGAACGCCGATCTCGATCTCGCGATCGAAGCGGCCGCCGCGCCGGAGCGCGGGATCGATCGCGTCGATCCGATTGGTTGCGGCGATCACGATCACGTCTCCGCGTTCCTCGAGGCCGTCCATCAGGCTGAGAAGCTGGGCGACCACTCGACGTTCCACGTCGCCCGTCACTTCGTCGCGACTCGGTGCGACGGAGTCGAGTTCGTCGATGAAGACGATCGCGGGCGCGTTCTCCTGTGCTTCGTCGAATACCTCGCGGAGTTGCTCCTCGCTCTCGCCGTAGTACTTCGACATGATCTCCGGTCCGGAGATCGTTCGAAAGTGGGCGTTGATCTCGTTCGCGACCGCTCTCGCCAGAAGGGTCTTCCCGGTGCCGGGCGGCCCGTGCAGGAGAACGCCTTTCGGGGGCGCGATGCCGAGACGCCGAAAGAGTTCGGGATGGCGCATCGGCAACTCGATCATCTCGCGGATTTGTTCCAACTCGCGATCGAGCCCGCCGATATCCTCGTACGTGACGTCCGGGAGTTCGGTCCGCTCGCCCCGGAGATCCTCCTCGGTGATCGGCGCGTCGCGGACGGTGAACGTCGTCCGTTCGGTGATCGTGACCGGCCCCGCGGGAGACGTTTGGGTGACGAGAAACACGAACGGACGGCCCAGAAGGCGCATGTGGACGGTGTCTCCCCTCACGACCGGCCGATCGACGAGGCGTCGCTGGAGGAACGGTTCCGCGCCGCGGAGGATGACGTACTCCGGGAGCGCAACCGTCACCGAGTCTGCGGCGCTCACGTCCGCTTTCGTCACCTCGACGCGATCGTTTATCCCGACGCTCGCGTTCGCTCGCACGTTCCCGTCGATCCGGACGACGTCGTCGGGATCACCTTCGTATCCGGGCGCCGCTTTTGCAACCGTCTGGCGCCGGCCGGTGATCTGAACGATCTCCCCGGAGTCGATCGCTAGATTCTCCGTGGTGGTTCGGCTCAACCGGGCGATTCCGCGGCCTGCGTCTCGTGCCGTCAGTTCCTGAACTCGTAGCTCCTCGACCATACAAATCGTCTACTGCTCTCCAGGGTTGCCAGGCCGATATACTCGTATTAACCGTGATAAAGAAGTACATTATCGCCGCCCATTGTGCGGTGAGATACACCGGATTCGTGGCGGAATTATAACGCGGTCCTCGGGACGGGATCCTCGGTCGTCCGGAGCTCTTCGAGCGGGATGTGAGCTGTACGCCGCAAACGTCGGTGAATACGGGCCGACGGCTTCGGAGCCGGACAGCGGGAGAAACGGCTACCTCGAAGACGCGGACGCGAAACGGTAGTAGAAATTAGACGACGGCCAGCTCGGAGAAGAGTTACGGCGTTACGCCTGGCCGTTCAGCATGATGAAGTCGATGCCGAGAATTCGGTCGTCCTCGTTGAGTTCCTGGCGCGCCTGGTCGGGGATCTCGCTGTCGACGTTGTAGACCGTCAGCGCCTCGCCCCCGATCGTCTCGCGGGCGTTGAACATCCCGGCGATGTTGACGCCGTATTTGCCCATAACCGAACCGATGAGGCCGATGACGCCCGGTTCGTCCGTGTTGCGCGTGACGACCATCTTTCCGTGGGGGATGGCGTCGACGCGGTAGCCGTCCACGCGGACGATCCGCGGGTCGTCGCCCGCGAAGAGGGTACCGTCGACCGAGACCTCGTCGTCGCCGTTGCTGACTGTCACCGAGATGAGGCTCTGGAAGTCCGCGGCCTGCCGGGTCTTCGATTCGGTGACCTCGACGCCGCGATCCTCGGCGATCTGCGGCGCGTTGACCGCGTTGACCTGCCACTCGAGGGGCTCGAAGACGCCCTTGAGCGCCGAGGCGGTGATGAACTCGACGTCCTCGTCGGCGATCTCACCCTCGTAGGTGACCTCGACGCCCTCGATGCGACCGTCGAGCAACTGCGCGGCCACCTTGCCGCCGGTCTCGGCGATCTCGATGTACGGTTTGACGCGCGGGAACGCGCTCTCGTCGATCGACGGCGCGTTGAGCGCGTTCGCGACGGGTTCGCTGGAGAACGCGGCGTTGATCTGCTCGGCCGTCGAGACGGCGACGTTCTCCTGGGCGGCCTCCGTCGAGGCGCCGAGGTGGGGCGTGACGATGACGTCGTCGTGTTCCAGCAGCGGCGAGTCGTCCGCGAGCGGTTCCTCCGCGAAGACGTCGAGTGCCGCGCCGGCGAGCGTGCCGTCTTCGACCTTCGCGGCGAGGGCGTCCTCGTCGACGACGCCGCCGCGGGCACAGTTGATCAGGTAGCCGTCGCCGAGGCTCTCGAGTTCCGCCTCGGAGATCAACCCTTTCGTCTCGGGCGTCAGCGGCGTGTGGACGGTGAGGAAGTCGGCCTCCTCGAGACACTCGTCGAACTCGACGAGTTCGGCGCCGATGCGGTCGGCGCGCTCCTGGGAGATGTACGGGTCGTAGGCGACGATGTCCATCCCGAGCGAGTCGAGTTTCTTGGCGACCTCCTGGCCGACGCGGCCGAGGCCGACGACGCCGAGCGTTTTGTTGTCGAGTTCGGCGCCGAGGTAGTCGCTCTTGGCCCACTCGCCGTTTTTCAGGCGAATGTGGGCCTGCGGGATCGAACGGGCGGCCGCGAACGTCATCGCGACGGTGTGTTCGGCCGCCGCGCGAACGTTGCCCTCGGGCGCGTTGGCGACGATAACCCCGTGGTCCGTCGCGGCTTCGATGTCGATATTGTCGACGCCGATTCCGGCGCGACCGACGATGACGAGCTCCTCGGCGGTTTCGAGTACCTCCTCGGTGACCTCGGTTCCCGATCGGACGATCAGTCCGTGGGCGTCCGACACCGCCTCGAGAAGATCGTCGCCCTCGAGTTCGTACCCCGTCTCCACGTCGTGGCCAGCGTCTCTGAGAACGTCCAGACCCGCGTCAGCGATCGGGTCCGTAACGAGCACCTTCATGCGCGAGACACCGGCTCGGAGCGGGTAAACCCTTCCGTTGTCGACGGGGCCGGCAAAAACTACCTAATCGACCGCCTGGCGGCGGTTACGCGGCACCGTTCGCGACGAAACCGAGCGCCGTCAGCGCTCGCGAGGGAAGTGACAACGATCCTCGCTCATACAATGTAATTTTCGGTTCTGAAAGTTGATTGCCAAAGTGCTGGTTCAGCTCCCGAATCCGTCGTCGGACCGACGAGAGACGCGCCGCTCGAGAAGTTCACCGTCTGCGAGGACGCACCGGACGGCGACCGCGAGTTCGCGCGCTCGGTACGAAAACAGGAACGAGCGATTCCGCCGCTGAGAACGGCGATGCTCGCGGCGCGTTCAGATCGTGATCAGCACGGCGCCGACGACCACCAGCGCCGCTCCGGCGACTACGCCCCTCGTCACCCGTTCGAGATCCCGCAGGAGCGCCGCGGCGAACAGCAGCGTAAAGAGGGGGGCGGTCGCGACCAGCGGATCGACGACGGCGATCCGCCCCTCTTCGAGGCCGAGCGCGGCCATCAGCGAGAGCATCGCGACCGTCGTCAGCAGTCCGCTCCCGGTGAAGTAGCGGTAGGTCTCCCGCGGCCGGGAGAGCACGGCAGTCCCCCTGACGGCGAGCGCGTACCCGACGAGCACGATCAGTCCCGCCGTTTCGTTGATCGCGACGGCCTCGAGCGCCGAGATGGGCGTCTCGAGCATCCCGTAGCGGCGGCTGACGTTCGCGACCGCGAACGTGGCGGCCGCCGCGATCGGCCACAGCAGATCGCGCGGGCGCCATCCGCCGAGGTCACCGCCTTTCGACAGCGTCAGTGTCGAGACGCCGGCGACGAGGATCACGATCCCCAGTCCCGTAATCGGTCCCAGCGGTTCGCCGAGGAACGCCAGCGCGATCAGCGTCGCGAACAGCGGTCGGGTGCTGAGGATGGTGCTGTTGAGGCTCGCGCCCACCCTGTCGACGCCGACGAAGATCGTGATCCGGCCGAGGGCGGTGCCGATCACGCCCGCGAAAGCGAAGACGGCGAGCACCTCGAGCGTCAGGCCCGCGAACGCCGACCGGCCGTAGAGGGCGGCGATGGCGAGCCAGTAGCAGATCAGTTCGACGACCACGACGACGAGCGACGCCTGGACGGAGCCGCCGCCCGCGGCCATTCCCCGCTTGTCGAAGATCGGCGCGAACCCCCAGAGGATCGCCGGAACCAGCGCGAGCGCGAGGACCTCGAGCGACGCCTCGGTCATCGATCTCGACCCTCCCGTTCGTCGGCGGCCATCGGTGGCAGTCCGTGAGGCGGATGGATCACCGTTGCGGTGTCGGCGATCGACTCGAGGCGAACGTAAAAGGCGTCGATTGGCACATCCAACAGTATATTACTCGCCTCAACCACAGCATACGTATCTGCGATGTCCCTCCAGACTCTCCCGTGGCGGTTGCTGCAGACCGACCACGCCGGTCGGCCCGCGCTCTCGACGGCACTCCTCGAGTGGGAGTGGCTCCTGCTCGCGCTGATCATCGTCGGCTCGTACCTGCTGGCTCGCCTCGTACACTGGGTCAGTCGTCGGTATCTCGGTCGCACCGAACCGGCCGAGGCGTCCTCGTTCGGACGAGCGGTGTTCGAGGAGATCTACACGCCACTGTCGGTGTCGATCGCGCTGCTCGGGTTCTCGATCAGCCTGCAGGTGTTCGGCGTCGTCGGAACGGAGTCGCTGCTCAGTAACGCGGTCGTAACGGCGCTGACGGTGCTGTGGGCCCGTGCGGCGATACGGATCGGCGGCCACTGGCTCGAGATGCTCAACGGCCGCGACCAGAGCTACGAGTTCGCGCCGATCTTCCAGAACTTCTGGACGATCGCGGTCGTCGCCGTCGCGGCGCTGGTCGTGGTGTCGGTCTGGAACCTGCAGGTGACGCCGTTTCTCGCCTCGGCCGGTGTGCTCGGCATCGTCCTCGGCCTCGCCGCCCAGGACGCGATCGGCAACCTGATCGGCGGCGTCGCGCTCTACTTCGACAACACGTACAAGCCGGGTGACGTCATCCTGCTCGAGGGCAATATGCGCGGCACGGTCGTCGACATCGGTATCCGCTCGACGACGGTGCTCACTCCCGAGAACACGATCGTGACGGTCCCGAACGCGGTGTTGAACTCGACGCAAGTCGTCAACCAGACGGCTCCGAAACGTCACATCCGGATCAGCGTCCCGCTGTCGGCCGCCTACGGGACGGACTACGAGACGGTCGAAGAGATCGCCCTCGAGGTTTGCGAGGAGGCGTCCCTGGTTCGTGACTCGCCCAGACCGCGCCTGCTGTTCGACGAGTTCGGCGACTCCGCGCTCGTCTTCGAGCTCCAGGCGTACATCACTCACCCGCTGACCGAGAAGCGCGCCATCGATCAGCTCAACCGTCACGTCTACGACCGCTTCGCCGAGGAAGAGATTACGATCCCGTTCCCGCAGCGCGAACTCTCCTTTCTCGAGCGAGCCGACGAGCCGGAACAGCGACTCGACTTCCGCGAGGGGGACGACCCGAGGGAGCCGCCGGCCGGCGGCGTGAGAGCCGACGAGTGAGCGCGCACGGTCGAAGCGCTCGAGGGGCCTACGACGTCGTATCCGCGTTCGTCGTCGCTATCGGCGCGCACTCGAGCAGGCGCGGTAATGCGGCGACGGCAGCCCCGAGCGTCACGAACAGGATCACGGAACTCCCCATCGAGAACAGTAGGGATCCGTCGACGGCAACGGCGACGACGTCCGGGTCGGCCTCGGGAGCGAACTCGCCTTCTTCGGGTGCCCACGTTGCGAGACGCGCGAGAGCGGTAGCGAGGGCGACGTAACTCGCAATCGTCACTCCGATCGCGAGTCCGGCGTCTCTGCTCGTCTCGAGGCGGACGTACCGGACGAGCAGATAGCCGGCGAGGACGAAGACGACGACCGGTACCAGCGCCGTGGTGTCCGAGGTGAGCACACCCGCCGGCTGGCGACCGAGCTGAATCGGTTCGCCGCCGTACTCGATCGTGCCGCCGTGACTGGCGAGCATCGAGACGCCCGCGAGCGCCCACTGACTCGGTTCGTTCTCCGCCAAACTACCGAATCCTGCGGCGAGTCTCGAGCCGGTCAACTGATAGATGACCGCGAAGACGACCGCGAACGCGCTCGCGCCGAAAAGCGCGCCGGCTTTCCACGGTGCGACGACGAACTGCAGTCCCCCGTCGTCCGTTCGTTCTTCCCGCTCGCGGCCCTCGTCGGCGGGCTCATCCGCCTCGGCGGAATCGGCGGGTTCGTCCTCGAGCGACGGTCCCCTGTCGTACTCGAGTCGTCTCTCACCTGACATACCGCGGGCATGGGAGCGAATTGATAATAGCTTTCGGGTATTTTTCGAGTCGGCACGGGTTCCGACCTGGACGAACGCGTTTCGTCCCGTTCACGAGAACGGACATCGTTCACACCGGAAACGGCGGCGAACCTGAACTGGTTTATTCGGGGCCGCACAACGAGCGAGCGATGACAGTCGTTGCGTTCGACTTCGACGGGACGCTTTCGGACTCCGAGATGACCGTCTTGCTCGGCAAGCAGTGTGGAGTCGCCGACGAGATGGCCGACATCACCGAACGATCGATGAACGACGAGATCGACTACGCCGAGAGCCTCAGGAAGCGGGCGGCCCTGCTCGAGGGGCTCGACGAAGAGGACGTCGCGGCCGCCTACGCCGAGGTAAAACTTCGGGAGGGCGCCGCCTCGCTCATCGACGCGTTGAACGACGCGGGCGTCACGACCGCCATCCTGACCGGCGGCTTCGAGCGCGGCGTCGAGGCTGCACTCGAGCGCGAGGAGGTCGCGGTCGATCACGTCGTCTCGAACCGGCTGCCGATGGTCGACGGCCGACTCACCGGCGAGGTCGAGGGGAGCCTGATCGAGGGCACCAAGGACACCGCGCTCGAGGACCTCGCGAACCGCGTCGGGGCCGAGATGGAGGAGACCGTCGCCGTTGGCGACGGCGCGAACGACCTGCCGATGCTCCGGGTCGCCGGCCTCTCGATCGGGTTCGACCCGAAGCCTGCGGTCGAACCGCACTGTGAAGTCGTCGTTACCTCGATGGCCGGGGTGCGCGACACGATGCTGGCCGAGGGCGTCCTCGATCGGACGTAATTTCCAGTAGTACACTTTATTGAATTTCAGCGATAACGGCCCATTTCCAGACCAAGAGAGTTATTTACTCTGGGCCGAGTAAGTAGTTTTGATGATGTGGCAAGACTTCGTCTTCATGGTAGGGAGCAGCCTTTCGATCCTCTTCCTCGCACCGACGCTCCGCGACGCCAGCGCTCGCGTTCCCCTCGGAACGAGCCTCCCGTCGATGGCGATCGGGATGGTCTACGGCTTCACGTTCTTCACGCTCGGGATGACCTTCTCCGCGGCGGGTGCACTCGCGGCGGGAACGATGTGGTCGTTAATCGCGATGCTCCGATCGCCGAAGAGTCCGTTTCGACATCTCACCAGAACGAGTAGTCTCTCGCTGATCGCGCGAGACGTGCGGTGCTGGGTCGACCGCCGCCGCGGAAACCGCCAGTTCGCCGACCAGTACGTCGCAGCCGATCGCGCCAGCGGGCAGTCGAACTGATTACGGCCGAGTAAGCGGCTCGTTTCTCTCGAAAATTCGCAGTTGACCCCGTGACAGCGATCGTTACCTCGAGAAGAGGCTCGTGTGAACCGGAGCGAACGACTCGTCCGCGTCGGCCTCCGGTTCGGTGTCGGAGATCATCCGTCCCTCGAGTCCCGTCGCGAGCAGTTCCGACAGCGGCGGGCCGACCTTCTCCGGTTCCACGAGGAACGCGTCGTGGCCGTGGTCCGACTCGACGACGTGGTGAGCGACGTCGACGCCGGCCGCGCGGCCGGCCTCGGCGACCGCCTCGGCCTGCTCGACGGTGAAGTGCCAGTCGCCGGTAAAGGAGAGCAGGAGCAGTTCGCCCTCGAAGGCCGCCAGCGCGTCGGCGTCCGACTCGTACCCCGCCGAGAGGTCGAAGTCGTCCATCGCCCGGGTCAGGTAGAGATAGCTGTTCGCGTCGAAGCGGTCGGTGAACTTCTCGGCCTGGTAGTCGAGGTAGGATTCGACCTCGCGGTAGGGGAAGAACGCGCCCGCGGGATCCGTCGGTTCGTCGCGAACTGCCTCCCGACCCGCGGACCGGCGGCCGAACTTCCGGGCCATCGAGGCCTTCGAGAGGTACATGACGTGGCCGATCTGTCGGGCTCGAGCCAGCCCCTCCTCGGGTTCGGGACCCCCGTAATAGTGGCCGCCGTTCCAGTTCGGATCACCGGTGATCGCTCTGCGGGCGATCGTGTCGAGCGCGAGACACTGGGCGTCGAGTCGGGCGGCTGTAGCGACTCCCGCGGCCCGCTCGACGTCGTCGGGATAGCGCCGCAGCCAGTCCAGGACGTTCATCCCGCCGACGCTGCCGCCGACGACGGCGCGGATCCGGCCGACGCCGAGTTCGTCGAGCAGCCGTCGCTGGGCGCGGGTCCAGTCGCCGATCGTGACCGGCGGGAACTCCGTGCCGTACGGTTCGCCGGTTTCGGGGTTCGTGCTCGAGGGACCCGTCGTCCCGTAACACGACCCCGGCGCGTTCGCACAGACGACGTAGTACTCGCTGGTGTCGATCGCCTTGCCGGGACCGACGACGTCGCCCCACCAGGCCCGCGCCTGGCCGGCGGTCTCGGTTCCCGCGTCGGGGCGACGGGCGACGTGCGCGCTGCCGGTCAGCGCGTGACAGACGAGGACGGCGTTATCCCCGGTGAACTCGCCGTACGTCTCGTAGGCGACCTCGAGGCTCGGAATCGTCTCCCCGGATTCGAACCGGAACTCGCCGAGATCGATCGTCTCCTTCGTCGTCACGGATTATCCCTCGCGACACGCGCGTGTAGCCGTGTCGATGGCACCCTCGAGATCCGAGAGGATGTCCTCGGGGTCCTCGATCCCGACGGACATCCGGACGAGATCCGGCGTGACGCCCGCTTCCTCCTGTTCCTCGGGGGTAAGCTGACCGTGGGTCGTGCTCGCGGGGTGGATCACCAGCGTCTTCGCGTCGCCGATGTTCGCGAGGAACTGGGCGACCTCGACGTTCTCGCAAAGCACCTTGCCGGCTTCGTAGCCTGCGCGGGACGACGTCCCGCGAGCAGACGGGTCCGACCCGTCAGCGCCCTCGAGGCCGAACGCGATCATTCCGCCGTAGTCCGAGAGATACTCGCTCGCGTTGTCGTGGGTCGGGTGGGAGTCGAGACCCGGATAGGTGACCCAGGCGACGTCCTCGTGTTCCTCGAGGTAGTCGGCGACGATGGCGGCGTTCTCGCAGTGTTTCTCGACGCGCAGCGGCAGGGTCTCGAGGCCTTGCAGGGTCTGCCAGGCGTCGAACGGCGACTGCTGGTTGCCGAGGCTGCGAAGCGAGCGGAACCGAACCGTCTCCGCGAACGGAGCCTCGGGGAAGTCCCGCGAGAAGTCGACGTCGTGGTAGGCGGGGTTCTGACCGGCGACCTCCTCGTACCCGTGCTCGCCCCACGGGAACGAGCCGCCGTCGACGAGGATCCCGCCGACGGTCGTGCCGGAGCCGTGGAGCCACTTCGTCGTCGACTCCCAAACGACGTCGGCGCCGTGCTCGAGCGGGCGGCAGAGCGCCGGCGTCGCGAACGTGTTGTCGACGACCAGCGGAACGCCGTGCTCATGGGCGATTTCGGCGACGCGCTCGAAGTCAGGCGTGACGAGCGACGGGTTGCCGACCGTCTCGACGTGGACGAAGGCGGTGTCCTCGTCGATCTCCTCCTCGTAGGCGTCGTACTCGAGCGTCGGGACGAACCGCGCGTCGATGTCCCGGCGCGTCGCCGTCTTCGAGAAGTAGGCCGTCGTTCCGCCGTAGGTGTCGGTCGAACAGACCACGTTGTCACCCGCCTCGGCGAGCACGAGCACGGCCGAGTCCAGCGCGGCCATCCCGCTCGCGGTCGCGACCGCGCCGGCCCCGCCCTCGAGCGAGGCCAGCCGATCCTCGAGCGTTCGAACCGTCGGGTTGGCGATCCGCGAGTAGATGTATCCCTCGCCCTCGAGGGCGTACAGCTCCGCCGCGGTGTCGGCGTCCTCGAAGACGTACGAGGTCGTCTGGTAGAGCGGCGGCGCCATCGCGCCCGTCTCCGGGTCAGGAGACTGTCCGGCGTGGACGCTACGCGTCCCGAATCGACGATCAGACGGCTCGCCGCGCCCCTCGCTCGCGTCGTCACTCATGTTTAGTACGCATACTTCCCCACGTTCATATGCGTCTCAGTAACGGCAAAAACCGCAGCCGATTCGACGCGGCTCACACGGAAGGTTCGAGCGACAGCGAACCGCCGAGAACCGCGCGAACGTGCCGAGACGAACGCCTTCATAGGCGACGAGCGCGAACCGACGGCCGTGCACTCGAGTGACCGCGATCGGATCCTCCTCGCGGCGGTCGTGTTCGCCGTGCTGTTCTCGCAGGTGTTGCTCTACCCGGGCGTGGCCGCGCTCGTCGAGACGCTGGGGGCGGACGCGACGAGTTCGCCGTTCGCGGAGACTCCCCTCGACGCGAGTATGTGGTTTCTCGTGAGCGAGTTCGCCGCCTACGTCGCCTTCGTCGGCGTCTGGGGGATCGCGAGCGACGTGACGGGCCGACGGCGCCCCTTCGTCGTCGCCGGTGCGCTGGCCGGCGCGGCGGGATACGCCGCCCTCGCCGCCGTACCCGCGATCGGGTCGATCTCGTTCGAGGGCGTGTTGCTCCTGCGCGTCTTTCAGGGGGCGATGACCATCGGCGCCTTCTCGCTGACGATGACCATGCTGATGGACCTCGAGGGCGGCCACGGCCGCAACATGGGCGCCGCCGGAATCGCGATCGGTCTCGGCGCCGCCCTCGGCGCACCCGTGGGCGGCCAACTGACGGAACTCGATCCGATCGCGCCGCTGGCGGTCGCCGCCGTCCTGCTCCTCTGCGTCGGCGCGCTCGTCTCGATCCCGCCGGATCGAACGCCGAACGATCGTCGGGGCGCTCGAGCGCTCGTCGACGGAATCCGACGACAGCCGTCCCTGACGATCCCGTACACGTTCGGGTTCGTCGATCGGCTGACGGCGGGTTTCTTCGCCCTCGTCGGGACGCTCTACTTCCAGGAGACGTTCGGACTCGGCCCCGGTGCGACCGGGCTCGTCCTGGCCTGTTTCTTCGCTCCCTTCGCGCTGTTGCAGTATCCGATGGGCGTGCTCTCGGATCGGATCGGTCGCACGATCCCTATCGTCGTCGGGTCGCTGTGTTACGGCGCAGGGATCCTCGCCGTCGGCGTCGCACCGTCGGTCGGGATCGTCGCCGTGACGATGGTCGTCGTCGGCGTACTCGGCGCACTGATCGCTCCGGCGACGATGGCGCTCGTCACGGACCTCGCCGACGAACGCGAACGCGGCGTCGCGATGGCCGGATTCAACCTCGCCGGCAGCCTCGGCTTCCTCGGCGGCTTCCTCGTCGGCGGCACCATCGCCGGGAGTTACGGCTACGATCGGGCATTTCTCGTCGTCGGCGGTCTCGAGATCGCGATCGCTCTCGTCGCCGTGCCCGCGTTCCTTCGCCTGTCGATCGATCGAAACGAGCAATTTCGAACGAGCGATCGCGGCGACAGCTGACGATACGGTCCGCAAACTGAATTTTTGTTACGAGCAAGTAGTCACGTATTCTTTGGTATGGAAACGCATGCCGACGCTCTAATGGAAGGTGCTAATTTTTATGTACTCAGTCCCAATCACTCGTTGATGACACGAGACAACGGTATTTCACGGCGGACCGCGATGAAGGTCACGGGTGCAGCGGCTGCGACCGCCCTCGTCGCAGGATGTTCCGACGACAACGGCGGCGACGAGAACGGCGAGAACGGCGGCGACGAGAACGGCGAGAACGGCGAGAACGGCGGAGACGGACACCAGATCGAAGCCGGCGAGACGATCGAGCTTGAAGCAGATAGCGGTGGTTGGATCGGTGTCGCACCCGACGATATCGCGGACGAAGATAACCCGACGCTCATCCTCGAGGAAGGCGAGGACTACGAGATCGGCTGGGAAGAAGGCGACGGCAGTACCCACAACCTCGAACTCGTCGACGAGAACGACGAGGTCGTCGAGGATTACGAGACTGATGAGGCCAGCGAGGGTGGCGAGGACCAGTTCATCGAGTTCGAAGCCACCAGCGATATCGCGGAGTACCTCTGCCGACCCCACGACAACGCGATGGTCGGAACGATCGAGGTCGAAGAAGGCGAAGGCGGCAACGGTGCCGACGAAGAGGAGAACGGCGAGGACGAGAACGGCGAAGACGGGAACGAGACGGACGAAAACGGTGAGGACGAAGTCGGCGAGGACGAGAACGGCGACAACGAAAGCGACGAATAACTGAATCGCGACTCAGCCGTTTTTTCGACGCTCGATAGTCGGACAGCGACTGCTGTTCCGAACCGATTACGCTCGCTCGAGATCGATTACGACTCCGCGATTGCTCAGCGTGAAATTTCGCGGTGGACTCGAGCGAACGCGGTGTGACCTGTCCGTAGCCTCACCGAATACCACCGTTCGTCTCCTCAACGAAGTCGCAATTCCGGCCCGCTGATTGATTGTCGTATTACTTAGTAACACACGCTATCAGGAGCGTGAGTAGTGCTAGCATTTATCTGTGGATTCGAGGGGCACAGCCACTGTCCTCCCGGGTATCAAGATACAAGTAGCCCCAGCCCATTTCGTGATGAAATGACTTCACAGCGAGATATCTTCCTCTTCGTTGCGCTCGCGGTCGCCTGGGGGACCGCGTTCGGAGCGATCGAGATCGGCCTGGCGACGCTGCCGCCGATCCTCTTCGCGGCGCTCCGACTCGACGGTGCGGTCCTCCTCTTTGCCGTCGCCGTCGCGGCGCTCGGCCACACGTGGCGACCGGAGACGCGAGACGACTGGTTCACGATCGCGATCTCCGGCGGCCTGATCGTCGGCGGCCACTACGGACTGCTGTTCCTCGGACAGTCGTACGTCTCGAGCGCTGTCGCCGCGATCGTCCTCAGTTTGACGCCGATCGTGACGCCGCCGCTCGCGCTCGCACTGCTCCCTCGCGAGCGGATCCGCGCCCCTGCAGTCGTCGGCATCGTCGTCGGCCTCGCCGGCGTCGTCGTCATCGCCCTCTCGGGCGGGTCGGTCGACGGGAAGGTGCTCGGCGTCGCCCTGCTGTTCGGCTCGTCGCTCGTCTTCGCGGTCGGTTCGGTCCTGACCGAGCGAACCCGCGGAACGCTACCGCTGCTGTCGCTCCAGACGTGGGCGATGGCGGTCGGCGCGGCCATGCTTCACGCGCTGAGCTTCGCACACCCCGGCGAGACCGTCGTCTCGACGCTGGCGACGGCGTGGACGCCCGAAACGGCCGCCGCGCTGGTTTACCTGGCCGTGGTATCCACCGCCGGCGGCTTCCTCGCGTACTTCGTCCTGCTCGAGCGGGTCGGCGCGAGCGAACTCAGTCTGGTCAACTACGCCTCGCCCGTCGTCGCGGCGATCATCGGCTGGGCGCTCCTGGGCGAGCCGATCACGCTCACGACGATCGCCGGCTTCGCGCTGATCGTGCTCGGCTTCTCGCTCTGTAAGATCGGCGCCCTCTGGAAGACCGCCGCGCCCGTGATCGGCTACGGCCCGACACGACAGTCGGCGGTCGCAGCCGAGGAGATCGTCGTCGACGGGAACGTCTACGTCACCAGCACCGATCGCTACACCGGATCGATGCAATCGGCGGACTGAGAAGTCCAGACTGACAAGAGTTGTCGGCAGTTACGAACCACTAGTTTTCGTGGCTGTGAATCCGAACGGCGGTCCACTGATTAGCGAACCGGCCGTCGATAGCCGGGAGAGTACGCGTTTCTGGGACCGTTCGGAGTCCTGGCGTTTCTGGCGATCGTAGCGCGGTTCCAACGCACCCTGGCAACGTTCGGCGGCGACGAATCGGCGCCACTGCAGTCGAAAACCAACTGGCCGGCCTGCGGGGCTCGTATCGCGGTCGAATCCGACCGACGTACACACTGTGAGCACTCACTGGTCGACGACGAACGACGCGTCGTGGGAAGCGGCGATCTCGCCGATCGCCTCGACCGGGTTGAGAAGTCCGGTCGAGGTCTCGTCGTGACATCGTGGCGACCGCGGTGTCCTCCGAGATGACGGCCTCGAGGTCGTCGAGGACGCGGCAGTGTCACGGCGGGGGACGGTGGCGCCGCTCGTGTGGCCGCTCGTAGTTACGCAGACGGTGCACTATCACGGCTTCAACCGTCGGTCAGCTGCCTCGTTCCCGATGCGGCATCCAAAAGTACCATACCGTCTCGCGGCCCAGTAAGTTGTATTCAGGTGGTTCCGTGACCAAGAAACGCGAATACAAGGACGACTATCCCGACAAAACGCTGTACATCCCGGGTCCGACCGAGGTGCGCGAGGACGTCATCGAGGCGATGTGCGAGCCGATGTTCGGCCACCGTATGGACCGAATGACGGATCTGTACACGACCGTCGTCGAAGACACGAAGGAGTTTCTCGGCACCGACAACGACGTCATCATCCTCACGGGTTCGGGGACCGAGTTCATGGAGAGTTCGATCCTCAACCTCGTCGACGAGAACGTCCTCTGTACGACCTGCGGCAGTTTCAGCGAGCGGCAGGCCAACGTCGCCGAACGCCTCGACAAGTCCGTCGATACGCTCGAGTACGAGTGGGGACGGGCAGTCAAACCCGAGGACGTGCGCGAGGCGCTCGAAGCGAGTGAGGCCGAGTACGACGCCGTCACCTGCGTGATGAACGAGAGTTCGACCGGCGTCCGGAACCCCGTCGAGGAGATCGGCGACGTCGTCGCCGAGTATCCCGACACCTGCTTCGTCGTCGACGCCGTCTCGTCGCTGGGCGGCGACTACGTCGACATCGACGAACACAACATCGACGTCATCTTCACGTCGATCCAGAAGGCCTTCGCCATGCCGCCGGGACTGGCGGTCTGCGCAGTCAGCGACGACGCCTACGAGCGCGAACTCGAGAAGGATTCCGCGTCGTGGTACGGCGGCTTCCAGCGAACGATCGACTACTACGACCGGAAGGGACAGACCCACTCCACGCCGGCGATTCCCGTCATGCTGGCCTACCGCGAGCAGATGAAATACATGCTCGAGGAGAGCCACGAGGCGCGCGACCGGCGCCACCGAGAGATGGCCGAGTACACGCGCGAGTGGGCCCGCGAACACTTCGAGATGTTCCCCGAGGAGGGATACGAGTCCCAGACGGTGGCCTGCATCGAGAACACGCAGGGCATCGACGTCGCCGAAACCATCGAAACCGTCTCCGAGCGGTACGATATGGTCTTCTCGAACGGGTACGGCTCGCAACTCGGCGAGCAGACGTTCCGCATCGGCCACATGGGTGAACACGACCTCGAGAGTATCGAGGAGCTAACTGACGCTATCGAAGACGTCGCCGGTCTGTGAGTCGACGCTCGAGGACACCGATCGAAAAGTAGTGGCTGATCGGGCGTGGCGACGGGACGACTGTCCCAACCGTTCTACGACGATATTCTCTCTCGAGAACAAGACGGGGGCGGCGTCTATCGTTTCTCTCACGACATCGTCCGGCACTGGTCGGGATTCAACAGGAGAACCGACCCGTCTTGCATCCGCGGCTCTTTCGACCGGGCGTCGATGAACACCCCAGATGAACGCACGTGCCGCCACCCCTCGACCTGAGGACAGAACGACACCAAGTCCACTCGCGGGTGCGAATCGACGACTCGTCCCGCTATAACGCGTCCGTCAGCGGAGATAGTATAATAATTCATTAATATTGAGAATTAGTAGCATGCCACCGATTACGTAGTGTTATAGACCGTTACGGTACGGTTTGAGACCCTGTTCCATGCTAACTCCCATACATACCTGACAGGAATGTGAAACATTATATACGCCGGAGACGTATTTCGATCCGAAACTACGCTCATGACGCGATACCCACATCTCGGACGGGACGCATCGGCTCGGAAACCACCCACAGCGATCGACTCGATCGTCGGCGGATTCGTCTTCGTGCTCGCCGGGATGGGACTGCTCGTCACCCTCAGCTACCCGGTCGCTGCCGTCGCGCTCGTCGCGGGTCTCGCGCTCGTCGCTGCGGTCCTCCGCGTCGGCGTTCCCGCGCTCGCTCGAGAGCTCCACGGTCGCGTCACGGAGCTCGAGGTCCCCGGCATCGGCACCGTCCGGATTCGCGTCAGCGCTCGCTAACGACGGTTCTATTGCTTCGAGACTCCGCGTTACCGCGCCGTGTGAGGCATCCACCGCAGACGGCGGCTACCGAAACAACCCACGAAGCCGCTCGAAGACGCCAGCGACCAGGTCGACGACCTGCTCGAACGCCGACGCGACCCGCTCGAGTAGCGATCCCGCCGCTCCGCCGACGGCGGATTCGTCGCCTCGATTCCCGCCGCGGTCGCCGCCGTCGGTCGAGCGATCGTCGCCGACCGCCGCGCGGGCGTCTACGAGTCCGTCTCCTTCCTCGCAGGTTCCGAGAACTTCCGCTGCCGTCTCGGCGAGGATCTCCCCGACCGGTTCGTTCGGTCCCGGTCCCTCCTCCTCGCGGGTCCCCCAGACCAGCGCCGCGACGCCGGTGACGAACGGGCAGGCGATGCTCGTCCCGCTCGCCTCGGCGTACTCGTTGCCGACGATCGTCGAGGTGACGGCCGTTCCCGGCGCCAGCAGGTCGATAGCTGAACCGACGCTGCTGTAGGACGCCAGCGTGTCGTCCTCGTCCATCGCGGTGACCGCGACGACGTCGTCGTGCGTCGCGGGATACGTCATCGTCTCCGCCTCGCACGATCCGTCGCCGTCGTTTCCCTCGTTGCCGGCCGCACAGAGCAGGAGGTGGCCCGCCGAATGCGCGGCGTCGATGGCCTCGTCGACCGTGGAACTCTCTGACTCGCCGCCGAGGCTCATCGAGATCAGCTCCACGTCGTTCGACATGCACCAGTCGATCCCGGCGATCAGCTCGCTGTACCGGCCGGATCCGTCGTCGCCGAGCACCTTCACCGCGTACAGGTTCGCACCGGGAGCGACGCCCACGACGCCGACGTCGTTGTCCGATGCACCCGCGACACCGGCAACGTGCGTCCCGTGGCCGTGGCGGTCCTCGTAGTCGTCGGACATCCCGTCACCGGTGAAGTTCCGACCGCCGGCGACCGACAGACTGCAGTGTTCTGACTCGATTCCCGTGTCGAGAATACCGACGTCGACGTCCGACCCGTCCGGTTCGACGTCGTCGGCACCGATACGTTCCAAGCCCCAGGACGGCCGTTGGTCGGGGTGGGTGGAACAGTCGGAGTTGTCCGGGGGATCCAGGATGTTCGGCAGGGACGGCGACCAGTCCGAGGGGATCCCCGTCTCCTCGTCCTCCTCGACGGACGCCACGCGACGATCGTCGAGCAAGTCCGTTCGCGCGTCGGCCGGAACCTCTGCGACGACGAACTCGAAGTTGTCGTACTCGAGGACCGGGGTTCCGCCGACGGCCTCGATCACGTCGACGAGTTCACCGAGATCGTCGAGCAGTCCCGTCCGCGGGTGCACGAACACCCGCTCCCTGTCGGTGTCGGTCTCCGCGGCCGACGCGGGCGCGCCGAGTAGCCCGACCGCGACGCCGGCCCCGATACCGCCGAGTAGCCGCCGCCGGTTGAGTTGCATGCACGGGTCGACGGCCAAGTTCGGGATAAGTCTTCTGTGCGTCGGTGACTGTCACCGAATTCGATAGTTCTGCGTCCTCGAGCGGCATCCGTCACCGAAGAGTACGACACGGTCTTCTCGAACGGCTACGGGTCGGTACTCGGCGAGAAGACGTTCCGCATCGGTTACACGGGCGAACGCGACGTGGAGAGCATCGAGGCGCTGAACCGACGTCATCGAGGACGTCGCCGACCAGTGAGCCGACGCTCGATCGGTGTCCTTGAGCGTCATCGGTAGAATTCGGCCGCGGTGTCGGGGCGACCGTGCGAAATCGTTGGCTCTGTTGAAATCCTACTCTTCAGATACAATACGGTATGCAACATCCGCTCGCTGAATACTGCGAATTGATCGCTAATTATACAACAATATTTTGGAGTGACTACACTCTGTAATTAGTAATAGAATCTCTTCAGACCGGGTGGTTTTATCAACTCGATTCGTGCGTATCATTTGCTTGAGGCCCGTGTCGTACTACTGCGGACCGAATCGACTCGCGCTTGATCAGGATAAATCCAAGGGTGATAATAATAAATCCGACGACTGTCCGTAACGCGAGGGGTTCGTCGAGAAACACCCAGCCGCCGATCGCTGCAAATACCGGGGCGGCATATCCGATCAAATTGATTTCGATTGCTCCAATCCGATCGAGCAGTTCGAAGTAGAGCAAGTATCCACCTGCGCCAGCGATGAGTGCGAGATACGTGAGGCCTGCGAGCGCTGGCGTCGTCCACTCGATCATCTCAAACCCGGGGAACGGAAAAACAACTTCTGCGAGATGCAACAACGGAGCTCCGAGGATCATCATCCACGCCAGCATAGACTGGACAGGAAGGTCTGTTCGATATCGGCGCGTAAGGACTGCTCCCAGAGCGAACACAGCAGCTGACAGGAAGACGAGAAGGACACCGAATAGCATCGCGGTATCCGTTCCATCGAACGTCGGATTCGCAATGATTCCGACGCCGAGTAACCCTAACCCGAGCCCGAGGAGACCACCACGATCGAGTCGCTCATCGGGCAGCAGAAGCCATGCAAACCCAGCAGCGAGTATCGGGTCGAGGCTGATGACGGTGGCGGCGACAGCGCTGGTCACGTACTGCTGACCGGCGAACAGCAGTGCATGATGAACTGCGATGAATAGTGTCCCTCCGAGAACGACGACTCGCCACTCGTCGTGCGTTTTGGGGTACCATCGATCCGTCGTGAACCACGCATACGCGAGCACGACTACGGCCACAATATCGAACCGGAGGGCTGCAAGTGGGACGGGAGGGATGTACGGCAAAGCGGCACGAGCAGCAACGAATGAGAGCCCCCAAATAGCTGCGAGCAGGATGAACAGTCCAGCAGTTCCGAGGCGCATACACGTTCTACCGAAGAGTAGATGATAATCATTTTCATCGTGTTGACATTTATCAACATGAACAATAGGGTCGTGTTGACGCTAATTCTCGTATTACGATAACCTGTATTGACCGCTCAGAGCGATCGGTCGATGTTGTGAACGAGACAAGCGATGGTGAGTTCACGGAACTGCTTCCACCACCGTTGTGATCGAACGAACGCACCGTATTTTCGCTCGAGTCGAGAGTTCACCGTTTCGCTCCGGTTCCGTTGGGCGTAGAGGGCGGAATCCAGCCGAGCGTTCCACGCTTTCTGCAGTGAGGAGAACTCACGGTGTTTGATGAGTGGGCGAATATCGCTCTCGCGGGCCAGCCATCGAATCTGTTGATCGTCGTACCCCTTGTCACCGAACAGAACTTCGAGGAGTGTCGAGCCACAGCACGTTTCGCTAACTGAAATGCTTCCTCGACAAACCGGAGCACCGTGACTTCGGGAGAGTCTGCATTCGGTCACGCTACTGTCCAAACGTGTGACTTCTCAAGGATTTCAACAGAGCCACAGAGCCAAATAGCCCCACCTACGTTCACCCCGTTCGGCGACGAATACGGCAGTTAACCACCCCGAAACCGCCGATTGGTACCGAACGACGGGGGCGTGCAACGAATCGTCCGCCGGCACACCGAAACGCGATCGTCGGGACCAGCGCTCGCGATCTGTGGGGGCGTCGCTCGAAATCCCGTCGTCGGGGCCGATCGAAAAGTCGCTACTGAATGTGTCCTTCACGCCGGAGCTGATCGGCTTCGCTCTTCTCGTAGCGCCAGGTGATGTCCGCCTTCTCGTCCTGCCAGTCCCAGGGTTCGACGAGAACCACGTCGTCCTCTCGGATCCAGATGCGCTTTTGCATCTTGCCGGGGATGCGCGCGGTTCGCTCCGTTCCGTCGGCGCATCGTACCTTGACGCGGTTCGCTCCGAGCATGTTCGTAACGGTCGCAAACACCTCGTCGTCGTCGGGCATCCGGAGATTCTTACGACCGCCATCACCGTCGTCGCTCATAGCGCGACGTTGGGGTTCGATCGGTTTAAAAGAATAGGTTAGCAGAATCCCTCGAGATGAGTACGATAGGCGGCCCTCATCCGAGACACCGTATAGCAATTTTCTGAACCGTTCAGTTGTAGTGGAGCCGACCTGCCGCTATCGCGCGTCCCCTGAAAACGACACGGTGTCGATTTCGCCGGACGGACCGCTACCCGCCGTCGGTTTGGCGGCTGCGACGAACCACGTCGTTTATCTCTCTTCCCTGATCAGTTCACCGTATGCTGAAGAATCTCGGACCGCTCGGAATCGCCGGCGTCGCGATTCTGCTGGTCGGAATCGCACTTATCGCGTACGCCGACCCGGTGATCGCTGCGGGAATAGCCCTCGTCCTCGCCGGTCTCGGCCTCGTCGTCAAGGCGCTCATCTCGGGCGTTCTCCGGCAGTTCGGCATGTTCTGACAGACGGGACGGATCGAGACGCGTCCGATTCCCGCTCGAAGAATCCACCGTCTCCCGACCTTTTTGAGCCGACGCAGCCGACGATACGTACGGACGACACGCTCCGGTACGACGGTCTCGTACTGATCGGTATCGCCGCGAGCCTCGAGACCGGCGTCTTCGTCGGGTACGCGGCTTCGCCCCTCGAGTCGCCGGAGTCACGACGGCGGCGCGGTCCACCGCCCGACCGATCGTCAGACCTCGTTGTCGCCCGCCCGGTGTTCGCTGATGAGCTGGTCGACCATCGCCGCCTTCCGTTCGTGCGCTCGTTTCTCGGCCCGGTCGTGCCAGTCGTCGATCACCGCCTCGACGTCGTCCTCGCGAGCGACCGCGAGTTCGTCGACCTCCTGCATCGCGACGTCGCCGGCCGGTCCGACGGGAATCTCGCTGTCGAAGAGGATATCGTCGGCGACGTCGGAGAGGCCGCCGTCTTTCAGGATGACTCGCGGCTCGAACTCCGCGAGGAGTTCGGCGGTCGAGCGACCCGCACCGCTGGCATCCCGCAGGTAGACGACGTCGTCGGCCGCGATCCCGTACTGCTCGTCGGCCTCGCGGATCGCCCCTTTCGTGAACTTCTCGATCACCTTGACTGGGACGAGTCCCTCCTTCTCCGCGGAGACGTCGCTGAAGTTCGAGTGATCGAGCTTCCAGAGCGCCTTCATCCGCTCGACCTTCCGCTCGAGTTCCTCGACCTCATCCCGGGCGTCGTCGCGCTCGCCCTCGAGTCGGTTCGTCTTGCGCTCGAGACGGGACACCTCGCGGTCCTTGCGGACCTCCTTGCGCTCCTGTCGGCGAGCGCCGGTGAGGCTCGCCTCGAGTTCGTCGATCCGGTCGTCTTTCTCCTCCAGGCGTCCCTCGAGCGTCTCGACGTGGGACTGGAGGCGCTCGACCTGCCGTTTGAGATCCTTGATCTGCCGTTCCTCCTCGGTCAGTTCCCGGGGCTCGTGCTCGGTCGACTCCTCCTCGGGTTCCTCGTCGTCGGTCAGGTCGGTCAGGACGGCCTCGACGCTCTCCTCGTCAGCGACGACGCGGGCGGTCACCTCGCCGCGGTCGAGTCCCGGCGGGAGTTTGTCGGCGATGCGCTCGAACTGGTCCTCGTGGGCGTCGAAGGCGTAGAGTGCAGCGGCCATCGCGTCGCGCTGGTGGTCGTCGTCGTACGGTTCTTCTCGCGTCCGGTGTTGTTTCTCGTCGATCGGCAGATCGTTCGTCGGCGTCCAGCCCGCGGCATCGAAGCTCCGGCGGAACTTCTCGACGGTCTCGGGCATCGGCGTCACGTCCGCCGCGACGACGATCGGACGGCCACGCTCGACGATCCACTCGATCACGTCGGCGGTGTCGCTGGTGCGTGAACTCCAGACGTCGAGCACCTCGCCCTCGAGCGAGACGATGGCGACCGCAGTCGTCGTGCCGGGATCGATGCCGACGAGGACGTGATCCCGGCGCTTGGCCAGCGGCCGAAACTCGATGCCGTCCCGGCGCTCGCGCTCGATTTCGACGCGGACGTCGCCCGACCGGTTGCGCGAGACGGGGATCTCGCTCGGCTTGGCTTCGACAGTAAAGATCGCGTTGGCGAAGCCGCCGTAGGACTCCCGGACGTCTTTCTCGTACTCGAGGTTTTCGTCCTCGAGTTCGGACTCCACCTCTCGAGCCCGTCGCTTGACGGAGCCGTGGATGCGCCGGGTGTAACGGTCCTCGCTCCAGCCGCCGCTGCCGGTCGATCGACCTCTCGCGACCTTGACCTCGGTGGTATTGGTGAAGGCCGACACTTCGTGGCCGACGTTGTGGGCGGCCAGACGGGCGGCCGCTTCGGCCTCCTTCATCGGCTGCTTTCCGTACGGGATGCCGTGGCGCTTCGCGACGCGAGAGAGGGGCTCGGGCTGTTCGGCGCCCGTCACCTGGACGAGTTTCGTCCCGGTGGGCAGCGAACCGAGAAGGTGAATCAGCTGGTCCTTGTCCGCCGCGAGTTCGTACATGTTGTCCGTCGCGACGATCGCCGGCTCCTCGTCGTCGATCAGTCGCCTGAGCTTTCGGTGGCTGACGACGTCCCGGGTGACGTCCTCACCGTCGTAAACGGCCAGTGCGTACGACGGTGCGTCCCCCCGCACGTCACCGCTCTGAACGTCGACGCCGAAGACGACCGCGTCGAGCGCACTCGTTCGCGTACTCACGGAGGGCCATAGGGGCGAGTCGGGTATAAATCCGGCGCGGAATCACACGACGCGCAGCGCGGTACCCGGTCTATTATAGCGACAACTGAAACGGTTACCACACCGATCGCACAGCCGTCGTGGGCGAGGTCGGTGGTGTCGACCTGCTGACCCGGCACTTCCGGAACGACAACGTGACGGCGCCGATTCTCGGCACCTCGAGCGGCGAGCACCTGGAAGAGGCGGCGGAAGCGCTCGAGATCGAGCTCTCGGAGTCGGACGTGGAGTATCTCGAGGAGCCGTACGAACCGGTGCCCGTCTACGGTCACGAGGAGGAGTTCGGTGGGCAGTATCTCAGTCGGACATTCGTTACGTACGAAAGGAACCGAGAAATCCACCTCCGTCCCTGATTTGTCCGTCAGTACTGCGCGGAAGAGCCGCGATTGTGACTGTCGCTGCGGACGGCGTGAGGAAAAACGGCTGAACGAGGGGGCGTGAACGGACGCGCCGTTCAGGTGGACGTAGTCTCGAGATTCCAACCGGGATCGCGACCCGTGCGTTCGATGTGATCCGATCGGCACGCCGGGCAGTAGTCGGGTGTGGTAGCTGCACTTCGGGGGACGTAGACCGCGCCGCTACACTCCACGCACGCATCAGAAACGATGGTCGCGCAGTCGACGCAGACGTTGAAGTCGTCGACCGTGAGTCCGCGCAGGGGTTCGAGTTGTTTGTCCAGGGTGTACTCGTCGATGACCGCCTGACAGTTCTGGCACGGTTTCATGTCGATCCGTTTGGTACTGTGTGACAGTAACACAAATGCCTACCGGCCCCGCGGAAACTCGCCGTCGTTTCGGCGTCGTCAGACCGCGTGAATCTATATATCTCGTAAGAAGTACAGTTTATTATAACTACCTTCCAAAAAAGAACGTATGTCGACGATATCTAACTCGTTGACGGGTTCCTCGGCAGTCTTCGTCGGAGCGATCGCGTTGATCGGTCTGTAGATTGCTTACGAAGCTGCCGCGCTTCAGTTGACGGTGTCGAGGCTCTCAACCGCTCTCGTCGATTCACGATCGTTCGGTACGTGATTCTCAGCGCAGGTGTGGGCGTTGCGCTGGTAGCAACTATCTGGATCGGGCTATCAGTACTCTCCGCGACGGACGGGCTTTCCCTGACGATTCCCGGCGTCCTGCTCGCGTTCACTGGATTATTCGTCCTCTTTCGAGGGGTGGAGACTTTCGGCGGCGGCTATCGCGGAGACGATACGATAAATTTCAACGGATACCGCGTCTCGCAACCGTCATCACGGGTCCGGATACGGAATGTCGAGTTCCTCGCCGTCGTCGGGAACGAACACGTCGCGGTCGAACACCCCGCGGGCCTCCTCGAGGTGGGCCGACGGATCTCCCGCGTACCGGGAAGAGAGGTGCATCAGCGCCAGTCGCTTCGCGTCGGCGCGGTTCGCGATTTCGGCCGCCTGGCGGGCCGTCGAGTGAGCGGTGGCGGCGGCCCGATCCGCACGGTCGTCCGCGAACGTGGCGTCGTGGATCAACAGGTCCGGTTCGTCGGCGATCTCGATCGTCGCGCTCGTCGGCCGCGTGTCGCCGGTGTAGACGAGCGATCGGCCGGGGCGGGGGTCGCCGACGACCTGCTCCGGGCGGACGACGGTGCCGTCCTCGAGTTCGACCGATTCGCCCTCGTGGAGCTTCGAGAACTTCGGACCGATCGGGACGCCGAGTTCCTCGGCGCGCTCGCGGTCGAACCGTCCCTTCCGGTCGTCCTCGACGAGCGCGTAGCCGACCGACCGAGTTTCGTGGTCGGTCGCGAACGCGCGAACCTCGTACTCGTCGGCGCGGTAGGCGACGTCGCCGTCGCCGACCTCGTTGATCTGCACCGGAAACGAAGGGGTATTGCCGAGGGCGTTCACCAGCGACTTCAGCTCTCGACGCGTGCCGTGAGGCGCGTGAATCGTCAGAGGGTCCTCGCGGTCGTTAAAGTCCATCGTCTGGAGGAGGCCGGGAATCCCGAGGACGTGGTCGCCGTGAAGGTGCGTGACGAAGAGGTGGGCGATCGAGAATCCCGTTCCGAACCGCATCATCTGGCGCTGGGTTCCCTCGCCGGCGTCGAACAGCAACTCCTCGCCCTCGCGGGCGACGAAGATCCCGCTGGGATTGCGCTCGGTCGTCGGAACGGCCCCACTTGTCCCCAAAAACGTCACGCGCAGTGGCATCACTGCCTGTTCGACGGGCTGAGACTAAACCGGCTTCGGATCGCTCGAGTTCGGAACGGCGACCGACCAGGGTGTCACTGTTTCACACACCGTGGGAACGGACTGGGCGTTTTACGTCCCTCGAGTCCGAACCGATCGATCGTTACCCTTCCAAATGAGTTCGAGACTGACGTTCGGAACTATCAAACGAGTCGCCGCCATCCTGATCGCGATCGCGGTCGTCCTCGCGGCGGGTATCGTCGTCGGCCAAGCCCCTGCGATCTTCGGCGTCGACGAGGATCCGAAGGCCTCGATCACGTTCGAGGATCAAGAGACCGACGGAACGAACGTGACGATCGGCGAAGTCACCCTCTCGGACGGCGGCTTCGTCGTTATCACGGACGGCGGTGACGAACCGCTCGCCGTCTCGGAGTACCTCGGAGACGGCACCCACGAGAACGTCACCGTCGACCGCGACGATAACGAGACCGAACTCGTCGGCCAGCTAACCGCGACGGTCCACCAGGATACGACCGACAACGAGACGTACGCCTACGAGGAGACCGACGGCCAAGAGGACCATCCCTACCTCGAGGACGGCTACCCCGTCAGCGACACCGCGACGGTGACGTCGACCGACGACGAGGCGGTCTCGGACTCCTTCGTCGTCGAATCCATCGACGCACCTGCGACGGCGACGACCAACCAGACGATCGAGATCGTCGCGCAGATCCGCAACCCGACCGACTTCGACCAGCAGCAGACCGTCGAGTTACGCCTCGACGGATCGGTCCTCGAGCGCCAGGTGCTCGAACTCGAGGCCGGCGACGAGCGCGAGGTGACTTTCGCGGTCGACACGAGCAGAACGCCCCCAGGGACCCAGATTCTCGGCGTCTACACCGACGACGACGGCGCGCTCGAGGAGATCGAACTCGAGTTCCACACCGATCCCTCGGTAACGGTCGTCGACGCGGACGACGAGGCGGTCACGGTCGACGTGGCGACCCCCGAGAGCGGCTTCGTCGCCGTCGAGAACGGCGAGGAGGTGCTCGGAACGAGCGACGAACTCGAGGCCGGCGAACACGACAACGCCACCGTCGAGTTCGACGAGAACGCCTCCGTCGACGAGAACGACGAACTCACGGCCGTCGTCTACGAGGGCAACCCCGAGGACGTCGAGGCGGCGTCGCCGCTCGAACACGACGGCGAACCGGTCGAGGAGACGTTTACCATCGCGGACGTGGCGGCCGAGTCGGACGACGAAGACGGCGATGACGAGAACGGCGGCGACGAGTAACCGACCGATTCTTACCGCCGTCTCCCCTACCGACAGTCGATGGACGCGCCGCTGTGGACAGACACGTACGCCCCGGAGCTGGCCGAGTTGCCACAGGACGACGCTCGCGAGTACCTCGAGCGAGCCGTCGAGGAGCCGATCAACCTCGTCCTGCAGGGACCGCCCGGCAGCGGAAAGACGGCGGCAGCGCGCGCACTGGCTCGAGACGCACACGAGGACCCCGACAACGACCTGGTCGAGATCAACGTCGCCGACTTCTTCGGGCGGACGAAAACGGAGATCAAGAACGATCCCCGGTTCGCCTCGTTTCTCACCGGTCGCTCGTCGATGTCCAAGCGAGACATGATCAACCGCGTTCTCAAGGAGTCCGCGAGCTACGCACCCGTCTCCGGCGAGTACAAGACGATCCTGCTCGACAACGCCGAGGACGTCCGCGAGGACTTCCAGCAGGCCCTGCGCCGGATCATGGAACAACACCACCGGACGACGCAGTTCGTCATCGCGACCCGCCAGCCGACGATGCTCATCCCGCCGATCCGTTCGCGCTGTTTCCCCGTCTCCCTGCGCGCACCGTCGAGCGAGGAGACCGTGACGGTCCTCGAGCGAATCGTCACGGCCGAGGGAGTCGACTACGACCGGGACGGCCTCGAATTCGTCGCGGGCTACGCGAACGGCAACCTCAGGCAGGCGATTCTGGCGGCACAGACCACCGTCGAGGACGAGGGCGAACTGACGATGAGCGCGGCCTACGAGACCATCGGCGAGGTCGGTCTCGACGACGAGATCGAGTCCATGCTCGACGACGCCGAAGCCGGGGAGTTCACGGACGCGCGAAGTACCCTCGACGACCTCCTCGTCGACGAGGGGCTCGACGGCCAGGAAGTGATCGACGAGATGCTTCGGATCGCTCGCAAACGCTATCAGGGGCCGCGGCTGGCTCGCGTCCACCGCCTCGCGGGCGACATCGAGTTCGAGATGCACGAGGGGACGAGCGATCGGATCCACGTCTCGCATCTCCTCGCCGAACTCGGTCGGAACGCGTAAGCTGTACGTTTTTCGTCGTTCCCGAGACATAGAGTACTGTGCCTACTGTTCTCGAAACCCGCATCAGGAACCGATTTCGCGTCCAGCCGAATCACGCGAACAACAACGGGACGCTCCACGGCGGCCACCTCATGAAGTGGCTCGACGAGATCGGCGCCATGTCGGCGATGCGATTCGCCGGCGAGACCTGCGTCACCGCCCGGGTGAACGAACTCGACTTCGAGCGACCGATCGGGATCGGCGACACGGCGCTCGTCGAGGCCTACGTCTACGACGCCGGCCGAACGAGCGTCCACGTCGCGTTACGGGCCTGGCGCGAGGAGCCCCGTTCCGGCGAGACCGAGAAGACGACCGAGTCCTCGTTCACGTTCGTCGCGATCGACGAGGAGAACAGATCGACTCCGGTCCCGGAACTGACCGTCGAGACCGACGAGGGTGAGCAGCTACGACGGCGAGCGCTCGAGTCGTAAGCACCGCGACTGGTCGCGAGCCCGTTCGGTCACCGACCCGTATATCACAATTTTTTTGGATAGTGTTCGGGTCGATAGAACGATGTCCGAGGATAACACGACGCAGCAGCCGTCGGATAGCAGCCGCGATCCGTCCCGGCGATCCCTCCTTCGAACCGCCGGAACGGCGACTGCCGCCGGACTCCTGGGAACGGGACTCGGGGCCGGTGTGACGGCAGCGGGCGGCGACTGTCCCGGCGCCGACCACCTCGAGTCCCCGCGACCCGGTCCCGAGGTGCTGTACGAGGATCCCGTATCGTCGCCCGAGCTCGAGCCCACCGGCAACTGGGAGGCGGACCCCCTGCTCGTCTGCGGGCGAACGGGCTACGACGACGGCGAGTTCCTCTCGCAGGGCTGGCCCTTCGACGACCGCGGGGCGACCAACGAGCGGGAGTATCCCGACGCGGAACGGTACGCCAACAACGCCGCGGACCTCCTCGAGATCCGCGCTCGGCCGACGCGCGACGGCGTCAGCTATCGGATCGCGCTGAACACGATGGTCGAACCCGACGCGGCCATCGTCGCCGTCGGGATCGACACGGGGACCGACGAGGGGCGAACCGACTGGGGGCACGAACTCGGCGACCTGGGTGCGTCCGTCGACCACGTCCTCGCGATCTGGGGCACCGGAGCGACCCTCGACGGCGAACCGCTCCCGGACGACGCGTACGCGGTCGATCTCGAGCGCAACCAGCTCGAGGTCGAACTGGAACTCGACCCCGGCCGGGAGACCTGGCGCCAGTACGCCGTCTCGGGGGTTCACGACGGGGACGGCGGCTTCTCGCGGGAAGACGGACCGTTCGACTCGGACGAGCCGCCGGTGTACAACGTCGGCTTCCGGACCGTCGCGGACGAACCGCTCGAGTTCCGCGACGAGGAAAGCGAGATCGAAGAGCTGGGGACGCTCCTGGTCGACCAGGAGGGGATGTGGCGCGCCGCCGAACAGGCGGAGGCACTCGAGGAGCGTGACATCGCCGATCTCGGGGAAGACGTCGACTTCGGTCGGCTGGAAGACGGCGACGTCGATCGGTCGGTCCCGGAGGCGGGCTATCACAACCGGCTCTACGCCTCGCGGTACGATCTCGGGGACGGAATCGATCTCGAGGAGCCCCGGGACGTCTATCAGACGCGGGTTCAGCCCTACTCGGTGTACGTCCCCGAGAGCTACGAACCCGGCGAGCCGACGTCGCTGCTGGTGCTGTTGCACTCGCTGAACAGCAACTACAACCAGTACGCCGCCTCGCCGAACAAGCTCGCTCAACTCGGAGAGGAGCGCGACGCGATCGTGTTGATGCCGTTCGGCCGCGGCCCCGCGGGCTGGTGGAAGAACGAGGCCGAACTCGACGCCTTCGAAGCCTGGGCGGATCTGCGGAGCCGCTACGATATCGATCCCGACCGCGTCACCCTCAGCGGTTACTCGATGGGCGGCCACGGCACCTACCGGTTCGGATCGCTGTATCCGGACCTGTTCGGCCGCGGGTTCGCCGTCGTCGGACCGGCCGACGAGTCGATCTTCGGGGGTCCGACCGACGGCGTCTACGGCGACTACTCGACTGCCTCGGAGAACCCGCAGAACATGATGCGCGTGACGAACAACCTTCGGCACGTGCCGCTGCTCGTGTGGGCCGGAATGTTGGACGAACTCGTCCCCTACCCGGGCGTTCGTAACTACCGCGACCGACTCGTCGAGCACGGCTACCGCCACCGACTCGACTCGTTCCCCCAGGACGACCACTTCACGTTCTTCGGTCACGACGAGTGGGGGCCGGGTCGGGACTACCTCGGCGACGCGAGCGTCGAGCGTCGGCCCGCACGCGTCACCTACCGCGCCGTTCCCGAGTTCGGAAACGAGCGCTACGACATCTCTCACGACGGGGCGTACTGGGTGCGTGAGATCGCTGTCGACGACGACGCCGCGGACGGAGCGGTCGACGCGCTCTCGCTTACCGACGGCTACGCCGAGCCGGTCGCCGAGGAGTTCGAGACCGAATCGACCGATCCCAGAGCCAACACTCGGGAGGGGATGCGCTGGCGCTCGTCGCTCGAGCGCCGCCCCGCGGAGAACGCGATCGAGCTCGAGGCCGAGGACGTCGCCGCTGCCACGCTGTACGTCGACGACGCCGGCGTCGATACGACGGAACCGCTCGAGGTCCGCGTCGAGACGAACCGCGAGCTAACGCTGACGCTGAAGAGTGGTGCGGGCGAGCGAACGCTCGAGTTCGACTCGGGCGAATCGAGCGAAACCGTCGTACTCTGTGAGACGGGCTCGGATTCGTAGGTCGATTGCGACCGCGACCTCGGCGTATTGCGTTCGGCGGCGCGGGCAGCTTCCCGAAACCGCGCCTCGCCCTCAGCGGTGCTGTCGGAGGAATTCGTCGAGAACGGACTCGACTTCCGCGGGCGTTCGGTACTCCGTTACCTCGACGGCGTCGTTGCCGCGCACCATCGCGGACAGTTCGCGCTCCCCTTCGGGGCGGTACAGACAGAGCACGGGTTTCTCCCGCGCGACCGCCCTGCCGAGTTCGTACCCGACGCCGAGGCTGGGCGTCGTCACCTCGGCCACGACGACGTCGGCCTGCCGGAGCCAGGCGACGTCCTGGTCGTGAATGTCGCCGTCAGACAGCCCCGCTTCCTCCTGTTCCGCTTCGACGCCTTCGGTTCCGACGTGTTCACTGAGGACCGTCCCGTGTTGCTGGAGAAATTCGACGAGGTCACCGTACAGATCCACGTCAGCACGACCGCCGCGGATGGAACCGCTGAAGAAGATGTCCATGCCGCGGCCGTGGAGCCGGCGAGTATTAATATTCGCTTATTTCGACTCGTCTCCCGTGCGATTCCGTCCGGAGTCCGATTTCGAACCGGGCGGCGGACGGATCGTCACTCGAGCACCAGCACGTACCGCGTCAGCGACCGGTGGACGCGCCGTTCGAATGCGGCCTCGAGCTCCCACCCGGCCTCGCGAGCCTCGGGGGCCCACGAGCGGTCGGCGACGACGACGGCTCGCGACGCGACGCGACGGGCTTCCGAGAGCGCCCCGGAAACGAGGTCCTCGAGCCGGTGAGTGTCGATCTTCGACTGGCGACCGTACGGTGCGTCGAAGACGACGGCGTCGACGGCGTCGTCCGCGAACGGGAGCCGGGTCGCGTCGCCGCGGCCGACGTGCCACGACCCGCGGGAGACGCCGGTCGGCGACGGCTCGTTCCGCTCGAGGAAGTGCGCGAGGTTCGTTCGGGCGCCCTCGACCATCTTCGCCTGCGCGTCGGCGCCGAGGACGTCCGCGCCGACGAGGCCGGCCTCGACCAGGACGCCGCCGGTGCCACACATCGGATCCAGCACCGTCGCGCCGGGACGCGCGCCGGCGATGTTCGCGACCGCGCGGGCGAGCAGCGGGTCCATGCTGCCGGGCTGAAAGAACGGCTTGTCCGTCGGGGCGCGGGTTCCGAAGTCGCGAACGCTCTCGGCCGCGAGCCAGCCCAGCGCGCAGACCGAGATCTCCTCGCCTCGCGAGACATCTCCCTCGGCCGTCGAGAAGGGATCGCCGCGCCCGTCGGCGTCGCGCTCGAGTTCACCCGCCGAAAAGGACGCTCGCAGGACGCGATCCGGATCCTCGAGGTCGACCTCGAAGCCGCGGTCGACCAGCACCTGGCCGAGTTCGCGCTCCGCGCGGTCGGTCTCGACGCCGCTCGAGCCGTGGACGTCCGTCGCGCGCACCGCGACGGTCCCCTCGGGGTCGAGCGACGCGGCCTCGAGCAACTTGCAGGCACCGGCGAGATCGGCGTCGGTTCGGCCGAGGAGGTCGCTCGCGCAGTGCGTGTAGGCCAGTCCGCGAACGCGATCGGGAACGACCGCGTTCGCGACGGCGAGTCCGGGTGCGATCCGGCGAACGTCGGCCGCGGCGCTCGCCGCCTCGCGGGCCGCAAACGCGTCGTCCTCACCGCCGAGTTCGAGCAGGTACACGCCCATTCGTCGCCGTGGCGCGAGTATGAGCGTACCGTTTTCCGCGAATCGGCTTCGGGAACAGGTCCCACGATCCCGCCCGAGAGACGGCGAGGAGGCAAAAGACGGTCGTTTCGGAACGTAGCGAAAACCGTATAAACCGGATATATCAGGTACCGGCACCAACCTTTATAAACCTTAAATACGTCTTTTTAAGCGACTTATGACGGATCCGAAGGATACCATCAACATCGAAAACGTGGTGGCGTCGACTGGCATCGGACAGGAACTCGACCTGCAGAGCGTCGCGATGGACCTCGAGGGGGCGGACTACGACCCCGAACAGTTCCCCGGTCTCGTCTACCGTACTCAGAATCCCAAGTCCGCAGCGCTCATCTTCCGCTCGGGGAAGATCGTCTGTACCGGTGCGAAGAGCACCGACGACGTCCACGAGAGTCTCCGCATCGTCTTCGACAAGCTCCGTGAACTCCAGATTCAGGTCAACGAGGACCCCGAGATCGTCGTCCAGAACATCGTGACGAGCGCGGACCTCGGTCGAAACCTCAACCTGAACGCGATCGCGATCGGACTCGGCCTCGAGAACATCGAGTACGAACCCGAACAGTTCCCCGGTCTCGTCTACCGACTCGACGAACCCGAAGTCGTCGCGCTGCTGTTCGGTTCCGGGAAGCTCGTTATCACCGGCGGGAAAAAGCCCAAAGACGCCGAACACGCCGTCGACAAGATCGTCTCGCGACTCGAGGACCTCGGCCTGCTCGAGTAACGGAGCACGACCCGATTCGATTCTTTCGAGCGAACGACGCCACCGAGACGTTCGTTCGTACTGACCGTTCACGCCCGTTTTGCCGAAATCCGGCCGGATAGACGGACGGTCGCGATTTCGAACGACACGTTTATCGACGACGAGTGTCGCCGGTAATGGCGTTTTAACGACCACATACCCGTCTCCGACGGCGTTCCGGGTCGAGATCGTTCGACCGAATTGTCGACCGTTTATTCCGGGACGAGCCTCCCACATTCACCTGAAACGACGCTGAGTGTCCGAAACGACCGGCCGCGTTTATTCGGTGGTATTGAGTCTCCGTCGACGATGACGATCCATCCCGACCGAACGACGGCCGTACCGGAGCAGCTCAGTGGCGAGAACGTCTGCCTCCGTACGATCTCACGGGTGGAGTTCGGTCGCGTGCTGGCGAGCGACCGTCGGTGCGAAGTAGTTCGATACCTCCTCGAGGCTGACGAGCCGATCACGGTCCAGCGGCTCGTCGGCTGGCTCGCGGACACGGAGGACGAGAACGCCGTCCTGACGACGATCCACGAACTGCGCCAGCGCGTCCACGTCGCGCTCTGTCGCACCCACCTCCCGCTGCTCGAGCGGTACGGGATCGTCCAGTACGACCGCGAACGGGGCCTCGTCTCGCCGGCGGCGAACCTCACCGAGTTCGAGGCGGCGATCGACGCCGTCGATCTCGAGCGGCCCTGGTGATCGCCAAAGCGGCCAAGAAACTCGAGCAGCGCTGTATCCCCTCCCTGCTCGCGCCTCCGGCGCTCGCTGAGGGAAGGGGCTTAGCGCCTCGATTCAGCTAAAGAGCAGCTATCTCACAACACCGACTGCCGGGAAGAACGGTTCGTGTTCACGACAGCTACCGGTAGGGAGTAGCACGGTTGCTCTATTCAGAGCTACTCGTGACGGTGTTCTGCACAAGTGAAGCAGTGAACGCGGCCGCACCCCCGTGAGCGAAGCGAGCGGTTTTCCGCCGAAGCGGGCGAAGCCCGCGGCCTTTTTGGCGCAAAAAGGTACTTCTGCACAGCGACGTAACGAATCAGCAGTTCGGATTCGAGGCTAAGACGGGGTCGAGAAATCGTACTCCCAACTGCCCCTACTCGACCAGTCGTTCGATCTCGGTCACCAGGATCCCGCTCGCACCGGCCTTCTTGACCTCGGTGATCGTCTCGAAGACGTCGCGTTCGTCGACGACGACGTGGACTGCGAGCATCTCGTCGTCACCGTTACCGTCGTCGGCGATGTCCATGACCGTCGGGCCGCCGAGACCGGGGATCACCTCGCGGACCTCCTCGAGTCGGTCCTCGGGGACGTTCATCATCAGGTAGCGCTTCCCGTCGGCCGAGATCACGGAGGAAAGGGCCGTCCGCACCTCCCGAACTTTCGGATCGTCGACGACGTCCTCGCGAGCGAAGAGTCGGACGGAACTCGAGAGCACCTCCTCGACGACGGCCAGCTGATTCATCTTCAGCGTGGTGCCGGTGCTGGTGATGTCGACGATCGCGTCGGCCATCTCGACGTGTGGCGTGAGCTCCGTCGCGCCGGAGACCTCGACGACGTTGGGGTCGACGCCGGTGTCGGCGAAGAAGTCGCGGGTGACGTTCGGGAACTCCGTGGCGACGGTCTTGCCGGCGAGGTCCTCGACGCCGTCGATGTCGCCGTCCTCGGGTGCGGCGAGCACGAGGCGGCAACGACCGAACTCGAGGTCGAGCAGTTCGGAGACGGTGTCGACGCGGGCCTCCCGGACCTGGTCGTAGCCGGTGATACCCATCTCGGCCGCGCCGTCGGCGACGTACTCCGGGATGTCCGCCGCGCGGGCGAAGAGGACGGAGACGTCGGGGTCGACGGTGTCGGCGTAGAGTTTCCGCTCGGCACCGTTCTCGAGGTGGAGTCCCGCCCGCTCGAGGAGGTCGATCGTCGGCTCGTGCAGGCGGCCCTTGTTGGGAACGGCGATTCGCATTTGCCGGGATTTCGGCGTCGGCGGGGAACTGTCTTTCCATCCCGGCGACTCGGACGGCGCTGTCGCTGTCGAAAGGTGACACTACCGAGAAGGACGAACGTGAAAACGGCGACCTCCCGTCGTAGCTTCACCTCGTGACCGGAACCACTTGACGAACGGACGGCGATCGGGTGTGGAGATAGCCGTTCGACTACGGGGTCTGAAAGCGGTAGAACGGCCGGCTTCCCGTCATAGCTCTACTTTGTGACCAGAAGCGCTTAAAGCGCGAACCGTTCGGATAGCTCGATCGGACACTCGCCACTACCGACGCACAGCCGTCGCTACCGAAATCGAGGACCGTGAGAAGCGACGATCTCCCGTCGTATCTCTATCTTGTGACCAGAAGCACTTAAAGAACGATCGACCACCCGGCCTCGAGTGTCGACGCCGGTCGCCGGACGGTCAGATCTCGAGGTCGACCCGGCGCAACAGCTGCGCGTTGATCGCGACGATCACGGTACTCGCGGACATGAGGACCGCGCCGACCGCGGGTGAGAGCAGGATGCCGATCGGCGCCAGGATCCCGGCGGCAAGCGGCAGTGCGAACACGTTGTAGCCGGCGGCCCAGGCGATGTTCTCCTGCATCTTCCGGTAGCTCTTCCGGCTCAGCCGCACGAGCCGGGCGACGTCGCGCGGATCGTTCTCGACGAGTACCACGTCCGCCGACTCGACGGCGACGTCCGTCCCGGAGCCGATGGCGATCCCCACGTCGGATCGGGTGAGCGCCGGCGCGTCGTTGACGCCGTCGCCGACCATCGCGACGAGTTTGTCCTGCGCCTGGAGTTCGACGATCTTCTCGTCTTTGTCCTCCGGCAGCACCTCCGCGAACACGGTGTCGATCCCGAGTTCGTCGGCGACGGCGCGGGCGACGTCCTCGTCGTCGCCGGTCAGCATCGCGACCTCGATGCCCGTTCCCTGCAGCGCGTCGATCGCCTCGAAGCTCTCCTCGCGCACGACGTCGGCGAGCGCGAGTGCGCCGACGACGGACTCGTCGCGCAGCACGTAGACGACGCCCTGTCCGCGCTCGCCGGCCTCGTCGGCGAACCGCTCGAGATCCGCTCCGGGCTCGACCCCGAGGTGGCGCAGCAGGTTGGGGCCGCCGACGGAGACGGTTCGGCCGTCGCGGTCGTGGGAGACGCTCTCGCCGGCCGGACCACCTTCGCCGCCGGGTATCACGGCCGGAATCGCGTCGTGCTCGATCGTCGCTCGGACGCCCCGGCCCTCGAGTGCCTCGAATCCGCGGACGTCGGGCACTGAGAGACCCCGCCCGCTGGCTTCCTCGAGGATGGCCTGGGCGATCATGTGTTCAGAGTCGCCCTCCGCGGCGGCCGCGAGCGTCAGGACGTCGTCTTCGCTCCAGCCCTCGACCGCCGCGATCTCGACGACGCCCTGTTCGCCCTCGGTGAGCGTTCCCGTCTTGTCGAAGACGACGGTGTCGAGGTTCCGGGCCTCCTCCATCGCGATCCGGTCGCGGACGAGCATCCCGTTCCGGGCGGCCGTCGACGTGTTGATCGCGACCACCAGCGGGACGGCCAGTCCGAGCGCGTGCGGACAAGCGATGACGAGGACGGTGACGACGCGTTCCACGACCGGTAGCCCGAAGCCGGCGGCGACGGTCCAGCCGACGGCGGTGACCGCCGCGACGCTAAGTGCCGCATAAAAGAGCCAGCCGGCAGCCCGGTCGGCGAGCACCTGCGTTCTCGAGCGGCTCTCCTGGGCCTCCTCGACCAGGCGCATGATACCCGACAGCGTGGTCTCCTCGCCGGTCGCGGCGATCCGAACGCGCAGGCTCCCGTCGCGGTTGGTCGTCCCGCCGATGACCTCGTCGCCCGGCTCCTTCTTGACCGGCTTCGACTCGCCCGTGAGCATCGCCTCGGTGACGTTCGACTCGCCCTCCTCGACGACGCCGTCGGCCGGAACGTTCGAGCCGGGCCGGACGAGCACGAGGTCGTCCTCCTCGAGGTCGTCGACGGGAACTTCTTCGGTCTCGCCCTCCTCCGTGATTCGTTCCGCGGTGTCGGGCAGCAGTTCGGCGAGTTCGTCGAGCGCGCCCGAGGCGCGCCTGACGCTTCGCATCTCGATCCAGTGGCCCAGCAGGAAGATGACGATCAGCGTCACGAGCTCCCAGAAGAACGGCTCGCCGATGCCGAACGCCACCGCCGCGACGCTGTAGACGAACGCGACGGTGATCGCCAGCGAGATCAGCAGCATCATCCCCGGCTCGCGGTTGCGGGCTTCGACCGCGCCCATCCGGAGAAACGGAATCCCGCCGTAGCCGAAGACGGCGACGCCGAGGACGGGGCTCGCGAACTCGCTGCCGGGGACCGTCACCGCGGCGTAGCCGAACCACTCCTGGAGCATCGGACTGTAGTACAGCACCGGCAGGGAGAGCGCGAGGCAGGCGAAAAATCGTTTCCTGAACATCCCCTCGTGATCCGAGTGATCGACGTGCGCGCCGTGGTCTCGCTCGCGGTCGTGGCGATCCGCGTGATCGTCGTGGTCCTCCGACGGCATCTCGTCGGGCCCCGGCGTATCCCGATAGCAGTTACAGACCCGACAACACGAGCAGTACCCGTCGGTCGGCCGCTCGTCGCGGGACGGTCCGTGTCGGTCCGATGAGCGGTCGGCCATCGGCGCTACGCACCTCGTTCGAGACGGTGTGGTAGGCCCCCCTCCCGAGCGGTCGAGTGAGCCGCGATCCCGATCGTGCTGGTGTAGCCGGTGACGAGAGACACAAGCGTTCTTCTCGAGACGCGAGTATAATTCTCACACGTCGGACTCCGATCGGTCGGCCCGTACTTTCGTCTCGAAGGTCGATACCCGGCTTCAGATTTTATTCGAAATTGTGATCGTGAAATATTTTGCGCGTGTAAGTCACAATCCGCTTGAACGTGTAGCCCATACGATCAGGTATGACTACCAGGCGAGCGCACCTCGAGATCACCGGCATGTCCTGTTCGACGTGCTCGGGGAGCGTCGAGGACGCGGTGGGAGCCCTCGAGGGCGTCGCGTCGGCGAACGCGAACTACGCGACCGACGAAGGGACAGTCGAGTACGACCCCGACGAGACCTCGCTGGCCGAGATCTACGACGCGATCGCGGACGCGGGGTACGAGGCGGCCTCCGAGACGGGGACGCTCACCGTCCTCGGGATGTCGTGTTCGACCTGTTCGGGGACGGTGAGCGACGCCGTCTCCGACCTGCCGGGGGTGATCCGGGCGGACGTGAACTTCGCCTCGGACGAGGCGCGGGTCGCGTACAACCCGAACGACGTCTCGCTCGCCGAGATCGGCCGGGCGATCGAGGAAGCGGGGTACGAACCCGTCCGCGACGAGGTCGAGGAGACCCAGGGGGCGAGCCGGCGCGAGCGCGCCGTCGAGAAAGAACTCCGCCGTCAGCGCCGGTTGGTGATCGGCGGCGGCCTGCTGACGCTCCCGTTCGTGCCGATCATGCTCGCGATGTTCGGTCTGGTCGACCTCCCGCACGCGGTGTTCGGGATCGATCTCGACTGGATCGAGTTCGTCCTCGCGACCGCGCTGATGGCGACGCTCGGTAGGGAGTTCCTCGTCGGCGCCTACCGCGCGTTCGCGAACGACCGCCGCGCCAACATGGACACCCTGGTCGCGATGGGGACCTCGACGGGGTACGTCTACAGCGTGGCCCTGCTGTTCGGTCTCATCAGCGGCGCCGGACTCTACTTCGAGGCCGTGGGGTTCATCCTCTGGTTCATCACGCTCGGCAACTGGCTCGAGGTGCGCTCGAAGGCCCGCGCGGGCAGCGCGCTGCGGGAACTGCTCGAGATGGAGGCCGACGAGGCGATCGTCGTCGAGGACGGCGAGGAGAAGCAGGTTCCGCTCGAGGACGTCGAAGTCGGCGACGTCATGAAGGTCCGGCCGGGCGAGCGAATTCCGACCGACGGCGTCGTCGTCGACGGCCAGAGCGCGGTCGACGAGTCGATGCTCACCGGCGAGTCCGTCCCCGTCGAGAAGGGCGACGGCGACGAGGTCGTCGGCTCGACGATCAACGAGAACGGCGTCCTGTTGGTCGAAGCGACGCGGGTCGGCTCCGAGACGGCGATCCAGCAAATCGTTAACCGGGTCAAGGAGGCCCAGTCGCGCCAGCCCGAAATTCAGCGACTGGTCGACAGGGTGAGCGGCTACTTCGTTCCCGCGGTGATCGCCAACGCCGTCTTCTGGTCGCTGCTCTGGTTCCTCTTCCCAGAGACGCTGTACGGTGCGTCCTCGTCGCTGAGCGCCTGGATCCCGGTGCTCGATCCCGTCGACGGCGGTCCCGTCGCCGGCGGCGTCCCGATCCTCGAGTTCTCGGTGATCGTGCTCGCCTCCGCGCTCCTGATCGCCTGTCCCTGCGCGCTCGGACTGGCGACGCCGGCCGCGACGATGGTCGGCTCGACGCTGGCCGCGACGAACGGCGTCCTCTTCGAGGGCGGCGACGTGCTCGAGCAGGTCCGCGGCATCGACACGATCGTCTTCGACAAGACGGGGACGCTGACCCACGGCGAGATGGTGCTGACGGACGTCGAACTCGTCGGCGAGCGGACGGCCACCGACGGGGGCGCTGACGCCGCACCGGACGGTGGAGCGCTCGCCGAACCCGAGGAGACCCTCGAGTCGTTCGTCCTGGGCGCCGCTGCAACCGCGGAATCCGGCTCCGAACACCCCATCGCGAGGGCGATCGTCGACGGCGCCGAGGACCGCGGCGCCGACGTCGGCGAGGTTTCCGAGTTCGAGAACGTTCCCGGTCACGGTATCCGCGCGGAGACCGACCGCGGAACCGTGCTGATCGGCCGGCGCAAGCTCCTCGAGGAGGAGGGAATCGACACGCAGTCCGCAGAGGAGACGCTGATGCGTCTCGAGCGCGAAGGAAAGACGGCGATGCCGATCGCGGTCGACGGGGACCTACTGGGCGTGCTCGCGGTCGCGGACGAGGTCCGCGAGAGCGCGACGGAGACCGTCGCGGCGCTGCGCGAGCGCGGAACCGAGGTCGCGATGCTCACCGGCGACAACGAGCGCACGGCGAAGGCGGTCGCCGAGCAGGTCGGCATCGACCCCGCGAACGTCCGGGCGGAGGTGCTGCCGGAGGACAAGGCGGACCACGTCGAGGCGCTCCAGGAGGATGGATCCCGAGTGATGATGGTCGGCGACGGCGTCAACGACGCGCCCGCGCTGACGACCGCCCAGGTCGGCGTCGCCATCGGGTCGGGGACCGACGTCGCCATCGAGAGCGCCGACGTGACGCTGATGCGCGACGATCCCGCGGACGTGCTGAAGGCCGTCCGGATCTCCGAAGCGACGATCTCGAAGGTTCGCCAGAACCTCTTCTGGGCCTTTATTTACAACACGACGCTGATTCCGATCGCCTCGCTCGGCCTTCTGAATCCGGCGCTGGCGGGGCTGGCGATGGCCACCTCGAGCGTGAGCGTCATGACGAACAGCCTCGCGTTCGCGAAGTACGACCCCCACGAGGACTACCGACTCGCCGTAACGAAACCGCTCGCGCGGCTCCGTCGGAAGTGACGGTATCACGGAACGGTCGGGAGTTCCGACTATCCGTCGACCGTCGGACAACTGGATCGGCCGGGAGACGCTCTGATCCAGTTATGAATGGATCGTATCGGAAAAGTCTAAGTGGTATATCGAAGTAATGATACTGGTGCTTGATAGCATCCATCATGGTATCGAGCGCTAGTCACTGATCGACGCGCGGCAGAAGGGGAGCGACTGCATATGGCGAAAGCACACAAACTCGATTGCGAGGCGGCAGAGGCTGACTGCCGATTCATCATCCAATCGGAAAACGAAGAAGAGGCGGTAGAACTGGCCAAAAACCACATGAGAGACGTTCACGGAAAAGACTTCACGGACGAGGAGCTTCAGGAACAACACCTACAGGTCGTATAACGACCGGAGAAGTCGGCCCGATAGCGCTATCCGGTGCATCCGGGACCCCGCTTTCACAGGGGACGGGTAGATTGCGGTCCGGGGCGGCGCGCCGTTCGCCCGGACGCAACGAGGATCGGACGAGTGTTCTCGAACGCGAAACCCGCGCTATCGACGACTGCTACTCGCCGAGTTGCGGGAACAGCGTTTCCGCGACGACGGCCGTCAGGTAGGCCTCGACGAACGCCGCCAGCACGAGCAGCAGCCAGCCGAAGACGATCAGCAGGGCCGTCCGGTAGGCGTACGATTTCGTGAACAGCGCGTCGCGCGAGCCGCTGATTCGCTGGACGACTCGATGGAGGAACCGGAAGCCGACCCCCGAGGCGATGAACAGCGCCGGAAGCTCGAAGATGCCGTGGGGCACGAGCAGGGCGACAATCGGTCCGAACCCGACCTCGAGTCCGGTTACGATCGCGAGATTGCCGACGAGGATGCCGTTGAACACCATGATGAACGCCGTCACCAGCCCCAGCGTGAGCGCGCCGAGGATCGCGACCAGGAACGGCGGCGTGTTCTGGACGATGAAGAACGTCGCCGAGAGTTCGATCTCGCCGCCGCCCTCGGCGAACTCGCCCTCGTCGAACTCCTCCATCACCAGCTCGAAGAACAGCTCCGTCAGGTCGACGCCCGCGGCGACGAGCGCGCCGCCGATGAGGACGCCGCCGGCGAACAGCGCCGTCGCGAACCAGACGTAGAGACGGTGTTCGGCCCATCCCTCGGCGAGTCCGGCAGCGATTCCGAGACCGCCGGTCAGCGCCAGGGCACCGAGTGCACCGAAACCGACCGCGAGCGCGACTGCGCCGGTCGCGGCGAGCGCCGCGTCGTGAGCGGCCGCCGTGGTCCCCGCCGTCACGAGCGAAACGACCGCGAGCGCGAACGCGAGGGCCGCCCAGCCGCGTCCCGCCGTTTCCCCCGGCTCCCGTCCTCCGGGCGGGCTCGAGCCGGGCTCTGCGGGCGGAGTCGAGGGAGCGGTCCGGCCCTCGGCGTCGCTCGATTCGCGAGACTCGGCCGACGATCGCTCGGTACGTTTGCGGTGACCGGAGTCGATCGTCTCGGTCTCGTCGCCGCCGGGTCGTCGATCGTTCATGCATCTCCGTTGGACGAAATCGCGGATAAATCCGCCGACGGAACCGACCTGCCGAGAACGCGTCGCGATCACTCGAGCGGTCGGCGACTGCGAGCGTCGCGGGAGGACGGTTCGAACGGAGGGGGCCTCGGCGGTGCGCTCGAGTACGTCGCCGGTCATCGTCGTGAGATACGTTCGGGGAGCCCGCAGCCCGTCGGCTACGGACGAGACCGCGACCGCAGGAGGGCGAGAACGAAAACTGGTTTACCCGCCGGACTGTGGCAACGACTATGATCATCAGCGGATCCGCGTCGCAGTCTCTCGCCGCGGCGCTCGCACGCGAACTCGAGGAACCGCTCGCCGCCGTCGAGTACGACCGCTTCCCCGACGGCGAACTGCTCGCGGCCGTTCCGGAGATCGGCGAGGCCGGGGCCGACGTCGACCGGGCGGTCGTCGTCGCCTCGACCGTCTCGAGTGACGCCCACCTCGAGGTACTCCAGTTACAGGACGCCGCTCGAGAGGCGGGCGTCGACGAGGTCGTGACCGTCCTGCCGTACATGGGCTACGGCCGCCAGGACGAGGCTTTCGAGCCGGGACACCCGATCTCGGCGCGGGCGGTCGCCCGCGCCGTCTCGACCGGTGCGGACCGCGTGCTCACCGTCAACCCCCACGAGCGGGACGTCCGCGAGTTCTTCGAGCCGTCGGCGACGACCGTCGACGCCGCCGATCGACTTGCCGAACCCCTCCCCGACGAACTCGAGGATCCCGTCTTCCTCTCGCCCGACGAGGGGGCGATCGAACTCGCCGAGACGGTTCGCGACGCCTACGGGGCGGGCGAGACCGACTACTTCGAGAAGACCCGCTACTCCGGGACGGAGGTCGAAATCTCGCCGAGCGACGTCGCCGTCGAGAACCGGGACGTCGTCGTCACCGACGACATCATCGCGACGGGATCGACGATGAGCGAAGCCGTCGGGGTCCTCCAGGAGCGCGGCGTCGGGCGCGTCTTCGTCGCCTGCGTCCACCCGCTGCTGGCGCGCGACGCCGTGACGAAGCTCTCGCGGGCCGGCGTCGAGCGGATCTACGGAACGGACACCATCGAACGCCAGCACAGCGCCGTCTCGGTCGCGCCGACGATCGCCGAGCAGCTATAGGAGGCACTGAAAGTCAGTTCACACCCGATCGCACAGCCGTCCGTCGTGCGATCGGGTGTGAATCGTTTCAGTTACTGCATGACGTTCTCGGCCAGTCGAGTTCCTGAAGGGTTAAGTGCTCGCTCCGCCCCGTTCTAGCCATCTCGAGCGGCGTGTCGACCGCGCCGCGATCACCACGCAGACTCCTCGGATGCACGGAATCGTTCACAAATCTCTGAAATCGTACGTCGTCGCGAAGGCCGGCGGCGAGACGTGGGACACGATCGTCGAGCAGGCGGATATCGAGCCGACGCTGTACCTTTCGGTCAGTCGCTACGACGACGCGGAGATCGACGCTGTTCTCGAGGCGCTCGCGTCGATGGCCGTTCAGGATCGGCCCGCGATCGAACGCGACTTCGGCCGCTCGCTCGCGCCGGAACTGTGTTCGACGTTCGACGCCCACCTCGACGACGAGGCCGAACTTCTGGAGGGACTCACCTCGCTCGAGGCGATTACCGCGACCGTCGAGCGGACGACGACGGAGACGACGCTTCCGAGCGTTACCTGCGCGGAGGACGACCGGGCGGTTGTCGTCCGCTACGACTCCCACCGCGACTACTGCGACCTGGCTCACGGTGTGCTCGAGGGACTCGTCGCCGAGTCCGACGCCGAGGCGACCGTCACGGAACGAGTGTGTGTCCGGAACGGAGCCGGTGACTGTGCGTTTCGGGTCGAACTCGAGGAACTCGAGTAGCCGACGTGCGGGACGTTCTCACCGGCGCCGCGCCAGCGAGAACGCCGCAACCGCGAGTCCCGCGATCGCTACCGTCGCGCCGAAGCCGGAGAGTTCCTCGAGTCGCGTCAGCGCGCCGCCGCCGACCGCGACCGTCGCCGACTGGCCGTCGACGGCGACCTCGTAGCGGCCGTCGTACGCGAACGTCAGCGTCGCCTCGACGGTCGTTCGCTCGCCGGGCGCGACCGACACCGGCCGCTCGACGGTTCCGCCGCTGGTCCGGAACTCGAGGACGGCCGCACCGGGCCGGGAGTCGGCGGCCGTGACCGTCGCGGTCGCCGTCACCGAATCGCCCGGATCGACCCGTTCGGGTTCGACCGCGAGGTCGGTTACTTCTACGCTCGAGGACGAGCGGACGAGCACCGTGAACCGATCCTCGCCGACTCGGACGTCGTACTCGCCGGGTTCGAACGGCGTCCAGGTGAGCGAGGTCGTCGTCCGCCCGCCACCCTCGAGAGCGATCGGATCGTAGTCGACGATCCTGCCGTCGACCGTCAGCGCGGCGTCGGCGGTGCCGTCCCGGTCGTCGGCGTTCTCGAGTTCGACCGGAACCGTGACGGGTTCGCCGACGGGAACCGCGACGGCCGAGCCGCCGGTTTCGATCTGACCGCTCCAGGGCTCGCCGGCGACCTCGAGTTCGCCCTCGCCCAGCCCGGACGTGATGGTGGTGGCCACCAGATCGAACGCGGCCGCGTGAGCCGATCGGTCCCAGGTCGACGGCGTCTGAGCGGTCCGCGCGTACCGTTCGGCGGTCGACCGCACGTCCGATCCGCCCGCGTCCTCGACGGCTTCGAGGAACGCCCGTTCGGTGACGCGATCGTCCCGCGCGTTCAGCGCCCGGAAAACGTCTTCGAGCGTCCGGTCACCGTCGGTTTCCAGCCGAAGCCGTCGGTCGAGTTCGCCGTAGACGAGCGGCCCCTTCACGTAGTCGGTCCGCTCGTCGCTCCAGGTTCCGGGATCGGCGAGCACCGCGTCCGCGTACGGCGATCGCTCGCCGCGCTCGAGGAACGCGCGGAACTCGCGAAACTCGATCAGTCCCTGCTCGAGGGCGAGCGCGGCCGCGTAGTACTCGGCCTGGGCCTCGACGAGCCAGGCGGTCTCGCTCGCGGTCCCGACGGCCGGATCGGCGTACGGCTGTCGCGTGTGGACGAACTCGTGGAGCCAGACGCTCGGGGATCCCTCGAGGGGCGCGTCGGCGACGACCCAGGCGTCGGCTGCTCCGTACTGGAGGCCGCGGGCGGCCCAGTCGACCTCGTCGGGTACAGCGACGACAAACACCTCGTCGTGGCTGGCACCGACGTCGAGGCTCGCGCTCGCGGCGGCGAGACTCTCGAGGACGTCGTCGGGATCCTCCCGGAGGTCGACGGCCGCGGGGACGGCCAGTCGGATCGTCTCGCCGTCGACCGTTCGCTCGTACTCCTCGACCTCGCCGAAGAAGGCGATGTCGCCGCCGGTCGCTCCGGGACCGTCGACGGCGACCGTCTCCTCGTGACCGACGGGATCGGTCCGCTGGAGGGAGATACCGACCGTCGGCACCTGGACGACGGCCCACTCGCCCGTGTCGACGAACGTGTAGCCGCGGTCGGTCGACTGCGTCTCGGCCGTCGCTCCCGAACCGTCGTGATGGGCCTCGTACCCCGTCCGATCCGTCGGCATCGTGAACCGGACCGTCGGGTCGTCGTCGCCGGTCCACCGGTACGTTCCGTCGCCGGTCGACTCGAAGCCGTCCGTCTCGACGACGGACGCTTCCGGCTCGAGATCGATCTCGAACTCGCTCACCGGGTCGGGCACGCGAAACGTCATCTCGGCTTCGAACGCGTCGTCCCGCTCGGGAAGATGTCGAAGCACGGTCGTTCGATGGAGGACGTCCGACGTCTCCGACGACGAAACGGTTACGCCGCCGCCGGCGACGGCCGGTGTGCCGTCGGGCGCAGCGCGAGTTTGCTCGGTGACCGAGCGCTCGGGAGTGCTCCCCGCCTCGAGGCCTGCGACCCCCGCCGGCAACGACCCGATCAGGAGGAACGCGATGACGACGACCCGGTGGTTCACGAACAGATACTGGAAGCTGACCGTCAAGACTGTTGTGGAGTTCTCGATAGACGGCGTTCGAGAGAGTCGACGACTTCGGCAAAGACGAGAGCCGTCGGACAATTCCTGCATGTGTCCGGGTAATTCTTTCAGGGGCCGCGATAGAAGACCGTCCGTGACCGCGATGGAACTCGACGACGTCGATCGTGGAATCTTGCACCTGCTCCAGAATGACGCTCGAGACACGACTACCGCCGAGATGGCGGAGCAGGTCGGCGTCTCGGCCAGTACCGTTCGCAACCGGATCGAGAACCTCGAAGAGGAGGGGGTGATTCGGGGCTACCATCCGGAGATCGATTACGAGCGAGCGCAGTACCAGCTTCACACGGTCGTCATCTGCCACGCGCCGGTTCGCGAGCGACCGGAACTCGTCGAGGCGGCGATGGAGGTCGAGGGCGTCGTTACCGTCCGGGAGATGCTCACCGGAGAGGCGAACGTGCACGTCGAGGCGATCGGAGCGGACTCCGAGAACGTCGACCGAATCACCGAGGGGCTCACCGATATCGGTCTCGAGATCGAGTCCGTCAACCTCGTGAAGGAGCGGCACGTCCAGCCGTTCGATCACTTCGGGATCGAGATAGTAGACGACTGACGGCCCGGTACTGAGAAAATCGGAGTTATTCTTCTAAAATCTGCTGAAACCGCACTCGTTTGGTCGAACACATCGCAATTTCTAATCGGTGACGCGACGTATTACGCACCGGATCTGCGTATCTCACAATCCGACGGGCTATCACAGATGACTGGAGAACACAACCGTTCGAAAGGAGCCGTCCGGGGTATCGACCGTTCGGCGATCTACACGACGTGGACGCGGGATCACGAGAGTTTCCGGTTCGGCGGGACCGACGACGAGTTCGAAAAAAGCGAGCTCCAACTGCGCCCCTAACGGCCGTGGACGCAAGCGACACGACCGGACCGACCCTGGACGACGTGTTCCGAGCGCTCGCCGACCGGCGGCGGCGTCTCGCTCTCGTCGCGCTTCTCGAGTCCGAGACGCCGCTCACGATCGACGAACTCGCCGCGGATATCGTCGCTCGAGAGCGCGAGGAACGATCGACCGACGGTTCGGCGCGCGAGACCGAACGCGCACGAATCGAGCTCCATCACAAACAGCTACCGCACCTGGTCGACGCCGACCTCGTTCGCGGCGGGATCGACGGGCAGCCGATCGAGCCGACGGCTCGAGTCGACGAGATCGAATCGCTGCTTCCGATGGCTTCCTCGGAGAACCGTTCTGACGACTGACGGCTGAACGTCGGTCCGACGCTTCCGCGGCCGCGCGGGCACGATCGCGGTCGTGGCATCCACCTTTTTCCGGTTCGGGTTCGCTCACGCCGTGAGCTCATCCTCAGCGAAAAACCGGACCAAAAACTACAGAGCGGTCGGCTCCGCCTCCCGTTCTGGGAAATACCTCGGGCTCGCTAGTCCGACGCTTCCGCGGCCGCCACCGGCTCGATCGCGATCGTCATCGAGACGTCCTCGACGTCCCACTCCTTGCGGTGACCGTCCTCGACGGTCCGAAGTTCGTCGGCACGAACCTCCTCGCGGATCAGGCCTTCGTGTTCCTCGACGAGATCGGCCACGCGGTCGTCGGCGATCTCGAGTTCGAGCGTGATTCGTTCCTCGACGTCCAGGTCGAGGTCCTTGCGCATCTCCTGGACGCGCCGGATGACCTCGCGGGCGTAGCCCTCGCTCTCGATGTCGTCGGTCAGCGAGGCGTCGACGTAGACGACGCCGCGGTCGTCGCCGTCGAGTCCGAACGCGGTTCCCGCGACGCCCTCGGGGGTCTCCGTGACGAACGAGACCATCTCGTCGGTCAGTTCCTCGTCGCCCTCGAGGACGTCTGCGACGGCCGTCTCGAGGCTCTCGAGGGTCGGATCCTCGATTCGAGCCTCGTTGAGCGCGTTCATGACCCGGCCGGCGCGGTCGCCGAAGGCGGGGCCGAGTTCGCTCATGTCCGCCTGGGCGCTGTACTCGAGTTCGCCCCAGCGGTCGTCGGGGGCGACGAGTTCGACGCCGCGGGCGTTGAGCCGATCCTCGAGCAGGTCGGTGTGGCGCTCGACGGCGTCGACGACGCGGTCGTCGTCAGCCGCGACGACGACCCGCGGGACTGGCCAGCGCAGCTTACGGCCGGCCTGCTGGCGTGCGTTGGCGCCGGCTTCTTCGATCGCTCGCAGGAGGGCGACGTCCTCCTCGAGCTGGTCGTCGACCCAGTACTCCTCGACGGCGGGCCAGTCGCACATGTGGACCGTGTCGTGCTCGGCGTCGCCGGTCAGCGTGCCGTAAATCTCCTCGCTGACGAACGGCGCGTAGGGTGCGAGCAGGGCGACGCTCTCCCGGAGGACGCGGTAGATGGTCGCGTAGGCCGCCCGCTTGGAGTCGCTGTCCTCCTCGTCCCACATCCGTTCGCGGACCGCCTGGACGTAGAACCGGGAGACGTCCTCGACGACGAAGTCGACGAGCGCCTCGAGCGCGCGGTCCTGGCGAAACGCCTCGAGTTCCTCGGTCATCTCGGCCTTCGTCGACTGGAGCCGGGCGAGGATCCACTCGTCGACGAGCTCGAGGTCACCGTCGGAGCTTCGCTCCGACGAGCCTCCGCTCGCGTCGCTCGCGGAGACGCCGTCGACGCTCTCGAGATCCGTTTCGGACGGATCGAAGCCGTCTAATCGCATGTACGGCAGCGGGAACCGGAAGACGTTCCACAGCGTCCGAAGGTGGTTCTCCATCGTCCCCATCTCGTCCCACGAGAAGCGCATGTCGTCGCCCTGCGGGTTCGCCGACAGCAGGAACATCCGCATCGCGTCCGAGCCGTGGCGCTCGATGGCCGTGTCGGGCTCGACGACGTTGCCGACGGACTTGGACATCTTCCGGCCGTCCTCGTCTAACGCGTGGCCGTGCATCAGCACCTCGTCGTAGGGAATCTCGCCGAGCGCGGCGGTTCCCATGCCGAGCTGGGACCAGAACCAGCCGCGGGTCTGGTCGTGGGCCTCGAGGATGAGGTCGGCGGGCCAGAGCTCGTCGAACTGACTGTCGTCCGAGGGGAAATCGAGGGTTCCCCACGACGCCACGGAGGAGTCGAGCCAGACGTCGAACACGTCGGGGACGCGAGTGTAGGTGGTGTCCCCATCGGTGATCGTGAGGTCGTCCACCGTGTCCTTGTGGAGATCCACAGCCTCGGGATCGACGTCCTGGTCGACCCGCTCGGCGAGTTCCTCGCGGGTGCTGACGACGATCGTGTCCTCGTCGTCGTCGCGGTCCTCGGGCGTCCAGACGGGCAGCGGGATTCCCCAGTAGCGCTGGCGGGAGACGTTCCAGTCCGGCGCCTCCTCGACGAAGTCGCGGAAGCGGTTGTCGCGGGCCCACTGCGGATGCCACTCGCTGTCCTCGATGTTGTCGAGGAGTTCGTCCTTGACGTCCGTGATCGTGATGAACCACTGGTCGGTGACGATCTGGATGATTCCCGTATCACAGCGCCAGCAGTGGCCGTAGCTGTGGTGGACCGTCTCCGAGGTGAGCAGGGCGTCGTTCTCCTCGAGATCGGCCGTGATCTCGTCGTCGGCCTCCTTGACGAACTGGTCCTCGTACTTGCCGGCCTTCTCGGTGTAGACGCCGTCGCCGCCGACGGGACAGAAGATCGGCAGGCCGAGTTCGCGGCCGCGCTCGAAGTCCTCCTCACCGTGGCCGGGCGCGGAGTGGACGAGCCCGGTGCGGTCGGCCTCGACGTAGTCGGCGGCGTAGACCTGCAGCGCGTCGTCGACGTCGACGTGGTCGGGCACTTCCTCCGCGAGGGGGTGCTCGTACTCCCAGCCGATCATCTCCTCGCCGGTGACCTCCTCGACGACCTCGTAGTCGCCGTAGCGGCCCGCCTTCAGGACGCCCTCGACGCACTCCTCGGCGACGTAGAGCACTTCTTCCTCGCCGTCGCGCTCCGCGCGAACGCCCCGGTAGGTCAGGTCGGGGTCGACGGCGACGAACGTGTTCGCGGGGATCGTCCACGGGGTGGTCGTCCAGATGACGACCGAGCCCTCGCGATCCTCGAGGTCGAACTTGACGTAGATCGAGGGGTCCTCGACGTCCTCGTACTCGACCTCGTTGTTCGCGATTGCGGTCTCGCAGCGCGGACACTGCGAGATCGAGCGGTGGCCCTTCTCGACGAGGCCGCGCTCGGCGGCCTTCGAGAAGCCCCACCAGGCGGCCTCCATGTACTCGGGGCTGACCGTCCGGTAGGGATTGTCCCAGTCCATCCAGACGCCGAACGATTTGAAGTCGTCCTGGAGTCCCTCGAGCTGCTCGTCGGCGTAGTTCTTGCACTCCTGGATGAAGTTCTCCTCGCCGAACTCCTCGATGTCTTTCTTGTTCTCGAATCCGAGTCGCTCCTCGACTTTGGTCTCGATCGGGAGTCCGTGCATGTCGTAGCCCGGTCGGTCGGTCACGTCGTAGCCCTGCATCCGCAGGAAGCGGATGTAGACGTCCTTCAGGGACTTGTTCCAGGTCGTCCCCATGTGTGCCGACCCGGAGGTGTACGGCGGACCGTCGACGAAGAAGAAGGACTCACCGTCGGACCGATGCTCGACCGTCTGTTCGTAGGCGTCGACCTCGTCCCAGTACTCGAACACCCGCTGCTCGAGTGCGTGGGGGTCGTACTGGTCGTCGACCTCGCCGAACCTGCTCATACCTGACGTAATTGCCTGGGACGGTAAAGAGGAATCGATATTGCAGGTTCGACCGGCAGCGGGGCCGAGAGCGTATTCGCGACGCTCGTCGGTCCGGCACGACCCTTCGATACCCCTATCAGTTAGAAATGGAACCTGTTTGCACGAACGCTCGAGGCGCGCGACGCCGTCGGCGTATCGCTCGATCGAGAGGTCCTGAAACTCGTCCTCGTCGCGCTGCTCGGCTGGTGAACGATCGGGACGGAGGCGGAACGACGGCGTTCACCGCCTTTCCGAGCATCCTGAACGCGCTTTAGGAAAGGATAGGCGCGCTCACGGCGCTCGTCGGGTACATATTCTACTACGGCGGGACGCTCGCGCTCCCGGTCAAAGTCGTCGACGAAGCGATAGTACTGGCCGAGTCGCGCTAGCTCGAGCGAACGGATCCGAGCACCTTCTGGTAACCGATACCGTAGACGCCGGCGTAGAGCATGACGCCGCCCAGCGCGGCGAGCCACAGCGCGACGGCCGCTTCGCCCGAGCCGAAGTGCTGGACGCTCGCGTACTCGGCGGCGATCCCGCCAGTCGTGAGGACGGCACCGACGGCGACGTACAACAGTACCGAGAGCGATTCTGCGATGAGTTCGGAAGCCATTATCGTGGGTAAACCACCCGGAGAAGGTAAACTTGTCCCCCGAGACCGAAGCCGCCGCATTCCCGATCCGACTGGCCTATACGCCTCGAAGCCCGAACGAAGCCGTGCCCGCGTCGAACGACGATACCGATCCTGATACCGCCGCAGACCCGTCGTTCCCCGACTCGAGGAACGTTCTCGAGGCCGACTGTCGGCGCTGTCCCGCCCTCGCCGAGAACCGCAACTGCATCTCGTGGGGAACCGGGCCGCTCGACGCCGACGTCCTGGTCGTCGGCGAGGCTCCCGGCTCCGGCAACCCGGACGCCGACCCCTGGCAGGGCGGCAACTGGACCGGAAAGGCCTACACCTCCCGCCACTCCGGCCGGCGCATTCGCCGAATGGTCGAGCGGATCGGGTACGGAGACGAGGCCTACTACACGAACGCCGTGAAGTGCTTCCCCGCGAGCGAGGACGAGCCGACGAGCAACCGCGAACCGACCGACGAGGAGCGAGCGAACTGCCGTACCCACCTGGTGACCGAAGTCGAGGCGCTCGAGCCGAGCGTCGTTCTCGCGACGGGCAAGCACGCGACAAAATCCGTGCTGGCCGCCGAGCAGCGATCGCTCGAGGGGTTTATCGACACCGTTCTCGAGCCCGTCCGCTGCGAGCGCCTCGATACCTGGCTCGTGCCGATTCTTCACCCTTCCTACCAGGACGTCTGGATCGGCCGACTCGGGTTCGAACCCGACGAGTACCTCGAGGAGATCCGAACGACGCTCGACGAACTGTGTTCGCCGGACGGCCGCGGAAGCTAAGCCGCTCGCGTCCGAGGCCGGAGTATGGCCACTCGGTACCGGCTGGCGACCGTGGAAACCGTCGAGGAGGAGGAGTCGTGGCTGTTCACCGTTCGCGATCGACGCGGAAACCGCGAGGAAGCGATTCTCGTCCCCTGCCGCGACGAGGAGAACGGACCCGTCGAAGCGTGGATCAACCGGTGTACCCACGAGAACCAGCGCCTCCACCGCGAAGGCGTCGGCGTCGTGTTCCGGGAGGGGCGGATCGTCTGCCCGAAGCACGGATCGATGTTCGACGCCTGTTCGGGCTACTGTGACAACGGCGAGGCGGCGGAGACGACGCTCGTCTCCCTCGACGTCGACGTCGAGGACGGTACGGTGTACCTGACCGACGACGACGTCGGTTTCCTCTCGGCGGGACCGAGCGGTGACGACGAAGACGACGACGAGCCGGATTCGACATCTCACCTGCGGTTCTAGCGGGCGTCGTCGCTGACGGATCGTCCGGCAGCAAAACGAGTCAGCCGCGCCCCTCGAGGTGGGGCCGGGGGTCGGCTCGATCAGCGCGGCGAATTCACCGACTTCTCGACAGCAGGAAGCGTGAACGAGAACGTCGCCCCCTCGCCGGGTTCGGACTCGACCCAGATCTCGCCGCCGTGACGTTCGATAATGCGCTGACAGAGCGCGAGGGCGATTCCCGTCCCCTCGTACTCCTCGCGGCTGTGGAGCCGGTCGAAGACGGTAAACACCCGCTCCTGATCGTCCGGATCGATGCCGATCCCCTCGTCTCGAACCGAGATCACCCACTCCTGACTCCGACGCTTCGCGTCCACGTGGACGCGCGCCGGCTCGTCTCCCGAGTAAGTGATCGCGTTGTCGAGCAGGTTCTGGAAGATCTGGCGCACCTGGCTCGCGTCACCCTCCGTGCGAGGCAGTTCCTCGGCGGTGATTTCGGCGTCGTTCTCCTGAATGCAAAGCTGGAGATCCTCGAGGACGTCGTCGAGGACCGCGTCGAGGTCCATCGGTTCGAACGGGTCGCCGCTCGTCTCGACGCGGGAGTACTCGAGCAGCCCGTCGATCATCTGACGCATCCGGTCGGCGCCGTCGACCGCGAACTCGAGGAACTCCTCGCCGTCCTCGTCGAACTCGTCGTCGTAGCGGCTCTCGAGCAGTTGCAGGTAGCTCGTCACCATCCGCAGCGGCTCTTGCAGGTCGTGCGAGGCCGCGTACGCGAACTGCTCCAAGCGCTCGTTTGACTCCTCGAGGGCTCGTTCGCGCTGTTTTTGCTCGAGTTCGTACTCGATCCACTGCGACATTAGGTGGTGAAACGTCCGTTCGGCGTCGGAAAACGGCTGCTCGCGGGGCTCCGACGAGACGAAGAAGAACGTTCGATCGGACCCGTTCTCGAGTTCGATCCGCGTTCCGAGGTAGGTTCCGATGCCGAACTCCTCGTGAGCGAAGCAGTCGTCCAGACCGGCTCGCTCGGGATCGATAACGGCGGCCGTCCGCTCCCTGCCGAGGGTCAGCTGACAGTAGGTGTCCGAAAGCTGCGCCCGGTCGCCGACTTCGAAGTAACCGCTCTCGCCGCTCACCGCTTCGACCTCGAACGTGTCACTCGCCAGATCGATGCGAGCCAGACCGCCTGTGTCGAGGTCGAACCGCTCGCGGCCCAGTTCGAACATTTCTCGGAGCTTCTCGTCGAACGTGCTGTCCGGATCCGCCGCGATCTCGTACAGCGTGCGCTTGTGGTACTCGCGCCGGTTCTGCTCGAGTTGATACTTCGCCCACTGTCCCATCAGCCGGTTGAACGTCTGTTCTTCGTCGGTGAACCCCTCGTCGCGGTCCTCCGACGAGACGAAGAAGAACGTTCGGTCGTCGCCGCCGTCGATCTCGAGGTAGGTGCCGAGATACGCCTGCAGTCCGAGTTCCTCGTAGACGGTGGCGTCGTCGTACCCGTCCGTCTCCGGATCCGAGACGCACTCACCCGCCTCGGTTCCGGCGGCGCCGATACAGTACGTCTCCGACAGCGGCAGTTCGACGCCGGGTTCGAAGTGTTCGTGGTCGCCGCTGACGTACTCGACCTCGAACCAGTCCCGTTCGGGATCGACGCGGGCCATCGCGCCGAATTCGAGACCGAACCGCTCACAGCCCAGTTCGAACATTTCCTGGAGTTTCTGCTCGAAGGAGGTGTCCGGATCGGCCGTGATCTCGTTCTGGTGCTTCAGGTGCTGGTGGCGCCGTTGCAGTTCGACCCGTGCTTCGGTCCGGTCGAGCAGGGTTCCCACCATCCGGTCGATCTCCCGTTCCGGTTCGTCCGGACCGAAAAACTCCTCGGGCGGCGTGTAGTAGAAATTATGACAGACCGTGTTGTCGTAGATCAGGTGCGGGTGAGTCTTGATAACGTCTCGAAGGATCTCTGCGGGGAACTGCTCGCGGTTGTACTGACAGAGCGCGATGCCGTTCGTGCCGGGAAGGAGCCTGTTGAGTTTCCCCTCGTACTCGACGAGTTCCTCGATCGGAGGGTCGTCGCCGAACACCCACGTCATCTCGCCGGCGATTCGAAGACCCTCGTACTCCTCGGTGGCCTCCTCGATGGCGCCCTCGAGGAAGGCGATCATGTCGTCGGGATCGAACGCACCGTTCCGGAGATACGAGTCCTGGGCGGTGTGCATCGTGAGCGCGCCCGACTCGAGCGCCCCGTCGACGTCGACGCCCGCGTCCCGGAGCGCCGAACGGATCTCGTCGATGTCGTTCTCGTCCGCGATGTAGACGCACCGCTCTCCGCGCTCGAGGCCGCGTTTGACGTACGGAACCACCGCCGCGAACTGTTCCGCCTGTGACTCGTAGACGAGGGCGAGGTGGTCGTACGAGTCGTGTTCGGCGACCGATTCGACGGGTCCCGTGAACTCGGGCGTCGCGTGTAGCGCCTCGAGGCCGGCCTCGAGTCCGAGGAGGTCGTCGGTGCGTTGTATTTGCTGGCTCATGGTGTGTATCGAGCGGTGATCGATCGTCCGACAAGCGTCTCTCAACAGTCGAACAGTGGCCGCCCGCCGCTGCAGTGGGTCTCTGTTCGAAATCGCAGGGGAGTCTCCCCCGCCACTGACAACTGTAGTTTAGTACCGTGAAAAGCGGACTCGAAGGGATAAGTACGCGGCTTATTTTCTCCCGTATCCGATAGGAAAAACGACCACACTACGATATTTACGCGGTAGGGAGCTTCAGCACTGGCGGACGTTCGAACCGGTTGTGCTCGAAGAGGCGGAGTCGTGAACGCTTCCGCACTCGCACGTCGGGTAACCTTCTTACGGTGAGCCGACACACACTCGCGTATGAGTACGATCTTCAGCCAGATCGTGGAGGGGGATATCCCCGCTCGAGTCGTGTACGAGGACGAGACGACGTTCGCGTTTCTCGACGCCAACCCGCTGGCGCCGGGTCACACGCTCGTGATCCCGAAAGACGAGTACGAACGGCTCAACGACGTCCCCGACGACGTCGCGACGGACCTCTACGCGACGATTCACCGACTGGTTCCGGTCGTCGAGGAGAGCGTCGACGCCGACGCCTCCACCGTCGCCTTCAACAACGGCGAGGCCGCCGGTCAGGAAGTACCCCACGTCCACTGTCACATCGTGCCGCGGTTCGACGGCGACGGCGGCGGTCCGATCCACGCCGCCGCGGGCGACCGACCCGACCTCGCGGACGACGAACTCGACGACATCGCCGCGGACATCGAGTCTCGAGTCTGAACCGGGTCGAAGATACGCGGACTTTTATCGGCCGCGTCCGAGTCGCCAGGTATGTCGCTGTCCCTCGCCGACCTCGCCGCCCAGTTGCGGGCCCACCCGGTCGCCGCGACGGTCGAACTCGGGAGTCTCCTCGTCTGTTGTCTGCTGTTCGTCGGCACCGTCGGCCTGCTCGCGAGCGGAGCGCCGACCGGCTCCGGGCGGCCGTGGCTCCTGATCGTCGGCGTCGGCGCCGCGTTCGTGGTGTTCTGGACGGTCCTCGTCCCGCTGTACGAGCGAACGCTAGAGTAGCGTCCCGACGAGCAGGTCGCCGTAAACCAGTGCGATCACCAGACCGACGAACACCGGCACGAGAAACGGCATCCCCGGCGAGATCCAGACTCGCTCCTCGGTCGCGAGCGCCTCGAGGCCGTCCCGTAACTCGTCCGGGGCGGTCCCGTAGGCCGTGCCCTCGATATCGGCGAGGAAGGTCTCGGCGCCCCAGGGATCGTCGGGCGCGCCGCCGCCCGTGTTTCGGGGTTTTTCTCGGGTCGCCTGCTCGAGCGCCGTCTCGCCGTCGCCGGACCCGTCCGCGGTGACGGCGCCGTCGGTCGGCGGATTCGGCTCGTCCGGAAGCGTCGCCGGATCGCGGAACCGATCGGGGTGTTCGCGAACGGCAGCGAGGGACAGTCCGCGCCAGCGGAGGTACATCCGCAGCGCGTCGAGGTCGAGTCCGCCCCGTGACCGGCCGTCGGGTGCCGAGAGCAGTTTGCCGTGCGCGGTCGTCGCCCGCTCCCACGGGACGGGCCAGCCGACGAACATCACGGGCGTGAGCCGACCGGCGGCGGCGTTACGGAGGGCGAGCGCGAGCGGAATTGCGACCCCGACGAGGACGGCGTTCGTCAGAATCGTGAAGGAAAACGCCCCGAGCGGCATCGTCACTACCGGAACCGTCACCGGGCCGACCGCGTACCGGGGCACCGTCGGAAACAGCAACGCGAGGACGAACAGGGCTTTCGCGTCCGCACCGCCGAAGCCGCCGAACCACCAGAAGCAGTAGGCGAGCGGAACCACGAACCCCAGACTGATCGCCGCCGGAACGAGAAACTCGTAGCTCCAGGCGTACGGGCCGGCGTTCCAGGCCGTCCAGCCGTCCCACACGAGCAGGACGGCCCCGAGAGTCGCGAGCGGAATCCAGACCGCACTCGAGACTCGCCTGGTCTTGACGTCGCGAACGGCCGTCCAGGCGAAGAGCGGAAGCGCGACGAGTCGCAGGAGGTCGGGTACGGTCGCCGACACGCCGGCCAGTGACACGTCTCACTCTCTCGAGTGCGACAGTGTCATTGTTTCGGCCTTCCGGTCACGGGATTCGGTCGACGAACCGGAGACGACGATCGACGGAAGCCCGCGACGGCGAACGGCAGCGCTGACGCTCGTCGGCCCTTGAAAAACGGAAAACGGAAGATCGGGTCTAAATGACGCGGTTCTGCAGGTAGTCGAGGTGCTTCGCGTTGTACACGATCTGGACCTCGTCGGTCTCGGCGGAGCCGATGCAGGTCAGACGGACGTTCTTGTCCTCGACTTCCTCGTCCGAGAGGATCTGCTGCATGTCCATGTCGATCTCGCCCTCGTAGACGATCGCTGCGCAGTTCGCACAGGCGCCTGCACGGCACGAGAAGGGCCAGTCGTAGCCCTGGGCCTCGGCGGCCTCGAGGATGTACTCGCCCTCGGCGACGTCAAGGGTACCGTAGTCCTCCTCGTCGAGGCCGGCGTCGGCAGCCTGACCGAAGAGGTCGTCGTCATCCATTTCCCAGCCCTGGTCGTCTAGTACTTCGTAGTTGAGGTATTCTACCGTGGGCATCACTCGCCGGTTCGAGGGCCGCATTGGTATAGCTTGCTGTTCGGTCCTCAATTGTCTTTGACTCGGAATTGGAACGTTCGAAGGGAAGAATGTCGATATCCGTCAAACGTCGGGTCGGAAAACGGATGGGAGAAAGAAACACTGAAACAGAACCGCGTGGCTCCGGTTTCGTTTGCCGCGTTCATTACGAATCGCGTCTTGCACTCGTCGGGTGACGTTCAGGACGGTACTACGCGAGCTCGCGTGTTGGCACGGAGAACGCGTCGAAGACTAGCCGACCGTCAGAAGCCGAAGATCGGGACGAACCGGAAGGTCAGGAACGCGCCGACCGTCGAGATGATCGGGACGACGTTTTGCATGAGGACGACACGAGCCGTCGTCGAGGGGTTGAAAAGATCGGAGGCTTTCGGGATGTCTTCGGGTTCTTCTTCCCCGATGTCGGGCGAGCGTTCGCCCTCTTCTTCAGCGGTTAAGGCACCCACGGAGACCGTGGTTTCTTCGCCGGCTCTGACGTCCGATAGCGTCGTCGTCCGGGTCGCTCGTCCCCACCCCAGCCCGATAATGCTCATCGTCGCGATGACGACGAAACTGGCGGGAATGCCGATCCACGAGAGGCCGATGACGATCCCCGAACTGATGATGGCGACGACGATCGCTGCCGTCAGCGGGAGATTCGTAATGTCGTTGCCGAGCGTATCGAGCGTTCGTCGAGCGATGGTGAAACAGCCGACGGCGACGGCGGCCGAGCCGAGCAGGATCAGCGGAATCATATCGACGCCGGTGCCGTAGATCGGTGCGATGGCGTTGGCGATGTTGCTCGTCCCGGAGGAAAAGGCCATCAGACAGCCGATCCCGACGACGACCAGCGCGCCCGTGATCTCGCGTCGATCGGCGTTCTCGCCGAACTGCAGCCGTGGAACGGTCCCCGAGCGGTCGACCGTGACCATCTCGCGTCCCTCGCGGTTGCCCTCGATGGCGACCCACGCGTTGATTCGCGGGTAAAAGTAGCGGCCAACGACGCCGGCCACCCAGAACCCGATGATCGGGGCGACGACCCACCAGACGACGATCTCACCGAGCACCGCGAAGTCGAGTTCCCCCGTCGCGAGGCCGAGTGCGGAGATCGCGCCGACGGCGGTCATCGACGTCGAGGCCGGTACCCCGAAGTAGTTGCCCACGAACAGCGCACCGCCGATGAAAAAGAGGACGGCAACGTTGGATCGGAGGGTGAAGATATCGGTCGTGTGGACCAGTTCGTCCCCGAGCGTCGTGACGACCTGTGGACCGATCGTGATCGCACCGAGAAAGAAGAAAATCGACATCAACGCGGCCGCCATCAGTTTCGTGATCACGTTTGCGCCGACAGCGGGGCCGAATGCGGGTCCCGTCGTCGCGCCACCGATATTATAGCCGACGAAAGCCGCGACGAGGAGTCCCACGATCAGCAGTACTTCTGTCACACTGTCACCCACATTGCCCGTCCCTAAAAACGCGGCTATTTGCGGCCGCAACCGCCGACCAGGCACGGCTCAGTCGTCGCGGACGGGGAGCCGCTGATCGCGCGAGTGGCCCCGATCCGGACGACGTTCTACGAGACGGTTCGATCCTAAAGAACTTCAACCGGCCACACCATGGAATACAGTATCATGTACTCCGACTGGAATCTCGTCTCGAGAGAGCCTCAGGGGCGAACTGGATCGTCTCCCCAGTGCGCAGGAATCGACTCTGTCGACGAACGCTTGGGCCCCATCCGATTCGGACGTGTCGGTGGCGATCGTCTATGCTGAACCCGGTCCGGGTCGATGCAGCCGTCGACCTCGCCTATGGGGCACTGATCGCGCTCTCGATCGTGCTGATCATGGTTCTCGGCACGAACGTCGGGATCGCGTTCGGGGTAGGCGTGTTCGCTTCGTACGTCATCCACGTCGTCTGGAAGATGGCGCGTTTCGATCCCGACTGGATGACCAGAGCCGTCCAGGAATCGGTCGAGGAAAGCGTGGGCGAAACCGTCGAGAAGAGCGTCGGCGAGACCGTCGAGAAGACGGTCGGTGAAACTGTCGAAAAGAAGGTTGGCGAGACCGTCGAAGAAAGCGTGGGCGAGACGGTCGAGGAACGGGTCGGCGAAACCGTCGAGGAACGGGTCGGCGAGACCGTCGAGGAACGGGTCGGCGAGACCGTCGAAAGGAAGGTCGGCGAGACCGTCGAAGAGGCCGTCGAACGAACCGTCGGCGAACAGCTCGACGAGATGCAAGCGGAGGTCGAAGCCGTCGACGAGCGGATCGACCGCCGTCCCCGTGAGGACGAGGTCGAGGAGTTGATCGACAGCTCCGCCGAGGGTGATCGAGCGGAGAACGACGAGCGAACGGAAAACGGCGACGACCGCTGACGACCGTCGCTACCGGTAGCACGAAATCGATTCGAATACGGCGAACCGGCACCGTCTCTGCCGACAGTCGGCCGGTTTCACGGTCTCGGTTACCGAACGACCGTCACCGGAACCGGCGACTGGTGGACGACCTTCTTGGCGACGTTGCCGACGTAGAGATTATCCGCGATCGTCCCCCCGTGACTGCCGACGACGACCGTATCGTAGTCACCGGCGCGATTGATTATTGCGCGAACGGGGTGTCCCAGATCGTAAACGGTCTCGAGTTCCGCGTCGCCGTCGGCGCCGTCGACGATCTCGCGTGCCCGATCGAACGTCGACTGGGCGTGTTCCCGTGCTGCCTCCTCGAGATCGTCGGCGAGCGCGAGGCCGGTCGCTGCTCCCCACATCGACGACGGTTCGCCCACGACGGTCAGGACGGTTATCTCGGCGTCCGGAAAGGCATCGAGGGCGTACTCGAGTGCGTGTTCGCTCATCTCCGAGCCGTCCATCGGAACGAGAACGCGCGCAGTCATACGCGAGCTACGACAGCGACTCGAATAAACGCGAGGGAAAGGCTCGGCCGACGAACGGGAAGGCGACGAAGAACCCGTAGACGAGGATCGTCGGCATCGAGACGTGCTTCACGAGGCCCGCGAGTTGAACGGGCTGCCCGCGTCGAGGACCTCCTGAAAGTCTGTCTCGTCGATTTTCGTCACGAAGGTGAGTGTATCCGTCGCCGGTCCCAGCCTCGCGAACCGGCCGTCGCTTCGCAGCGCGGCTCGGTTCGTGGCGGTCACCTCGTCGGTGCGGTCAGACGCCCCAGAGGAACGCGATGCCGAGCACGGTCACGACTGACAGCAGCAACTGCAGCGGCGCGCCGACCCGGAAGTAGTCGCCGAATCGGTAGCCGCCCGGTCCGTAGACGAACAGGTTCGTCTGGTAACCGATCGGACCCAGGAACGCGGTGCTCGCCGCGAAGGTGACCGCCAGCACGAAGGCAAACGGGTTCGCACCGATTCCCGCTGCCGCGGCTGCCGCAACTGGGATCAGGAGGACGACGCTCGCGTTGTTGCTGATCACCTCCGTGATAAGACCCGTGACGATGTAGAACAGCCACAGCACGAGCAGCGTCGGCAGGAACCCCGCCGTCGAGACGACGAGCCAGGCGAGGTAGGCCGCGGTGCCGGTCCCCTCGAGCGCGATTCCCAGCGGAATGACGCCCGCCAGCAGGAAGATGATGTCCCACTCGACGGCGTCGTACAGCTCGTTCGGCTCGAGCACGCCGGCGACGATCATCGCCACGACGCCCGCGAGCGCGGAGAGGAGGATCGGATAGATCTCGAGGGCCGCGACGGCGACGACGCCGATCATGATGGCGACGGCGATCGGCGCCTTGTCCGCGCGGTAGTCGGGTTGAGGGGGCTCGCGGGCGACGATCACGTCGTCGCTTCGAGAGAGGCGATCGAGCGTCTCCGGCGGCGCCTGCACGAGGAGCGTGTCCCCGACGTCGAGTCGTTTACCGACGATCCGATCGGCGACGAGTTCGCCGTGGCTCCGCAGGCCGAGCACGGCGGCGCCGAACTCTTCGCGGAAGCGCTCGGGATCGAGCCGTTCGCCGACCAGTCGCGAGTCCAGCGAGACGATCAGTTCCGTCACCAGCCCTTCCTCCGACTCCGGCGCCAGCTCCGCCTCCGTTCTCGGACGGCCGACCGGTTCGACGCCCGCCGCGTCCTCGAGCGTCCTGATCGCGTCGCGGTCCGTGCGGACGACGAGGACGTCACCCTCCGCGAGGTGCGTCTCCCGTCGCGGCGCGACCGACCGGTCCCTGTCGTGAACGACCTGGACGACGTCGACTTCGGGACCGAGCACGTTCGTCGCGTCGCCGACTGTTGCCCCCACGAGCGGCGACCCCGGGACGATCGCCACGTCGGCGATGTAGTCGCCAACCTCGTACTCCTCGAGGTAGTCCGCCCGCGGCGGCACCCGCTCGGGGAGGAGGTAGTGGCTGACGAAGATCAGGTAGAGCGCACCGGTAACGACGACGAGCGCGCCGAGCTGTGTGAACTCGAACATCGAGAACCCGTGGAGTTCGGGGTACTCCTCGCCCAGTCGAGCGCTGATGTCGCTCGCGAGGATGTTCGTCGACGTTCCGATGAGGGTGAGCATCCCGCCGACCTGCGAGGCGTAGGAGAGCGGGATGAGGAGTTTGGAGGGGGAGGTGTTGCCGCGGTTGGCGACGTCGGTGACGACCGGCACGAGCAGTGCGACGACGGGCGTGTTGTTCAGAAAACCGGAGACGGGACTGGTCGCGAGAACGGTCGCAAACAGCTGTTTGCGGACGCTAGTTCCCGCGTACGACGCCATCCGTCTGCCGAGTTCCTGGACGAGCCCCGTCCGAGCGATGCCACCGCTCAGAATCAACATCGCCAGCACCGTGATCGTCGCGTCGTTCGCAAAGCCGGAGATTCCGGTACTCGCATCGATCCCCGTCCACGGTTCCAGGACGACGAGGATAACGATCAGCAAGATTGCGGTGACGTCGACCGGCAGGCGCTCGGTGACGAACAACGCGAGCGCGCATAGAACGACGCCGAGGACGACGAGAATGTCCGTCGTCAGCTCCGGTTGCGTCATCGGCTCCTGAGCGAGCACCAGCCCCGTCGACATTGTTCACCCGCACACCGACTCGACAGGTAACAATTCCGCATGAAGTACGAACTGTGTGAAACACGTGGTATTCGTCGAAACCGTCGGCTTTACTCGCGTCGGCCACGGGCACTCGAGTATGGCTACTGACGACGCGGGCGAGGCGGCGTTCGAGGTGATTCCGGCGGTCGACGTCCAGGACGGCGAGGTCGTCCAACTGGTTCAGGGCGAGCGCGGGACGGAGAAGACCTACGGCGATCCCGTCGAGGCCGCGCGCCGGTGGATCGACGCCGGCGCGGAGACGCTCCACCTGGTCGATCTGGACGGCGCTTTCGAGGGCGAGCGCGAGAACGCCGACGCCATCGACGCCGTGATCGACGCCGTCGACGTGCCGACCCAGCTCGGCGGCGGCATCCGAACCGCCGAGGGCGCGACCGACCTGCTCGAGCGCGGCGTCGACCGCGTCATCCTCGGGACGGCGGCGGTCGAGAACCCGGATATCGTCGCCGAGATCAGCGACTCCCGCCCCGAGAGCGTGATCGTCAGCCTCGACGCCAAGGACGGCGAGGTCGTCGTCGAGGGCTGGACCGAGGGCGCCGGTATTACGCCGGTCGAGGCAGCCGAGCGGTACGAGGAGCTGGGCGCCGCCGCGATTCTCTTTACGAACGTCGACGTCGAGGGACAGCTCGAGGGCGTCGCGACCGACCCCGTCCGGGAACTGGTCGAGGCGACCGACGTGCCCGTGATCGCCAGCGGCGGCGTCGCGACGCTCGAGGACGTTCGAGCGCTCCGGGAGGCCGGTGCCGCCGCGGTCGTCGTCGGCAGCGCCCTGTACGAAGGGAAGTTCACGCTCGAGGAGGCCCAGGCTGCGGTCGACGAGCGCTGAACCCGCTATCGGAGTAGAGTGGTAGGAAGTAGCACACCACCAAAACCGAATTAGCGGCGGCGGAGACAGCGAGAGGTGATGACTCGGGTTCGAGATCTAACACCCGACGACCCCCGCACTGACCGGCCTCTACGAGGACTACGAGCGGTGGACCGACCGCGACGCCGACGGCGTTCGGCGGGCGCTCGCCGAGACGGAGGTCGTCGGCCTCTCGTCGCTCTGCCGCCGCGGTCTGGTGCCGCACTACGAGACGATCGGCTTCGAACCGTTCGACCTCGAGACGGAGATTCCGGAGGGCGGTACGGAGGAACTGGTCCGGATGACCTCCGAGCAGGGCGACCGAACCAGATCGATTTTCGAAACGCGAAGAGGAGCGGATCGACGACCGCGAAAATCGACAGCAGGAAGAAGGTGGGGATTGCCGGTCGCACGGTGGTGTAGGGGTCCCGGACCGTCTCCCCGTCGATGACCGTGTCACCGAGTCGGAGCGAACGAACCGCCTCTGGCTGCACCGGCGGGAAGATAATCAGTTCGGAACGGCGATGTGGGGATCGCTCGATAACGAACCGTCGCGGTGCAGTGTCGAGGCCGAGAGGGATCCAGACGACTCGAGTGCGTTCACTCCCGGTTGTGGCCGTGACCAATGTAGAGGGCAAAGACGTTGAGCAACAGCAACAGGAGGAACGCGAGCGAGACGCTCGGATCGCCCAGTCCGCGCGCGAGCAACGGCAGGTGGACGAACGGGAGCGTGACGGCGACCCAGAACGCGAGGAACTCTGCCGGTTTCTTGAGCGAGCGGGCGAGTCGGTGGTGACGGCCCTCGGGGTTGGGCTTGGCTTCGGCGCCGGAGGGCGTGATCGATTCGTTCGAGAGCGGGGAGTGATTCGACATGGGACCGGATCCTACCTCTGTGTATTCACGACTTTCACAGGAGACGTCATATAAGCAGCCGAATATTGGACTGGTTTCGGATAGTTTTATCTCGTAAACGACTGCTACCGACGTTTCGTAACTCCCCCAAAATCGGTTAGATATTTTATAACCGATTCTAAATCTGTTTCTTTGATCGAGAGTGTCTCGGAGTTACCGGTCCGAATCCCGGTAGATCTGACGGGCGGAGCAGTCGAGACGAGCGGAACCCCCTTGTACCGGCGGCGGTATCGATGCGGCATGAGCGATCGGACAGCAACGGTGACGCGCGAGACGGGCGAGACGTCGATCGAGTGTACCATCGCGATCGACGGCAGCGGCGACGCCGACGTCGAAACCGGAATCGGCTTCTTCGATCACATGCTGGCGTCGTTCGCCAAACACGGCCTGTTCGACCTCGAAGTCGACTGTGACGGCGACCTCGAGATCGACGATCATCACACCGTCGAGGACGTCGCGATCGTCCTCGGGACGGCGATCGACGAAGCGCTCGGCGATCGGTCCGGGATCGTCCGCTACGCGGACCGGCGCGTGCCGCTCGACGAGGCCGTCGCTGGTGCCGTCGTCGACGTCAGCGGCCGGCCGCGCTTTTACTTCGACGGCGCGTTTTCGCAGGACGAGATCGGCGACTTCACGAGCGACATGGCCCGTCACTTCGGGGAATCGCTCGCGATGAACGCCGAACTCACCCTCCACCTCGAGGTCGACGGCGAGAACGCCCACCACGAGGTCGAGGCGCTGTTCAAGGCGCTCACGCGGGCGCTCGACGACGCGACCCGGATCGACGAGCGGCGCGACGGAGCGCCGAGCACCAAGGGGACGCTCTAGGGTCGACGGGCGGGCGCACGGACCGACCACCGATCATTATACCACGGCCGGCGTACACCCGGTACGGAATGTTCGACGAGATCATGGAGAAGTTCGAGGGCTCGCCGAGCCAGCAGGCGGTTATTCGCCTGCTGCTCGAGCGGGGCTTCTCCGTCAACGACGACGGCCGGGTCGTCTCCGGCGGCATCGAGATACCGAACACGGGAATCGCCCGCGAGATCGACGTCGATCGGCGGGTCGTGGACTCGACGACCGACGCGATCCTCGAGGATCCGGAACTGCGTCGGATCTTCCAGAACATCTCGCAGGTGCCGAGCCTGATGGACCTCGCACCCGTCCTCGATCTGACGGTGCTATCGATCGCGGTCGACAACGCCGAACAGGAGGGGATCGTCGCCCGGATCACGGGAACGCTCGCCGACCACGACATCTCGATCCGCCAGACTATCAGCGAGGATCCGGAGTTCACCGACGAGCCACGACTCTACCTGGTGACCGATCAGGATCTGCCGGGCGACGTCATTACCGAAATCCGCGACCTCGAGTTCGTCCGGAAGATCGAACTGCAGTGAGTTCGGACGCGGCGGGCCGTCACTCGCCGTCTGCCGGCCGCTCCTCGTCGAGGACGGCCGCGAGTGCGCTCGTGAGTTCCTCGAACCGTTCCATCGACATGTCGTCGGTCGTCACCCAGACGCCGTGTGGCTCCCGGATAACCCGCGACAGGTAGCCGTTCTCGAACATCCGGATCGTCGCCTGGTACTCGCCGAGTTGGGTGTCGCGGTAGGCGGACTGGGACCGAAACCCCATTCGTTCGTGCTCTGCGAAACCGATCAGATCGGCGGTTCGGTCGAGATCCGACCGGAGGTACACCTGTTCGACCGTTTCCTCGGAGAAGTAGGTGATACTGCGAAGTTCGTCACCGACGGTAGTCCGACAGACGCTGCGTAACTCATCGGCAAACTGTGGATCGATGGACTCTCTCGCCATGCTTATTCATACCATAGAAGCAGTAATAGCATAGTAGGTCGGCTTGAATAACACACTGAGCTTCGTGCGCCGCCAACTCGGCGACCGATAGCGGGGACCGATGGGCTCTTTTCGGTGGCCGGAATAGCGCTGGCATGATCGAACCGGGGCGCGAGCGGGGTGGACGCGCGTGAGCGAGACGTACCGAACCGTCGCCGAATCCGCGACCGCCAGTTTCGTCGTCCGGGGATCGGAGTTCATCGGGCACGTTCGACCGGTCGAGTCCGTCGACGCCGCGGAGGGGTTCGTCGACACCGTCCGGACGGAGTACGCCGACGCGACCCACAACGTTCCCGCCTATCGGGTGCGAGCCGATTCCGAGGGGGAGTTCCTGCGGGAGTACTCGAGCGACGACGGCGAGCCGTCCGGATCGGCGGGTAAGCCGGCGTTAAACGTCCTCGCTCAGCAGGACATCGAGAACTGCGCGGTCGTTGTCACCCGCTACTACGGCGGGACGAACCTCGGCGTCGGCGGTCTCGTCCGGGCTTACTCCCGCGCGGTGAAGGAGGCCGTCGAGGAAGCCGGAATCGTCGAGGAGCGTCCTCACGAGCGGGTAACCGTCACCGTCGAGTACGACGACTCCGGGACGGTACGAGGAATTCTGGAGAGCGAGGGACTCGAGTTCGACGCCGACTACGAGGCCGACGTCTCCTTTTCGGTCCAGGTCCCCGTCGAGGAGGCCGAGGCACTGCGGGATCGACTCCGGAGTGCAACGAGCGGGCGGGCCGACCTCGAGTGAGGAGACCGATCAGTCCGCGGTTCGATTCCGACCGGTGGCGTTCGGACGGGTTCGCTCGATCGCATCGCGGACGGCCTCGAGGTCCTCGAGTTCCGACCGCTCGAGGCGGACGTCGAACAGCCCGCGGTCGAGGACCAGTTCGTCGTCCCGCAGTCGGACGTGCGAGACGTCCGCCCAGGGGACGAACGTCTCCGTGAACGGTCGTCGTTTGACGAACCCGTTCTCGTAGACCCGGATTTCGGGCCGGACGCCCCATTCGATCCGCCATCGGCCCTCGATGATACCGGCGACGATCCAGCCCAGTACGATCACGATCCACGCGGCGGCGGCGGTCCAGTTCCCGTTCGCGGCACTGGCGATCACCATGAACAGCCAACCGAGAGCGACGAGCGTGTAGGCCCTTCCTGCCCTCGGCGGCGTCCACCACCACGAGTCGACGGGGTCGGCGGCGACGACGGCGTCGACGTACCGCGTCCGGGCCAGTTCGGCGACGACGTACCCTAACACGAGGAGGCCGGCGGCTGACACGGTCGCGACGAGGGAAAGCGCGGACTCGAGCGAGAGCCACCACGAGGCGACGGCCACCGCCCCGAACGGGGCGGCCGGAACGGATAGCGACGCGCGACGGACTCGACTCCTGCCGAGTCGAATCGCCAGCGTTCCGTCGATCCTCGCGGCAGCGATGCCCGCGAGGAACCCGCCCGCGAAGCCGATCAGGTAGATTCCGGCGAGGGCGGCGCTCGAGACGGCCTGCAGTGTGGCAACTGCAGTTACGAACCCCGCGACGAGCACGCCCGTATAGAGCCCGAAGAGCGTCTGAAACCACACGTTCGAGGAGCGCGGCCGGTGGTCAGCGTCGATCGGCTCGAGTCGGTTCGAAGGACTCACGGCTCGATCTACGTCGAACAAATTAAAATAATGACTGGAAAAGGGGGCCCGGCTCAGGCGTCACCGGCAGCCGGGGCGGAAACGTCCGCGTCGGCTTCCTCGAGCGACGCTCGCGACCGGTTGCGATAGGAGAACCCGACGAGAAGCGCCAGGCCGACGACCCGAAGCGGGAAGGTAATCGAGAAGATCGTCAGTGCCGAGGGGACGCCGGCGAGGGTGAGAATTCCCTCGACGACGAGCAGGGGAATCTCCGGCACCATCAGCAGGACCGAGGAGATCGAGTAGAGCACTCGACTCGTGGAGGTGACTTTCGAGTACTGGTAGCCGATGATCGTCACGCCGAGCGCGTACACTCCGAGGAACATTCCGATGATGGGAATCACGACCTCCGGGAGGAAGTAGCCGACGTCGGCGATGTCGGCCCAGCCGACGAGTCCCCACTCTCCGTCGGTGTAGCGATAGAACAGGATCCCCGGCGAGAAAACGAACGCGAACGGGACGAGAACCTTGTTCAGCGAGAGCAGGAAGGCGATCGCCGCCGTTTTCATCTCGTCAGCCTTGGCGACGCCGGCGCCGGCGAAGGCGGCGACGGCGACCGGCGGCGTGACGTCCGCCATCAGCCCGAAGTAGAGGATGAAGAGATGGGCCGCGATAATCGCCATTCCGGTGGCCTCCAGCGGCGCTTCGAGCATCGCGACCAGAATGATGTACATCGCGGTCGTGGGCATCCCCATCCCGAAGATGATCGAGGCGACACCCGTCAGGCTGAGCAGGATCAGCATCGAATCGCCGCTGACGGAGGCGATGAGCGCCGCGAGGTTCGGCCCGAGTCCGGAGACGCTGATGACTCCCGGGACGATTCCCGCCGCAGCGACGGCGATGACGACCGTTGTCGCGGTTCTAGCGCCCGAATCCATCGACTTCAGGATGAACGCGCCGAACCGATACGCCGTGTTGCCCGACAGCTTCGGTCGGCCGAGCGTCTCGGCACCCTTCTCGGCCGCCTCGTCGACCGTCTCGTTGAACTCGAGCAGGGGAGCATCGACGCGCGGTCGGACGAGCAGGAAGGCGACGGAGACGAGGATGGCGATGATCCCGAGGTCTGACACCGCGGCCGTCGCGGCAGTTCCGAGCGGGAGCGGCTCGGCCGTCTCGAGACCCGCCGCGTTCTGGACCGCAGTGGCGATTCCACCGCCCGTGGTCGCGTAGGCCGCCGCCTGGACGAAGTAGAGCCCCCCGATCGAGGCGAGCAGCGGGAGCCGCGTCCGTTCGTTGTACGCGGCGACGACCGCGATCAACGCGATCACGGCGACGATGGTGAACCAGCCGGCGCGATTGATCGAGAGACGGGCGACGATCAGGTAGTACAACAGCAGGACGATCGGGATCAGGTAGAACCAGCCGCTCCGGAGGCTAGAGCGAATTTCCGGAAGTTCGGATCGGGGGAGGCCGCCGATACCGCCCCGGACGGCTTCGAAGTGGACCATGATCCACATTCCGAAGAAAAAGGCGATCGCCGGAAGCGTGGCAGCGATGATCACGTCCGCGTACGGCGTTCCGGTGAATTCGACGATGAGGAACGCCGCCGCCCCCATCACCGGCGGGAGCATCTGGCCGCCGGAGGACGAAGACGACTCGACCGCGCCGGAGAACTCGGGCGAGTAGCCCGAGCGCTTCATCAGCGGAATCGTGAACGCGCCCGTCGTCACCGTGTTCGCGATCGACGATCCCGAAAGCATTCCCATGAAGCCGCTCGAGACGACGCTCGCTTTCGCCGGTCCACCTTTCTTCGTCCCGGTCGCGGAGTACGCCATATCGATGAACCACTTGCCCGCGCCGCTCATCTCGAGGAAGGCGCCGAAGAGGATGAAGATGTATATGAACCGGACGCTGACGGCGACGGGAGTGCTGTGAACGCCCGCCTCGGTCGTGTACCAGAGGTTGTAGACGATGTTCCCCCAACTGTCCGGCTGGATCGCCAGCGCCCCGACGATCGAGTCCCGAGGGACGAGATATCCCCACCGGGCGTAGACGATGAACGAGGCGACCAGCGACATGAGCAACGCGCCGAGCGCCCGCCGGGTCGCCTCGAGCACGAGCAGAAGGCCGAGGACGCCGAGGAAAAATCCGTAGGAGACCTCGTTGAGCGGGACGCCGAGCGAAGCGAGAGCCGTCACGGGAATTTCGAGCCAGGGGTACACGTCGTGGACGGCGGGACCGCCCTCGAATCGGCGGTAGGCGTACTGCTGGTTGATCACCTGGTATTCGGTCGCGATGTAATAGGCGGGCAACACCGAGAGGAAGACGAAGAGAACGTCGATAGGGGTAACCCGCTTCATCTCCGGATCGAGAACCATCCAGCGGACGGTCTCCGCGACGGAGACAGTTGCGCGGGTGAGCGGATGTTCGTCGCCGAACCGGCTCCTGACGGCAGGTTCGACCCGGCCGAGTTTCCGGGCGACGAATCCGTCGCCGCGACTCGCCGGAAAGAGGAGGAACGCGAGCACCAGCGCGAACGCCACGTGGATCGCATAGACCTGTAGCGGCTGAAAGCCGACGAGGTACACCTCGCCTACTACCGGAAGGTCCGCCGCGAACGTGTTTCCTCGAGCAGCGATCCACATCTGGAACGCCGAAAAGGCGATGCCGATCAAGGTGACGATCAGGGCCGTCGCGCCTCGATGGGTTCGGCGTCGCTCGACCTCGTCGAGCAGCTGCTGCTTTTCCTCCTCGCTCATCGTGTCCGTGTCTTCAGTGTCTATACTCATTCGCTGATATCGATTAGCTCGTAGCTGTGGTCCGCAAACATAGTTTCGAGTCGAGACTCGAGCGCATCTCGGGCGTTGGCGTCGATGAGAGACAGGACGACGTTACCGTCCGTCCGGTCGACGAGATCGTACCGTTCGCCGTTGACGACGAGTTCGTGACCGGCGATCGATCCCGGTGACACCCGCAGTTTCTCGTACGTTCCGGTACCCTCGACGACGAATCCCTCGTCGGTTCGTTCGACGTTTTTCGTCGGTAAGCCCGCACCGTGTGAGTGAAACACCATCCGCTCCGCTCGCAATTCGGGCCAGTCGACGACGTAGACGTCCTCGACCGGCGTCCGCTCGACGCTGTGCATGTACTCGAGCGCTACTTCGTCCCCGTCGTCGACCGGAATTTCGAGCAACCGTTCCTCCGAGTCGGCGGCGTCGACGACCAGAGTCCGGTCGGCCGCAACCGACGAGAGAGCGACGGTCGATGCTCCGGCCACCGCACAGACGGAAGCGATGAATTTCCGGCGACTCAGAGGGTTCACAGTAGTGATTTGACGGTAGCGTTATTCGTCTTCGCCGTTCTCGTCCTCCTCGTCGGCGTCGCCGAAGTACGCCTCTGCACCGGGGTGGAGGTCGATCGGCATCCCGTCCTGAGCCGACTCGACGTCGATGAACTCGCTCTGCGTGGAGAACTCGTCGACGTTATCGAACAGCGCCGTCGTTACTTCCTCGATGACTGCGTCGTCCATCCCGTCGTGAGTGGCGAGCATCGCCTGGACCGAGACCGTCTCCACGTCGTCGTCGACACCGTCGTAGGTGCCGCCGGGAATGGTGTCCTCGGCCAGCCACTCGGCGTCGTCCAGGAGCTGCTCGCGGATGTCGCCTGTGACCTCGACGAACGCGATGTCCTGAGTCGTCGCGAGTTCCTCGACGGAACCCACCGGCCAGCCGCCGACGACGACAGCGGCGTCGATGTCACCGTCCCTGATCTGGTCGGCTGCCGTCCCGAAGTCGCCGCTCTGCTCGTCGTAATCGTCGATTTCGGCCGTCTCGAGGATCTGGCGAGCGTTGACCTGCGTCCCGCTCCCGGCGTCGCCCGTGTTGACCGACGCACCCTCGAGATCCTCGACGGACTCGATACCCGAGTCCGCCTGGGTGATGATGTGAATCGTCTCCGGGTAGAGCGAAGCGATGCCGCGGAGGTTCTCGACGGGTTCTCCTTCGAACTCCTCGATGCCCGTTCCCTCGTACGCGAAGTAGCCGATGTCGTTCTGAATCAGGGCGAGTTCGGCGTCTCCGCGGGCGAGACTGCCGACGTTCTCGACGCTGGCGCCGGTCGACTGCACCTGGATACCATGTGGCGTGTGGTCTTCGACGATAGTCTTCATGTCGCCGCCCAGCGGGTAGTACGTCCCCTCGGTTCCGCCGGCGTGCAGCGAGAGGATTTCGCCACCCTCGTCAGGGTCGGCCTCCTCGAGGTCCTCGTCGTCGCCGTTTCCGTCGTCATCGACGGCGTCCTCGCCGATACAACCTGCGAATCCAGCGATTCCAGCAGCCCCACCGATCGCGACGAACTCGCGTCGCTTGATATGTCGAACCATACTGAATATATAATGTGGAATTCGTTAATAGCTGCTTCGGATTTTGCCCGTTCGTTAATATTGCAACGATTCCAGTAATAAATAACACACCGGTGAATCACTCGGCGCCGTGTTCGCCGACACTCGAGGCGGAGAATCCGCAGACGGGAGCGGTGAGTACGCGTTCAACGATCATCACGAAACGGACAGATTCGTGTCAACACGTGGCGGTTGTGCTCTGAGACCGATACGAATCGAAATACTTTCACGCCCTTCACGACGGTTGTTGGCATGAAGCAGATCGAAGCAGCCGATTATCACGACGTGGTTCGCGTCGCGGATCCGCAGCCCGCACCCAGCGGCGAGCGGGTCGCGTTCGTGCGAAAGACTCCCGAGGACGACGAGACGGACGACGCGACGATCCACGTCGTCCCCGTCGGCGGCGGCGAGCCCAGGCAGTTCACCGCCGCCGACGGCGTCGACGGGGAGCCCCGGTGGAGTCCCGACGGCACTCGACTCGCGTTCGCCAGCACGCGCGGCGAGGGCGACCGACAGCAGCTGTGGATCCTCCCGACGACCGGCGGCGAGGCGCGGCGGGTCACCGGCGTCGTCGGCGGCGTCAGCGGTCTCGAGTGGAGTCCCGACGGCACTCGCCTCTGCTTCACCCAGCAGGTGAGCGAATCCGACCGCGAGGAAGGACGCGACTACGCGGTCGACGCGGAGTACGAACCGGAGACGCCGGACCCGCGGGTGATCGACCGCATGATCTACCGCGCCGGGACGGAGTACGTCGACGGCCGGCGGAACCACGTCTACGTCCTCGACGTCGAGGCGGCGCTCGAGGGCGACGTCGATCCCGCGGACGAGGACGACGACGGCGCGGGCGACGCGATTACCCGGCTCACCGAGGGAGACACCGACTACGTCGGAGCGACCTGGGGCGACAGCGAGACGGTCTACTACGCGGCCAAAACCGGTGAGCAGCCCGACGACTCGATCGCGTACGATCTCTTTGCGCACGACCTCGAGACGGACGGGACCGAAGCCTTCACGCAGACGACGGGCTGGATCGGCGCGCTCGACGCGACCGAAGACGGACGGGTCGCGTTCGAGTACACGCCCGAGGAGGGAATGACGCTGCGCCAGACCGAACTCCGGGTTCACGACCGTGAAAGTGGGACCGAAACCACGCCCACCGAACCGCTCGACCGAACGATCAGCCACAAATCGAGCTTCGAGTGGGGGCCGGACGACGATCTGCTCTACTTCACCACGCCCGACGAGGGTTCGCAAGTCCTCTGGTCGGTGCCCGGCGACGGGACCGACGCGCCGACGAGGATCTACGGCGACGGCGTCACCGTCGAGGCGTTCTCGGTCGGGAGCGACGCCGTCGCCTACGTCCAGAGCGAGTGGGACCATCCGGGCGACGTCTTCGCTACAACTCGCGGCGGCAACGAGACGACGCGGCTAACCCGCATCAACGACGCCTACCTCACCGATCGAGCGGTCTGCCAGCCCGAAGAGGTGTGGTTCGAGAGCGAGGGAACGGAGATTCAGGGCTGGATCCTCACGCCGCCGGACTTCGACCCCGACGAGACGTACCCGCTGATCGTCGAGATTCACGGCGGCCCCCACTCGCAGTGGACGACCGCGGGGACGATGTGGCACGAGTTCCAGACGCTCGCCGCGCGCGGCTACGTCGTCTTCTGGTCGAACCCCCGCGGATCGACGGGCTACGGCGAGGATCACGCGAGCGCCATCGAACGCGACTGGGGCGACGTCACCCTGACCGACGTGCTCGCGGGCGTCGACGTCGTCTGCGAGCGCGAGTACGTCGATTCCGAGGAGCTGTTCGTCACCGGCGGGAGCTTCGGCGGCTTCATGACCGCGTGGACGGTCACGCAGACCGATCGCTTCCGGGCTGCCGTCTCCCAGCGCGGCGTCTACGACCTCACCGGATTCTACGGCTCGACGGACGCGTTCAAGCTCGTCGAAGGCGATTTCGGCACGACCCCCTGGGAGGAGCCCGACTTCCTCTGGGAGCGCTCGCCCGTCGCTTACGTCCCGAACGTCGAGACGCCGACGCTCGTGATACACTCCGACCGGGATTACCGGACGCCCGCGAACACCGCCGAACTGTTCTACCTCGGGCTACAGAAACACGGCGTCGACACGCGACTCGTCCGATACCCCCGCGAGGGACACGAACTCTCCCGCAGCGGCGAGCCCGGTCACGTCGTCGACCGCCTCGAGCGCATCGCTCGCTGGTTCGACGGCTACTCGGAGTCCCACGAGTCCCCGCCCGCACTCGAGCGCGAGCGAGACGCCGACCTCTCGGCCGAAGCGAGCGAGAACGACGCGGACGAGTAACGCTGACAGGGAGCGTTTCCACTCGAGTCCCACGATCGAAACCACCCGACTGAACCGTGGTTCGACCGGAAACGAAGGGGTTCAGGGAACGGATCTACAGGACCGACGCTTCTACGATCAGATACGGAGCGAAACGTCGGCGGCTTCGACCGCGCGCTGCGAGTCGTGCCCGGTGCCGCCCTGCTGATCGTCGGCTACCGGAACCGAGAAAGAACGGCCGGTAGCCTGGCGTTCATCGCCGGGAGCGACATCGTTGCGACCGCAATCATCCAGCGCTGTCCGGGAAACACCGTATTGGGGATCGATACCTGCCAGTAGCGCCAACGGCGTCGACGAATCGACCGACTCACCGATTGTAGGGGACCGCGAGAAAAACCACGACGACAGCCGCCGGGATGCCCGACGCGCAGCGACAGCAGGTGCCACTCACTCCGACCGGGGACCGTAGGCGAGGCGGCTCCCGACGTCGTCGAGCCACCGTCTGAATCGGGCCATGAGGACGACGTGTGGCGAGACGCGGCGGAGTTCCGCGTCCTCGAGTTCGATGCGTTCGCCCTCGATGATCTCGCGGTCGCTTCGGGCGTCCTCGGTCGCGTCGAGGACGGTGGTCATCGAACAGCGACCACAGGCTTCCGCGCGGTTGTCGGAATCGGTCATCGGCGAACGGTACGAGCGCAATCGCGTTATGTCTTGTGTCACTCTATCACGCATCGGCCAGGTATATGCTACTAAGGAACATACGATAAGAGCGTTCGACCGACTCCGACCATGAGCGAGGATCGAGATCCGACCGATGTGCAAAGTCCGGACGTGAGCAGCGAGTCACGACTCGATGGCGGCGCCGACGAACGCGAGCGGCGCGCCGAGACGAACATCGACGAAACGGACGTCGACGAAACGGGGATCGACGACCGGCCACCTGACGTCCCGCGCTGGGAGGACGAGTACCTCGCCGCCGTCGCACGGCGGCTGTGGAGCCACTACGACCTCGAGCGGGAGTACCGCGTCGCCGGCGAGTCGTTCGACCTCTACGGGAATCTCCGGATCGAAACCGAACGACACGCCTTCCACCCCACGGTCCGGTTCGCCCGCCACCACTCGAACGAGCACCTGTTCGTCCGCCGGGAGCCACGGCCGCGCGTCGAGACGCTCGAGAGCCTCGAGTCCCTGGGCGAGACGATCGCCGACGAGTGGATCGACGCCGACGAACACCACTTCAGCACCGACTTCACGTTCGTCGTCGTGGCGACGGAGATTTCCGACGCTGTCGGCGATTTCGTCGAACGGTATCGGAATCGAACGCTAATCAAGTTCGGCTACTACGGCCACTACGAGATCAACCTGATCGTCGTCGCACCCGACCGCGAGCAACTGGTCTCGAGCGACGGGGCCGGCGTCGCGAAGGCGTTCCGAACCTGGCAGCCGATCGAGCGCAACGAACTCGGCAGGGTAGGGCGATTCCTCGACTGGATCACCCGATAAGAAGCGGAGAGCCGATCCTCAGTCGTCGTCCGAACCTGGAGCGATGGCGTCGGTTCCGAGTCCGGCGCGCGCGTCGCGGATATTGTTCAGTCCCAGGTACAGCAGGCCGATCGCGAGCACGATGAGGACGACTGCGATGATGCTCTGGAGCGCCCGGGCGACGTTGGCGTAGGTGAGCGACGGATCCGCCAGGATCGCCTGCGGGTTCCGCCAGAGACCGATCACGGCCAGCGCGACGATGGTAACGCTGACCATGAACACCATCGGGGCCCCGGTCGTGAGCAACTGCTTCGACTCGTCCGCGTTGGCGAGCCAGACGGTCGCGACGAGCAGCGCGAGCGACGCCAGCAGCTGGTTCGCGCCGCCGAACAGCGGCCAGATGTCGCCCCACGTTCCGGAGGCGACGAGCAGGTAACCGCCGAACGCGCAAACCGCAGAGCTCACGTAGCGGTTCGCCGCGAACTCCTGCGTGGTCGACTCGGGTGTGCCGACGAGTTCCTCGATCATGTACCGTCCGAGCCGAGCTGCCGTGTCGGTGCTGGTCAACAGGAAGCTGACGAACACCAGCGCGACGAAGATCACGCCGATCATTACGCTGATCCCGAGCGCGGAGATGAGCGCGCCACCACCTGCCGGGAACGTCGCGATCGCCTCCATGAGCCCCTCGGTCGTGGCGGAGATGATCACCACCGCGAGAATCGCAGTCACCGCGAGCAGTCCCTCCGCGAGCATACCACCGTAGCCGATGAGTCGGGCGTCCGACTCCTTGTCGAGCTGTTTCGCCGTCGTCCCCGACGAGACCAGCGAGTGGAAGCCGCTGATGGCTCCGCAGGCGATGGTCACGAACAGGAAGGGGAACAGCCAGCCCAGCTCCGGATGGACGAAGCCGGTGTACGCCGGTACCTCGGTGACCAGCCGATCGACCTGGACCGACTCGACCCCGGCGGTCGCAATCGAGATTTCGACCGATTCGAAACCGATTACGCTGCCGACGATCGCTCCGAGCAACATCGCACCGATCCCGACGTACAGCAGCGTCGACGTGAGGAAGTCACGCGGCTGGAGCAAGACCCACACCGGCAACACCGCGGCGGCGAAACAGTAGAGCGCGACCACGATCGCCCACAGCGCGGCGTTCGGGTTCGTCTCGGCGGCGAGCGGGAGCCACTCCCAGGCCGCAGCGTCGCCGAGCAGGACGATCGTCCCCTCCGGAAGCAACCCGGTGTCGGCCATCGCGATCGGGTACTGAAGGCCGACCCAGACCCCCGCGAACACGCCCGCGGTGAACAGGAGCGCGCCGGGCCAGAACGGCAGCTGGAACTGGTACAGGTACACCCCGAACAGCAGCGCCAGCCCGATGTAGATCATGCTCGCCGTCGCCGCCGCCGGGTACGCGTTGAACACCGTCGCCACCAGGAAGATGAACGCGGCGATCACCAGGATGACCAGCAGGAACGCGAACCACAGCAGCATGTTCTTTCCCTGCTCACCGACGTACTCGCCGATGATGTACCCGATCGACTTCCCCTCGTGACGAGCGCTCGAGACCAGCGCCATGAAGTCGTGCACCGCGCCGAAGATCGGGTTCCCGATCGCGATCCACAGCAACGCGGGGAGCCAGCCGAAGGCCGCGACGGCAGTGATCGGGCCGGCGATCGGTCCCCCGCCGGCGATCGAGGAGTAGTGGTGCCCGAGCAGGACCGGCTTCTCCGAGGGAACGTACTCCTGTCCGTCGCTGTACCTGTGCGCCGGCGTCTCTCGACTATCGTCGAGATCCGTCAACGAAGTGAGATATCTCGAGTACCCGATGTACCCGATCGTGAACGCCACCAGTATGAACAGCACCATCCAGATGACTTGCATGGTATGTGTGCCCCTACCACATCGACGGAGTCGCGTACAATAAAATTATTTAGTCTAAAAAATTGAAATTATATGGTTCGGTACTCGCTGGTCGTGTTTTTTGAATCTTTCGCGGTGATTCTTACGAAATCGGCGGCGGCCCGATTCTCGGTGACGGCTGAACGACCCGACGGTCTCCCGAGTCGAAAGAACCGACCCGTCCTCCGCGAACACCGCGGTCGGTTCAGAGCGGATGGAACTGTTCGCCCTTTCGCTCGAGCAGCGACCAGCGGTCCCACGTGCGGCGCTGCCACGCTTCGTACTCGTCTTCGAGGTACGGGAGGAACTCCGCGGTGTAGTACGAAACCGGGCTGGGAACGCCGAACGCGTCGGGAAAACACGCGAGCAGGAACGCGTCCTCCAAGTCCTCGGCCTGGGCTTCGACGATCTCGTAGGTCGGGTGCGAGATCATCCCGTGATACAGCCCCCGGATCCACGTGTCCGCGACCTCTCGGTCGACGACCAGCGAGGTGATCCCCAGTATCGGGCCCTCGTACGCGCGGCGAACGAACGCCAGCACCCGCTGCCGGTACGCGTCGATCCGCGCTGCCAGGTCCATGCCGTGTGTTACCAGCCCGTGTCGAATAAGGATGTCGTCCCCCGGGATCGCTAGCGTACCGACGCGAGTAATACGAGCAACAACAACAGCGCGATACCGATCAGGATCGCGTAAAACAGCCGCTGTAGTCGATGTTCGACGGGAACTCGCTCCCGACGCACCGGGTCGTTCGCCCAGACGAGGTGGTAGTACGCGGCGACGGTCGCGAGGAGAAAGCCGACCGAGGCGACGACGAGTGCAGCGGCGGTGGAGACCCCGAGTTCGCCGAGATAGATCGGGACCCAGGCGTAGCTCACCAGGAACGCGATGCAGACGACGACGAAAAACGGAACCGGATCGATCGGCGTTCCGTCTCGATTGCGCAACCGCACAGTATCAACGGCCGCGTCCCGAATCGGACGAGCACTCGGCGGAGATGGTGATTCGACCCATGTGGTACGTGCGCCCCTCACGCGTCGGAGCGGCAAAGACACCGGGGTCGAACCGGTCCGCCGACTACGTCGTCCGGAACGCGCGATCGCCGGCGTCGCCGAGACCCGGCACGATGAAGCCGTCTTCGTCGAGGTGGTCGTCGATCGACACCGTCAGGAGGTCCGCCTGGGGGAACGCCTCGTCCACTCGGAGCAGCCCCTCCGGCGCGGAGACCGCGGAGAGCACGATCAGGTTCTCCGGATCGGGCGAGTTCTCGACGACGTGCTCGAGGACGGTACACATCGTACTCCCGGTCGCGAGCATCGGATCGGCGATGATCACCGTGTCCTCCTCGTGGATCTCGGGCAGTTTGACGTAGTCGACCGTGATCGGGAACGAGCCGTCCTCGTCCCGACCGGCCTCCTCGTTACGGCTCGCGCTGATGACGCCCTGGCGGGCGCGCGGGAACGCCTTCAGCAGCCCCTCGACGAACGGCGTCGCCGCGCGCAGGACGTTGATGATCACGACGTCGTCGAGCCCCCGGACCCGTTCGCCCATCGTCGGCTCGAGGGGCGTCTCGATCTCGACGTACTCGGTTTCCATCCGGCCGTCGATGACCTCGTAGCCGCAGATGCGGCCGAGTTTGACCAGTCCTTTCCGGAAGCTTACCTGTTCGGTTTCGACGTCCCGGAGCTGTGAGAGCGTGTGTTTCGCGAGCGCGTGCGTGACGAGGTACGCATCCTCCCGATCTTCGATCGTCATTACCCGAATGCGAACGCGCCGGGAATTTTACGGTGTCGGTCCGTCTCGAGCACCGGACACCGCGTGATGGTGCCCTATCTCGCGTGTGATCGGGTGACGTAACAGTGTCGTTCCCACGCAGCGACGAAGTTTATACTCGTCCATCTCATAGGGATCGCCCAACCGAATGGAAGAGAGCATTTCGGGGTTCAAGATACGCGGTGACTGGGGTGACGTCGTCGAACACGGCGAACGCATCACGCGCGCGCTGCGGAACGTGGGTGTGCACGACCCCGATCACGACTACGGCGCCCGCTTCGCCCGCGCCTTCGAGGAGTGGGACGAGTGGCGACCCAAGGCCCACGAGACACTCGAAACGGACGTCAGCGAGAAGACGGCCGATCAGGCGAGCGTCGAGGAGGGAAAGGGCGAACGGGCCGGCAAGGAGCCCGACGAGGACCTGAAGACCGCCGGCGAGAAGCTCTCAGAGTCGTACGAGCGCCTCGAGCGGGACGACGCCGACGCCGCGGTCGACAACTGGAAGGAATCGATCGACTACGTCGCGCGAGCGGCCGACTCGGCGAGTCGCAAGGCGCTGCGTCGCGTCGAGGACACGGTCTACCAGAACGTGATGACCCAGCTCGCGCCGTACTACTTCGACAACGAACTCATCAGCGCGAACATCCAGCAGTCGACGCGCGGCGAGGGCGAACAGTTCATTTTCGAGGTCAACGTCAACGACGACGTGCTAAAGGAGAACGTCTCCGACCGCCTCACCGAGTTCGAGGACGAGATCGATCGCTGGCACGTCGAGGTCGAGAAGGACACCGAGGCCGCCGAAGCGATCGAGGGCGTCGAACCGCCGCCGGAGCCCGAGGACAACTCGAAGTCGACGACGAACTGAAGACGGCCGGTCGAACCACTCCTCGGTTCAGAAAGGACTTCTCACCACCAGCGGTTCTCTATCAGCCGGTCGATAGCCTCCTCGAGGGTCGCCTCGTTTCGCGAGAACGTAAACCGGATCCAGTCGGCCTCGACGTCGGGATCCGTGTAGAAGCTGCTGCCGGGAACGGCGGCGACGCCGGCCTCCCGGATCAGCCGGTAGCAGAACTCGATATCGCTCTCGTCCGTCGGGTACCGCGTCATGATGTAGTAGGCACCGTCCGGTTTGACGGGGTCCAGTCCCGCCTCGAGTAATCCGTCGTAGAGGAGGTCCCGGCGCTTCTCGTAGGAGTCGGACAGCTCGTCGTAGTACGAGTCGGGAAGCGACAGCGCTTCGACCCCCGCCCGCTGGAACGGCGTCGGCGCGCAGATGCTCGTGTAGTCGTGGATCTTCCGGAGTTCCTTCGAGAGGTACTCGGGGGCGAGACAGAAGCCGACCCGCCACCCGGTAACGCTGAACGTCTTGGACATCCCCGTACAGACGACGGTCCGTTCGGCGAGATTGCCGACCTCGACCGGACTGCAGTACTCCTCGTAGACGATGTGCTCGTAGATTTCGTCGGTCAGCACGATCAGGTCGTGTTCGACCGCGATCTCCTCGATCGTCTCGAGTTCCTCGCGGGAGAAGATTTTCCCGGTCGGATTCATCGGCGTATTGAGAACGAGAATCCGGGCGCGCTCGGCCGCCTCGGCGAGACGCTCGGCGTCGATCGTGAGGTCGTCGGTGATGTCGAGGGGGATCGGCGTGGCGCCGGCGAACTGGCTCGCCGGGATGTAGCTCTCGTAGACCGGCTCGAAGTAAATCACCTCGTCGCCCGCTCCCGCGAGGGAGAGCATCGTCGACATGATCGCCTCGCTGGTGCCGCTGGTGATCGTGACCTCCGTCTCGGGGTCGTAGGTGACCCCCTTCCACTCGGCGTAGCGTTCCGAGACGGCCTCCCTGAGTTCCGGCAGCCCCCAGGTGATCGTGTACTGGCTGTCGGTGTCGATCGCCTCCTTCGCGGCGGCTTTGATCTCGGGCGGCGTCTCGTCCTCGTCGGGGATCCCCTGGGACAGGTTGATCGCGTCCTTTCGAATCGCCTCCCGGGTCATCTCGCGGATCACCGATTCGACGACGGTGTTCGTTCGCTCGGTTCCGATCGGGGGTGCTGTCTTCGGCTTGTTTACCATGAATGGGTAGGTGGGGTTTCGGTCGATCGGCTCACTCCGCGAACTGCCGTTCGAGCAGCGTGACGAGAAGATACGCCGCGAGTCGTTCGGTACCCTCCGTGGCGTCGTACCGCGGCGCGACCTCCATCAGGTCGGCCGCGCCGACGGCGTCGGCCGCTCCGAGTACCTCCATCGTTCTGAGGGCCTGCTGGGCGGTCAAGCCGCCCGGAACGGGTGTTCCAGTTCCCGGCGCGACGCCCGGATCGACGGCGTCGATGTCGAACGAGACGTACACCGCGTCGGTGTCCGCGGCGGCCGCCGCGATCGCATCTTCGACCACGGAGACGATCCCGTCCTCCTCGACGTCGCGCATCGTGTAGAGGTTCAGTCCCGTCTCGTCGGCGAACTCGAAGAACTCGGGCGATTCGTAGCCGCGAATGCCCACCTGACTCACGTCGCTGTACTCGGTGTGCGGCGAGTCGGCGATCAGCGCCGTACTCGAGCCGTGGAAATCGGTTCCGAAGACGGGGCTTTCGGAGACGGTGTCGGTGTGCGCGTCGATCTGGACGAACCCGACCCGGTCGTGGCCGGCGCCCTCGGCGAATCCGCGGACGGCGGGGAACGTACAGTAGTGGTCCCCGCCGAGCACGACCGGAAACGTCCGGGCCGCGACCGTCGCCACGTGAGCCGTAATGCTCTCGGCCGTCGTCTCGCTGTCCATCGGGAAGATCGGCACGTCGCCGCAGTCAGCGACGGTGAGATCGTCGAAGTTTACCTGCCGGCCGGTCTGCATGTTCGTCAGTCCGCCCTTGTAATCGGATAGGTAGGCCCACCAGCCGCTCGCGCGCCGAATCGCCTCGGGGCCGTACCGGGTACCCGGTCGGTTCGACACCGCTCCGTCGTACGGAACGCCGAGCGCGGCCGCGTCGACGTCCGAGACGTCGTCGATCTCCCGCGGGTCACCCTTCAGAAACGTCTTGAGACCGGCGTAGGCGAGTTCGACGGACGAACCGGAAACCGACTCTCGGAACGCCGCCGCTGGCGTTTTCTCAGTCATCGATCTCACCCGCCTCCTCCTCGAGCGTGCGATCGTCGGCTCGCTCGACGGGAACGTCGGGATCCGTCCAGATCGGAGTTCCGGACTCGTCGTAGCGTGACTCTACCGCCCCGTTGCTCGTGTACGGCGTTTCGGATGTCATGTGTGGTGGCACACCATTGCCACCGTATTCTTTTTTTACGGAGGCTAAAAGGTTCCCCCGAGACGGATCGCAGTCGGGTGAGTACGGGAGGGTCCGTCGAAACCAAAGCTTGGTGTCGGTTCCGCCCCACTGTGGACGTATCAATGGCCCCGGATCTGGACAGACGAACGTACGATCTCCTCCGTCTCGTCGATCGGCACGGACCGATCGGCAGCATCCAACTCTTCGAACTGCTGCAGTTACACGGATACGACATCAAGGACCGAACGATCAGGCTGCTGCTCTCGGAACTCGACGATCTCGGATTGACCGAGAAGGTTCCCGGTCGGGGTCGCCGGCTGACGGCGAAAGGGCAGTCGGAGCTGGAGAAGGGCGACGTCAACAGTCGCCTCGAACAGCTTCGGGCCCGAATCGCCACGCTCACCAGTCACGTCAGTTACGACCCGATCGACGACAGCGGCGTCCTCGTCGCGTCGGGCGCCTTCCTCTCCGAGGCGAACGTCGACGCGGCGCTCGAGCTCGTCGACCGACTCGAGGAGCTCCCGCTCGGTCCGATCCCGGTATCGCTCGAGGAGAGCGCCGATAGCGAACCGGGGGAGTTCCGCCTGGTCACCTCCTCGAGTATCACCCTCGACGGCGTGTTGCTCGCCCACGGCGTCAACGCCAGTATCTCGAACTCCGGCGTGCTCGAGTACGAGCCGACCGAACCCGACTCCGAGGAGACCTTCGCGGCGGGATGCGGCGGCCAAATCCGACGCTACGTCGACGTAATAAACGGCGAAGGGTCGTCGATCGACGTCATCTCCCTTCTCATCGAAGCCGGTCGAACCGATATCGCGGCCGTCATCGAATCGGAAGGGTGTGGCCTCCTCGTCGGGGATAGCCGCGAGTTTCCGATCAACCGGTACGAGGAGGCGCGCGACCTTTCGGTGGCGACCCAGCGATCGCTCGGCGGCGTGATCGACTTCCGGCGACCGCGCGAACAGGAACACCTTCCCAGCGGCACCTCGGCCTGGGCCTTCGGCTCGATCACGTACGTCGGCGCCGGCGAACTCCTGCTGACCGCGCTCAGCGAGTACGGACTGGCGGAGTCGTGGGAAACGCTGTACGGAACGATCGAACGAGTCGAGCTCGAGCCGGTTCGAGCCGTCCTGAGCGAGCCTCCACTCGACGACTAATCGAGGTCGTAGACGTCCGGCCGACGGTCGGCGAGCGCGTCGTCGTAGGCAGTCAGCGACTTCGTTCGTGCACGCTCGAGATCGCAGTCGGCCGTGATCGCGTGCGAGCCCGTCGTCGGGGCCGGTCCTGCGAGCGGTATCCCGTTCGGATCGACGACGACGCTCTGTCCTTCGAAGGAAACGCCGCGTTCGGTTCCGGCACGATCCGCACACGCGACGAAGACCCGGTTCGCGTTCGCGTGTGCGACCGCCTGGTGAACGCCCATCGTCCAGCCGGCGGGACGGGCTCCCTCGCTCGATCCCGGGACCCAGTTCGTCGGAACGGCGACGAGATCCACCCCCGAGCGGGCCTGCGCGGTCGTCAACTCGGGAAACCACAGGTCGTTACAGATCTGGACGCCGATCCGACCGAACGGCGTCTCGAACGTCGGTACCGCTCCGCCGGGCTCGAACCACCGTTTCTCCTCGTTCCACAGGTGGAGCTTTCGGTAGCAGCCCTCGAGACCGTCCGGCGAGACGACGAGCGCACTGTTGTAGAACGAGCCGTCCTCGACCTCGACGAATCCGCCGACGATCCACGTCTCCGTCTCCGCCGCGACCGCCGCCCACTCCCGGGCCGTCGCGCCGTCGCTCGGCTCGGCCATCGTTTCCAGTTCGGCGCTCGACTCGAAAACGTATCCCGTCGTCGCCAGTTCCGGCAGGACGACGAGGTCGGCGAGCGCGTGCTCGCGGACGGCCTCGACCGTCCGCGTTCGGTTCCGCTCGACGGCCCCGAACTCGGGCACCGTCTGAACGGCGACGACAGTCGCCTCCGCTGCGCCGATCACTCCCAGATCCCCCCGGACATCCGATCGATCGCGACCATGACGACGACCGTGAGACCGATGAAGACGACGCTCGCGGCTGCGATGGTCGGCGAGTAGCCGTACCGGAGCGAGTTGAAGATCTGTATCGGGATGGTGTCGACGAGGAACAGCGACAGCAGCCAGGCGATGATGTACTCGTTCAGCGAGAGGATGAACGCGAACAGCGCGCCCGAGACCACGTTCGCCCGCAACAGCGGGTAGGTGATCGTCCGGATCGTCCGGATCGGTCCCGCTCCGAGATTCATCGCGGCTTCCTCGTACGTGCGGTCGAGTTCGTCGAGTCCCTGCGAGATCAGAATGAACGGGAACGGGGCGTAGAAGATCCCGTGAGCGATGACGATACTCGATCGGGTTCCCGCGAATCCGAGTTCGAGGAAGAAGACGAGAAACGCCACGCCGACGATCACCGGCGGCACCAGGATCGGGAGCACGCCGAAGGTCCCGAAGACGGTGTTCCACCGGTATCCGTATCGATCCAGTGCGAACGCCAGCGTCCCGCCGATCGTCGTGCTGAGGAGCGCAGCGGCGGCGGCGATACCCAAGCTGTTGATCAGGGCGATGAGCCACGACGGACTGGTGAAGAACTCGACGTACCACTGCACCGAGAACCCGCCCGGCGGGAACGTGAGGAACTGTTCGGGCGTAACCGATACCGCGATGATGATCGCGAGCGGCGCGGCGATGAAGGTCATCACGGCCGCGACGTACAGCCGACTCGTCGTCCACAGCACGCGCTCGCGGGTCCGGGCGTCGACCGTCGAAACGACGGCGTCGAGGCGCGCCCCGATGCCGCCGACCACGCGCGCGAGTCCCACGGCGTCGGCGATCGAACCGAGGCCGCTTCGCACTCGAGCGCCGACGCCCGACGACCGAGCGTAGGTGCTCGAGTCAGGTCGACCGCTGTCGGGTTCCGCAACGTCGTTCCCGCCGAGACTCGCGGCGGTCATGTTCGTGACCTTGACCATCACCCAGAGGAAGGCGAGAACGACGGCGATCAGCCCGATGCTCATCGCCGCGCCGAACGGGTAGTTCTGCTCGCCCATGATCTGGGCCTCGATCAACACCGGCAGCGTCCGCTCCGCGGAGCTACCGAGCAGTCGGGGCATGACGTACGCTCCCAGCGCGAGGATGAACACCAGCGCCGTTCCGCTGACGATTCCGTTTCGCGACAGCGGGAGCGTCACTCGGCGGAACGTCTTCGTCGGCCCCGCTCCGAGGTTCTTCGACGCCTCGAGTAGCTCGCCGTCGATATTCCGGATGCTGCTGTACAGCGTCAGTATCATGAACGGGAGGAACACGTACACCATCCCGACGATGAGCCCCCAGTATCCCGGATAGAACGAGCGCGGCTCCGAGAGGAGACCGAGGGCGACACCGGTCGAGCTCAGAACGCCGCCGGACGCCAGAATCACCTGCCAGGCGTACGCTCTGATCACGTACGTCACCCACAGCGACGAGATGATCGTGAGCAACAGCAGGCTCCGGAGCCACGGGCGATCCATCCGGGCAAGGTAGTACGCGATCGGGTAGCCGAGCAGCAGCGAGGCGATCGCGGTGACGAGCGAAATCTCGATCGTCAGCCACAGCTGCCTGAGATAGAGATTCGTCTCGAGCGGCGGCCACCCGAGCGAGAAACTCATTTCGATGAACCGCGCGTAGTTGTCGAAGGTGAACCCGGGACGGTACGAGCCGCCGGGGATGTTCGCGTAGAAACTGAACACGACCAGCATGCCGAGCGGCACGAGGAAGACGGCGACGAGCCAGAACAGCGGATACGCCAGCGCGTACCACTTGGCCCCGGCTTTCAGCCCCGCACGGCCCGATTCGCCGGCCTTCGCAGACGACGATTTCGTTCCCATTTACGCCTCCACGATCCGACAGTTGTCGGCCTCGGTGTGGATCGACACCCGATCGCCGGCCGACCGTTCGTCCGTACCGCTCCGTCGAACGACGACGAGTTCGCGGCCGTCCTGGGTTTCGATCTGATACTCGATGCTGCTGCCGAGATGTCGTTTGAACGTGATCGTCCCCTCGAAGGCGTTTTCGGTCGCGGTCCGACCCGCGCCGTTTGCAGTCGCGTCGTCGATTTCGAACCGCTCCGGGCGGACGACGACCGACACTGACTCGCCGGGTTCGATGCCGTTTCGACTCCGGGCTCGGATCGTCGTCCCCTCGCAGTCGACGGTCGCGTACCCCTCGTCGACGCTCGTCACCGATCCGTCGAAGAGGTTCGCCGTTCCGAGGAAGTCGGCGACGAATCGCGTCTCGGGGTCGTTGTACACCTCTTCCGGCGGGCCGACCTGTTCGAATCGTCCGTCGTTCATCACGGCGAGTCGGTCGGACATGGTTAGCGCTTCCTCCTGATTGTGCGTGACGAAGACGGTGGTGATCCCGACTTCCTGTTGAATTCGGCGCAGTTCGACTTGCATCTGTTCGCGGAGCTTCTTGTCGAGGCTCGCGAGCGGTTCGTCGAGCAACAGCGCGTCCGGTCGGGGTGCGAGTGCGCGAGCGAGCGCGATCCGCTGCTGTTGGCCGCCGGAGAGCTGGTCGGGCGTTCGGTCGGCGACGCCCGGTAGTTCGACCAGTTCGAGCATTTCGTCGATCCTGGCGTCGATCTCCTCGTCCGTGTAGTCGCCCGACACCTCCATCCCGTACGCAACGTTCTCGTAGACGGTCATGTGAGGGAAGAGCGCGAAATCCTGGAACACCATCCCGGTGTTTCGCTCGTACGGCGGCGCGTCGGTCACGTCCGCGCCGGCGATCGAAACCGTCCCCTCCGTCGGTCGTTCGAAACCGGCAATCGTCCGCAGGGTGGTCGTCTTCCCGCAACCCGACGGACCGACGAGGGTGACGAACTCGCCGCTTTCGATGTCGATGTCGACGCCTTTGACCGCGAGGACGCCGCCCGGATACTCCTTCGTGACGCCCGAAAGTGAAATTCCACTCATCGATCGTCAGCCGATAATGAACTCTTCCCACCGCTCGTTGACCCACTCTTCTTCCTCGAGGTAGAGATCGTAGTAGGGAACGATCGCCTCCTCCGGCCCCGGACCGGCGACCTCCTCGTACGTCTCGTCGTCGAGTTCCGAGTGCTCCCGGTCGATCACCGGTGCGGTGAACAGGTTCTCGGACAGCGTGTCCTGCACCTCGGGCTGACTCGCGTAGTCGATGAACTGTCTGGCCTCCTCCGCCAGGTCGGTCGTCTCGAGGGTAACCCACGATCCGGAGTCGAGCACCGATCCCTCTTCGACGAAGTTCGACTGGACCGGCGCACCGTCCTCCTGCATAACCTTCGTGATGTCACTGTAGAGCATCCCCGCGGGCACTTCGGCGTCTCTGAGTCGCTGCTGGAATTCCGGTTCGTTCTCGTACCAGAAGTTCGCCTGGTCGGTGACGCCCTCGAGTTCCTCGAACACCTCTTCGACGCCGTCTCGATCTTCGAGGGTTGCCTGACCGTCGAAGTACAGTTCGGCGGTAATATCGAGCAGGAAGGAGTTCGACGCGAGACCGAGCAACCCCATCTGGTCCTCGTACTCGTCGTCCCAGAGCGCCTCCCAGCTGTCGATCGGCTCCTCGAATACCTCGGTGTTCTGGACGAGGTTGATGTACCACGAGAGCGCGCCGACGCTGGCGATACCGCCGTCTCGCTCCTCGATAAGGTCGTCGCTTATGTACTGGAGGTTCTCGAACTCGCTGTCGTCCTCCCAGATGTGCCACAGGTCGGAGTTCAGTCCGCGAAGGACCCCGACCGTCGACATAATCGCGACGTCGACTGGGGCTTCGCCGGCACCGACGGCGCTCTCGTACTGGGCCAGCGCTTCCTCGGCCGTCGGTTGTTCCTGGGACTCGGCCTCGAAGTCGACCTCCTCGTTGAACGGTCCGAAGAGTTCCTCGTCCATCACCCTCCGAAAAAGGCCTCCGTACACCGCGACGGTCAGTGTCTCTTCCTCCAGAAATCCTGTACACCCCGCGATCCCCCCGAGGGCCACAGCGCTCCCCGTCGCTGCCGTCGTTCGAAGGAATTCCCGCCGCCCGTGTGTTTCTAGTCCCGGCATTATATTGCCACCGTATCGGAACTGTTGCCGACAGCCGCACATAAAGCTTCCCACGTTAAAACACACCATACGTCGAGTAGACGGCCGAACGGTGCTCGTTTCTTTCATTCGCAGACGCCGCAACGGTCGAGTCGTCTCGAGCGAGCAATACCGACCCGAAACTCGAAACCAGTAGAAAGGACGCACATCGTTCGATGCGATCGATACGGCCCAAAAGTCTACTCGGTCGTTCCGACCGCGGAGAGAGCGGCACGTGAATCGCAGGCCGGCACACACTTGTACGGGCTTCGATTAATACCCGGTAGATGGTCGAGATCGTGACGATCGCGACGTTTCTGGTCGCCGCAGTCGCCAGTCTCTTTATGGCCTGGGCGATCGGTGCCGGCTCGAGCGGCTCGACGCCGTTCGCACCGGCGGTCGGGGCCAACGCGGTCTCGGTGATGCGAGCCGGCTTCTTCGTCGGCATCCTCGGCTTCGCCGGCGCGGTGTTACAGGGAGCGAACGTCTCCGAAGCGGTCGGTACGGAACTGATCGGCGGCGGTGTAACGCTGTCGCCGTTGGCGGCGACGATCGCGCTGGTAATCGCGGCCGGACTCGTCGCGATCGGCGTCTTCGCCGGCTATCCGATAGCGACGGCGTTTACCGTCACCGGCGCCGTCATCGGCGTCGGCCTCGCCATGGGCGGCGATCCGGCCTGGCCCAAGTACGTCGAGATCGCCACGCTGTGGATCCTGACGCCGTTCGTCGGCGGCGGTCTCGCCTACGGAATCGCCCGAACGCTGCGGGCCGAACCGATCGGCGAGGAGTACCTGATCGTCGCGCTGGCGGCGCTCGTCGGTCTGATCGTCGCCAACATCGAATTCGCCGTACTCGGCTCGTCCGGCGCTGGCGGTGCCTCGATCGCACAGGCCTCGAGTCGCGGGATCCCCGGTTCGGAGCTGGCCGGGGTCATCGCCGTGTCGTCGCTCATCGCGGCCGCCTGGGCGCTCGTCGTCGGATTCGATCTTCGGAACGGAATCGAACGCGGCGAACGGCACTTCCTGCTCCTGCTCGGCGGTCTCGTCGCCTTCTCCGCCGGCGGGAGTCAAGTCGGGCTGGCGATCGGGCCGCTGATTCCGCTGTCGGGCGACGTCGGGTTGCCGCTGATCGCGCTGCTCGTCGGCGGCGGATTCGGACTCCTGATCGGCTCCTGGACCGGGGCTCCGCGGATGATCAAGGCGATCGCGCAGGACTACTCCTCGCTCGGCCCGCGCCGGTCGATCGCCGCTCTCATCCCGTCGTTCATCATCGCCCAGACGGCGGTGCTGTTCGGCATTCCCGTCTCGTTCAACGAGATCATCGTCAGTTCGATCATCGGCAGCGGGTACGCCGCGGCCGGCGCCGGCGGCGGCGTTAGCGCGCGCAAGATGGGGTACACCGTGTTCGCGTGGGTGCTCTCGCTCGCCGGTTCGATCGTCATCTCGTTCGTCGGCTTCGTCGCCATCGACGCCGTTCTCTTCTAACCCGCGGAAAACATCGAACGGTCTTTACACGATCGGTGGCGAGAGTCGGGTATGGACGAGACCGAACCGATCCAGTGGCGACGGGACGCCGACACCTCCCGAACCGTGCGCATCCTGTGGTCACTCGGCGTCGGGACCTTCTTCGCCGCGATCTCCATTATCGTCTTCTGGCGACTGTTCGATCTGGCCGGCCAGACCGGCGGCCGGTCGTTCTTGGTCGCCGCCCTGGCCGCCCTCGTCGTCACGACCGTGGCGGTCGCCGTCTCCGACAGCGCCGAGCGCCAGCTCGAGCGACTCGCCGAGCGGCTGTCGATCTCCGCGCCGGCCGGCGTCGACCGCCTGGCGGATGCGGCGCTGGGCGCGGTCACGATGGGGTGTCTCATCACTGCGTTAATGATAATCGGACGATTCGTCTCCCAGAACGACCTGCTGGGCGGCGTCGGTGCCGGCCCCTTCACCGGCCTGGCCGCACTGACGATTCCGCTCGCGCTGGTCGCGCTCGTTCTCGCGTCGTTTCTCCGCTCCGTCGGTGCGTTCGACCCGGATGAGCAGGTTATCTACCTCTACGATCCGAACCAGGCGATCGATCTCGGCGTGATCGAGGAAACGTCCGTCCGGCAGTTCGGCGATGCGGCGATCGTGAAATTGGGCTACGCACAGCCGGACGGCCAGTACGTTCAGGGACCGCGTAGAATCGTTGTTCCGCCTCACGTCGCTCGCGAAATCACGGCGGCCGTCGGGGCCTGACTCGGATCAGGCGTCGGTCTCCTCGAGTTCGTCTACCGTTTCCTCCTCGTCGGGTTGCTCGAGTTTCCGCAGCCGTGCCATCATGATCCGGGTGTTCTCGACGTCCTCGACCGTGATGCGGACGCCGTCGTACGTGATCTCCTCTCCCTCCTCGACGAGGCGGCCGGCTCGGTTGAAGATGAAGCCGGCGATAGTCTCGAACTCCTCGCCCTCCGGGAGTTCGATATCGAGGGCCTCGTTGACGTCCTCGATGTTGACCTCGCCGCGGACGAGGACGGTGTTCTCGTCGATCTCCTCGATCGGCTGTTCCTCGCCTCCCTCGAGGATCTCACCGATGATCTCCTCGACCATGTCCTCCATCGTCACCAGCCCCTCGGTGGTGCCGAACTCGTCGATGACGAGCGCCATGTGCATCCGGTTTTCGCGCATCTCGGTGAGCAGTTCGTCGACGTTTTTCGACTCCGGTACGTGCAGCGTCGGCTGGATCAGATCCGCGAGTTCCAGGTCTTCCGTCTCGGCCTCGCCGTAGTTGAGGTCCCGGACGAGGTCACGGATGTGGACGACTCCCTGCACGTTGTCGAGGCTCCCCTCGTAGACCGGCACTCTGGCGTGTCCGCTCTGGATACAGGTCTCGATCGCCTCGTCGATGCCGGCGTCTTTCGGCACCGCCGTCATGTCCAGTCGCGGCGTCATCACCTCCTTGACGATCGTCTTATTGAACCGGAAGATCCGGGTTAGCATCTCGTGTTCTTCCTCCTCTAAGACCCCCTCGCGCTCGCCGGACTCGATCATCTCCTGGATCTCGTCGCGGGTGACGTAGGGCGACTCGATCGCGCCCGTCGAGCCGGTGAGCCTGTTCACCTGTCGCGTGAGGTAATCGAAGAGGACGATCAGCGGGTACAGCAGGTACTCGGTTCCCTTCAGCGGTTTCGAGATCCGGATCGCCCACGCCTCCGTGTTCTCGACCGCGTAGGACTTCGGTACGCTCTCGCCGAACAGGAGGACGATCGCGGTGATCCCGAACGTCGCGAGGATGACGCCGAGCAGGCCGCCGAAGTGAAGCGAGAGCACGGCCGTCGCGATCGATGACATCGCGATGTTGACGATATTGTTGCCGACCAGAATCGTCACGAGCAGTCGGTGCGGATCGTCCTTGAGGGATTTTACTAACTCGGCGCCCTCGATACCGTTCTCGACCATCGTCTCGAGGCGGTGTTTCGGAAGGTTGAACATCGCGATCTCGGAGGAGGAAAAGAATCCCGAGAGTGCGATGAGTACGGCGACAGCGAGAACGCCCAGAATTGATACGGTCGACTCGTCGAGCTCGAGTCCCAGAAACGGGACCTCGTAGGCGGCGAGCACGACCTCGAGCAGCGGAGACAGCGCCATTGATGTACTGACTTAACACCGGATCGGTTAACCGTTTACCATTTTTGCATACGACACGTTTACCCGCTCGTTTCCCGAACGAGCGTCCATGTCCGAGGCCACCACCCACGACGGTGAGCCGGCGATCACGTTCTACCGGCTCCAGGCGTGTCCGTACTGCGAGCGCGTCGCCCGCGTCCTCGAGGAACAGAACCTCGACTATCGCTCGCGGTTCGTCGAACCGCTGCACTCCCGGCGCGACGTCGTCAAGCGCGTCGCCGGCGTCCGGACCGTCCCGGCTATCGTCGACGAGCGGACCGGCGTGACGATGGCCGAGAGCGCGAACATCGTCGACTACCTCGAGGCGACCTACGGCGACGGTTCGACGGCCGCCTCAACCGGCGCAACCGCCGGAGGTGACGACTGATGCCCGAGTTCGACGTCGTCGAACTCGAGCCGACGGCCCACGTCCAGCCGGGCGAGGGAGCACCCGACTTTACGCGACCGCTGGTCTCCGACGAGTACTGGGAGGACCGCACGTTCGCCGATCTCGTAGACGGGCGAACGATCCTCGTCTTCACGCCGATGATCGGCTCGTTCGTCGCCAAGTACGTCTGGGACGAACTGGTCGAGCGCGGCTGGGACGACCGCGAGGAACGCATCGTCGGCGTCACGGCCTCGACGCCCTACGGCGTCTCGCGCTTCCTCGACGAAAACGACTTTTCGTTCGAGATCTTCGCCGACCCCGCTAACGACGTGGCCGACGCCTACGGTCTCGCCCACGACCTCGACGGGATGGCGGGTATCAGCGAGCCGCGCCCCGCGTTCGTCGCCGTCGACGCCGACCGAACCGTCGACGCCGTCTGGGTCGCGAGCGAGTGGCCCGAGTTCCCCGACTACGACGAGCTCGAGGAACAGCTCGGGCTCGCGTAACGCGGTGCGTTTTTGCCGATTCCGAGCCGAAAGTCGGACATGAGCGAACTCGAGCGTGCCGCTACCGCGATTCGGAGCGGCGAGCTGGTCGTCTATCCCACGGAAACCGTCTACGGGCTCGGCGCGGATGCGCTCGACCCCGCCGCCGTCGAGCGCGTCTTCGAGGCGAAGGGGCGCGATCGATCCAAGCCCGTCTCGCTGGCGATCCCGTCGGTGCCGGCGGCACTCGAGTACGTTCACGCGAGCACGCGTGAGCGCGAGTTTATGGCAACGTTCCTTCCCGGCCCGGTGACGGTGCTCTGTCGCCGCCGCGACGTCGTCCCCGACACGCTCACGGCAGGGCGCGACCGCGTCGGCGTCAGGATCCCGGATCACGCCCTCGCACTCCGGCTCTGTGAGCGAGCGGGGACCCCGATCACCGCGACGAGCGCGAACGTCAGCGGCCGCGGGAGCGTCCGACGGCTCGCGGAACTCGAGCCGGCGATTCGGGAGACGGCCGCGGTGACCCTCGACGACGGCGAAGCGCCCGGCACCGAGAGCACGGTCGTCGACGTCTCGAGCGGGACGATCCACCGCCGCGGCGCGCGAGCGGACGAGATCGAGCGCTGGCTCGAGACGCACTAGAAGCCGAGCAGCGACCGCAGCGTCCGCGTCCGGACGCCGCACTCCGCGGCGAACTCGCAGGCCTCGCACTTCGCCCGATCGTCGATTCTGGCCGGCGGCCCGTCGAGTTCCCGAACCGTCCGAAGCGCCCGACGGTAGCGCGCCTTGCGACGCGTCGTGAGCCGAACGCGGCGGATCACGCCGTAGGCGGGGTACTCGAGCCACGCGCGTTCGACCGGACGCTCGTGCTCCCACGCGAGTGCCTTCGCGGCCGCGACGGCGTGGGTCGACTGGGGTTCCCAGACGCCGTTCTCCGGCGGCTGTCCCGTCGAGACGAGCGCTGGCTCGAGCGGATCCTCGAGCACTTTGTGGACGATCCCGCGACAGTGTCGTCCGGTCGCCAGGACGTTCCGATTAGCGGGCTCACAGAGTCGCTCCCAACGATCGTCCGCGGCGAACCGTTCCTTCGTGGCGGCGAGGCGCTCCCGGTACGCCGACGGGGAGACGGCGATCGGTTCAGCCTCGAGGTCGCTGTCGGGCTCGAGAAGCGTCTCGTATCGGGTGGCGAGCGTCCGAATCGACTCGACCTCGGGTGGCGGCTCGCGGTCGTCCGGATCGCGCTGGCGCTGGTAGTAGCACTTCCGCGGACAGTAGGCGGCCGTCCGCAGGTCGCTGAAGGGGACGTGGGCTCGAGACACGGCTCGTCTGGCCGCCCCTTCGTATAAAAAGTCTCGTCCGTTTCCGGACTGACGAGAGCCGTTGTGGTCGTGCAGAGGCAAGCGGTCGTGGTTGTACGGTGGTGACAGGCGATTGTACCGATCGCGAGCGAAGCGAGCGTTCGGCTTTTTTCATCGAACTTTTTTCCGGGGCATCGCGACCAGCCTTTGGCGGGTCGCTCAACCCCCGTAAAAACTTCGTCGTTTAGAACTCCACGTCGGTCTCCATTCCCTCGGTCGCGTCCTCGAGGCCGTCCTCGCGGACGTCCGTCGCCATCCGCTCGGAGAGCGCCGCGTCGGCGAGGATGCTGTCGAACTCGTCGCGGTAGCGGTCGTTCGCCGCTCGAGACTCGTCCTGGGCCGCCGCGATTCGTCGGTAGCGGCTGATCTGGGCCTCGGAAACGTCGTACTCCTCGGCGAGCGTCGCGTCGTCTTCCTCGCGGTCGCGAATCGCGACGAGATCGACTTCGTCGGCGTCGCCGTCGTCGACGAGGTGGAGCGACATCCGCGCCTCGAAGATATCGCTCTCGTCGACGCCGAGGTCGTCGGCGAGTTCCTCGTCGGGCAAGCCGTCGTAGAACCCTCTCGCAACAGCGACGTAGTCGTCGGTCGAGAGCGGGCCCTCGAACTCGTATCGTTCTCGCATCCGGGTGACGACGCTCTCGAGGCGTTCCCGGTCGGTTCGCTCGTCCTTCTCGAGCGATCCGCGGGTGTCTTCCTGTGCTTCGGTAACGGTTTCCTCGCCGTCGGTGACGTCCGTGAAGATGTCTCGGAGTTCTTCGGTTTTGTCGTTCATGGGTAGACACTCCCGGCAGGTGGCTATTTAAGCCTGTTGCCAGATAACCTTGGGCAAATCGCGTATTGACGATTATGATGAACTCAAAATAGTTTGTCAATTTACGCAAGAAGGCGTTACGATACGTCACCCAGTAACGTGACAAGAATTAAGTTACAGCCCCGCTCCTGATTGTACATGAACGTTGTAGCGCAGACGGAGGTGACGAGAGAGACGTACTGGGGACTCAGCAGCACGGAGTACGCGCTGTTCTATCTCCTCGCGACCGTTGTGGTCCTCGTATTCCTCTACGGTGTATACCAGCGGTTCGCCCGCTACACGGCGGGCGACGACGACCCGTTCGAACGACTCGACAACCTCCCGAGTCGAATCGTCGGCGGGGCCAAGATCGTCCTCTCGAACGAGAAGCAGTTCAACAGGGACCTCTACGGCGGGCTGATGCACGCCTTCATCATGTGGGGCTTTCTGACCCTGCTGATCGCGACGACGATCCTCTTCATCGACGGCTACTTCTGGGAACCGTTCCAGGGCTCGTTCTGGGTCGGCGACTTCTACCTCGCCTACCAGTTCATGGTCGACGCGATGGGGCTGCTGTTCGTCGTCGGCATCGGAATGGCGATGTACCGGCGCTACTGGGTCCGCAACGAGCGTCTCTGGGACCGCCACACGAGCGGCGAGGACGACGTCTTCATCTGGACGCTGTTCGCGCTGGGCGTCGGCGGCTTCCTGCTCGAGGGACTGCGAATCTACGCGACCGGGATGCCGGACCACGAGATCGTCAGCTTCGTCGGCTGGGGACTCGCGCTCGTCTTTCAGGCGATCGGACTGCCGACGGTCGCCGGCACCGCGACCGATCCGAACCACGTCACGCTCGGCATTCTCGGCTTCAACGCCGAGACGTTTCACTGGCTGACGTGGTGGTCGCACTCGCTGATCGCCTTCTTCTTCATCGCGTGGATCCCCTACGCCAAGCCGTTCCACATGCTCTCCTCGTTCGCGAACGTCGTCACCCGCGACGAGAAGGCCGGCAAACGGCTGCCGAACGTTCCGTCGGATCTGGACGCGACCAACGCGGAGGACATCGACGACTTCTCCTGGAAGGAACTGCTCGACCAGGACGCCTGTACCAAGTGCGGTCGCTGTTCCTCGGTCTGTCCCGCGAAGGCCTCCGACCGACCGCTCGACCCGCGCAACGTCATCCTCGACCTGAAGAAGTACCGCGAGGAACGCGCCGAGGGCGGCGAGGAGCAGCCGATCATCGCCGACGGCGGCACGAGCGTCATCAACACGGAGACGATGGAGTCCTGCATGGCCTGTATGGCCTGTATGGACGCCTGTCCGGTCGAGATCGAGCACCTCCAATCGTTCACCCGGCTCAACCGCCAGATGACCGACCAGGGCGACGTCTCCTCGGGCATGCAGGACGTCTTCCAGAACGTCATGCAGAACGGCAACACGTTCGGCGACAGTCCCCGCAACCGGGCCGACTGGGCCGACGACCTCGAGTTCGACGTCACCGACGCCCGCGAGGAGGAGGTCGACTACCTCTGGTACGTCGGCGACTACCCGAGCTACGACGATCGCAACAAGCAGGTCGCTCGCTCGCTGGCGGCCATTCTCCAGGAAGCGGACGTCAGCTTCGGGATCCTCTTCGACGACGAGAAGTACGACGGCAACGACATCCGTCGCGTCGGCGAGGAGTTCCTCTACATCGAACTCGCCGGCCACCACGTCGAAACGTGGGAGGACTGCGAGTTCGACAAGATCGTCTGCACCGACCCGCACTCCTACAACACGTTCAAAAACGAGTATCCGGAGCTCGACTTCGAGGAGTTCGCGGACGATCCGATGATGCCGTTCGAGTACGAGGACGAGTGGAACGCCGACGGCGAGATCGACGTCCTTCACTGGACCCAGGCCGTCGAAGAACTCGTGACCGAGGGGAGCCTCGAGCTCACCGGCACCGAACTCGACTACACCGTCACCTACCACGATCCGTGTCACCTGGGTCGGTACAACGACGAGTACGAGGCCCCGCGCGAACTCATCGAGGCGACGGGCTGTACGCTCGACGAGATGCCGCGCAACCGCGCCAACTCCTTTTGCTGCGGCGGCGGCGGCGGCGGCCTCTGGATGGAGTTCGACGAAGAGCCCAAGCCGAGCGAGGAGCGGATCCGGGAAGCGCTCGAGGACACCGACGCCGGTTCGGGCGTCGAGAAGTTCGTCGTCGCCTGTCCGATGTGCATGACGATGTACGAGGACGGCCGCAAGACCGGCGGCTACGAGGACGATATCGAGGTCGTCGACGTCGCGGAGCTGATCGTCGAGGCGATCGGCGCCGAGAACGAGGCGAACCTCGAGGTCGCGGCCGACTGAGTCGACTTCGGGGTTTCGATCGAGTACGCTTTTATTTCTCCGTTCCCGCCGACACCTCCGTTCCACTCGAGGACACTGTCTTCGTCGCGGGATGGGACGCCACCGTCTACGCGCTGCGGAGCGCGGACTGAGGCGCGGCTCTCGTCGAGAGCGACCGCGGACGGAGGACGAAAATCGAGATTACGACGAGGAGGGTTCGGGCTGCGAACTCGAGTCCGCCGTCGCCTCGGCGGACTGAAGCTCGAGGACGTACTCGAGGAAGTTCTCGAACACCAGTTTCGCCTCGCAGGCGCGCTGGTAGTTCTCCTCGGTGATCTCCGCGAGCACGGACTCGCGGCGCTCGTCCGAGAGCTCCTTCTTGTGGACGAGGTCGCGGGCGGTCCTGGTATCGTACTCGGGGTGAAACTGGACGCCGAAGACCCGACCCTTGCGGAAGCCGTGGTTGGAGTAGCGGTTCTGTGCGAGCGGTTCGGCGCCGTCCGGGAGTGCGGAGACCTCGTCGGCGTGACTCGTGAAGGCGGTGAAATCCCGGGAGATGCCGTCGAACAGTCGCGAGTCGCCGACCTGCTCGATCTCGCTGTAGCCGACCTCGTACGCGCCCATGTCCTCGACGGTTCCGCCGAGGGCGTCCGCGAGCAGTTGGTGACCCCAACAGATGCCGAGGAACGGAATGTCGCGATCGATCGCCTCGCCGACCCACTCCTTGGTCGGTTGAATCCACTCGTCGTCCCAGTAGACCGAGGACCGGGAACCGGTGACGACGGCCCCGTCGAAATCGAACGTCTCCGGCAGCGACCCCTCGGTGACGTCGAATTCGGCGAGGGAAGCGTCGAGTTCGCGTCGGAAGTTTCGCGTCGTGTTCTCGTCCTGGTGCGACGCGTTCAGGACGGCAATACGTAGCTGGCTCATCACCAATACGTGATTACTCCGTGGAAAAAGGTCTTCTGCCCCGCGCCGGCGTTGCCGCAACCGTGGAGCCGAAACGGAATCCGGACTATCAACGGATCTGATAGAAGTCGAACGGAGCGAAAGCGACCAATCGGCAGTTACTCCCGGTAGTAGACGCCGTCCCCGTCCCGTCGAAATCGGCCGCCGGTGTCGAACCATCCGTCCGTGAACCGCCCGGTATCGTCGCCCCCGTCGGCCGATCCCGCAGAGCCGTGCTCGTCGCCCTCGTCGGTTCCCCGCTCCGTGCTCTCCCCTTCGTTCGAGTCGTCCTCCCGTTTCGCCTCCCTCGAGCCGGTCGCGTCGCCGGTATCGGCGGGGTTCACGTAGCCGTCGGCGACGACAGCCCCCGAAAGCTGGAGGGCTCCTTCGGCGGCGCCCTCGAGGACGGTACCCTCGTCGTCGACCAATCGGGCTCGACAGTCGAGTACCGGCCGTCCGATCTCGCCGTCCGCGCTCGGCTCGGAGACCGTTCGGCTCATCGCCGTGGGACACTCGAGCAGACCGTACGCGCGCGAGACGGAAACGTCGTACCCGAGAAGCGTCTCGACCGCCTCTTCCTCGACCGTCCGGTCACAGATAGCGCGGTCGAGTCCCGCGAGCGCGGCAGCTCCCTCGGCGGCCGTAAGGTCGCGAACCGCCGCCGTCCGCCCGCTGAACACCGTCACGTCGTGTCGGTCGATCGCCGTCAGCGTGTCGCCGGGATCGAAGGCGCGATCGAGCAGGAGTCGGCCGCCGACGTACAACAGCGGCAACGCGGCGCGAAACAGCCCGTCGGAAGTCGACAGCGGATCGAGGACGATCCCCGAATCGCTCTTCGAGAGCCCCCACGTGATGATAGCGTTAATGCAGTTCCACTCGACCGTACTCGCGGAGAACGCGGCGACGGGGCGACCGGATGCGCCGTGGAGTGCGAGCAGCGGCGCGTCCGCGTCTGATGGTCGCTTGCGGGCGCCGACGGTCGACGTGTCCGCGTCGGCGAGTTGCTCGAGCGTGACGGTCCGGTCGGACGGAATCGATCGAACGAGGTCGCGCTGGGCCGCCTCGGCGACGATGAGGGACGGATCGAGGGATTCGAACGGGCGTTTCACCGTCGTCGGCGTCAGTCGGTGCGAGATCGGTGCGAGCGTCGCTCCCAGTCGACGGCACGCGAACAGGAGTGCGACCGACGCGACGCGATTTCGCGTCACGAGACAGACGGTATCGCCGGGTCCGACGCCGTGTCCGGCGAGCGCACCGACAGTTCGATCGACGATCCGCGATAGTTCGGCGTAGGAAACCCGATCCTCGTGGACGGTTTCCGCGGGCGCGTAGAGGCGCTCTTCGGAGATGTCGATGACGGCCGTACGGTCCGGGGATCGTTCGGCGCGACGAGCCAGCGAAAGAGTCACGGATCAGATTTCGACGTCCGAACACGTAGTTCGGTGGGGCACAATCGCAAGCAGCGTGCCGGCCGAGCCTCGATGGAGTGGGAGTCGTTACTCGTCGGTCGCTTTCGTCTCGAGAAATCCGAGCAGTCGGTCGTTGACCGTTCGCGAGCGCTCGATAGTCGCGAGATGGGCCGCGCCCTCGAGCGGGACGAATTCCCCGCGCGGAAGCCCGTTCGCCAGCTCCCGGCCGGCGGACGGCTGAACGAGGGCGTCGTCCGTTCCGTGAAAGACTCGCGTCGGTTGGGTCACGGAGACGAGCGAGTCAGTCGCGTCGAACCCCTCGAGCGCGGCGGTCTGTGAAGCCCATCCCTCGCGGGTCGCGTCCCCTTCGGCACGCCAGTCGACGATGCCGTCGACGACCTCCGGCTGCTCGTCGAGAAAGTCGGCGGAGAGCCCCGCCTCGAGCGACGTTCGCAGTCCCGAACGATCGTCCGGCGACGCGAAGAGCGGTTCGAGGTCGAACGCGTCGCCGCGGGCGGCGGTGCCGAACAGCGACAGCGACTCGACGCGAGTCGAGGTTCGGGCTGCGGTGAGCGCGACCGCACCCCCGAGCCCCGCGCCGACGAGGTGGGCGTTTCGCGCGCCGATCGCCTCGAGGATCGTCTCGAGGTCGTCGACGAGCGTCTCCATGGCGTACGGTCCCTTCGGCGCGTCCGACCGGCCCGTCCCGCGGAGATCCCAGACGACCGTCTCGTACGGCCCGGTGAGCGCGGCGTGTTGCCACCCCCACGACCAGCCGCCGAGTCCGGCCTCGGGGACGAAGACGACGGGGACGTTCCCTCCATCTCCCCCGCTCTCGCCCTCGCGGCGGTAGTACAGCGAGACGCTTCCGTTCGATGCGGTGGGCATATCGAAACGAACGGGCGGATCGGGGAAAGAAGACGCGGTTCGACCCGAAACCATCGCGAGGGCGGCTCGACCGCACGCGTCCCGCCCGATGGAACACATACGGGAAGAGTGATATGTTCTAGTTCGAACGAATGAGTTATGGTTCCCGACGATCGATCGGATCGACCGCCGATTCGAACCGCCTCCCGTCGACGGCTGCTCGCCTCCGGCGGCGTCGGACTTGCCGCGGCCCTCGCCGGCTGTGGCGACCTCCGAACGCGGACCCTCGCTCACTCGGAGACGATCGAAGAGGACGGCGAAACCCACCTCGTTTTCGGCGGCGACGAGCGGATCGCCGAGGTCTCGTTTCTCGACCGGTGGAACACGGACGGGGGCCGTCCCCCGTACGGAATGAGACTCCACGCGTGGCACGCGGAGGACACGCACCTCGAGCGACTCCGCTACGAACTTCGACCGATCGACGTCGAACGCCCGCCGGAGTTCTCGCTCACCCGACCCGGCGGCGGTCCCTGGGAGCCGATCGAGTTTGCCAGCGGCGACGATCACGAGACGACGATCCTCAACGCACCCGAACTCGGCACCATCGGTCGCGGGTCGGTTGGGTTCGACCTCCTCGTCGAACCCTGGAACGACGACGCGTTCGACCTCCGCGTCGACGTCGAGGCGACGATCGAATCGGGGGGCGTCCTCGGCCGAACGTACGAGATCGAGGGCCATTTGGTCCGAGCGCTCCCAGGATACGAACAGTTCGAGTGACGGAACCGAGGATGCGATCGATCGCCGATCGCCGATCGGCGCCGAGTGAGAATCCGGCGGGTTCTCGCCCCGATCGCGGTCCAATCCCGCCGATCACCCTCGATCGACCGCGAAAACCGACTTAGGCCGCGAGGTACGACTCGGCCGCCGCGGCGAGCGCCTCGCCGGCTACGAGGACCTCGTCCCACTCGATGCTCTCCTCGGGGAAGTGCGCCTGTTCGACGCTCCCCGGTCCGAACAGGACGGTCGGAATCCCCGCTCGCACGTAGTGACGGCTGTCGGCGCCGTAGGTCGCACCATGACAGTCGGTCGCCTCGAGACCGGTGTCCTCCATCGCCGACTGTACCGCCCGAACCACCGGTTCGTCCGTCTCGACCTCGGCGGGTTCGAACTGGATCGAGAACCGCTCGAACTCGGGCGGCCGGGACTCGAGGAACGGATCCTCGGCGACGACTGCGGCCAGTCGTCGTTCGAACTCCCGTTCGACCTCGTCGACCGTTTCGCCCGGCGCCACGCCGATGCGAACCTCCGCCGTGAGTTCGTCCGCCACCGACGACGCCCAGCGACCCGCCTCGACCCGACCGAAACAGACCGGCCACGGGATCGGGAACTCCCCGTACAGCGGGTGCGTGACTCGCTCGCCGCGCTCTTCCTCGAGGGCCTCGAACGCCTGCCGAATCCGCTCGAACCGGGGAAGGACGGACTCGCCGTTCCAGCGCGTCGCCGCGTGGGCCGACCGCCCCTCGAGACGGAGCCGCTTCATCAGGCTCCCTTCGGTCGCCGTCACCGGCCGACAGTCAGTCGGTTCGGCGACGATCGCCGCGTCGCGCGAGAACGGATACGGGTTCTCCAGGGCCGCGGCGGCCGCGCCGATGCCACCTTCCTCCTCGCCGGCGACGCTCTCGACGACGATCCGCCCGTCGAGCGAGGGATCGGACGACGCGAGGTGGCGCGCCGCGAACACGCAGGTCGCCAGTCCGCACTTCATGTCCGCCGCGCCGCGAGCGGTGAGCCGTCCGTCCGTCCACCGCGGCTCGAACGGATCCCCGTTCCAGCCGGTTCCCGGCGGAACGACGTCGACGTGGCCGTTCAACACCAGCGTCCGTCCCGACCCCGGATCGCCGAACTCGAGGACGCCCGCGACGCTCGGTCGGTCGGCCGTCTCGATCTCGTCGGGGTCGTCCGGAAACGACGGGTGCTCCGCGAGCGTCTCGGCGTCGGCCTCCCAGCGGTAGGTCTCGAAGCCGGCGGACTCGAGGAAGTCGTAGAGCCACTCCTGGGCGGCCGCCTCGTTCCCCGCGGTCGTCTCGAATCGACACAGTTCGCCGGCGAACGACCGTAACTCCTCGTCCCACGTCGTCGCGAACTCCATACTCGAGTCAGGAAGTGACTTCACAAAATACCAGGGTATCCGACGCGAAAGCGAGAACGAGAGTACCGGTGTTGCGTCGAGAGTCGACCGAAGCGGAGGGTTACGACGCTGTTCTGTCCGCCTCTCGCGCGACGCCGAGATCGCCGAGATCGGCAGGCGAAACGCCGAGTCGATAATCGGCGAGGGGGGAGCTTCGTCAGCGGAAACGCCGTACTCGACGAACGGTTCTATCAGCGCTACTACCGCGTTCCCGTCGTCACGACGGGCCCGGCGGCCGAATCTTCACGGCGTCGACGGTAGCTGCCAGCCGGTTCGGTCGGTCGGTGCGGTCACGACATTTCGATTACAAGAAGCGTCCGAACTTATTTTCGAGAGCAGCGTACCGTGGCACGGTATGGCAAAACAGCATCACGGCTATCGGGTCGACTACTATCTCGGCGACGGCGACCACAACATCCACAACGCGTGGGACAACAGCCTCGAGCCCGTACTCACGGTAGAGCCCGGCGACGTCGTCCGGTTCGAGTGCCGCGACGCCGTCGACGGCCAGGTGACGATCGAGTGCGGTCCGGAGGAGTTCTCGAACGTCAGCTTCGACCCCGTCCACCCGCTGACGGGCCCCGTCGGCGTCGAGGGAGCCGAACCGGGCGACGCCCTCGTCGTCGAACTGCTCAGCCTCCAGCACAAGGGGTGGGGATACACCGGCTTCCTTCCGGGCGAGATGGGACTCGGACTCCTGCCGGAAGAGTTCCCGGAGGCCGGCGTTCACATCTGGGACCTCGAGGACGACGTCGGTCACTTCGTCGACGGGATCGAGGTGCCCCTCGACCCGTTCCCGGGCACCATCGGCGTGGCACCCGCCGAGGAGGGCGAACACGAAACGCTCCCGCCGCGGGACGTCGGCGGCAATATGGACGTCAAACACATGACGGCGGGTTCGACCGTCTCCCTTCCCGTCGAGGTCGACGGCGCCCTGTTCTCGATCGGCGACTGTCACGCCGCTCAGGGCGACGGCGAGGTTTCCGTGACGGGCATCGAGGCGCCGATGTTCGTCACCGCCCGATTCGGACTGAAGAAAGACGCCGGAATCGAACAACCCCAGTTCGAGACCGACGGCCCGTTCACGCCGACCGGGCGGGACGAGCGGATGTACGGAACGACCGGCATCGCCGACGACCTGATGGAGGCGGCGCGACTCGCGGTGCGACACATGATCGATCACCTCCACGAGGAGCGCGGCCTCTCGAGGGGCGAGGCCTACATCCTCTGTTCGGCCGCCGTCGACCTGAAGATCAACGAAATCGTCGACGCGCCGAACTGGGTCGTCTCGGCGTACCTTCCCGAGAGTATCTTCCCGGAGCAGGAGAACGGCGACTCCTGAGCCGACGATTCGGTCCGCAGGTTGCAATCGCTCAGCCGTCGAGGAACCGCTGAAGGCGTCCGGGGATCTTCGAGGGGGTTACCCGACCGACGGCGGTTGGACCGCCACCCGATGTGAAGTCCGCCGGATCGTCACCGCCGCTGATTGCGATCACGAACTCCGCGACATCGCCGGCATCACCGGCGGCGACTTCCACCACGTGCAGCGGGAGGAAGATCTCCCAGACACGTTCGAACGGGTCGCCGAGAATCAAACCGGCGTCGACCTGACCGACACCAACGGCGACGGCATCCCCGACCTCGTGGCGGAGATGGATCTCGCCATGCCGACCGGCGAGCCCGGCGTCGTCGGCGAACCGCTGGACCTCGATCCGTACGCGTTGGACACGAGCGGCGACGGGATCCAGGATAACGAAACGGTCGATATCAACTACCAGGTGTTCGAAGAGGACAACGAGACGAAACTCCACGCGTCGGTCACGTACGCCGAACACCACCCGGCGCGGGTAGATACGACCGGTGATGGGCTGACCGACGCCGAGCAGCTCGAGGGGTGGGAGATCGCTCACACGACCTCGCGCGAGGATTCGCTGGAACTGCTCTCGGAACTCGAAGATGCCGACGATATCGACGACATGGAGGGACTGGAAGGAGACGTTCTCGAAATCGGGACCGTCAATGCCGATCCGCTGGTGAGCGATACCGACGGCGACGGAGTGACCGACGTCGAGGAAATCCAGCTCGGAACGGATCCCGAATCGCGCGACACGACCGGCGACGGAATTTCCGACGGCGAGGCGCTCGACCGCGGGGACGATCCGACCCTGTTCGACATCGAACCGCCCGAAATCACCGTTACGTACGCGACGTTCAACGATCCGGACGCGGACCTTTCGGGTTACGATCCCCGGGACTGGGAAGTTCGGATCGCCGGCAGCTACGAAGTCGAGTTCCTCGTACACGATCCGGCCGGCCTCGACGAGGCGCGGGTCGTTCGCGACGGCGATATCGAAGAGACGGTTCCGCTGTCCGGGACGAGTGACGAGGCCGACGTCGAGTTCGAGATCGGAACCGTCGATACGTTTACCGACGCCTTCGCGGGCTCGCGAGTGACCGTCCGGGCCGAGGACCGTCACGGGACCGTCGACGGGTTCTGCACTGCCGAGGTCGCCGCCGTCGAAGGAGCGGCGTCTCGAGCGAAATTCGATCGCAGGGAATCACGTACGCGCAACTCGAACACGGCGTCAAAAAGTCGGAAGCGACTATGTCTCGAGGCCGATCAGGCGTCGAGAACCTGCCGAACGACGTCCGGCGCGTCCTCGAGCGCGTCGTCCAGATCGTCGACGTTGGGGCCGCCACCCTGCGCGAAGTCCGCCGGACCGCCGCCGCCGCCGCCGACCTTCGCGGCGAGTTCGCCGACGACCTCGCCGGCGTTGACGTTGATGCCGTCGGGGATTGCGACGACGAACTGAGCGCCGCTCTCTCCGCTGCCGAGGACAGCGATCTTGTCGTCCTCGGCGAGCGCGTTCGCGGTCGCGCGCAGTTCGTCCATGTCGGCGTCGATCCGCTGGACGACCGCCGTGGTGTCGCCGACCTCGACCTCCTCGCCGCCGCCACCGCCGCCCGCCCGGGCCGCGGCGAGCTGTTCTTTCAGAGTCTCGATCTCCTTGCCCCGCCCCTTCCACTCCTCGAAGAAGCGTTCGGCCGTGTCGGGGACGTCCTCGGGGGAGACGTCGAGCACCTCGGCGGCCTCGTAGAGGGCGTCCTCTTTCGTCTGGGTCGCCTCGATGGCGGCCTCGCCGGCGGCGAACGTGATCCGCTCGACGCCGTCCTGGACGCGCTCGGTCGAGAGCACTTTAATCGTCCCGATCTCGCCGGTTCGAGCGACGTGCGTGCCGCCGCAGGCCTGGACGTCCTCGTCGACGTGGATCAGCCGGATCTGCTCGCCCGGCGGGATGCCGCCCTGGTAGAGGTCGAAGCCGTGTTCGGTCTCCGCGTCGTGGCGGTCGGGCCACTCCTGGGTGACAGGCGTGTTGTCCATCACGATCTCGTTCGCCCGGTTTTCGATCCGCTTGACGTCGTCGCGCGAGATGCGGTCGTAGTGGCGCACGTCGATCCGCGAGGAGTCGACGCCTTTCTGAGCACCCGCCTGGCGGATGTGCTCGCCGAGAATCTGTCGTGCGGCGTGGATGACGATGTGAGTCGCCGTGTGGTGGCGCATCAGCTGTCGGCGGCGGCCGACGTCGATCTGGCCCCGGACGAACTCGCCTTTGCCCGGATCCGCGTCGGTCCGGTGAAGGATCACGCCGTCCTCGATCTGGGCGTCCGTGACCTCGACGGTCGCGTCGCCGGTCGAGAGCGTCCCCGTGTCGGCCGGCTGGCCGCCGCCCTCGGGGTAGAACATCGTCTGGTCGAGAACGACGTCGTAGCCGTCCTCGCGCTCGAAGACGTCGAGCACGACCGCCTCGAACTCGATGCGCTGCTGGTCGTCGTAGTAGAGCTTCTCCGTCTCCGGCAGGTCCTCGAAGCGCTCGTCCGTTTCGGACGCCGCCTCCTCGAGCGCCTCGACGGTGTCGTGGCGCTCGGCGACCAGGCTGTAGAAGTCGTCGGGGACGTCGGCGTCGGCGCCGGCCTCGGCGGCGATCTCCTCGACCATATCCGGCTGGATGCCGTGGGAGTCGTAGAGTTCGATCAGCTCCTCGGTCGGAATCGGAGCCTCCTTCTTCGCGTACTCGGCGGCGAGCGCCTCCACCCGCCGCCCGCCGCGCTCGAGCGTCTCGCGGTACTTCTCGACCTCGGTTCGGACGATGTCGCGGATCGTGTCGCGGTTCTCGTACTCGAGGCGCTCGGCCTGCATGTCGACGAGTTCGTCGAGCGGCGCGTCGACGCCGACGTTGTCACAGAGTCGCTTCGTCCGCCGGAGGACCATCCGGGCGAGGTAGCCGGTCCCGACGTTCGAGGGAACGATACCGTCGCCGAGCATGTACGCGAGCGTGCGACAGTGGTCGGCGATCGCGTAGATGTCCTCAAGCGGTTCCATCAGCGCCTCGAGTTCGTCGGCGTCGACGTCGAGTTCGCTCGCGATCTCCGCGCGAGCGGTTTCCATGTCCTCGGCCTCGTCGATGTCCATGTGGCCCGCGAGTTTGGCGGCGCGGTGGACGAGGTTTGACTCCTCGTCGCTGTGGTCGATCTCGGCGTTCCCCTTCAGGAACTCGATCATGTCGGGGTAGATCGCCTCGTAGACGGTCGGCGTCCCCTGGGACACCCAGGCCCACCGCTCGAGCCCGTAGCCGGTGTCGACGATGTAGGTGTCCATGTAGGAGTAGGAGTTCCCGTCTTTCATCTCGAACTCGCCGTCGGGATCCTGCTCCATGCACATGAAGACGAGCGTGGCGAGTTCGACGCCCTTGAAGATGACCTCGATCGCGGGCCCGGCGTTGCCGCCGCCGACCCACGGATCCTCGATGTAGATGACTTCCTCGAGATCGACGCCCATCGAGGCGAAGAACTCGTCGCAGAGCTCGACGGTTCGATCCTTCCAGTAGACCTCGCCCTCGTAGGCGTACTGTCCGGGATCGTCCAGGTCCTCGCGCGCGTTGAACGCGTGGTGGGCCATCATCTCGAAGGCCATCGTGTGTCGACCCGTCTTCCCGACGTTGTCGATGTCCTGCATCCGGATGCAGGGCTGGCTGATGGTCAGCGGGTTGGCCGGCGGCGGCGCCTCGCCGCTCGTCACCAGCGGCTGGAAGTCGTAGATCGACGCCTGGGTCAGCAGGACGTCGTCCCGCCAGCGGTTCGCCGCTACGGGGTACGGCTCGATCCGCTCGTGGTCGTGTTCCTCGAAGAACGAGAGGAACGTCTCCCGCATCTCCTCGAGGCTGTACTCCTCGTCGAATCCGGGGTTCCCGATGAAGTCGTACTCCTCGCAGGGCGGTTCGCCGCAGGTCTCTCGCTCGTGGTCGCGCGTCCAGAAGTGCGCGCCACAGGAGGGACACTCCTTGCGCTCGAACCCTTCCTCCTCGAAGTACTCGAGGCGGTACTCTTCCTCCAGTTCGCTCATTACCCATGTGTTGGCCGTGCAGCGGGTAAAATAGTTCCGCAACCGTTATTCGGGATAGACGGCCCCGTGGCACCCGAATTGCGGCGCGTCCACCGCCTCGAGTCGTCGCCCGCGGTGGGATCGTTCCTCGTTCTCGAACGTCGGCGCCACGAACAGCGCCTTTCGGATACGAGGCTTCGCCTCGTGAGCGGGCGCCACGACTCGCGTACTGCCCGAACCAGTAACTATTTGCGAACGTTGACTCGCAGTACGTGACGACTGACTCGTCTCCGACCCATGACCGTCATCGTTCTGTACGTCGCAGCCACCGAATCGGACGCCCTCGAGGGAGCCGCCGCCCTCGAGCGGGCCGCGTCCGATATCTCGGTCGCGCCGGCCGTCTCGCTCGACGCGATCCGCGGGCGGGCGCCCGCAGCCGACTGCGTCGTCTTCGCCGAGACGCCGACGACCGCCGAGGGCTCGCACCTGCTCGAGGTCGGCGACGCCTGCGACGAAACCCCGCTGGTGCTCTACGCCGACGCGACCTACGCGCCGACGACCGCCCGCGCAACGGACGGCATCGAGGGGTACATTCGTCGCGACGGCGATCGGTCGACGGTTCACCTCGCCGACGAGATTCGCTGGGTCAGTCACGAACCGGCCTCCGGCGAACGGCCGTCACCCGGCGGCGGGGACGGAACGGCTACCGAGTCCGCCGATGAATCCGACCGAGGGCACCGCGAACGGATGCTCGCCGCTCAGCGCGACCGCCTCGAGGAGATCGATCGAATCGTCGACGGCGACCTTCGCAGCCCACTCAACCTCGCCCAGGGCTACCTCGAGATCGCGCGGGAGACGAACGACCCCGACCACGTCGCGGAGGTCGAGGCCGCTCACGAACGGCTCGGGGAGTCGCTCGACGCGGTGTCGTCCCTCTCGCAGCGACGAGACGTGATCGCCGCGCTCGAACCCGTCGCCCTGCACGATATCGCCCGCCGTTCCTGGGCGCGACTGGACGAACCGGACGATCGAACCCTCCACCTCGAGGAGGATCGAGTGCTCGAAGCCGACAAGGAACGGCTCACGGACCTGCTCGAACGACTGTTCCGGCGGAGCGACTCCAGGGGCAGGGGTGCCGAACCGATGACGATCCACGTCGGCTCGAGTTCGAACGGGTTCTTCGTCGCCGACGACGGCGACGCGATTCCCGAATCGAAGCGCGAGGATCTCCACGAGACCGACGCCGAGGCACTGGATCGTCGCGGCGACGGCTTCGCGCTCGTCGGACGGATCGCCGAAGCCCACGGCTGGTCGGTGTCGATCGGCGAGAGCGACGAGGGTGGGACTCGCGTCGACGTCACTGGGACGGCGGTCGACTGGAAGAACGCGTTCGACGGCACCTCGCTCAATTCGGAACTCGAACTCGAGCGGTGATCGATAACCGCGGCCGGATCGCGGTCGCGGTTATTCGTCCTCGAGCGCCAGCGACGCCAGCATCGCCTCGAGTTGCAGCCGTTCGTTCGCCCCCTCGGTGATCCGGTAGTCCACTTCGCCGAGGCGCTCGAGCAGCCGAACGGTGGCCTGTTCGGGGAGGTCGAACTGCCACGCCGAACGGTGAAGCTGGTCGATGACGTCGCCGCCGGCGAGGCCGCGGTCCATCAGGAGGTCCTCGAGCGCCGCTCGGGCGGCGGTGAAGTCGCCGTCGATGGCGTGCTGAACCATCTCCTCGACCTCCTCGGGGCGGGCGGTGGCGGTGATCGCGAACACCGTCTCCTCGTCGACGGTCTCGCCCATCACGGCCGCGGCCTGCAGGGCGTTGATCGCCTTTCGCATGTCGCCGTCGGCGGCGTAGACCAGCGCGTCGACCCCGTCGTCGGTGACCGCGATCCCTTCAGTTTCGGCGATCTCGCGGACCTGCGCCTCGACGGCTTCCTCGGTGAGTTCGGTGAACCGAAAGACCGCACACCGCGACTGGATTGGGTCGATGATCTGACTCGAGTAGTTGCACGAGAGGATGAAGCGCGTGTTGTTCGAGAACTGCTCCATCGTCCGACGCAGCGCGGACTGGGCGTCGCTCGTCAGCGCGTCGGCCTCGTCCAGGAAGATGATGCGGTGGTCGTAGCCGCCGAAGGACGAACGCGCGAAGTCCTTGATCCGGTCGCGGACGACGTCGATCCCGCGCTGATCGGAGGCGTTCAGCTCGAGGAAGTTCTCGCGCCAGTCGTCGTCGTAGATTTCGCGGGCTATAGCCTGTGATGCGGTCGTCTTCCCGGTTCCGGCTGGCCCCGCGAACATGAGGTGCGGGAGGTCCCCCTGCTCGACGTAGCGTCGCAGCCGCGGGACGATGTTCTCGTGGCCCTTGATCTCGTCGAGCCGCTCCGGGCGATACTTCTCGATCCAGACTTCGGTCTTGCCGGGAGTCGGCTCCGCCGCCTCGGCGTCGGCCTCGCTCATACCGGTCGCAAGGGGCGGCCGGCAGATAAATCGCCCGAAGGGCGTCCTCGAGACGGCCCACGGAACGGCTACCGATCCAGCCGCTCCGTCCGGAACCGGAAACGCGATCGAACTGTTCTAACTGGCGACGGGTGAGACACATGTTTTTCATCTCACACGATGTGCGGTGTGTATGGGGTTTCGAACGGCCATCGGAGCGCGAGTCGCGATCGTCCTGCTCGTCGTCGTCCTTCTGGGGACGATGCCGGCGTCGGTCGCCGCCCAGTCGGACGAACGGGCCGGCGGGACGATCGTCGTCGAGGAGGGGGAGACGGTCGACGAGATCGAAGCCTTCGCGGGCACCGTGATCATCAGCGGTACCGTCACCAACGACGTCAGCGCGTTCGCGGGCAACGTCCACATCGACGGCGAGGTCGGCGGCGACGTCGAAGCCGTGTCCGGCAACGTCGAGATCACCGGCACCGTCGACGGCGACGTCAGCGGCGCCGGCGGAAACTTCGCCGTCGCCGAGGGCGCGACGATCGGCGGCTCGCTCGAGGCCGGCGCCGGAGCGGTCGAGATCGACGGCACGATCGCAGGCGACGCGGCGGTCGGGGCGGAGACGATCCGGCTCGGCGAAAACGCGGCCATCGGCGGCGATCTCCGGTACAGCGGCACGCTCGAGGGCAACACCGACGCGGTCGCCGGCGAGATCACGGAGGACTCGCGGATCGGCATCGAGCCGACGCTCCAGCCGTTCGCCGGGTGGCTCTTCGCGGCCTACGCGTTCGTGCTGAACCTGTTGCTCGGTGCGATACTGCTCGGCTTGTTCCCCCGGTTCTCCGACGGCGTCGCCCGCCGCGTCGCGACCGATCCCGTCAGGAGCGGCCTCGCGGGGCTGGGCGTCCTCGTCGGCGTGCCGATCCTGCTGGTCGCCGTCGCGATAACGATCGTCGGGATCCCCGTCACCGTCGTCGGCGCGCTCCTGTTCGTACTCCTGGTCTGGATCGGCGTCGTCTACGGCCGGTTCGCCGTCGCCGCCTGGCTCCTCTCGTACGCCGACGTCGAGAACCGGTGGCTCGCGCTCGTCGTCGGCCTGCTCGGCGGCGCGGTGCTCGCACAGATTCCCTTCGTCGGCGGGTTGCTCAACTTCCTCATCCTCCTGCTCGGACTCGGTGCGCTGGCCCGGGGACTGTACGGCCATCGGCGGACGGCGAGGGCTCGAGAGCCCGAGCGACGGGATCGGATCGGTCCAGACGAGTCGGCGAGCGATTAACGTCGACCGATCCCCTCTGCCAGCGCCCGTTACGCAGGCCCACGTGTGACTGCTGTGCGGCGAACCATCACCTCTCTCGAGCCGAGCGAACACCTCGCGGTGGCGTACGCTGGGCTATTGCGAGCGGAGCGAGGCGCGAGCACCGTGAGCGCCTCGGAAGGCGAGCGGTGACCACGGGGAACCGCGAGCGAACAGCGAGCGATAGGCCGACGCCGTGCGAGGGATGAGTGAGCGAACGGGGAGAAACAACCCGTCAGCGAACGAATCGGTTGGGGAGGACGTAGACATTCCTTGGTCCAGTAGGAGTATCTAGCTGAAGGGTATCGTTATATCCAGGTGAGACAATGAGCAGCCGCAATGTATCGTACAATTGTTATAATTTATAAGCCATGACAGCTATTTTCAGATATGAGTGATATTTTTCAATCTCCGTTTCGGAGAGCCATTCTAGGACTGTTCCTTGGTTTAGGTCTGGGGTTTGTAATCGGGATCGGCGGGTTTGGGGAGTCTTGGCAGGAGGCGACTTTCTCCGCTATTGGGACTGGAATCGGTCTTGCATTCATTTTCTATGTTGTTTTCCCCCTAACTGTACCCGCTGATGGGTGATTCGGCAGGTGATGATACGTTCGCATCTCTACGTAACGGAACCGTGGTCGTACGATCTCGAACCCCTCGCCCAGTCGACGCGCTCAAGTCCACACTCGAGCAAGGACGACCATGCACGTCACCGTCGACGTCAAGGGTGAGGGGAGCCACGAACTCGCGCTCGAGGACGTGGCGACCGACGCGCCGGAGCCGACCTACGCGGACCTGCTCCGCGAGGTCGACCTCAGCCCCCACGAGGTGAGCGTCCTGGTCGACGGACGGCCCGTCCCCGAGGATCAGCCGGTCGAGAGCGAGCGCGTGACGGTGTTGCGGCTGATCAAGGGCGGCTCCCGCTAGTCCCGTCTGGACTCGAGTCGCGTCCCCCTCGCCGCGGTCGCCTTGAACGAGGCGACGACCTCCCGGCCGGGTTCGAGCGCCAGTCGCTCGCGGCTCGAGCGCGTCACGAGCGCCTCGAGATCGACCCCCTCTGCCAGCGAGAGCGTTACGCTGGCGATCTCCTCGCCCGCTTCGACGTTCGTTACCGTTCCGTCGAAGCGGTTTCGGAGGCTCGTCCCGTCGGGTTCGGGCGTTTCGTCCGGGTCGGTCAGGACGACCGCGTCCGAGCGAACGCCGATCTGGACCTCGCGCGCGGTCCGCGGCACTAGCGCTACGACCGAACCGGCGGCCGTCTCGACGGTCGCGAGTTCGCCGGTTCGCTCGTCGACGGTTCCCGTGAACACCGACTCCGTCACCGTCGCCACGCCGTCGAGTTCGGTCTCGTAGCGGTCGAACCGTCGGCGTAGCTCGTGGGCGGTATCGGTTAGCCTGGTCCCGCCGCCGCCGCGGCCGCCGCGCTGACGTTCCGTAAGCTGGCCGACCTCCGCCTCGAGTTCGACGATCCGGTTCTGGAGCCGAGCGTAGGATCGTCCCAGTTCCTCGGCCGCCCCGTGCATCGATCCCTCTCGGTCGACGGCCGCGAGCATCTCGATGTCGCGGCGATCGATCGTGACGTCGCCGGCCGAGAGTTTCGTGCTGAAGTCCTTCTCGATGCCCATCGCTGTCTCCGTGCGGTCTTGCTCAATAGAGCAGTTCGCCGTCGATAAACTTCCGGGTGCGTTCGTCCCGCGGGTCGTCGAAGACCGTCGCCGTCTCGCCGACCTCGATGATGCCGTCGCCGAGCAGGACCGCGACCCGATCGGCGACGCGCTCGGCCTGGTTCATGTCGTGGGTCGCGACGACGACGCCGATGTCCCGGTCGCGCGCCTCGAGCACCGCGTCCTCGATGACGGCCGTGTTCCGCGGATCCAGGTCCGACGTCGGCTCGTCGAGCAACAGGACGTCGGGATCGTACGCGAGCGCGCGGGCGAACGCGACGCGCTGAGCCTCGCCGCCCGAGAGCGACCCGGCGCTCTGCTCGGCGTCGTCGGCGAGGCCGACGATATCCAGCGCCTCGAGGGTGGTCCCCGCGCCGGGCGCGTCCCCGGTGAGGGACTCGAGCGTCCACTTCGCCCGCTCGAGCCAGGACCGACGGACGCGGATCCCGTACTCGACGTTCCGGCGGACGCTCGCGTCGAACAGGTTCGCCTCCTGGAACACCATTCCGATCCGTCGGCGACAGGCGAGGCGCCGCCGCTCCGAGGCGGCCCAGACGTCGGTACCGTCGTACTCGATCCGTCCGCGCTCCGGCCGCTCGAACAGCGCGAGCAGGCGCAACAGGGTCGACTTACCGACCCCGGACGGACCGATTATCGCGACGACTTCTCCGGGCGATACCGACAGCGAGACGTTCTCGAAGACCGGGTCGCCGTCGTAGCCGTGGTGAACGTCGGCGACGTCGAGCGTCACCGGTACCCCCCGGAGTCGCTCCCCAGCCGAACGACGATAGCGTTGACGAGCAGTACCAGGGCGACGAGCAGCGCCCCGAGGATCAGCGCGGTCTCGAACCGGCCCTGTCGCGCCTCGAGTTGAATCGCGGTCGTGAGCGTTCGGGTGTAGGATTCGCCGTCGGGTCCGGCGATGTTCCCGCCGACGATGAGGACGGAGCCGACCTCGCTGATCGCCCGGCCGAAGCCGGCGAGGACGGCCGTCGCGATGCCGTATCTCGCTTCCTTGATCGTGACGAGGGCGACGTCGAACCGCGTTCCGCCGATCGCGAACGCCGCGTCGCGGACGCCCTGATCGACGCTCGAGACGGCCGCGAGACTGACGCCGGTGATGACCGGCGCGGCGAGGACGAACTGCGACACGATCATCGCCTCGCGGGTGAAGACGAGTTCGAACGACCCGAGCGGCCCCTGGTTCGAGACCGCAAACAGAACGAGGAGGCCGACGACGACGCTCGGAAACCCCATCCCGGTGTTGATGAGCGACGCGAGTAGCCGCTTGCCCCGGAACTCCGCGAATCCGATCAGGAGCGCGACCGGGAGGCTACACAGCGTGCTCAGCGCGACCGCGATAAGACTCACGTACAGCGAGACGTAGACGATGCTCCGGATGTACGTCCACTCGAAGGGGAACTCGATCAACAGCGGCACCAGCGATCCGGTTCCAGGTATCATCCCTATCGCGTGTCAGTCGTCGTCGGTCGCTCCCTCCCAGTCCTCCGGAACGTACTGCTGGAAGTTCGGCTCTTCGGCCAGCGCCTCGGGGAAGAACAGCTGTTCGCCGTCGACGGCGTACTCCTCGATGAGCCGCTGGCCCTCGGCGCTCGTGAGGTAACCGATGTACGCCATCGAGAGGTCATACTCGACGTTCTCGTGGACCGCGGGGTTAACCGCGGCGATTCCGTACGGATTCGCGAGCAGTTCCGGGCCGCCCTCGATCGGTCCCTCGACGAGAATCTCGAGGTCGATGTCCGACTGCATCGAGAGGTACGTTCCGCGGTCGGCGAGCGTGTAGCCGCCGCTCTGATCGGCTTGCGTGAGCACTTCCCCCATCCCCTGGCCGGCTTCCCGGTACCACTCGCCGAGATCGTCGTCGGTCGTTTCGGCCGCGTCCCAGATCGCGAGTTCCTTCGTGTGCGTCCCGGATTCGTCGCCGCGCGAGACGAACGTCGCTTCCGCCGCGGCGATCGCGTCGAACGCCTCGGTGGCGCTTTCCGTCCCCCCGATCGCCGCCGGATCGTCCGACGGCCCGACGGTGACGAAGTCGTTGAACATGAGATCGCGACGGTTGACGCCGTACCCCTCCCTGAGGAACTCGTCTTCGAGCGAGCGTGCGTGAACCAGGACCACGTCCGAGTCGCCGTTGCGGGCGGTTTCGAGCGCGGCACCCGTTCCCTGCGGGACCGTTTCGACGCTCACCCCGTACCGGTCCTCGAACGACGCGTTCACCTCGTCGAGCAGACCCGTGTCGTAGGTGCTCGTGGTCGTCGTGAGCGTGATGCTCTCGCCGTTGATCGCGGGTCCGTCGTCGTCTTCGCCGCCGTCATTCATGGCCGTACAGCCGGCGAGTCCGGCAGCGACACCGCTCCCGGCTAACGCGAGGAACTCGCGTCGTTGTATCGTCATAGATACCACGATCCACCGAACCGGCAAATAGTTTTGGGACGACGAGTAACCGAATGCAGTTTCGCCTCGAGCGTTCTCCGCATCCGTCGGTTCTCGAGCGGCGTTTCCAGAAGAGTTTCTACAGGCGATAACCGGATCACGTTACGGATCGGGAGAGACGATCCGGGATCCCTGCGGAGATCGGCGACGTCGCGGTACCGACCGTTCGCGCCCGGACGCGCTCGGTGCCGCCCGGTCCGCGAAGCCAAACATACGTAGCGATCCGCGTCTAACGTAGCGAGCGTCGGGAGCCTCGGTTCTCGACGCGCCGCGATCCGCACGATACGCATGACACCAGACACGGAACCGGCGCCGGGAGTGCGCGCGTTGCTCGGCGAGCCCCGATTCGAACTGCTCCCCCTCGAGGGGTTCGAGGAGCAACTGCGACGGCTGCCCGACGGCGCGACGGTCGCGATCACCACGTCGCCGTCGCTGGGACTCGAGGCGACGATCGACCGCGCCGAGACCGCGGCCGCGCGCGGCTACGCGGTCGTTCCTCACGTCGCGGCCCGCTACGTCCGCGACGAGGCCCACCTCGAGGGGATCGCCGCTCGCCTCACCGACACCGGAGTTACCGATATTTTCGTGCCGGGCGGCGACCGCGACGAGCCGATCGGCGCGTTCGACTCGTCGCACGCGCTGCTCTCGGCGCTCGCGGACCTCGAGTACGGGTTCGAGGAGGTGGGTATCACCGGCTATCCCGAGGGCCACCCCGTCATCGACGACGAGACCCTCGCCGACTCGCTGGCGCGAAAGGCGCCGTACGCGACCTACGTCGTAACGCAGCTCTGTTACGACCACGAGACCGTCCTCGAGTGGATCGCCGACCTTCGAGCGCGCGGGATCGAGCTTCCCGTCGAGATCGGGATTCCAGGCGTATTGGACTCGCGTCGCCTGCTGGACGTCTCCCGGCGAATCGGCGTCGGCGAGTCGATCAGCTTCCTCCGGAAAACCGAGGGGATCGTGGGGCTCCTCCGCCGCCTCGTCGGTGCGCGCGGAACCTACGCCCCCGACGAACTGATCGACGGCCTCGCGCCGGCCGCGACCGATCCCGCGTACGGCGTTCGCGGCGTCCACATCTACACGTTCAACCAGGTCGCAGCCCTCGAGTCGTGGCGACGCGACAGGCTAGCCCGAGACCGATGAGTTGTTTGCGCTCACCGCCCTCCGTTCGACCGATGCACGTCCGGACGGCGACGCCCGACGACGCGCTCGAGGTCCGACGGATCCTCGACGGCGCGATGCTCGACCCCGGCGACGTCGAGACGCGGATCGGCGACGGCGACGTCTTCGTCGCCGGGGACCGCCGCGGCAGAAGCGGGGGTGCCGAGGGAACGGCGGAGCGGATTCTCGGCGCGCTCGTCCTCAAGCCCCGCGAGCGCGGCGCGCACGTCTCGGCGGTCGGCGTCCGGCGTCGCCACCGGGGGCGCGGTATCGGGCGAGCGCTGGTCGAACGCGCGCTCGAGCGAGAGCGGCGGCTCACGGCGCGGTTCGACGACGGCGTCCGCCCGTTCTACGAGACGCTCGGGTTCGCGATCGAACCGATCGACGACCGGCGACACCGCGGCGTCGCCGTGGCGAGCGAGGAGCCGTGACGGAAGCCGTCGGTTGCCGGCGGAACTTTAACACCCAGCGCGTGGTACGAGCCTTCGCATGGCGATACAACGGATGCTCAGCGGAGACCCGTCGAAGAGTTCGAAGCTGTACCTCGCGATCGGTATTATCTCGCTCCTGAAGGCAATCGCGGTACGGAAGGACCGGGAACGGTTCCGGACGGAACTAATCGACGCCGGCCTCTTCATCGGCGTCGGCGTAGCGCTCCGGAAGTACAGTCAGCTCAAGGCGGAAAAACGGGAAGAGATCGAATCGCAGGTGCCGGACTGGCTGGCCAGCGCCGCGGAGTCCGAAGCGGCACGAGAGGGCGTTCGTACCCTCGCGAAGCGAAAGTTTGGTAGCCAATCCGAACCGGAACCGACGTTCCGCGGCCGCGCGAAGGACGCGATCTCGGGCCGATAGCTCATCCGCCGGCCCGCGAGCGATTTTTTTACGCCAGCCAGAATCGAGGAAGGACGCCGCCGCGCGACAAAAATAGGAGAGCGCCCCGTTACAACTCGAGGTCGCGGAGGTGGCGTAAGTCGAACGGCTCGATCTGGCCGGCGAGCTCGCCCCCCGGATACTCCTCGGTGTGGACGTTGACGTACGCCTCACCCGCCTCGATCTTCGCGACCAGTTGCTGGACGGTCTGGGACTCGGCCTCCGGAGCGCGTCCAGCCTGGATGACGTCGTCGGTGATCGTTCCCGCGTCCAGCAGGCCGGTGAACGTGCCCTCGACGAGTTCCTCGTCCTGCGTCTCGAAGTCGTGTAGCCAGACCGCGATGGGTCCGAGGGGCTCGTCCTCGTGGATGTGCGCCATGAACGTATTCTCGATGTTCGCGAGCGTGAGCGCGAACGTCAGTTCGCCGTCGCGGTGCTGGAAGACGGCGAGCCCGCTCGCGTCCGTTTCGACGCCCTCCTGGGGCATCAGTCGCGCGACGTAGAGGCCCTGGACGTCGGCCTCGTCGGGGCGGTCATCCGCGTTCTCGTTTTTCTTCTCGGCGTCATCGTGATCCGGTTTCTCGTCGTCGTGGTGATCGGCCGCGACGAGGCCGGAACCCGCGGTCGCGGCGGCTCCGACGCCGAGGAGTTTGAGCGCTGTTCGTCTGGTTGAATCGTGGTCAGTCATCGATCGACACCCGAAACGGGCATCGGACGATGCCACCATAGTTTTCGTTCACGTACAGTGAGCGAGCCGTCGTAAGGCCGCCGTACAGCCGCGTACGATCCACCTACAGCAGCCGCTTCGCATCGGCGGCGTCAGGGCGTGATCGGCTCGAGCGTCGCCGTGAAGTGTCGGATTTCCTTCATCTCCGGCTCGTCAACGATCTCGAGGCCGGAGACCTCCTCGCGGCGCTCGAGAACCCCGGCCGCGGTCTCGGCGACGTGTTCCAGGTGCTCCCGGTGGTACATTCGTCGCGGGACGGCGAGTCGGACGAGTTCCGGTCGATCCGTTCCCGGGAACGCGAAGCTTCCGAGTTCGACCCCGCGAACGCCGCCCTCGCGGTAGAGTTCACAGACCAGCACCTGTCCGGGGAACTCCTCGGCTTCGAGGTGCGAGAAGAGTGCGCCGGCGTCGAGGTAGACCGCGTGTCCGCCCGCGGGCGTGTACAGCGGGACGCCGACCGACTCGAGCATCGAGGCGAGTTCCTGGATCTGTTCGACGCGGTCGGCGACGTAGGCCTCGTCGACCGCCTCGCGAAGACCGACTGCCATCGCCGCGACGTCCCGGCCGGCCATCCCGCCGTAGGTCGGAAAGCCCTCGTAGAGAATCGCTCGCTGCTTGCACTGCTCGTACAGCCGTTCGTCGTCGGTCGCGACGAAGCCGCCGGCGTTCGACAGGGCGTCCTTCTTGCCGCTCATCACGAGCGCGTCGGCGAGTGAAAGCTGTTCGCGGGCGACCTCGGCGACCGAGACGTCGGCGAACTCGGACTCCCGCTGGGTGACGAAGTAGGCGTTCTCGGCGAACCGGCAGGCATCGATGACGAACGTCGCGCCGATCTGATCGGCGAAGTCCCGGACGCGGCGCGTGTTCTCGACGCTGACCGGCTGTCCCGCCGCGGAGTTGTTCGTGATCGTCTGAACGACGACCGGAACCCGCTCTGGACCGTACTCGTCGACGACCGCGCGGGCCCGCTCGAGCGAGAAGTTCCCCTTGAAATCACCCTCCACGTCCGGATCTGTGGCGTCGTCGACCGGACAGTCGACCGGCTCCGCCCCCTGGTTGGCGATGTGAGCGCGCGTCGTGTCGAAGTGCGTGTTGTTGGGGACGATATCGCCCTCAGAGATCAGCGTCCCGTAGAGGACGTTCTCCGCGCCTCGCCCCTGATGGGCCGGCACCACGCGTTCGAACCCCATCACTTCCTCGACGGCGGACTCGAGTTCGTCGAAGCTCCGCGACCCCGCGTACGATTCGTCGCCACGGATCAGCGCCGCCCACTGTTCGTCGCTCATCGCGCCCGTCCCGCTGTCGGTGAGCAGATCGACGAACACGTCGTCCGAGGAGAGATTGAAGACGTTGTACCCTGCCGCTTCGAGGGCTCGCTCTCGCTGCGCTCGCGAGGGGAGCCGGATCTGTTCGACCAGCTTCGACTTGTAACCGACCATACAACCGGTTCGCGCGCCATACAGTTCAATTCGAGTGAGAGGTCCTGGGCACGAACGTCACGACCCTCCCATCGGCGAATCGATGTGGAACTCGCTGTCCGAATGCTGCCAGTAGTGAGCAAAACGTCACGCTACGGGTCAGCGATCGGCGTAAAAACCGCGCGGCATCCGCGGTATGTTCAGCGGGTGGTTCGTGTCCGTGCTCGAGACGGCGGTCCGGGATCGGACTACAGGCCGTCGCCTGCTATCAGAGCAGGAACGACAGCACGGCGAGCACCAGGAACACCAGTACGAGCCACTTGGCGATGGTCATCGAGATTCCTGCGACGCCGGTCGCACCGACGGCGGCGGCGATCAGTGCGATGACGAAGAACAGGATTGCGAGTTCTAACATACTTCGAGTTTCGGGCGGACGCTAAAAGTGCGTTGAGCCTGAATCTGCCATCTAGTAACTTCTCAGGAAACGTAACGGTGAGTGAAAGCGCCGGTTTCGGTGCCCTCGGCGGCCTCAGTTCCGCGTTCTCGTCGTGAAAGCCACCGTCCCGCACGAGGAGGAGTAAAACGGCCGCGATCGGACGGTGGTCGAGCCTAGAACAGGTCCTGGGTCAACTCGAGCGTCCGCTCTCGATCCTCCCAGTTGACGAAGATGGCGACGCTCGTCGCGCTCGTGATGATGTCGTGAACGTTGATACGCGCCTCGGAGAGCGGGTTGACGATGTCGCTGATGATGCCCGGCTGGTTGGGCAGTTCGCCCCCCGTGACCCGAACGACCGCCAGCGGCTTGTCGACGGTGACGCTCGAGAGTTCGTCGCGCGCGATGACCTCGCGGTGGAGGATGTTCTCGGCGCGTTCGGCCTCCTTCTCGTCGACGTAGAACGTGACGCTGTCGAGTCCGCTCGCGACGGCGTCGACGTTGATATCGCTCTCGCTGAGCGGTTTCGAGAGGTGGTTGAAGACGCCGGGCTGGTTACGGATCGCGCGGCCTGCGACCGTCAGACAGGCCAGCGGCCGCTCGCGAAGGTCGACCAGGTTGTGAAACTCGCCCTCGATGCTCGTCCCGCCGGAGAGGAGGTCGCCGTGCTGGTAGTGGACGACGCGGACGTCGAGCTTTCCGCCCTTGTAGGAGAGCGCGGAGGGGGCGACGACCTCGGCACCGCGGAACGAGAGGTTCCGGAGTTCGTCGACGGAAATCTCGCCGACGTTTCGGGCACCCTCGACGACGTTGGGATCGCCCGTCATGACGCCCTCGACGTCGGTGACGATGACGACCTCGTCGGCGTCCATGTACTTGCCCATCATGACCGCCGTCGTGTCGCTGCCCCCACGACCGAGCGTCGTGATCGAGCCGTCCGGCCCCTCGGCGAGGAACCCGGTGATCACCGGCACCGTCTCGTCGAGATCCTCGGCAACCTCGAACGCGCGGTTCTGGGTCTCCTCGACGTCGACCTCGCCGTACTCGTCGGTGACGATGGGCCAGTTCTCGCTACCGGGCTCGAGGAAGGTCGCGTCGACGTCGCGGGCCGTCAGTGCGGCCTTGAGCATCCGAACTGAGGTTCGTTCCCCCATGCTGACGATCTGGGCGCGGTCCGCCTCGTCGGTCTCGAAGGTGATCTCGTCGAGCAGGTCGTCGGTGGTCGACCCCATCGCACTCGCGACCACGGCGATCTCGTGACCGTCCTCGACGGCGGCCGCGATCGAGTCCGCGGCCCGGTTGATCCGGTCGCCGCTGCCGAGACTCGTTCCGCCGAACTTCACTACGACGCGCATGCTACCACCTCACCGAGAGGAAGCGCACTGGTGGATTGACTCATGGCAGGTGGTTGCAAGAGCGAGCAGATAACTGTGTCTCATCGTCCTCATTTTTACCCGAAGCCGGGTATACTGTCGGCTGGAAGTCAGTGTGGTTAATTCGCCGGACGACCGCGGCAAATCCCACAAACGGTTACAGTCGACAGTACGACGATCGCGTCGTCACGCGACGACTCGCGAACGCCGACGGTCGTGATGGGACCCTCTTCTATCGTCGGATGCCGACTGGATTTATGTTCGTGCGCATCATTACCACATTCGAATGAACGTACGGGACGCACTCGAGGCCGACGCCGACGCGCTGGCGGCGATCGCCGACTCACCCACCGACGTGATGCGAAATCTGGTCCACGACCGAACGGTGCGTGTCGCGGAGGACGGAACCCACGATCCGAACGCGGACGTCTCGGAATCGCAGTACAGCGGCTCGGATCCCGAGGATCTGCTCGGATTCGTCAGTTTCGACGCCCGCGAGGACACCGTTCACGTCACCCAACTCGACGGCACCCCCGAAGCGTGCAAACGGCTGCTCGCCGAACCGGTTCGGTTCGCCCGACGCGAGTCGATGGCCGTCGAGGTTCTGGTCGCGTCCGGCGCTAACCCGATCGAGGACGCCGCCGAGGAGTTGGGATTCGAGAAACGAGGACGGGGGCCGCAGTTCGAAGGCGCCTCGACGGTTCGGTTCCGGCTGGACCCCGCTAGCTGAACTTCTGGACCGTGACGTCGAGCGTGTCGAGATCGACGATAGGCGCGTAGCCGGCGTCGGGATCGATGTTGACGCTCTTCTGGAAGTCCGTCTGGGCCTGCCAGCAGCCGGAGTTGATCGCGAGCACGTCGTGGTACTTGCCGAAACCGAGCTTGTGAACGTGGCCCGTGTGGAAGATGTCCGGGACCTCCTCCATGATGAGGTAGTCCCGTTCTTCGGGGGCGAGTCGAGTGTGACCGCCGAACTGCGGCGCGACGTGACGTTTCTTCAGGAGCTGGTACATCGCCCTGTGGGGATCGTCGTAGCTCGCCTTCTCCTCCGGAAGTTCCGCGATCACCTCGTCGAGCGAGACGCCGTGGTACATCAGGACGGAGACGCCCTCGAGCGTCACCGTCGACGGGTTGCTCACGATCTGGGCGTCGTGCGCGGACATGATCCCCCGGAGCTCCTCGTCGAATCCGGGCTGAGGTTCGGCGAGGCGGACCGCGTCGTGGTTCCCCGGAATCATGACGATCTCGATGTCGCCCGGAACCCGTTTGAGATGTTCGTTGAACAGTTCGTACTGCTCGTAGATGTCGACGACGTCGAGTTCCTCGTCCTGGTTCGGATAGATGCCGACGCCCTCGACCATGTCGCCCGCGATCAGCAGGTACTCGACGTGCTGGGCCTGCTCCGTGTGGAGCCAGTCGGCAAAGCGGTTCCAGGCGTCGCCCATGAACTCCTGGCTGCCGACGTGGACGTCGCTGATGAGCGCCGCCTGCACGTGACGATCGGCGGTCGAGGGCTCGTGCGTCCGCGGAACGTCCGGGAAGTACATCGAGTCGACGAACGCGATCCCCGAGTCGTCGGCGAGCGTCCCCTCCATCGCCAGCACCTCGTCACGGAGCAGTTCGTCGACGAGGTCGACGTACTCCCGATCCTTCATCACCAGCCACGGGAAGGTTCCGGTGGCGTCCTCGAGTTCTATCAGCCAGTGACCGCTCGCCGTCGACCGGATGTCGTTGACCAGACCGACCATCGCGGCGTCGCTACCGCCGGGCATCGACTGGATGGCCGTCGCCGGCCGGTGGTTGACGCGGCCGCGAAGCTTCGACCCCAGTCGCTCGAGTCGGTCCCGGAAGACGGAGACGAAGTCGCCGTACTCTCCCGTCCCCGTACTCTCGCCGGTCATGTCGCCGACGATCTCGAGCGAGCGTTCGTCGGGATCCGACGACCTGCCGGCGCCCTGAGACACCCCCTTCGTTTCAACTGGACTACCTCCTGCAGTGGGCTGAGTATTCGTCTGCGGAGCTCCAGTTGAAGCGGAGGAGTCGGTCGGCGAGGACGGGGCATCCGGTCCGGCGGTTCGGGCGTCGTCGGTGGCGTTCGATCCGCGATTCCGTCGGTCCGACCCGCTCAGTTCGTTCGGGACCGATTCGACGTGTTCGAGACGAACGACCAGCGCGTCCGACGGAAGCTCCTCGATGACGCGCTCGAGCACCGTTACCGGGTCGTCCGCGGACGCAATTCGGGTTACTGCCTCGCGTTCGGCGTTGTAGCCGCGGCTCGTGAGTTCGCTGACGATCCGGGCGGGCCCCTCGAGTGGCACACGCCTCGCATTCGCGACCGGGGGCAAAAGGATAGCGGATGCAGATCGGTACGGCGAACAGAACCTTGATTGTCGGTCCCGGAATAAGACGGGACGATGAGCGGTCCCGACCCCGGAGACGTCGACGACAGCAGCGATAACACCGGTGAGTCCAGCCGCCACGATCCGCACGACGACCGATCGGACGGGACCGGCGATCCGGACCACGGTAGAGCGCCGCCTCCCGACCAGGACGAGATGACCGCCGGTGGGACTCGTCAGGGCGTCCCTGACGGCGCTCGAGACGGGAACGCGGCCGCACGCAACGGGCGCGCAGATAACGGCGACGGCGCCGGCGTCTCGATCGAGGACGACGGGGTCCTCCGCTGGTTCCTCAAGACGAACGACGACTCCGCCGTCCTGGTGCGCGACGTCCTGAGCAGCGTCGCCATCGTCGTGGTCATCGGACTCCTCCTCTTTGCGGTCAGTGGCATCTGGCCGCCGCTGGTCGCCGTCGAGAGCGGCAGTATGGAACCGAACATGGAGAAGGGTGATCTCATCTTCGTCGTCGCGGACGACCGCTTCGTCGGCGACGATCCCGCCGGCGAGACCGGCGTCGTCACCCTCGAGAGCGGCCAGGGGAACGGCCACGAGAAGTTCGGACAGCCGGGTGACGTCATCATCTTCGAGCCGAACGGCGACGAGTTCCGGACACCCGTGATACACCGCGCTCACTTCTGGGTCCAAGAGGATGAAAACTGGGTCGACACCAAGGCGAACGAGGAGTACGTCAACGGTGCGACCTGCGAACAGCTTCAGACCTGTCCCGCCAATCACGACGGCTTCGTCACGAAGGGTGACGCCAACAGCTACTACGACCAGTACCAGCAGGGCCCCGGCGCACAGACTGACGTCGTCCAGCCCGGGTGGGTCACCGGAAAGGCGACCTTCCGGATCCCGTGGCTCGGCTACGTCCGGCTGACGTTCGACTCGATCCTGGGTGAACTCGTCGCGCCTCAGCCGACGATCGAAACGGTCAGCAGTCCGCTCGAGAACGAGGCGGGACTGTCCGACGAAAGCGCCGTCGTCGGCGGAATCGGTGCGACGGGCGCCGCCGCAACCGGAACCGGCGTCGCGATGGCCGCCGGCCGTTTCCGCCGCGAGTAATCCCGCCGCGCGTAACCCCGTCTGGCGTAACACGCCATCGATCCCCCGTCTCGCTCGGTTTTTCGGCCGTCCGTATCGATCGAACGCTCGCCCAGCCTCTCGTGTCGCTCGTGGTCTCGAGCAGAATGCTGGCGGTCTCGAGTCGCCGAAACGGTCGATCCGAACCGGTCTCGAGTCGAAATGAGGGGGTTCCGGGACGCCGTTCCCGATCGTCAGTTCTCGAAGCGGGCCTGTACGAACGGCTGAACGTCGTCGATGTTGCTCAGGCGCGAGTCGCTCAGGAGGACGGCCTCGGTCTCGTCGATCGGAACCGAGAGACTGATCTCCTTCGTTCGGCCGTACCGTCCCTTCGAGACGACCACGGCGTTGACGATGCCGAGCATGTCGAGTTCGCTGATGAGGTCGGTGACGCGGCGCTGGGTCAGGACGTCGGCGTCGATCTCCTCGCAGAGGCGCTTGTAGATGTTGAACACCTCGCCGGTGTTGATGCTGTGAACGCCGTTTTTCTCGAGCAAGATGGTCGAGAAGAGGACGAGTTTGCTCTGAGTCGGGAGCGTGCGGACGACTTCGACGACGCGGTCGAGTTCGATCTTGTCCTGGGCCTGCCGGACGTGCTCCTCGACGATCGTCTCGGCCTGAGATCGCTCCGCGAGTTCGCCCGCTGTCCGGAGGAGGTCGAGCGCCCGACGGGCGTCCCCGTGTTCCTGTGCAGCGAAGGCCGCACACAGCGGGATCACGTCGCCCGAGAGCGCGTTCCCCTTGAACGCGACCTCCGATCGGTGCTGGAGGATATCTCGCAACTGGTTCGCGTCGTACGGCGGGAAGACGATCTCCTCCTCGCCGAGACTCGACTTCACGCGCGGATCCAGAAAGTCGGTGAACTTGAGGTCGTTCGAGATGCCGATGATCGAGACTCGCGAGTTCTCGAGTTCGGAGTTCATCCGCGAGAGGTTGTAGAGCGTGTCGTCGCCGCTCTTCTCGACCAGTTTGTCGATCTCGTCGAGCATGATAACGACGACGCGCTCGTCGTAGTCGACGGCGTCGAAGAAGACGCTGTAGACCCGATCCGTCGGCCACCCCGTCATCGGGACCTCCTCGAAGGACTCCTTGTCCGCCTCGAGGGAAGCGATTCGATCCTCGACTTCGGCGACGGCGGTAAACGGCGTCGACTCGAGCGGATGCGTCGGCGATGGTTCGTCCTCGACTGAGTCGGATGTAGACCCCCCTGTTTCTAGTGGAGAATCACGGGACACAGCGTCGGTTTCGGTTGCAAACGAAACGCCACTGCCGTCCGTTTTTTCCTCGCCGGTGAGCGGGTCGCCTTCGGCGGATCGGCCCTGCTGGACGGCGGACTCGAACGGGTCGTCGCTCGTCCCGCCGTCGGTCGGTGATCCATCCTCGGATCGAGAGGGGGCCTCGTTCTCGTACTGTTCGACGGTCTCGAGGAGTTCCTCGAGGGAGGCGACCTTTTCGTCGATTCGCGCCTTGTTCTTCTCGATGAACTTGTTCGCGAGCTGTGCCAGGACGCGATACTGGGTGTCGGTAACCTCGCAGTTGATGTACTCGACGTCACAGGGGACGCTGTACTTCTGGGAGGTGCTCTCGAGTTCCTTGCTGACGAACTTCGCACTCGCGGTCTTCCCCGTTCCCGTCTTGCCGTAAATCAGGATGTTCGACGGCGTCTCGCCGCGGAGTGCGGCGACGAGGATCGTCGCCATCTTGTTGATCTGATCACTTCGATGCGGGAGCTCGTGTGGCGTATAGGAGGGTCTGAGAACCTCCTTGTTCTCGAAGATCGGCTCCCCGCTGAGCAGGTCGTCGAACAATCCCTGATTCGGCTCGTCGTCGCCGATTGCCGTTTCCTCGAGCGGCGTCGAAAATCCGTGTGTTCCGTCGGGTTCGACCTCGTCCGCCCCTGGTATCTCCGAGTTGTCATCTGACATCAGTCGTTCGAGTACCCCCTTGTTTCGTGTGGAACACTGGTCCAGAAAGCAGGAATATCGGCGCCAGGATGGCCATTGAAGCCGATCCAGTATGACGGTTACCCGATCCGGATCCAGTTGATGCAAACGAAACAGAGGAAGACCGAGATATTAAATTCTTCCCTTTCACTCACGCACAGTGTAACGTGTTTTTCACGCGGGCGGGCACATCGGTTAGTAGTGGAGGCCGAGTACCCCCTCTACAGGAACTGGAACCGGCTATTGCGGCGATCAATCTATCTCCGAACGACTCGTGTTCGTTTCGCCCCGAAGCGTTTAGCCGACGTCGGATCGGTTCGGGTACCTCTCCTTCACGTCGAACGCGACGATCACCGCTGCACCGAGTCGAACGCTAACACATCGTACCGAACGCTGCGTCGATCAGCGCTCGAAAACTGACGGTGGCGGCTCCTCCGTTTGCTCGGTACTCGGTCACTCCGAGAGAGCGTCGAACCAGCCGGCCGTGAGTAGCGTGTTCCAAGGTCAAAAAGAGCGGAACGCCGGAAAAGGATGGAGCGAGCGCTGGAACGTACCGGGCAATTCGTGTGATAGCGAATCCTCACGTCGTGTGTCTCCGAAGGTGTCATCACAGATAGTGTAGTGGTCGATCGATAGGTGAGCGGGATTCTGCCGGAAGGAGAGGAAGATGACCACGGGGAGTGATAACGCTGGTCACGATGGACGGGGTAACCCCCACCCCTTCGTTTCAGGTGGAACCGTCCGAAGGAGGGGGTGGGAACGAGAGTTTTTGGGATGGAAGGTTTTATAATAGTAGGGCAGAAACAATATCCGCAGCACTAGCAAAAGAGCGCTGTTACTAGGAGAGGGCGTTTATATTACTAGTTACTACTAGAATTCTCTTTCTAACCCGCTCGAGTTACTAGTCCCTTCGTTCTCCCCGAATTTCCGGTCGAGACGGCTCGAGCGCCCGTCTCGAGAGGAAACCAGGGTCTCTCTCGAACCGTTCTCCACCGATCCTCCCCCCATACCATCGTCACTCTCCAGTTGAAACGAAGGGGTGGGGGTGGGTCCGCCGGGATAACACCCATCGAAATAGCGATCGACCACTACCGATAACGTGAACTCGACACTCTTACTGTAGAACGGTACCATCCTACTATCGATTCATGTTACCGCCCCTCTTAGATGGTGACTGACTACATCTTTTCGCAGGTTACTGCAAATCGACGATTCGGCCGTCGCTCGCACGTATTCGATCAGTTCACCGCGGATACTGATAATTCAAATCCGTTGGATAGTAAACACGTCTGACGTAGGCTTAAGTGGGTTCAGTTTGTAGTACGCGCAGATGCACCCCGCGGTGCTGGAGGGCCCCAAAGGATGGGATTGTTAACAGAACTCAAGGATAGTGTCTCCCGGGTTACGGATCGGTTGTTTACCGACGCGGAACCCAAACGAATCGGTATCTACGGACCGCCCAACGCTGGAAAGACGACCCTCGCGAATCGGATCGCTCGTGACTGGACGGGCGACGCGATCGGTACGGAGAGTCACGTTCCACACGAAACACGCCGTGCACGCAGGAAAGAAGACGTCGAGATCGAGCGCAACGGCAAGTCGGTGTCGATCGATATCGTCGACACGCCCGGTGTAACGACGAAAGTCGACTACGAGGAGTTCACCGACGAGATGGAAGAGGAGGACGCGATTCGTCGGTCTCGCGAGGCGACCGAGGGGGTCGCCGAGGCGATGCACTGGCTCCGCGAGGACGTCGACGGCGTCATCTACGTACTGGACAGCGCAAAAGATCCGATCACGCAGGTCAACACGATGCTGATCGGCATCGTCGAGTCACGCGATCTACCGGTACTCATCTTCGCGAACAAGATCGACCTCGACGAGTCGAGTGTCAAACGAATCGAGGACGCGTTCCCGCAGCACAAGACGGTGCCGCTGTCTGCAAAGGAGGGAGAAAACATGGACGAGGTCTACGACAACATCGCAGAGTACTTCGGGTGATTACGATGCCGAAAGCAACTAACGCAGACGACCTGGACGGCCCGGACGGTGTGCAAATCGACCTCATCAGCGGCGAGCGGATGGATCGGATGGCGACGACGGAAAAGATCCGGATGATCCTCGATGGGGTCCACGACGGAAATATCGTCATTCTCGAGGAGGGGCTGACCCCGGACGAGGAGAGCAAACTCATCGAGATGACGATGGCCGAGATCAGCCCCGACGGCTTCAACGGGATCGAGATCGAGACGTATCCGAAATCGGAGACGCGTGATTCGTCGCTGCTCGGCCGCATCATGGGGTCGAACGAGTCGACTGCGAAGCTGACGGTGATCGGGCCGGCGAACCAGATCGAAACGCTCCACAAGGACGAAACGCTCATCAGCGCGCTGGTGTCCCGTAACTAATGCCACACCAATGCACGAACTGCGGCCGCACGTTCCCCGACGGCTCCAAGGAGATGCTCTCGGGCTGTCCCGACTGTGGCGGGAACAAGTTCCAGTTCGCGCCGAGTTCGGGCACGACGGCCGCTGGTACCGCTTCTGAACCGAATGCTGGAGCCGGTGGAGAACAAACGGGCGCGGCCGAGACGCCGTCCGGGGATGAGTCCGAACCGAACCCGGACGGCGTCGCGTCCCGCGCTGCGGAGACAGTTCGTGGATGGGTCTCTTCGGGGTCGAGCGGCGGGTCGACGGCAGACCCAAGGGTCTCTTCGGGGTCGAGCGGCGGGTCGACGGCAGACCCAACGACGACAGATCCGGCGGACACGACGACAGCGGACGCAGCGACGACGAACGCAACGGCGACAGAGACGACGGACGCCGAGTCACCGTCGACGACCCCCGAGAACGCCGAGCAGCGGCGTCCGTCGGAGCCGGCATCGTCCTCGAGCGAAACCCAGTCCGGGACGACGTCGGCTGCCGAGAGCGACGGGTTCTCCGAGTGGCCGGACTCGGCTCGCCGCCCGGAAGACCGGTCGTCCGGAACCGAGTCCGGAGACGATCGGTCCGTGACTACACAGTCGTCGACCGAGCAGACTACGGCTCCACGGTCTGTGACGAACGATCAATCCGCTGGAGTAGCGAACGATCAGCCCGCTGGGATAACGGAGGTCGAGACGACCGTACATCCGGTCGAATCAGAGGACTCTGCACAGGCGAGCGCTCGTAGCGAAGTCGTTCCGGCGGACGATCTCCCGACGGACGCCGGACAGGACGGCGGCTCCGGAGTGGTCACCGATGTCGGCGGAAGCGCGGAAACCGGCGCAGGCAGCGAGGACGACCAGCCGCCGAACGACGGCCGGGTCGTTAGCGAGCCGTCAGGTGAACAGCCGTCGATCGAGGATCTCCGGGCGGAACTCAACGAGCAGTTCGAGAGTATCAAGATCGTTCGTCCCGGACAGTACGAGCTCAACCTCATGGAGCTCTACAACCGCGACGAGTACATCATCTCTCTCCAGGAGGACGGGCGGTACGTTATCGACGTCCCGGATTCGTGGCACGACGGCGCGGACGAGTAACTTCGATCGCACCGATTTCGTTCGACCGATGGTGCCGACCCTCATACCGCAGCCGCTCTCCCTTTAGAGCACTCCGATACGACCGTACTTATAGCACCAACTGAAACGATTTACACACCGATCGCACTGTCCGCGGTTCTCGCTTGCGTCGCTCGCTCCGAACCGCGCTCCTGTCGTGCGATCGGGTGTGCACTGATTTTCAGCGACTACTATCGTTTCCTTCCCGGCTCGAGCCCGGTTTCGAAAATCACCGCCGTGTGGCCTCGTTCCGGGGGAAACGATGCCCTCGGGTCCAGTCCGGGAAGGACGATCCCCGGGAGACAGCGACGGCCCGTTAAAACGCCGATCCGGGCGTGATTTCGGCCGAGACAGATGGATTTAAGCGACGCGACCGATAGCCTCAGCATATGAGTACTGCAACCAAGGTCGTCCTCGCGACGGTCGCTGCATCGGCGCTGCTGTCGGCCCTGACAATCTTCCAGACAGTCTTCGTCTGATGTTCGAGCTTCGAGAGCTCTCGAGCCCGGTCGAGGCGATCCGGGCGGAGCACGCGCCCGACGCCGTCGTCGTCGACTGCGAGCGGGACTTCGAGACGCTCCCGCCAGCCCAGGCCGAGGACGTGGGACTGTTCGTCGACGCGCTCGAGCCGACGAGCTACCCTACCGAGTGGCTCCCGACGGACGCGCCGAAACTGCTCGCTCGCTACGCGGGTTCCGATTTCACGATCGGAATGCCGGGCGACGGCAGCATCGCCTGGACGCGCCAGACCGAACCGCCGACGATCATCGTCAAACCCCGCGTGGGGGGATCGCCGGAGCCGTTCCTGAACTTTCTGCTCGCGGAAGCGCTCGTCGAGGTCGGACTCGACGTTCCAGAACACTTCATCGGTTTCTTCGAGGAGGAGTACCGCGCGCTCGATAGGGCGACGGCCCTCGACGCCGGCGGTACCTATCAGGTCGCCGCCGCGCTCTACGACGGTTGGAAGGGACTTCACACGCGCGAGGTGTTTGCCGGATGGCGCACCGACCATCCCGAACTCGCCGACGCGTGGCAGGACGCCGGAACACGACTCGAGGACCGCGTCTCGGGGCTCCCGCGCGCCGTCGCCCGCGGCGAGACCGACTTCGCGGACGCGACGGAGCTAGCCTGTGCGGCGCTCAAGCACGCGATCGAACTCCCGGCGCCGTTCGCCGCCCTCGACACCGAGGCCTACCGGGAGCACGGCCCCGACTACGCGATCACGTGGGCCGAGAAGACGTTCGACGCGCTCGAGGAGTAGCGAGCGTATTTTCGCGACGGAGACGGCGCCGACTCAGTCGTCCTCGACGCGCTCGAGGACGATCCGCTCCTCGAACCTCCCGCGTTCAGCTCGCTTTTCGCGACGCGTGCGTTCGATGGATTCGCGGGATCGATTCTGCGCCTCGAGAATCGCGTCGACGACCTCCAGCACGTCGGCCAGTTCCTCGGGGTCTCTCGACTCCTCGAACTCCCTCGCCTCCTCGAGAAGCTTCGCCGCGAGTCTGTCGGCGTACTCCTCGTCGTCGGCGACGTGCGTTACCGGGCGCTCGTCCTGTTCTTCGATGATCTCGGGAATGCGATCGCGGACGAGTTTGTTGTACCCAGTGGGCATGAGTGTGGTGAACGGTGAAATACCGCGGCTCGTGCGTTCAGAAGCTCGCGTCGACGCTGCCGTCCTCGTCGAGGTCGATGGTACCGTCGAACAGCGCGCGGAACTCGTCGACGAACGCCTCGTCGTGTGGATCCTCCGAGAGGTGGAACAGTCCGACAGCGTCGTGTTCCTCGAGCAGCGAGAGGATCCGCTCGGCGGCGGAAAGGGCCTGTTCCTCGCCGGCGTAGTAGGCGAGTTCGGTGACCGAGTCGAAGCTGATCCGGAGTTTGCCGTCGTGATCGTCGAGGAAGCCGTCGATGTGGTCGACGATGCCGTCGACGTCGTCCGGTGCGGCGACGTAGTGAACGGCGTCGCTGGAGCGTCGCGAGTAGCCGCGTTCGATGCTCAGCGTGTCGAGAATCTCGGCGCGGTTCTCGTCGACGTCGTAGTACTCGAGTTTCTGTCTGACTTCGCGGGCGGTCGTCCGCGTGGAGACGACGAGAAAGTTGTCGGTGTCGGTCTTGAGGAAATCCGTGTCGATTCGGTCCGTCTCACCGGTGCTCGGGTGAAGCAAGAGAATCCCGGTCCCCCCTGGAACCGTCTCGGGCGTCCCGTCGATCGCCAGTTCGTACTCCATATTGCGTGATCAATTTCCGGAACGGACTTAATACTGCGGATGTGTCTCGCGGGGGCACGGGCGGTCGGTTCGTGCGATACAACCCGATTCCGGACCGTCAGACGTCCTCCTGGCGCAAAAGCACGAGCATCGACAGTCCGGAGATAACGACGAGGATGAGCGCGGGAAGCGCGGCGTACCGGTAGTGGGCGGTTCCGTGGGCGCTCCAGATGAGGGTCACGAGCGTTTCCATTCCGATCGGTTGCAGCATCAGCGTTGCCGGAAGTTCCTTCATCGTGGTCAGGAAGACGAGGACGCCCCCGGCGACGACCCCCGGCGCGATTAGCGGCAGCGTTACTCGGCGGAAGGTTTCCAGTCGACCGGCGTTCAGCGTTCGCGCCGCTTCGGGGAGTCGATCGTCGACCTGGAGTACGGACGTCCGCGTGCTCCCGACGGCTTGCGGGAGGAACCGAACGACGTACGCGAACACGAGAAGGACGACGCCCTCCCGATAGATGAACGGAACGTAGTTCGCACCGAAAAAGACGAGCGCGAGACCGATGACGATTCCGGGGACTGCGAAACCGACGTACGTAACGCGTTCGAACAGTCGGGCGAGTATCGATTCTGACTGCGACGACAGATAGCCGACGGGAATGGCAAACGTACAGGCGATGACCGCGGCGAGGCCGGCGAGATAGACCGAGTTGAGGGCGTACTCCCACTCGAACGCGTACGTCGAGGCTTCGGCGCCGATCCCTCGAACGATCCAGACGCCGAAGATCGCGATCGGCACCGCGAGCGTCAAGATACCGATCCCGGCGACGGTGCCCATCGCCGGCCACTTCCACCGGCCCAACCGAATTTGGGATCCACTCGGAGTTCCGCCGCTCGCATCCTCATCGCGTCCAACGTTCGCCTCGATCAGGAGGACGATGCCAGTTACCGCGAGCAACTGCAGCGACAACAGGGCCGCGTACTCCACGTTGAGCGCGCCGAACTCCCAGTAGATTGCACTCGTGAACACCTCGACGTGCATGAACGCCGGCGTTCCGAAGTCCGAAATCGCATAGAGCGCGGTCAGCAACGCGCCGGCGGCGATCGCCGGCCGAATCTGCGGGAAGGTCACGCGACGGAACGCTTCGAACCGGTCCGCATTCAGCGTCCGTGCGGCGTCGACGAGCGAGGCGTCCATCGACAGAAGCGCGGCGCGTGCGGTGAGAAAGACGTACGGATACGTATACAGGGTGATGACCAGGACGGCGCCCCAGAACCCGCGAACGTGGGGCATCGGAACACCGAGGAGCGAACTCACTTCTCCGTACGGACCGAACGCGGAGACGAACGCGAACGCGCCGATATAGCTCGGAATTACCAGCGGCAGCGCGGCGACGATGGTCCAGAACCGGCGAAATGGAAGATTCGTTCGGGTCGTCAGAATCGCCAACGGGAGTCCGATGGCGACCGAGAGGACGGTCACCGAGACCATGAGCCCCAGACTGGTAAGGAGAATACCGGCGGTCCGGGCTGAAAATACCAACTCGCCCGCTCGAGTCGGATTCACCTGCAGTGCCCGCAGGACGATCCACAGTAACGGCGACGCGACGAGCAGCGCGATCAACCCGCTAATAATCGTCAAACCGGGGTATGAGACTTTCTCGCCCGCGTTCGACAGTTTCTCGAATCGGTTCGATGCCACGATAGTAGTTCGACCGGTGTGTTTCGGCGGAACGGATTTAGGGCTTCCTAAAATTACCGGTCAGCCGGATCGTTCGAGTCCCGGTCTGGACGGCGGCGATTCGCGCCGCTGAACGGAGTGCGGACCGCATCGGAGACGGAGAACCGGCGCGAGATGTCCGATTAGACCGTCATTCCTTCTTCGCGGAGCAGGTCGATGGCGGGCTCGACGTCGCCGAGTTTGTTCAGGTCGAACTCGAGCGGATCGATCTCGTCGAGGGTCGGGAGTTCGCCGACGTACTCGACGCCGTCGACGACGGGATACTCTCCGTTGACGTCGACGAAGAAGTCCTGTCCCTGTTCGGCGATGATGTGGCGGGTAAACTCCGCCGCGAGGTTCGGCTTGTCCGCTCCCTCGAGAATGGCGACGCCGGAGACGTTGAACAGGCAGCCGGGATCGTTACTGGTGAACGTCACGTCGAGGGGAGCGTCCGGATCGTCGTCGACGATGCGGCCGGCGTAGTACTGGTTGCCGAGCGCGATCTCCTGTTCGCCGCTCGCAACGGCCTCGGCCTGGTCCGAGCCGCTACTGTACAGCGTCGCGTTCTGATCCTCGACCATCGCGCGGACCCATTCGCGGGTCGCGTCTTCGCCCTCTTCCTCCATCATCGCGACGATGAACGAGTGGAAGGTCCCCGAATTCGGGCGCGTCGAGATAACGTCCCGGAATCGCTCGTCTTCGGCGTACGCGAAGATGTCGTCCGGAAGATCGTCGCCGTCGAAGTGGTCGGTGTTGTACTGCACGGCACGAACCCGGCCGGACGCACCGGTCCACTGTCCGTCCGAGTCTCGGTAGTTGTCGTCCACCGCGTCGATAACGTCTTCCGGCAGCTCGCGCGCGAGCCCTTCGTCCTTGAGTCGCGCGAGTTCGCCCGAGGATTGCGTGTAGAAGACGTCCGCCGGGCTGTTTTCGCCCTCCTCCAGGATACTCGCCAGCTGATCGCCCTCGTCGTCGTAGTCACGCTTGATCGTGAAATCGTCGTACTCGTCCTCGAGTTTCTCGAACAGGGGATCGATCTGATCCTGGGTCCGAGCGGAGTAGATCGTCAGTTCGCCCTCGAGGTCGCCGAGGTCGTCCCAGGAAACGGCGCTCGATTCCGCGGCCGCTTCCTGGGGCTCGTAACTATCGAACGGGTCCTCGTCTCCACCGCCGAGACCGTCGAGACAGCCGGCGACGGCGAGCGTGCCGACCGCAGCCGAACCCGCGCCGAGGAATCGCCGGCGGTTGATCGTCGTTCCCCGCCCGCTGAGATCGTGTCGTTGCATATATAGTTTAGGCCAGCCTAAAACACTAATACCTTCCGGTTACCCGCAGCAGAGCGGTCGAGAGGGTGAGACAGCGAACGCTGTCCGATCGCCGGCCGTCCGATGCCCACGGTTTTCGGCCGACCTAAACCTCTCCGGTCACACCTTTTTAGGCCAACCTAAAGAATCTGTCGGTCACTACTTCGAGCGGAGCCACCCGGCCGCGTGTACGCCTCCGATGCGACGGAGCAGACCGCTCTCTACGGCCTGTGCTCGAGTCGAACTCGTTTTGATGCTCTGGGCTGATGAGTCTCGTATGAGCGTTCGCGAGGAGTTCGACGACTGGGCCACGAGCGGAAAGGACAGGGGGATGGAGGAGCGCCACTGGCACACCGCCAAGCACGCGCTCGCGCGGATGCCCGTCGAACCGGGCGATACCGTCCTCGATCTGGGCTGTGGCAGCGGCTACGCCGGTCGGGCGCTGCGAGACACCAAGGGTGCGGGCCGAGTCTACGGACTCGACGGCTCGCCGGAGATGGCCCACAACGCCGCGGGTTACACGGACGACGGCCAGGTCGGCTACGTCGTCGGCGACTTCGGTTCGCTCCCGTTCGCCGACGACTCGATCGATCACATCTGGTCCATGGAGGCGTTCTACTACGCCGCCGATCCCCACGAGACGCTCGAGGAGGTCGCCCGCGTGCTTCGTCCCGGCGGAACGTTCTACTGCGCGGTCAACTACTACGAGGAAAACGTCCACTCCCGCGAGTGGCAGGAGTTCATCTCGATCGAGATGACCCGCTGGGACCGCGACCAGTACCGCGAGGCGTTCCGCGACGCGGGACTCCTCGTCGCCGAACAGGACAACGTTCCGGACCGCGAGATCACGATCCCCGGCGAGGCCGAGTTCCCGCTCGAGGACTGGGACACCCGCGAGGCGATGGTCGAGCGCTACCGCGAGTACGGCACCCTCCTGACGGTCGGCGTAGCCCCTTGATTTCGGGTCGAACGGCGCGGCGCACCCCTTGGTTTCCACTCGAACCGGGCTCGACGCTCCGCTCTATTCGGCTCACGTCAGTCGATTCACACCCTTCGTGCAGCTTCGAGCCGATACTGCTCACTCGGGCTCGCTCGAGTCGAAACGATCCCCCGTGTCTCACTCGCACTGACTGCGTCAGTTCGATTCGAACCCCTCGCCCGCCGGAATCGCGATCTCGAGCCAGTTCTCCTCGGGGGGCAGCGGACAGTCGAAGGTCTCACTGTAGGCGCAAAACGGCGTGTACGCGAGGTTGAAGTCGACGACGAGTTCGTCGCCGGTCTCGAGGTCCCGATCCGGCGCGAGTTCCATGTATCGCCCGCCCCGGTAGCTCTGCTGACCGGTCGTCTTGTCCCGGAACGGGATGAAGATCGGCTCCTCGTCGGGGCTCTCGAGTTGATAGCCGGCCAGTTCGAACGTCCCGTCCTCGAGGTCCTCGTCGTCGCGTTCGAGTTCGAACTCGAGCGTGACGGTCCGAAGATACCGCATCTCTCGATCCGCGGTCGTATCCATCAACACGACCTCCGGATCGTCGTGGACCGTAGCGGTCGCGGCGACGCGGTAGTCCGAGTCCGGGCTGAAGTACTCGAGCCCGTCGAAGCCGTCGCGATCCTCGGGCGGAATCGGCGACTGGGGATGCTCGGCGAAGAACTCGTCCTTCTCGGCGCGCTTTGACTCGAGTTCGTCGCGCCACTCGTCGACGTCGATAGAATCGCTCATACGGTCCGTTGGAGGGGAAGATTGGAAGGCGTTGCGTTTGCCGTCTTCTCGTCCCTCGCGACCGGGACGTCTGTCCCCAACGATCGTTACTAACTCGGGAAGAACGATTATTATACTGGCCGCCCGAGGGTCAGATCATGTGGCCGTGGGAACACGCAATCGTGGGGTATCTCGCCTACTCGCTGTTCTGTCACACCTACTACCGGGACTCTCCCGGCGGCCTCGAGGCGTTCGCGGTCGTCTTCGCGTCGGTGCTTCCCGACCTGATCGACAAACCGTTGACGTGGGAGTACGAGATTTTCGAGGTCGGATACGCGCTCGGCCACTCGATCTTCTTCGCGATTCCGCTGTCGGTCGCCGTCGGTGCACTCGCCAGGTCCTACGACCGACCCCGAACTGGCGTTGCGTTCGCCGTCGGCTACCTCCTGCACCTGCCCGCTGACATCGTCGACGGCTACGTCCGGAACGACCACCTCATCTTCTGGATCGTCCTGTGGCCGGTCGAGAGGGGCGACGCTCACCTCCACGCCCACGAACACGGTCCCGGCTTCATCGACCAGTTCTTCGTGTTTTTCACGCATTACCGACACGAACTGTTCTCGAGCGATCCCTCGACGTACATCCTGCTCCAGTTCGCCATGGCCGCCTTCGCCGCGCTGATCTGGCTCTACGACGGCGCACCCGTCCTCCGCGAGTGTCTGCTCGGCGGAAAGCGACTCGTCGAAGCGACGATCGAACGAGCAACCGAGTCCCGGAACCGGTAACCCGCTGCTGCTGTCGCCCGCCAGCGGGCGATTGCGCCGAGCCGGTCCGCACGTTTATATTCGAAGCCGCCGCAATCGCAGTTCGTCAACGCTATGGACGACCGACGATGAGTACGGCAAGAATGACGGACTGGCGCTCGATCTTCGGCCACGAGCAACCCTACGACGAGCAGGTCGACGGTATCGAGACCGCAATCGAGACCGCTCGAGACGACGGCTACACCGTCGTCGAGGGGGCCTGTGGCACCGGAAAGACGATGATTGCGCTCAGCGCGGGGATCGACCTCGTGCGCGATCCCGACACCGACTACGAGCGCGTGTTCGTGCTCACGAGCGTCAAGCAGCAACTGCGCCAGTTCGAGGCCGACCTCGAGACGATCAACGCGAACCTGCCCGACGACTGGAACCCGATCTCGGGACTGACCCTCGTCGGCAAGGCCGACGTCTGCCCGTACAACCGGGAGGGAGCGGGCGGGATCGACGACGGCAACGTCTACGACCGCTGTGAGACGCTGCGGGACCGAACCCGCGACCTCACCGGTGAGGGCGGGGAGACGACGGCCGGCACGCTGACCGCGCGGGCGCGCCAGCAACAGACCGGACTCGCCGACAGCGGGACGGCCGGAACGACGGGCCGGTTCCTCGAGACCGCCGGGGAGACGGCCGCTTATCCGCCGGAAATGCCGACGTACGGCGACGGGGGAGCGGTCGGCGCCGAAACCGAGTACTGCCCGTTCTACGCGCAGTACCTCGAGGACCTGCCCGAAGAGGAGAGCGACGGAGACGCCTCGGAGGCCGTCCCGTTCGACTTTACGAGCGCCGGCCTACTCACTCCCGAGGATCTCGTCGCGCGATCCGTTCGACACGGCACCTGCCCCCACTCCGTGATGGGGGCGCTGCTCGGCCACGTCGAGGTCGTCCTGGGAAATTACTACCACGCGTTCGATCCGACGACGACGAACACCTTCACCGGCGCGCTGCTCGACGACTCGACGTTCGTCGTCTGCGACGAGGCCCACATGCTCGAGCCCCGGGTGCGGGACCTGGTCAGTGACGGCGTCGGCGACACGACCCTGCGCGACGCCGAAACCGAACTCTCGCGGGTCATCCAGCCGATCAGGTTCGAACGCGAGGGACGCCAGGCGGAGGGCGGATCGAAGACGGCCGACGCCGAACTCGTTCGCGGAGAACTGGCGGACAGCGACGTCTCGTTCGAGGAACTCGCACGCACGCTCGAGTTCGTTCGAGACCTTCGGCAGGAACTCGACCGCCGGGTCACCGCCCATCTCGACCGGACTCACCGGGGGTGGAAGTCGAACCTGACCGAACTCGCGGACGACGAGATCCCGCTACGCGACCCGCAGGAACCCGCCGAGGACGAACTCTCCGAGTGGGCCGTCGACGCCGGCTACAGCGACGCCGTCTGGGTTCGCGCCGAGGCCGCCGGCGCCGTCGTCGAGCGCGTCCTGAACGAGGCCGAGGACGAGGAGCGCACCCGCGCCGCGCCAGCCGTCGGTCGCGTCCTCGGCGAGTGGTACCGCCGCGACCACACCGACTACTTCCGGGAGATCGAACTCGAGCGGACCTGGGACGACACCGAACCCGCCGACTCGTGGCGCCGGGCCTACACCGCCCGACTCGCCCTGCACAACTGCGTGCCGAGCGACGCCATCGGCGAGCGCCTCGGGAGCTTCGGCGGCGGGATCCTGATGAGTGCGACACTCGAGCCCATGGATGCCTTCACCGAGGTGACGGGCCTCGACTACCTCGCTCGCGAGGAGGACCGCCCGGTCGTCGAACGGCGGTACGGACTGCACTTCCCGGAGACGAACCGCGAGAGCTTCGCGGTCGCCGCGCCCAAGTACACCTACGAGAACCGGGGGCGACCCGGAGAGACCAATCCGACCAGAACGCACTACGCCGACGCTATCGCGAAGGTCGCTCGTCTCCCCGGAAACGTCCTCGTCGGCATGCCGAGCTACGCGGAGGCCGAGTGGGCCGCGGGCGTCGTCGAGGAGCGGATCGAGAAACCCGTCCTGCTCGACGCCGCGAGCGACGACGAGACCACCCAGTCGCTCAAAAGCGAGTTCTTCGCGGGCGACGGGAAGGTGCTCGTCACGAGCCTCCGGGGGACGCTCACCGAGGGCGTCGACTACAGCGGTGACCGGCTCTCGGCGGCCGTCGTCTGTGGCGTCCCGATCGTCAACACCTCGAGTCCCCGGACGAAGGCCGTCCGCCGAGCCTACGACGACGCCTTCGAGGACGGGTTCACGTACGCGCTGACGATTCCCGCGGTGCGGAAGGCGCGCCAGGCGATCGGTCGCGTCATCCGCTCGCCAGAGGACGTCGGCGTTCGCGTGCTGTTGGACGAGCGCTACGCTCGCGATAGCTGGGATTCGGTTCGACCGTACCTGCCCGACGACGACGAGTTCCAGCCCGTCAGTCCCGATATGCTCGAGCACGGCCTCGAGCGGTTCCGGTCACGGTTGTCGTAACGACGGCTGCTCTTCGATGGTGTCCACCGCGCCGCCCTCGACCGCGCTGCTCCAGTTACCGAGCCACTCCTCGAGGCTGCCTCGCAGTCGATCGTATTCGATAGTCACGGACTCCGCGGGAATCTCGGCGCGCTCCTCGAACCCCTCGTCGAGATCGACGAACGCGTTGCTGACCGCGGGAATCTGGGCCCGTCGTTCGGCGAGTTCGACCTGCACCTCGCTCGAGAGGGCGAAGTTGAGGAAGTCGTAGGCGAGATCGATCTTCTCGGCCTGATCGAAGATGGCCACCCCGAGGGTGTCTCGTACCCCTGTTCGTCCGGGAACGCGACCCGGTAGCGGTCCGGATCTCGATCCTCTCGATCGGCGATCACCGGATCGGTCGAGTAGGCGACTGACAGCGGTCGCTCCGCCGCCGCGTAGAGCTCGTCGGACGCCGCCCAGCCGTCGGTGATCCGGGCGCCGTTCTCTCGGAGTCCGCTCCAGTAGTCGAGGTAGCCGTCGGTTCCGAAGGCGTCGATCGTCCAGAGGAGAAACGCCAGCCCCGAGTCGGCGCGCTCGGGATGGGGAATCAGCAGCGTCTCCTCGTACTCGGGCTCGGTCAGGTCAGCGAGCGTTTCGGGGGCCTCGAGTTCGTCGTCATCCGCGTGGAGGAGACAGCTGTATCGCACCCCGGAGGGGAGAACGCGACCGTTCGGATCGCCGAACTCGAGATCATCGCGGATGCGGTCGGTCGCTGTGATCCGATCCTGGTTGAGTTGGCGGAAGAGTTCGCGCCCCTCGAGTTCGCGGTCGACCGCTGCGAGCGCGGCCGGAGTGAGCCCGAAGTAGACGTCCGCGTCGATTTCGGCCTCCTGGTGGACGCGCCGGACGTAGTGATCGAGGCCGGCTTCCGGGATCGTCCACTGGAGTTCCGCGTCGGGAAACTCCTCCTCGAAGAGTTCCCTGAGTCGCTCGTCGGCGGCTCGCTCGCCGCGGACCATCGACTCGGTTGTGGCGATCCGGAGCGTCCCGTCGAGGTCGGGCTCTTCGGGCTCGGGGTCGTCCCGGTCGTCGACGTCGGCCGGTTCCGCTTCCTCCTCGTCGTCCGCTTCGCGGGTGAAACAGCCGGCTAACCCGGCGAGCCCACCGCCACCGACGGCCCGTACGACCGAACGCCGTTTCATAGCGGTAGTGATACGCCGTATCGCCTTAAGCGCCGGGATCACCCCGTATCGACCGACGTCCGTCTTCTCGCGGCGATTTCCCCGGCATCGGGTCCGGGACAGAAAGGTTTTATCCGACGGCTGAGACTCACCGGTGTGACAGCGAACGCGAACGGAGCGCGACGACGCCGCCACGTGCTCGCTGGTGTGGTTGCTGCGCTCGGCGTCGTAACCGGGGCGATCCTGCTCGAGGTCCTCGGAACGATCCTCTTCGCGCTGACGGTCGCCTACGTTCTGCTTCCCGTACAGGGATGGCTGGTCAGGCGGGGCTCTCCGAGTGGACGTCCGCCGTCGCCGCGACGCTACTCGGTTTCGTGGGCGCGGTCGCCGTCTTCTCGCCGATCGTCCTCACGCTGTACTTCCGAATCGACGAGGTGATCGCCCTCGTCGAGGACGTTCCGCCGGAGATGCCGGTCACGGTGCTCGACGTGACGTACACGATCGAGGCAGGGGAGGTCCAGACGCTCGCAGTGACCTTCCTGCGCGACCTCGCCGTCTCCCTCGCGTCGTCGCTTCCGGTGCTCGCGATCAAGTTCGCCCTCTTCGTCATCCTGCTGTTCGCGCTACTGTACAAGGGCGACGCGGCCGGACGAGCGGCGATCGCCCCCGTTCCACACGAGTTCCGCGACGTCGTCCACGCGCTCGCCACTCGAGCCCGGGAGACGCTGTACGCGATCTACGTGCTGCAACTCGCCACGTCTGTCGCCTCGCTGCTGATCGGCTACCCGCTGTTCCGGCTGCTGGGTTACGAGATGGCCTTCACGCTCGCGCTCTTCGCCGCAATCTTGCAGTTCGTCCCGATCATCGGCCCGAGCCTGCTCGTCGCACCGATCGCGCTCTACCACGTCGCCGCGGGCGAACTGGCCGCAGCGGCGCTGGTCGGCGTCCTCGGAATCGGGCTGGTTGCCTGGTTTCCCGACATCGCCGTTCGACCGCGACTCGCCCGCCGCTCCGCCGGCTTGCCGGGCAGTCTCTACTTCGTCGGCTTCACAGGCGGCCTCTTTACGCTCGGCGCGATCGGAATCGTCGTCGGCCCGCTGATCGTCGCGGTCTTCGTCGAGGCCGTCGACCTGCTCGCCGAGGAGGTCAACGGCGACACGACGCTCGAGGACTTCGCGAGGCCGGAGTCGGAGACGCCGGCCGAACCCGTCGAGGCGGAACCTGGCAACTCGTCCGACGACTGACGCTCGAGTCCGCGTCTCGTCCCCAGCCCACTCAGCCGTCCAGCTTTTCTATCTGCCCGTCGTCGGTCACGTATGGCCAGTGGCCGAACGATCATCAACGCGATCATCGGTGCCGTCGTCGGTATCGTCCTCTCGTTCGTCCCGTTCTCGACGATCATCGGCGGCGCCGTCGCAGGATTTCTCGAGGGTCCGGACGAGCGCGACGGGGCGCTCGTCGGCGCCCTCGCCGGCGCGGTCACGTTCGTCCCGATCGCCGCCGTCGCACTCCTCGCGATCGGGGTCGTCGGCTTCGGGATGGGCGTCGCCGCCGCCCCGGCAGAGGGATTCGCGTTCGTCGTGCTCGTGATCCTCGCGCTCGTGCTGTTCGCGTTCCTCTACACCGTCGGACTGTCGCTGCTCGGCGGGTATCTCGGCGCCTACCTGGCGCGTGAGTATCCGGAACGGCACGCGAAGACGCGAGAGACGATCGGAATGAGCGGGCGCGAGTCGAGGCGGAAACGAACGCCGACGACCGACGACCGACCTCGATCGGAGACGCGAGAGCCGCGGGAGCCGTTCGAGACCGACCGCGACGATCCGGACCGCTCGAACGTATCGAACCGCGAGGACCGGCCGGAAGCCGCCGAAGGCGCCGAATCCGATCCCTCCGACCCGCTGCGATGGCACGAGGAACACGAGTCCGACCGGGACGAGTGACGCTCGCGACGACTCACTCGTACCGGAGCGCGTCGATCGGATCCGTCCGCGCCGCCCGCCAGGCCGGGTACAGTCCCGAGAGGATCCCGACGAGGATCCCGACCGCGATCGCGAGGGCGACGTACTCGTAGGGGTAGACCAGCGGGAGATCGATGTACCACGCGCCCACGTAGCCCGCGACGAGACCGAGCGCCGTTCCCAGTACGGCGCCGATGACGCCCAGAATCACCGCCTCCGTGAGAAAGAGGCCGAGCACGTCCCGGTTCTGTGCGCCGACCGCTTTCATGATCCCGATCTCGCGGGTGCGCTCGGTGACGCTGACGAGCATGATGTTCGCGATGCCGATCGACCCGACCAGCAGGGAGATGGCGGCGATGCCGACGATGAAGTTCTGCAGGAGATCGAGAACGTCCTGCAGCTGCTGGAGCAGCTCCGTGCTCGTCCGGAACGTTATCTCGAGGTCGTTGCCGAGGAACTCGCTCGCGTCGGCTGCGTCGCTCTCGAGGTACGCGACGGCGCTCTCGCGGGCGGCGTCGATATCCGCCTCGCTGGCGGACTCCCCCTCGATGATGATGGCGATGAAGCGGGCGTCGCCGGTCTCCGCGGTTCCGTCGGCTTCGCCTCCTCCGGCGTCTCCCCCGATCCCGGCCGCCCGCTCGACGTAGTAGGGATCGGTCGGGACGTAGATCCGCGGCGACGATTCGAACCCCTCGAACGGACTC